>JBGCFV010000045.1:0-143967 GCA_045107075.1 Gammaproteobacteria bacterium
CTCTTCCAACAGCTCACAGAAAACAACTGTTTCGTCTATTTCCACGTCAGCGGCGACTTGCGGGTGAATAACACCCAGCCAGCCGGCCTCTTTACCGTCTAAGGTTATCCGGGCTGACTGACCCGGATGAAGCACGGGGTGGGAGTCAGCGACAAACCGCACATCGCGGTCAGGGCCGCCCATTGCGAGCAGTGTCTCTACGTCCTGCTTTACATCGAAAAAGGCAACCCCCTGCTTGTCCATACCCCACTGCTCCGCATATCGCGGCCCAGTTGCGATAATGGCGATCACATTTTTTTGTTCAATATCAGAATCTTGTGGGATAAACCTCAAACCATTCTCAAACAAACGCACGCGCGCCTTTTGTCGGCTTAAGTTCTTTTTGACCGCTGCCAACAGACCAGGCAACAGACTGGCCCGCATCACCGACAGATCAGCCGAGATCGGATTAGCCAGCGGAAGCGGCTCTACATCGGGCACCAAAATAGAGTGCCATTTGGGATCGACAAACGAATAGGTAATAGCTTCAAAATAGCCCCGTGCCACCAGCAGGTCACGTGCGCGCATGATATCGACCTGCGTCTCACTCGCTTCGCTCATATTCAGCTGGGCAACGGCGGCTGTCGCCTCAACCTCATCGTAACCGTGAATTCGCACAACCTCTTCGATGAGGTCTTCAGCGATATTCAGATCAAAACGATAGCTCGGCGCTTTCACCGTCCAACCACCATCGGTTTCACTGACGTCGCAACCCAGAGCCGAGAAGATCGTGGTGACCTCGGCTTTGTCATAAGACCTTCCAATAAGTCGTTCAAGATGCTCATGTTCCAGTGTAATCTGCGCGGCCACAGGAAGGTGCTCTGTCACTTCGCGAGTGACAACAGGGCCAGGCTCGCCGCCACATATATCCAGCAGAAGCCGGGTAGCGCGCTCAATGCTATCAACGCATAAATCAGGGTCCACACCGCGCTCGAAGCGATGCGACGCATCGGTGTGCAAACCAAATCGTCTTGCTTTACCAGCAATGTTCAACGGATCAAAGTACGCGCTCTCAAAAAAGACGTCCGTGGTGTCGTCGCTCACACCTGAATCGGACCCACCCATGATGCCGCCGAGAGCTCTGGCACCGCTGTCGTCGGCAATGACAAGAAGGTCAGGACCGAGGGTTATTTCGCGACCGTCTAACAACGTGAGTTTTTCACCCTCAGCGGCCAGTCGTACGCGTACATCCCCTTTCATGGTTGCCAAATCAAAACCGTGCATTGGCTTGCCGCTTTCAATCATGACGTAGTTTGTGATGTCGACCACCGGATGAATAGCGCGAATACCGGCACGACGTAAACGCTCAACCATCCACACGGGTGTTTTGGCATCTGTACGAATGTTGCGAACAACGCGACCGCTATAACGCGAGCAGAATTCGGGAGCGTCCAGATGAATGGCGATTGAGTCTTCAACGGTTGCGGCAACAGCCGGCGCCTTTGGTGCCTCGAATGACATTTGGTTTAGCGTAGCGACATCGCGCGCCACCCCGTAAATTCCGAGGCAGTCGCCGCGATTTGGGGTAAGCCCAATCTCAATAACCTGGTCGTTTAGCTGATACGCCTCTCGGAAATCGCTGCCAATGTCGAGAGCAGGCAATTCCATAATGCCGTCATGTTCGTCGCCAAGTCCAAGCTCACGGCTCGAGCAGATCATACCGAAAGAAACCACACCGCGAAGTTTTGCCTTGCGAATTTTCACCCCACCGGGCAGACGCGCGCCCACCGTAGCAACAGCTACCGTAAGACCCTCGCGAACGTTGGGCGCGCCGCACACAATACTGGAAGGCTCGTCCTCTCCAATATCAACCGTGCAGACCTTCAGCTTTTCGGCGTCAGGATGCTGCTCGGTTTTTAACACGCGCCCAATCACGACACCTTTAAATTCCGGTGCAGCCGGCTCAATGCCATCAACCTCAAGCCCCGCCATTGTAATTTGGTGGGCCAGTTCCTGAGTTGTCAGCTCCGGGTTAACGAGTTCCCGCAGCCAGGATTCACTTACTAACATAGTTTACTACCACTCACTTAACTGAACTGCTGGAGGAAATCGAGATCGTTCTCAAAGAACAAACGTAAATCGTTTACCCGATATCGGAGCATGGCGAGGCGTTCTATGCCCATGCCAAAGGCGTAGCCGGAGTAAACGTTGTGATCAATTTTCATGTGCTTAAACACGTTTGGGTGAACCATGCCGCAGCCAAGTACTTCCAGCCAGCCGGTATTGGAACACACGCGACAACCCTCGCCGTTACACATGACGCACTGCATATCCACTTCCGCTGACGGCTCGGTAAACGGAAAGTAGGACGGCCTGAAACGCACTTTCAAATCGCGCTCAAAGAAATTCTGCAAGAACTCGTGAAGCACCGATTTTAAATTGGCAAAGCTCACGCCTTTATCGACCATTAGCCCTTCGACCTGGTGGAACATAGGCGTATGAGTCAAGTCGGAATCGCAGCGGTAAACACGTCCGGGAGCAATGAGCTTCATCGGAAGCTCGCCGTTTTCCATGGCACGAATTTGAACCGGTGAGGTATGTGTTCGCAATAACATACCGCTATCGAAGTAGAACGTATCGTGCATGGCTCGAGCCGGATGGTGGCCAGGAATGTTCAACGCTTCAAAATTGTGGAAGTCGTCTTCAATTTCAGGGCCAGCGTCTACGTCGAAGCCCATGCCCCGAAACAGCACTTCAATGCGATGTCTGGCGCGCGTAACAGGATGCAGTCCACCGCGGTCCTGACCCGTTCCGGGCTGGGTAACGTCAATTCGCTCGGCTTCTATGCGCGCGTTCACAGCGGCATTCTGCAACTGTTCTTTGCGCGCGCCAATGAGTTGCTGAACCGTATTCTTGGCCACATTAATTTGCTGGCCTGCTTCGCGACGGTCTTCGGGAGGAAGCTTGCCCAGCGTTTTCAGCATGGCGGTTAGCTCACCTTTTTTCCCCAATGCTTCAACACGCACTTGATCAAGCTCGGTCAATTCATTCGAAGCATCAATTTTGGCGGTAATCGCAGCGACTACCTGATCTAATTCCTGCACGATGTTTCCTTAAAACAAAAAAAGGGAAAGACCAAGGTCTTTCCCTTCTCGTAAACGTAATGTTCGAAACGCGTTAGCGCTTCAGCTTACTACTACTGTGAAAGTCCAGACTTGGCTTGTTCGGCAATAGCACCAAAACCTTCTGGATCAAATACAGCGATATCAGCCAGTACTTTGCGATCGATTTCAACAGCTGACTTTTTCAGGCCGTCAATCAAGCGACTGTACGACAGACCGTGCATACGGGCTGCTGCGTTAATGCGGGTAATCCACAGCGCGCGGAACTCGCGCTTGCGGTTGCGACGATCGCGGTAAGCGTACTGACCGGCTTTAATAACGGCCTGTTTCGCTACGCGATAAACATTACGACGTGCGCCGTAATAGCCTTTCGCTTTTTTTATAACTTTTTTGTGGCGTGCTCTTGCGATGACGCCTCTTTTTACTCTAGCCATCTCAACTCTCCCTTAAACGAACGGCAACATACGACGAATGGATTTAACATCACACTTGGCTACTTGCTCAGTGGATCTCAAATGACGTTTTCGCTTGCTGCTCTTTTTGGTGAGGATGTGGCGAAGGTGAGACTGCTTGCGCTTGAAGCCGCCCTTACCTGTGCGTTTGAAGCGCTTTGCGGCGCCCCGATTCGTCTTCATCTTAGACATGACTTACTCCGTTTTGACCTGCCACCACCAGTACGGGGTGATCAGGTGAACTGCCGGGCTGCCCCGCACAGTTGCTTTTGTATTTTTAAAGTATCTAGCGGTACTGCATTGGTTTCAAACGCCGAAGCGGCTGAAACTAATTCTTGCGGGGGGCAAACACCATGACCATTTGACGGCCTTCCATTTTCGGGTGTTGCTCCACTGAGGCGATTTCGTCGAGATCTTTGCCTACACGTTTCAGCATAGCCATTCCGACGTCTTTGTGAGCCATTTCACGTCCGCGAAAACGCAGCGTGACTTTGGCTTTGTCGCCACCTTCTAAAAAATTAATCAGCTTCTTCAGTTTGACCTGGTAATCGCCCTCTTCCGTGCCGGGTCGAAACTTGATCTCTTTAACCTGAATCTGCTTTTGTTTTTTCTTTGCTACGTGAGCTTTCTTGTTTTCTTCAAACAAGAATTTTCCGTAGTCCATAACGCGACAGACGGGCGGTTCAGCGTTTGGCGACACCTCAACGAGGTCGAGGCTCAGGCCTTGCGCAAATTCGAGGGCGTCGGCCAGGCTCATTATGCCTTGCTGCTCACCCTCGGCGTCTATCACTCGTAGCTGCGGCGCCGTAATATCTTTATTACGCCGAGTACGTTTTGATGAATTCATCGAAGCTATCTTATTACTCCTAAGTTATACACGGCTGCGTTTGGCAACCAGATCGGTAAATAGTTCCTGCACAGCCTCTACGGACTGCGAACCCAGATCATCACCGTTTTGCGCTCGAAGCGCTACCGTGCCATTTTCCATTTCACGGTCGCCCACTACAAGCAGGTACGGAATCTTCTGTACCGAGTGCTGGCGGATTTTAAGCCCGATTTTCTCGTTTCTCAAGTCTAAATCGACTCGAAATCCCTGTTTTTTCAACGATTCGGCTACTTTTTTCACATATTCGTCCTGACGGTCTGTAATTCCCATCACAACGCACTGCACGGGCGACAACCAAAAAGGCAGAATTCCGGCGTAATGCTCGAGCAAAACACCGATAAATCGTTCCAGCGAACCCAGAATTGCGCGATGCAGCATCACCGGAGTGCGCTTGGTGCCGTCCCGATCGACGTATTGGGCATCCAAACGTCCGGGCATAGAGAAATCGAGCTGCATGGTGCCGAGCTGCCAAACCCGTCCAATACTGTCTTTCAGCGAGAAATCGATCTTCGGGCCGTAGAATGCACCCTCTCCGGCCTGTAGTGACCAGTCCAGATTGAGCGTGTTCAACGCATTTTCGAGCGCTTCCTCGGCTTTGTCCCACAGTGCGTCTTCGCCCACCCGCTTTTCCGGGCGTGTCGACAGATTAATAATGACGTCGGTAAAACCGAAGTCGGCATACACTTCGTGAAGAAGTTCGATAAATTGTGCCACTTCGTCCTGAATTTGGTCTTCCGTACAGAAGATATGCGCATCGTCCTGAACAAAATTCCGCACGCGCATCAGGCCGTGCAGCGTCCCGGACGCTTCGTTTCTGTGGCATGAACCAAACTCAGCCATGCGAATTGGCAGGTCTTTGTAACTGTGCAAGCCACGGTTGTAGATTTGAACATGACACGGACAGTTCATCGGCTTAACGGCGTAGTCCCGTTTCTCCGATCCGGTGGTAAACATGTTTTCGGCGTACTTGTCCCAGTGACCCGACTTTTCCCACAGCGAGCGGTCGAGAATTTGCGGTGTGCGCACTTCCTCGTAACCGTTATCGCTAAGCTTGCTGCGAACGTAATTTTCTATCGCCCGATACAGACGCCAGCCTTTGTCGTGCCAGAACACCATGCCGGGTGCTTCGGGCTGGAGGTGAAACAAATCCAGCGAAGTTGCAAACTTGCGGTGATCTCGTTTTTCGGCTTCCTCGAGTCGATGCAGGTACGCCTTAAGCGCTTTCTTGTCACCCCATGCAGTGCCGTAGATTCGCTGAAGCATTTCGTTGTCGGAGTCGCCGCGCCAGTAGGCGCCCGCCAGTTTCATCAGTTTAAAGGCTTTCAGGTGGCCCGTGCTCGGCACGTGAGGACCTCGGCAGAGGTCTTTCCAGTCGCCCTGCCCGTAGAGACCAATGGCCTCGTCACTTGGAATACTCTCAATGATCTCGGCTTTATAGTGTTCGCCCTCGCCTTTGAAATAAGCCACAGCGTCATCACGGCTTAGCTCGCTGCGAGTAACCGCGAGATCTTCCTTGGCCAGTTCACCCATACGTTTTTCAATGGCCGCCAGATCTTCTGGCGTGAAACTGCGTTCATATGAAAAATCGTAGAAGAACCCGTCTTCAATGACCGGACCGATGGTAATTTGCGCAGTCGGGAACAGCTGCTTGACGGCCATTGCCATCAAGTGGGCCGTTGAGTGACGAATGACGTCGAGTCCTTCTTCGTCTCGCGCAGTGATGATTGCAAGGTCCGAGTCCTGCTCAATGAGGAAGCTGGTGTCGACGACGTTTTCGCCTACCCGTCCAGCCAAAGCCGCCTTGGCAAGTCCTGGACCAATATCGGCCGCTATGTCGGCTACGGTCACGGCGTGATCAAATTGTCGCTGGCTGCCGTCGGGCAGAGTGATTACAGGCATGGCATACACAAATTAGTTTGAATTCAGACGAATAGTAGCTGTTGGGCCAACGAGTTTAAACCTTCAGCGCAATCAGAGCGCGAGACGTCTCTTTTCTGGCCGCCCAACAAAAACGGGTGGCTCAAAAGAACCACCCGAATCGTTAACTGGTAGGCGCGGGCGGGATCGAACCACCGACCACTACCATGTCAAGGTAGTGCTCTACCACTGAGCTACGCGCCTATGAAGGGCATGAAAGATAACGAAGGACGAGCCACGGCGCAAGCGTCTTGATCCGGTTTTGAGAACCAGAGCACCCTAACCCCTTTATTCGGGGTCAAAACACAAGCCCGCGTGACGACTCAAAGATGCTTTACTGCCTTGCGACTTTTAACCCGTGATGCATGCCCATAAGCTGAATCTGCCTTGATCTGAGGGCTTTCCATTGGCCGCTCCAGTCGCGTGACCGCACTCCGGGCCCCTCTCGACCGAATGCTACGACGCCAAACCCAGACCAGCTGCCCGGATTCGATTGATCTGATCTCGCAATGCCGCCGCTTCTTCAAACTCCAAATCGCGCGCGTGCTTGAGCATTTTCTTTTCCAGTTTGGCGAACTTGGCTGCCAGCTGCTGTGGCGACATGGACATGTAGCGCGCTTGTTCCTCGGCCACTTTTCGCTGCTCGCTCTTGGACGAGCCTGAGCTCTGCTGCCCCATCTGCATAACGTCAGCGACCGGTTTGATAATGGTCTTCGGCGTAATACCGTGCTTCAAATTGTGCTGTATCTGTTTGTCACGACGGCGCGCGGTTTCGTTCATCGCTCGCTCCATAGACCCGGTAATCTTGTCAGCGTACAAGATGGCCTTACCCTCGGCGTTTCGCGCGGCGCGGCCCATGGTTTGAATCAGGGAACGATCCGAGCGCAGGAATCCTTCCTTGTCCGCGTCCAGAATCGCCACAAGCGACACCTCGGGCATATCAAGACCCTCTCGCAGCAAGTTAATACCAACCAGTACGTCAAACTCGCCCAGACGCAGATCGCGAATAATCTCGGAGCGCTGCACCGTATCAATGTCCGAATGGAGGTAGCGCACCCGCACGTCGTGTTCGAACAAGTATTCGGTTAAATCTTCGGCCATGCGCTTGGTCAGAGTCGTGATCAAAACACGTTCCTGTCGAGCCGCGCGTATATGAATTTCGGAAAGCACGTCATCGACCTGTGAACCCGCCGGCCTGACTTCAACCTCCGGATCCAGCAGTCCCGTCGGACGCACAACCTGCTCTACGGTCTGCGCTGACTTCTCGTCTTCGTAAGGGCCGGGCGTCGCTGAAACGAACAGGGCTTGCGGCATGAGCGTTTCGAATTCGGCGAACTTAAGCGGTCGATTGTCCAGCGCAGATGGCAACCTGAAGCCATGCTCGACCAGTGTTTCCTTGCGCGACCGGTCGCCTTTGTACATGGCGCCGAGTTGTGGAATGGTCGCGTGACTTTCATCTACCACAAGCAGCGCGTTTTCAGGTAAGTAGTCAATCAGGCAAGGCGGTGGTTCACCCACGCTTCGGCCCGACAAATAGCGTGAGTAGTTTTCGATTCCTGAGCAATAGCCCAGTTCGTGAATCATTTCGAGATCAAAGTTGGTTCGTTGTTCCAACCGCTGCGCCTCCAGCAATTTGCCGTTGTCGCGCATAAGCTTCAGTCGCTCTATCAGCTCTTTGCGAATTTCACGCGTTGCCCCAATCATGACGTCTTTGGGCGTCACGTAGTGGGTTCGAGGGTATATCGTCAATCGCGCTACTTTGCGCAAGACTTCGCCTGTCAGCGGGTCGAAGTAACTCAAATTTTCGACCACGTCATCGAACAACTCTACGCGCACCGCTTCCCGACTGGATTCGGCCGGGAAGACGTCTATGACTTCGCCACGAACGCGATAGCAGCCGGGCGCCAGTTCGACTTCGTTGCGGTTGTATTGAATTTCCGCCAACTTCTTCAGCATGTCCCGCTGTTCCATCGGTTTGCCGGTCTGCAGGTGCAACACCATTTGGTGATATGAAGCCGGATCACCCAGACCATAAATGGCCGACACGGTCGCTACGATAATGGCATCAGGACGTTCCAAAAGCGCTTTGGTGGCAGATAACCGCATTTGCTCAATGTGTTTGTTTACCGAGGCGTCTTTTTCGATGAACGTATCAGATGCAGGCACGTAGGCCTCCGGCTGATAGTAGTCGTAGTACGAAACGAAATACTCTACCGAGTTCTTCGGGAAATAGTCACGCATCTCGCCGTAGAGCTGTGCGGCCAGAGTCTTATTGTGCGCCAGTATTATCGTTGGGCGCTGAAGCTTGTCGATAATGTTGGCTACGGTAAAGGTTTTACCACTACCGGTTACACCCAGAAGCGTCTGCTGGGCCAGCCCAGACTCCAGGCCATCGCACAATTCGCTGATGGCATTGATCTGGTCGCCAGCCGGTTCGTACTCGCACTCAAGTGCAAAACGCGGTCCTTCTCGAAGGATTTCGGTCACAATATGCCCTGTTGGTTCTGATTAAGAATTAAACGTTTTGTTCAGTAACTGCCAAAAACGCGAGGGCATACTATACACCTGTTCCAGGTTTCCCGTTTCATCTTCAAGGGCTACCAACCGAGCTGGCTGAGTTGCCAAATACGGCTGGAAGCAAGCCCGTTTCTTCGCACAAAACAGCCTCGAGACGTTGCGCACAGTGAAGAAGAAATTGGGCCAGATCGCCGGCGCTAAGCAGTCCGAACAGCCTCGTATTAGGGGCGATTCAACGAAACGGCTCGAGCGTGACAAAATTGCTTGACTTGATGCCTCCAACCATCCAGAATTCCGCGCCTGCGGCTTGATCCGCACAATTCCCCAGTAGCTCAGTTGGTAGAGCGGGTGACTGTTAATCACTAGGTCCGTGGTTCGAGTCCGCGCTGGGGAGCCAAATGAGAAAGGCCCACGAAATTCGTGGGCCTTTTTTTGTCCGGCCGTCAGGCGCCGGTAGCACAGGGCCGCCAATGGCGACCCCGCCCTATTCTCTTCTTTTCCAATTCGTCACGGTGAACGCCTTCATTCGGGCAATCCGTCAGCGATCCAGGCCTGCACGGTAGACAGCTCCGAGGCCGTAAGACACGCCGCTATGCCAACGTCTTGCGCTGGGTCACCAGTGCATCCCTGACCAAACGGCATTTCGCCGCTTTGAATTCTGGCCAGTGCACACTGCCCAACGTTCAACCCGGCACATTCCGGTATTTCGGCCGGTAGAAGATTACTGCCGTAATCGCCGGCAAAATTGAAGGCTCCTGGAGTGGTACCTGTGTGGCATGGCGCACACTTGGCCAAAAAGATAGGCTGCACGTTCGCCGTAAAGGTCGTGAGAGTAGGCTGAGGAGCAGAAGGCCCTGGAGGACTCAGGAAGTAGTCGCGGAAAATAGCGAAATCAAGGAAATTAACCGCGCCGTCACCGTTGAGGTCGCCATCCGGGTCCGCTGTGTTAAACACAGATGCGATGTAACTCAAGTCCAGGAAATTCACAATTCCGGTGTTATCGAAATCGGGATCGCAACGGTTACCAAAGCCATCACCGTCGGTGTCACGCTGGGGCGCGTTAGCGACGTCCAGGCAGTTGTCTACGTCGTCACCGATTCCGTCACCGTCGCTGTCTTTAATGCCAATTAGCGTCTGTGTCGTGTAGTTCGGGTCGGCCAAAATATCGGCTTCTTTGAACGGCAAACTCACCCACTGCTTGTTGGAGTAAAGCACGGTCTGGTCGGAATAGTGTGGGCTGTTTACGTCGCTTGATTGACTGTAAGAGAGCAAGGCTTCGGCTATTGGTCCGTTGTCGTCAAACGTTACGACCTGCATGTAGCTATTACCACCCGAAATCGGTGTGTAGCCAGCTGAGCTTAAGTTGGCTGAAATAATACTGAACATACCGGAACCGTCGCGACCCCCGTGAATCGGCAAAGGAGCACCACCACGTTCGGTGTATTGCAAGTCACCCCAGGCCGCACTCATTGCGATACCAAAGTCGTTGAGACGCTTTACGCCACGACCAAGCCACTGCATCACCTGATCTTTGTCAGCCTGATCGGTGGCCTTTAGATCACGCGGCGTATTGACCGGATCGTTAACGTCAAAAGGCACTGCCCACAAGGCTGTCAGAATCGGATCGTTCAGATCATCAAAAGCAGACTGTAAAAATTCGAGAAAAATGTGCGCACCGAAACTGTCATTGTTTTGCCGCTTGTCCCAGTTACCCAGAACGCTGCACGCTTCAATCAGGTCAACGGTCGTGCCGTCGACGACAACGGACTCGCCTTCATCGATACACAACTGAACGAGATCGTCGACCAGAAGTTCAGCGGCATAGTTGCGGCTACCAAACAGCGCCTCCTTGAGCGTTTCAAGCGTATAGCCCGGAGCTCCCTGCCCGTCTGTCCCCGCGAGTCGTTCCTGAACCTGCTTGATTCCAAGCCGGGTACGCAAACTTCGAGCGCTTTCTTCGACGCCTGCTGTTGGCACAATACCGGTAATCGGCATATCCGGATTGGTCAACCAGTGGTTGTCGTTTGAGTTGGTGACGTAATCTTGTGTTGTGAGCGTGGGTAGCTCACTCGATGGCACGGCACCCGGCTGGGCTGCGTCAGGGCTGACGGTCCACGCACAGTTTGAGTCACTGCCGTCGAGCACTTTCAGGTCGGCCGCCGCGATTAAAAGCGTGCCTACTCCGGCGGGTGCACAGTCAACAATTTTTGCGGCGCTGACGTTTGGAATAACCGACAGGTCGCCGTAAAACGCCGTACCCGACTCGCTGGCAGCAACCGTGTGAACCCATGGCAAAGCCGTAAGTTCTTCGAGTACTTCAACGAATTCGGTCAAGTTAGTGGCCAGATTCATGCGATAAAACTGGTTTATCGCACGATAGTTATCGGCGTTCGCGTCACCCACGGCGAAGATGGATACACCAGAGTTCCATACGCCGAAACCGAGGAGCGGACCTATGTCCATGACCCAGCCCTGAACGCTGCGGTAGAACGTGTGGTTCACGGTTTCAATGACACCGTTGTTGTCTACCTGAATCGACACGGGAAACTCTTCCATGTCGGTGGGCACACCGTCGTACATGTATTGAGTCGGGTTGCCCGGTACGAGCTCTAATTCGAACACGGTGAATCGGTCAGCCGGCGATACAGTGTGACTCCACGCGAAGGTATCGGTAAAGCCGATGTTGACTAAAGGTATACCTTGCAACGAGGCCCCCATTACATCAACTTCGCCCGGAATCGTCAGGTGAACCTGATACCAGCGCAATGGACCGTTCCATGGAAAGTGCGGATTACCCAAGACCATGCCGCGACCGCTTTGCGTCGCGTTGCTGCCTAGCGCATACATGTTGCTGCCCAACTCCTGAGGGTTGAGCTGATCTTTGATGATGGATAGATCGGCCTTGGCAACCGAATTGAACAGCTGCTGTTTCTTCTCGTTAACGTCGACGATGTTAAAACGGCTCGGCCCGCCAGAAGGTGTTGGGGGTGGAACTGCACTCACGATTAAGTCACGTAAAGGACCACCACTGGCTCGTAAAATAAGTTTGTAGTACACCTTGAATAAATCGCGCTCATCGATTTCACGTACCCACGGCTGGCTTCGGCATTCAACAGCAATGTTATCGATACCCGTCTCATTCAGATAACGATTGTAACCTTCAGCAAAACCAATAATGCCATCTACTGCCGGCTGGTCCATTTGCGCGATGATGTCGTCAATGGTTTGCTCGTTGTTACTCAGCGTATAAAACAAATCACTGTTTATACGACCCGGCGACGATCCAAAGTACAACGCCTGTTGACCGTTCGCTTCAACAACTTCCCGTGCAAGAACGCACAAATTGTCGCCTGCGTAAGCGTAACCATAGCCATAACCAAGACTGCCCCAGTTATCGGCCTTAATGTGTGGAATACCAAAAGAGGTGCGGCGAACTTCCGCCTCATAACCAGGATTGGCATAAACCTGCGTTCCGCAAAGAGCAATTAAAATGCTCCCGAGAACGATTCGAGAAAATAGTGACTTCATCAAAGCCTCCCAAGCAGTGTTGAATTCTAACGTGCAGCTTTATTGTTTACGTACACAGTTCCGATTGTCGTGAACTTGCTTTGAGTACGTGTTTATCAAAGTTCAGTGTGACCCGCCGCCCTAACAGCTGTCAATTTGAGCATCCTCAAAAAATCACTTATGTGAATCGAAATTGACGACATTTGGCCCATCTTGCCTGCAGACCATAGCCCGGCTCTTAAATACCAGCGATACACGCCTTGGTAAGGCGGCTCACGCATTCGAATTGCGGCAGCGCGCCATTTTCATACCAACGATGGCTTGACATAAATATTCGTATGAAATGCGCGCCCCCCTGCATATGAAGGGTAAGCAGCTCAGTAAGCTGTGAATTCAATCACTGCCCCCGTGCTGCGTATTCGATACTATAGGACACCTGAGACGGCTCTGAATATGCGTTGCAAAACAGCGTTTCGAAGCAGCTCCCCAGCAACTACAAATGGTTAGTACGATGAACGATGAATACGTTAAAACACTTGTAATGGACGTGAGTAAAAGCGCTCCTCAAGACGCACTTTATGCAGCCGAAGTAGCTGATAGACATACCGACGCTCTGGACGAGATGAACGAACCATCTCAGCCCGCGCAGGTTACGCGGTCCTACTCTTATCTTACTTGACGAACCTTCAACGTATCGTCCGCGTCGTACCAAAGACCATTGGAAAAGCGTGCAGATAGCGAAAAGAAACGGCTAAGAAGGCCGATCGCAAATTAAGTTCTACGCATCTAACTGCGTCAGATAATGACGAAAACGATCACCCAGGTCAGGATGAGCCAAGGCGAGTTCCACGGTCGCCCGCAGATAACCCAGCTTGTCACCACAGTCGTAACGCACACCATCAAAACGATAGGCGTACACTTTTTGGTTCTGCAATAGCTGACCAATACCGTCCGTCAATTGAATTTCGCCGCCGGCCCCTTTACCAATACTCTCCAGAAAATTAAATACATCTGGCGTCAGAATGTAGCGCCCTACTACACCAAGAGTTGATGGTGCTGTCTCCGGAGACGGCTTTTCCACAATGCTTGAAATGCTGCCGAGTCCATTCTCGAAATCTTCTACCGCGGCGATACCGTATTTGTCCGTCTGATCTTCTGGCACTGTTTGAACGGCCAACACACTCGACTGGACACGAAGAAAAACCTCTTGCATTTGTGACAGACAAGATGGAGAAGCGCTGATCAGGTCATCGGCAAGATGCACGAAGAAAGGTCTGTCGCCCACTACAGGCCTGGCACACAGAACCGCGTGACCCAAACCCAACGGAGCACTTTGGCGGATATACAGACAGTCCGCACTGGCTGGCACAATCTGACGTACACATTCGAGCAACGCTTCTTTACCAGCTTGCTCTAGCTCCCGCTCCAATTCGTGGTCTTGATCGAAATGGTCCTCAATGGCGCGCTTGGACCGGCCGGTTATGAACACAAGCGTGCGTGCACCTGCTTCGAGCGCTTCTTCAACTGCGTACTGAATAAGGGGCTTATCAACGACGGGAAGCATCTCTTTTGGGCTGGCCTTGGTAGCCGGCAGAAAGCGTGTTCCCCGACCCGCCACTGGAAATACGGCGACAGTTACTGCGTTGCTCATGCGATACCCTTATTGTTTGCAGGCCGCAAAGTGTACCACGCTGAAATCAACTCGCGCCTCTAGACAACTGATAAATAGCCAGAATTTACAGCACGCTGCCAGGGTCCCTAAAAAAGGTGACCCGAAGAAGCCTCCGACCGACCGTGCCGATTCAATCGGCCGACGACTTCCCCGGGTCAACAAGGGGACAGAACCTGATAACTGAAGAATTAAAGGAGTTCGTAAACAGACTACTTTTCCTCTGGAACCTCAACTTTGATGGACTCACGATTCATGTCAATCGTGCGAAGTCCTATGCCTTTCACGCCGCTGAGTTCGTCGGGAGAGGAAAACAGTCCGTGTTGCTCGCGGTACAGAACAATGGCCTTGGCTTTGCTCAAACCGACCCCTTTCAGCTCGGCCGCGAGCTCTCCCGCGCTGGCCGTATTAATGTTGATATCGGTTGCGAAGCTCAAAGGGCTCAACGTTAGCAGCGCGGCTGCTACAAAGATTTTCAAAAGTGTGTTCACGGTATTCCTCCTTGAATACTGGTTGCTGGAACGTGTAGCTACAATACCAAGGTGGTATTGCGATAGCTCGCCACATATCTCGGTAAAATCGGCAATAACTCAATCTTTGATTAGTACTCCGTCGCAACGCTATTCTTATCCGCCAAACGGTTAGCCTCTACCCCCGGAATACGAATCGGAGTAGTATGATTTTTATAGGCCAGACAGTATTGCGTTTACCAAATTACGAGGTAAGCCCTCGACAAACTCCGGGTAGTTCAAACTGCAACTTTGGCCAAAAATATTCAGACCTCAGGATTGTCGAACGATATGCCAACTACTTATGAAACGGCTGTGACTATTACCAACCTGACTACTTCGTTTGACTACCGCATATTAATCAACCAGGCCAAATTGCCATGCGATGGTTAGTAGGAGAATTCGAATTTGACGCTGGCAGTAAGGTACTGCGTAGCACTGAAGGCGACATCATTCTTGAGCCTAAGGCCGCAGCGTTGCTGTCTTTCTTTTGTGAAAACTCCGATCGAGATATCACGCGCGAAGAGCTATTGGAAGCCGTCTGGTACGGTCAGGTCGTTTCTGACAACTCTGTTAATCGCGTGATTGTCTTGCTGCGCAAAGCACTGCGTGACGAAGACAAGGTTCGCCGTTATATTGCGACCATTCCTAAATTGGGATACCGGTTTATCGCCAAAGCCGACAGGCTGGAACATTCGGCGATCGGTGCAATACAGAACAAGAAAGCTTCATCTACCTGGACGGTTATTGCGGGCCTAACGCTCGTTTTCACTGCGGCTGTGCTGGTCTATTTGAAGCCATTCGAAACACCACCCGGTAATGATCGCCCCAGCTTCTCGGTAACGCCGTTATCACGTCTGCCAGTGCCCCAGTCAAATGCAGACCTGAGTCTCGACGGCTCTCGTCTTCTCTATTCAGCCAATAACGGCAGCGGCACGGCCGTATACATGACTTCACAGACGTTGCCGCAACCCGTCCAGATTAGCCCACCCGGAGGCTACGCGGACCTGGCGAAGTGGGCGAACAACGACGAGTTCGCTGTTTATCTCTACATGCGAGAGCAGCGCTGCGAGTTCCACAAAGTAAAAATCGAAAACACAACACTTCAGCCACCCGCAGTAATCTATCAGTGCCTGCCAGACAGCTACTCCGAGTTCTCCTTTTCACCGGATAATTCGAAACTTTATTTTAGCGAACGCGCCAATAGCTTCGCGCCCTATGCCATCTACGAACTTGATTTAAATAAAGGTAGCAAGCGGCGATTGTCACAGCCTGTGGCCAGAGGCCTGGGTAATCACTTTGTCGACGTTCACCCGAACACTGGTGCGTTATTACTTTTGAGTGATCACGCTCCCGGGAAAACCTCCGTTTACGAACTTGATACCCGAACAGACAGTTTTTCGCGCCGTAAAGTCTTTGACTACAGTCTTCAAAGTGCGGTCTGGAGCCATCAAGGTGACAGCATTGTTCATCCGTCGCTGCACCCTTCTTATCAGCTACTCAAAACCAACCTTGGCAGCGGGGACAGTCAGGTTATCGTTTCTGACAGTCGGCGGATAACAGGTCCACGGCGGATACCGAGCCAGAACAGTGAAAGCACTGACTATTTATTTACTTCGTACTTGTACAACCGCGACATCAGCTCTTCGCGCTATCCCGAGTCTCAATTAAATTCGGCAGTCATGGACTATCTGCCATCCCTTTCGAATTCGGGCGACAAACTGGCGTTTGTTTCAAAACGAAACGGTTACAGCCAGGTCTGGATCAAGAATTTTAATGACGAGAGCTTGATCGCGATTGAGCCGCGTGACAAAGGCCGCCTGTTTACAGTTCTGGCATGGTCCCCTGACGATCAACAGATTCTGGCCAACACCAATAGCGGCTTGATCGTTTACGCTGTAGAAAGCAATACCCAACTGCACAACCTTGAATTTGCTCTGCCCGTCTATGCCGCGAGTTGGCACGACAATCAAACTCTGGCGTACAGCCATTTTGAAGACGATCACTGGCACGCCTATCGCGTCAATCTGGAGACAGGCGATACAACGTCGGTGAACGAACGCTGGGCGTTTTCAATGCGCAATGCGACTCAACAGATCTATCTGGATCAGAACTTCACTGCGTTTCGCGACGATATAGAACTTACGCCTTTGAAGTCTTGTGCGGGAATAGTATGGCGCTATCGCCTGCGCCTTATTCTGGACGGCGACAATATCTACTGTCACGCAAACGACGCTTACAACGACCTGCTTCGTTTTGATCGCGAGATGAAAGCCGAGCGATTGAGCGACGCGGTGGAACGATACGAATATTTTAGTGTTGTAGATGACCACTTCGTGTTTACTTCCGCTCCGGATGCATCGAGCGATATTATGCAGACCAATTCCTCAGCACAGTAGCGCACACCGAGGAAAGTGCTTGCAAGGAAACGACCCGCCCTCACAAGCACTGTATTTCAGGCTACTGACTGTTCGTAACACGCCCCCACGAAACACTTGATACACGCCAGCCGTCGGCCAACTTGTATAGCACGAGGTGCTTCATATACGTATTTCTCGGCGATTCGGGCTGGTAAAGATGTAAAGAAGTGACGACGGCCATGTCATTGTAAATATTAATATCAACAAGCTTATGTTTAAGCGCACCCTCTCCTTTGCCGCTCGTGCCATCAAGTTTTGGCGTGCTGTACGCGTGCTTTCCGTCTTGGTCGACGCGGTGGTAAAGCACGTTGTCAGCAATACAGCGCGAGGAATTTTCTTTACCGCCGTAAAGGTCCCATTTGTAAAAACACTCCATCGCCTCTTTGATTTCTTCACGATCCGTGTCAGCGTGAACTGTTGGCGTGAAAGCTAAGGCACTGAGAATTAATAATATTAGGCGTTTCATGATTACTCCAGTTTAGTCGATTGAATTACGTGACCTGATTCGGTCTGTTGATTTAATAAGTTCAAGCAGCGCTTTGGCGAGGGGCTCGGCGGACGCCGGATTTTGCCCCGTTAATAAATTACCGTCTTGAACGACCCAGGCTTCATAGGGTGAAGCGGCGCTAAAATTGGCACTTGCTTGCTGCAACTTGTCTTGCAACAAGAACGGATAGTTTTCTCTGGCCCAGTCATTCTCTTCAGCGTTTGATTTTGCGGTAAGTCGCTTACCCTCAACCATTAGTTGGCCGTTACTGAGGCGCACACCGGCAAAGGCCGCCGGCCCGTGGCAGTCAGCCGAAACGGGTTTACCGCTCTCGTACATGCTTGCCGTAATACGGTTGACGTGCGGATGGTCAAAAAGGTCGAACATAGGGCCAGCGCCGCCAGGCACGTAGAGGGCAACATACGACGAAGGATCAATAGTCGCGAGATTAAGAGGCTTGGCCAGCGTGGCACTGATTGAGGCAAGGGTGAGACGCTCCAGATCATTCATGGTCCCGCCGCCAGCCTGAACTCCGGGCGCCCCTCCAGGGCTCGCAAACTGAACGTTATATCCGGCGTCAGACAATATCTTGTACGGCGTCAATACCTCCGGCAACCAGTAGCCGTGCTCATGGGCCGATAAAATGAAGAGTACCGTTTGGTCTTTTTTCACATGTCCGTAGGCCGATATTGAGCTAAATAGTAAGCACAGACTGATCAGTGCCGTGCGGTAGGTCGCTCGTGATCGCATAGGTCTCTCCGTGTCTTGAATGGAGGACCTACAGTGCGATTGGCTGGCTATTTAGTCGTTGTATTTTTGTGATTATTCGTGATGATTTATGATATGTCGTTGAAAAATATAGAATAGATCTGGTTCTACTGTTTAGTTAATTAGCTGACTTGAGGGGGTTGGCCAATCCGCAACTACCGTACGACGCTTTTCGATGACCACAACGAAATTAACTTGGCAGCCTCAACAGCACACACAATGGCCATAAAAGTCCATACAGAGATGTCAATAACGGAGGTAATTCTGCCCAGAAGAAAAAATGAGCAGCTTAGAGTTAGAACTCTGAGCGGAGTCTGGGCCAGGCATAGATACTTTGAAATTGACGCGTGAGTCATTAACGTAAAAGCCGTTACCGGAATGCTGAAGGCCAGAGTCCACTTTGCAAAGGCCAGAAAGTATGCGTCACCGCCCTGGTAAGTCTCCAGAACGGTAAGCGTTTCGCTTATATCGGTATACAAAGGTATTCTGCCAAGTTGCAACCGATAGAACACGTAACCGATTACCGCGATTAAATCCAACACACCCCAGAAAAAAAACGAATTGAGTCTAATTAAGCTAATCTCCATCTGTTTAGCCGACTGTTAGCGAGACCAGCCGTTCATAGCTCTATTGTTTTCTGGATCATCACGCCGACCTCATTATGAAGAAACTCCAAGTGCAAACTCATAAGTGCCATCCTTAAGATTAAACAATAGCCGGTCTCTTGAGCCTGAGTAGCTCAAAATACGAAGCGCTACTGCGAGGCCTGAAGGTACTCTACACAGGCGGTGTAATCGCCGCGAAAACACACAAGCTCCTTGCGTTTGTTCAGCCCGTAGTCGTAGAGCGGGTCGTAGTAACGCTTGAGCAAGATGTCCAGCCAGTCGTAATGCTGGCCGATGTCGCCCGTTTTCCGATGATGTTCCAGAGCTTGCGTCATTACATTTCGAGTAATTTCATACTGCTCCAGTCCAAGGCGTTTTTGAATTCGCTCGAGCCCCTTCAATAAATAGTCGGAAAAAGCGGCAAATGCGTTATCGGCACATTGCGCCTCGAATTCAGCCTGCATGTCCACAACGTATTCTTGAATGAGTCGCTCCAATCTGTCGCTCACAGGCATTTCGACCACTACCAGAGGAGACGAACGCATTTTTAGATACAGCGCTTTGGGAATACCCACACGACCGATCGTTCTTCCCTCGTCTTCCAAAACGATGTTGGAAATATCGTTATCCCTAAGCTTTAGAAAATCGATCGCCAGAATATTTTCAAAATTAATCTGATTGTTCTGCTCTTTGGCGTGACTGCCAAAGCTTGAACCGCGGTGAAAGGCCGCACCCTCAAGGTCGATTCCATTGACCAGGGAGTTAACCAAACCGGTTTTTGCCGACCCCGTTCTACCGCCCACTAAATGGTATGTGCCGTTTTCCGCTGCGCTGTCCAACTCGCCAATCAGGAATGTACGCAGAGCCTTATACCCACCGTCAATTCTGGGAAACTCAACCCCGGCTTCTTTCAACCACTGCTGGGTAATTTTCGAGCGAAGTCCACCTCGAAAACAATACAGCAGACCCTGCGGATTTCGTTTGGCAAAATCCACCCATGCGGCAATCCTGGCGTCACGCAGTTCACCGCTAACCAGTTGGTGACCTTTCTTTATGGCTGTTTCCTGCCCGTGCTGCTTGTAGCACTTTCCAACCGTTTCGCGTTGCGAGTCATCCATGAGCGGCAGATTGGTAGCCGAAGGAAAAGCACCGCGCTGGAATTCAACTGGAGCGCGCACGTCCATCATCGGAATGCCTTCAATCAGAAGCTGAGAGTAACTTTGGGAGTTGATGTGCATAGGCGTTACAAAAACGTTAATGGACGGACAGAATGCGTCAACCGCCTCCTGCTCTTTGTATTAAAGCAAGGAGACAATTGGTCATTCCTCACAGCACTAGTCTATCTCGACCAACGGAGCCGAACCGCTTTCAACGATACGGCCAATTGACTGCAGGCTGAGATCGGCTGCCGTGGTGGTAGCCAAGAACTCATTCTCCGCCTTTTCGTCGACTATAACCAGCAAGCCACCGCTGGTTTGCGGATCACACATCGCGTTGTGCTGGAACTCGGTTGACGCCCCCAATCTTAACCCGGCGCTTGCGATATTCCGCCTCGTGCCGCCGGGTGAACAACCAAGCGCAAGATAATCGGCTACATGAGGATGCATTGTGACCCAGTTGAGGACATAAAAACAGATACGTTACGGCGTGACTGAATCAGGCAGAGTATTAACAATTTCAACCAACAGAATCATTGCAAATAATCCATGCTTGGCAAGCTCAAAACAACGAATGCTAAGTTTTAACCTGCGTCCGTGTAGGGCATAGACATTGTCTCTCCCACCTGTATCCCGGCGATTTCGACAAATCTTCTACCGCTAAAACAACCGCTCTCAGTTTGAATAATCTCGAGAAACAAGACCGAGCCATCTCCACATTGAATACTTAACCCGCGATCTGAGTTCGCACACAAAACAGTCCCCGCTGGATTATCTGTGTCACCGGGTTCTAACGCTATACGAGACTCGAGCAAACGCAGCATATGACCGCGAAAACCCGTAACGGCACCGCCATAGTCGTAGTTGCACGCTCGAATCAGAGCGTCGATTTGAACAGCTGATTTGTTCTTCCAGTCAACCATCAGGGTCCTTCTCTGCGGACGCGACGAATTCACAGGCTCAGTGGGCTTTTGGGGCATGCCTTCCAACTCAGGCAATACACCAACAAGAGCGGCCAGGCGTTCCTGAGCTGCCTTTGCCAGTTTCTGCACCGCAAGATTGTAGGTATCGTTCGAAGCTAATGGAACGCTGGCGTAGTCAACAACGGGGCCCGTATCAAGGCCGGCGTCCATTCTATGTACGGTAACACCACCTAAAGTCTCACTGTTGGCAATTTGCCAGAAAACGGGATTGGGGCCGCGGTACGCGGGTAGCGGACCCGGGTGTACGTTGTAAAATCCGTGATGCGGTACTTCCAGTACGCTCGCGGGAATTCGATAAGGAAAAGTAAAGACAATTGCTAGTTCAGCATCAATTTTAGTCAGCCACTCAGGCAAGTTTTGCTCAAGCTGTTGAGCACTAAATGCTTGAAACGCGATACCGTAATGCTTGGCCAGTGCTTGTGCATGAGCCGTTGCCTGATTGTCAGCGTTCGGCACACCAATGCCAACCACTTCTTTATTAACAACCAAATACTCAAGAGCCGGTAAGGCCATAACATGATTGCATAGAAAGCACAGTTTCACGGTTAGCAAATCCTGAATTAAATCAGACGCAACTATAGCCTCTGCCCAATGCTACAGTCCTGTCGCACGGACAGTGGCAGACCCTCAAACGCAAACTGGCCAGAGTCAGGCTATGCTCCTGTCAACTTGTTGTCGACGGTGAGCAAACCTGACTCTGACCTTCATCTTGACCATCTCTCGTCAAAGTCGCTACTAATTAACGACCTCTAGCGTTACATCGGTTGCCCCGTATGAGACATCAAACGAGAGGCCACCACCAATAACGGTTCCGTTCTCGCTGCCGAAGGTACCGTTACGAGTTGAAAATTCCATAAAGGCAAACGTATCGGCAATAGACGGTGAAAACCCATTGACCAAATTGATGTTCAATGCACCGTCAAGGGTAGCTTCACTAGTAGTAGCGTCAATGTGACCAAAATCGGCAGGATCCGTACCGCCCACGTCGATATTTACAGCAGCGGTTGCAGACAGTGTGTAGTCGTCGCCGAATTCAATGAAGCTGCCAGCGCCGACGTTCAGCGAGCCGTCGATTGTCAGCCCCACGCCTTCGATAGTAACCACGCGATCAGCCAGTTCTGAAATGACAGTACCCTGAATCGTAATGGGGCCATTGCTGAAACGGTGTCTGATCCTGCCACCCGTCGTTCCGGTGCGAATTGTCACTCCCGAACCGATCTCCAGTGCGCCAGTCGTGTTGAATACTTCAAGGTTGTTGCGTGTGTCGGATAAGGTAGAGCCGCCAAAAACAACCTCGCCTGTACCGTCCAATGTAGAAGTACCGTTAGATTCGCCAAGGAACCGTAGATCTGTGGTGTTGGCGGTACCCGCTAACGTGATGGTAGAACCTGCCAAAGTCAGGCTGTCAATCACACGAATGTCTCCGCCATTTTCAATGATTAAATCCGCCCCTAACGTAATGTTGTCCAGCGTAAACGTAGCCAAAGCCACACAGGTCAGAGGCGTATTGACAATTGAGCCACCCAAAATCGAACCGCCTTGACCAAGAGAAACACTGGTCCCCGGCAGCACAGCATCGAAATCGAGAATCATCCCGGAATTATCCAGAATACCGTTAAGCAAGATAGTGCCGGTGCCTGTCAAAGTGCCGATGTCGGCTGTTGTGAATTCACCACCCAGTTCCAACGCACCATTGTTCAGGTTGATCGTGCCATTGTTGTCCCATTGCTCAGTCAACAAGGTGCCAATGTCCAGAGTCGCGTCGGTCACTGAAATGACGCCGCTGTTAACCCAGTCTCCACGCAGCTGTATCTCGCTTCCAGGACTCGCCGTAAGCATAGCCGTTGCGGTAATTATGCCAACGTCAGATCGGAAGAAAACATCCAGGAGTGCAGTATTGGAAGCTTGAAGCTCCCCTTCAATAGCCACCGTCGGGCCGTCGATCAGGACCGTACTGTCTGCAAGATCCGATATCACCGTGCCCTGAATTGTAATGGGACCGTTGTTGAAGCGATGCCTGATTCGTCCCGCCGCGCTGTCGCTGCGAACCGTTATATTTGGACCGATCACCAATCCGTCAGTGCTGTTATAAGCCTCGATGGTATTACGATTGTCGATTGCGCTGTTGCCACCAAAAACGACTTCACCGGTACCTCCCAGAGTAGAGCTGTCCCCCGACTCGCCGCGGAAGCGCAGGTAGGTCAGGTCGCCACTCGTCGCCAGGGTAATCGTCGAACCGGCAAGCGTCAGGTCATCGTTGATAAACAAGGTTGCGTTGTTCTCAACGGTTAAATCAGTGCCAAGTGTCACGTTTTCCAAAGTAAACGAAACCGACGTTGGAACGGTTAACGGAGTGTTAACAAGCGAGCCACCAAGAATGACACCACCTGTACTCAGCTCTACACTGGTTCCAGGCAAATCGGTACTAATATCCAGTGACATACCCGAATTATCGAGGGTACCCGTGAGAAGCACCACGCCTGTTCCGGTCACCGTGCCTACATCAGCCCTGGTGTAGCTACCGCCTAACTCAAGAGTCGCGTTATTCAGCGTTATAGTGCCGTTGTTTTGCCACGAATCAGTCAGGTTACCACCGAGATCCAGCGTTGCGTCGGTCGCTATCATCGAACCGTCGTTGACCCAGGTTCCGCGCAGCTGAAGCTCGCCACCACTTTGTGAGGACAGCATGGCCGACGCCGCTATATCACCGTCTGGTCCTCGGAAGAACGCATCCAGAACGGCTGAATTTGAAGCCTGAAGCGCCCCTTCAATACTCAATCCATCAGCGTCAATCGAAAACGTCCTGCCACTCAGGTCACTGAGTACAGTGCCCTGAATAGTAACCGGCCCATTATTGAAGCGGTGTCGTATTCGACCGCCCGTCGCACCAGTTCGAATCGTTACTCCGGCCCCAACAATGAGGCCGTCGGTGCTGTTATAAACCTCTACATTATTGCGAGAGTCGCTTGTGGTCGTTCCACCGAACACAACGTCGCCTGTTCCACCCAAAGTTGAGCTGGCTCCGGATTCGCCCCGGAAGCGTAGAAAGGTCGAAGCACTGGTGCTGGCTATTGTAATCGTGGCCCCCGCGAGGGTCAGGTCATCGTTTACAAAAAGACTTCCACCGTTTTCGATCAGGACATCGGTGGCCAGCGTTACATTCTCTAACGTAACGGAAGTGGACTCCTGAATAGTCAGCGGCGTATTTTCAATTGTACCGCCAAGAACAACACCGCCGGAAGCAAAAACCACATTCGTCCCGGGCACGTCGGCTGCGACATCGAGGCTCGTTCCCGTGTTGTCCAGTACACCGTCAATA
Source organism: Gammaproteobacteria bacterium (assembly GCA_045107075.1). GTDB lineage: Bacteria > Pseudomonadota > Gammaproteobacteria > Steroidobacterales > SZUA-146 > SZUA-146. The sequence continues at coordinate 24,298 of JBGCFV010000045.1, forward strand.
ATCACACTTCCCGTGCCCGTTACGGTGCCAATATCGGCGGCGGTGAACAGTCCTCCCAGTTCGAGAGTGGCGTTATTCAGGGTTATGGTGCCGTTATTGTCCCATTCAGCGGTTAACGTATTGCCAATGTCCAACGTCGCGTCAGATACGGAAATCGTACCGCTATTAGTCCAGCTTCCACGCAGCTGCAATTCGCCACCGGTTTCCGCAGAAAGCAGCGCAGACGCTGTTATGGTGCCATCGTCACCCCTGAAGATCGCATCCAGTATCGCGGTATTCGACACTTGCAGCGAACCTTCAATGCTTAACGTATCTGCGTCAATCGAAACGGTGCGACCGGCCAGTTCAGAAATCACCGTACCTTGAACCGTAATCGGACCGTTGTTAAAACGATGCCTGATTCGGCCTACTCCTGTACCACTGCGAATGGTGACATCAGGACCGATCACGAGGCCATCGAGACTGTTAAACACTTCGATATTACTGCGTGTATCCGAAGTACTGGTGCCACCAAAAACAACCTCGCCAGTGCCACCCAGCGTTGAACTGTCACCTGTTACACCGATGAAACGCAAATATGTCGTAATAGTGCCGCTCGCGATCGTAATGACAGAACCTGCCAGGGTCAGGTCGTCATTTACACGCAAGTTTCCACCATTTTCAATCGTAACGTCCGCGGCCAGCGTGACGTTATCGAACGTAAAGTCAGTCGAGGTGGGTACAGTCAAAGGTGTGTTCACGACGGACCCACCAAGCACAACGCCACCGGATCCCAACACCAGGCTGGTTCCGGGCAAATCGACCCCGGCGTCCAACGTTACTCCAGTGTTATCCAGCACGCCGTTGATGACGGTCGTACCTGTGCCTGTCACAGTACCGATATCAGCAACGCTGAACAGGCCGCCCAGTTCGAGCGTGGTATTACTAATGGTGATCGTGCCGTTATTATCCCATTCGGCCGTTAGCGTATTGCCGATATCGAGTGTACCGTCAGATACCGAAATAGCGCCGTCACTAATCCAGTCGCCCCTCAGCTGCAACTCCCCACCCGTGTTAGCGTCAAGCGTTGCTGAAGAGGCGATTGAACCACCGTCGTTACGGAAAAACGCGTCCATAATAGCCGAGTTAGACGTTTGAAATGACCCTTCCAATCGCAAGGGAGAGGCATCGAATGCCACCGTACCACCGGCAAATTCAGAAACAACCGTACCCTGAATTGTAATGGGACCGTTGCTAATACGATGCCGGATTCTCCCGCCAGACGTACCGCTGCGGACGGTGACATCAGGCCCGATAACAAGACCATCCGTGCTGTTACTGACTTCGATGTTATTGCGTGTGCTGTTGTCATTGACTTCGCCACCAAACACTACGTCCCCGGTTCCCCCTAAAGTAGAACTCGGCCCGGACAGCCCAAAGAAACGAAGATATGTGTTGTTGCCAACGGCCGATAATGTAATCGTTGAACCTGCGAGCGTCAGGTCGTTATCAATATTGAGAACGGCCCCATTTTCAATCGTGACATTCGCTCCAAGCGTCACGTTTTCAAACCTGAAATTCGTTCCCTGCAAAACCGTAAACTGATCGGGCGTTGTCGGCGTTAAAATCGTCGCATCCGTAATCTTCCCAGAGCCCGAGAGCGAGACTGGAGCCTCAACTTGCATTACGCCATTAACGGTCAAATCGCCACCGGTAAAAAGTAGTTCAGTCGTACTACGCAACGTGTCAATTTCGTTGCTATCCATGCTGTACTCAACGGTCACGCCAGGATCCAGATCAATGCGTGCAGAATGCGTTGAAAGCGGCACCACGCCAAGAGACCAGTTCGCCGGATCGTGCCAGGTGCCGCCGAGAGGATTAATGAACCGGTTTACAATCGGTCCCGGCGCGGTCAGAAAAAAGCCCTGAAAAATAAACAAATCGATAAAATTGACGCTATTGTCGCCGTTAAAGTCGGCATCCGGATTCCAGTTCGGCATGCCGGGAGTTGAGCCAAATGAGTCAACCCAGAGAACGAGATCGCCAAAGTTGGTTATAAAGCCGTCGTTATCAATGTCAGCGTCACAGCGATTACCAAAGCCGTCACCGTTGGTGTCTAGCTGTGACGGATTGGCCTGCTCTGCACAATTGTCAATATCGTCGGGAACGCCATCACCGTCGACGTCGGAACCACCCTGCCTTGAAGCCGTGAGCATTGACGGCGATCGCTCGTAGGCCGATATCAGCATGGTGTTTGGCGCACTCGATTGCTCATCACTGCTGGTCATGAGCTGAACAAGGTATTGCCCCGCGACGTCTGCACGGAAAGAGGCCGTAGCCGATTTAGCCGAATTCAGCTGCGCATTACTGCCGGCCGGTGCATGGAGAATATGCCACTGATAGTTTAGAGACGTATCTATTTCTTGTGACGAAGCGTCAGACCTCAATTGAATAGAAGTACCGGTATAGGTTCGACGATCAGGACCCGCATCAGCCTGTAGCTGCTTTTCTTCCGTGTGTAACCTCACCAGTGCGGGCTCACTGCTCAAACGACCGTCGCTAACAACCAGCTCAATTACGTATTCACCGGCAACGTCTGGCAGGAAATGCGGGGCTGCGCTGCGTGTCGCGTTCAATCGACTTCGACTACCAGCAGGCGCTTCTACCAGCGACCAGGAATAGCTCAGAGAATCGCGATTAAAATCAAAAGATGAACTGGCGTCCAGCACGAATGACTCACCCAGACCAAAGGTATCGCCACTACTCACGACGGCCACCGGTGCAACGTTTCCTGTACTCATCGTTACGGCCTTCGCAACGCTGTTTACTTTGCCGTCGTCTACTACAAGCTCTGCGAAGTAATCACCCAGTAAGTCAACTATGAAATGCGGCTGCAACGCTGTTGCGTCGCTTAATTGCGCACCGCTTCCAGGAGGCGTACGTAAGATCCAGTGGAAGTTCAATCGATCACCGTTTCGGTCGGTCGAACCACTCGCATCCAGAGTGACCACCTCACCGATAACCACAGAGCGCCCTTCACCCGCATGGGCCACCGGCACCTCGTTGTCAGCAGAGGCTGTATCGAGAGCGGGAGTCTGAAAAGAATTAAAGACCAGCAAGGTCAATAGCGCGACGCGCATGTACGAAGAAACGAGCATTGATTTTCCCCCAGTCGATGGCGTAAGAAAATACGCCCGACGCAGTTTTAGTGTTTTGAAAACTATACAACATCCTCCGAGTACCTGACTAAAAAATTCTGACAGATTATTTTTTATCAGCCACTTACGGCTTCGCGCACTCCGGAAACTGACTCAAATGTTAAACAAAGCGACGAGTTCTATGTAGAAGAGCGCGTTAAACCGTGTTGAAGCGGTGTTACATAATTGCAACAATGGCGGTCAGCATACGTCCTGCTTTACGTATAGCTTAGAGCACGCACACTAGGAAACGTCTTTCTCAGCGAGATCAATACGCATGCAAGTTAATCCGGCCGCCAACATCATTACCCGTACTATTGGGAACGAAAAAACACGCATAACAGTCATTGATGATGTGCTGCGAGAAATTACCGAAGCCAGAAAACTCGCCACCCAAACATCCTCCTTTGGTGCAGACCAACTGACCGCGTACCCCGGAGTACGATCTCCCCTACCCAGCGCCTTTACACGATTAATAATTAAGTTGATTGCCCCCCATTTTCGACAGCAATTCAACATCCCGGAGCAACTCCAACCGACACCGGTAATGGCGTTCTTCTCGCTGTTGACAACCCCTGTCGATAAGCTCGATGTTCTACAGCGCATGCCGCACTTCGATAGTGTCAAAGACACCTATTTTTCTCTGGTGCTCTATTTGAACGAGGGAAACTTTGGTGGAACCGGCTTTTTTCGACATCGTCCTACCGGATTTGAAAAAATACTCGACCACCGATACGACAGCTTTGTTCTGGCGGGCAAGTCATTCACCAAAATTTATGGACAACCCGCGATGAAATACATCAACAGTAGCGACCCCCATTTCGAGCTTATCGAAACAGTAGACTACAAACCCAATCGATTGGTTGCGTACCCCGGCAATCTGCTGCACTCAGGGTTGGTCGAACAGGATAGGGATATCAACGCTGACCCGGAGACAGGCCGGCTAACGGCTAACGTGTTTATTGATTTCAGATAAACGAGCGCGGACGGCATCTCTCTAGACTGTTATCATGGCGAATATGACATCAAGGGCAATGTGCGGCGCTCAACTGTCATTCCCAACTCTCACAATGTAATCTACAGGCAGTGATCTGAACCCGTAAGCTGGACAAAATTATTTGACGATGAATGCTCTAGCCAAAATTCAGGAATGGCACGATGTAGATGCTAATCAATTCCATAACGAAATTGCGCCATTAAACCAACCCGCAGTTCTGAGATCGCTCGTATCAAATTGGCCAATGGTTGCGGCTGCGGCAAAATCAGACCACGAAACAGCCGAATACTTGAAGTCCTTCGACACCAACAACCCTCTGTACACTATCGTTGGACAACCTGATATCAACGGGCGTTTTTTCTATAGCGACGACCTGAGTGGTACCAACTTCCAAAGAACACAGGCAACCCTGACCACCGTACTCGACAATCTTCTGGCGCTCCGGGGTTCTCGGAACCCACACGCCATCGCTATTCAAGCCACCCCAATTCGCGATGCCCTACCAGGTTTCGATCAGCACAACACATTACCGCTTTTGCCTGAATCTGTTGCACCATCGCTGTGGTTAGGAAACAAAGCTGCAGTGGCGCCGCACTTTGACGTGCACGACAATGTAGCCTGTGTCGTGGCGGGCAAACGAACGTTTACCCTATTCCCACCGGATCAGATCGCCAATCTGTACGTCGGACCTACTCTTAACGCGCCTGGTGGAGTGCCTATTAGCATGGTGGATCTCAAGCAACCCGATCTGGAGCGTTTTCCAAAATTTACTGAGGCAATAGCTGTGGCGCAGCAAGCCACCTTGTATCCCGGTGACGCGATATTCATTCCTACGCCCTGGTGGCACGCGGTAGAGTCGCTAGAGAAAATAAATGTATTGGTTAACTACTGGTGGGGACGTTTAACAGAAAGTACGTTGTCCCCAAATCACAGCTTGCTACACGGCATGCTGACAATTGCCAAACTAAATCACGCACAACGTGAATCGTGGCGACACTTCTTCGATTATTTCGTTTTTCGAACCAGTGGAGATCCGACTGCCCACTTACCGCCAGATTTAGACGATATTGTTACCAACTTAACCCCGGAGCAACGATCCTCGGTTTACGCACTATTGAAGGACCGCTTAGAGTAAGAATCCGAAAGAAAGGTCATACAACCGACGACTTGCAATAGTGATTGATAAAATCCCGATGACTTGGCAACTGCCCAACCAGGTTCGTCACAGTCTGATCGATTCCATTAAGGAAATTTTTCAACTCCTCATCGCTCATCATATTCACAATGGGGTGATACTGCTCCGGCAACAAACCCTGCCCCAGCATGACCTGGGTCCACGAATTCTCACCAAACAATTCGGTTGGCACTTGAAAAACTCTGCCAGTTTGTTTGAATAGCTCTATTCGATGCCTCAGCGTGTCAGGCACGCTCATAGAGCGACAAAAACGCCAAAACGGTGTGTCTGTCCGATGCGTCACGTTGTAATGCAAAACAATGAAATCACGAATATTCAAAATTTCGAACTCCATCTGTGCATTAAATTCCTGGACGTCTGGTTCGCGAATGCCATCGTAGGGAAACATTTGCATTAGACGCACAACGCTGCGCTGAATCAGGTGGATGCTCGTTGACTCAAGCGGTTCGATAAAGCCGCTCGAAAGCCCCATTGCAATGCAGTTTTTGTTCCAGTGCTTGCGACGCACGCCCGTTTTAAATTTAAGCACTCGCGGCTCAGTAAGGGTCTCACCTTCCACGTTATCCAGAAGTGTTTGAGTAGCTTCGTCGTCGCTTATATAGCGATCACAAAACACCATCCCGTTTCCAACCCGTGACTGTAGCGGTATCCGCCATTGCCAGCCTGCGTCACGCGCGATGGAACGAGTATAAGGAATCGGATCTCGCACCGTCTGTGTCTGAACAGCAACTGCACTGTTCATGGGCAACCAGTGCGACCAGTCATCATAGCCAGTATGCAACGTCTGCTCTATCAACAGACCCCTGAAACCGCTGCAATCGATAAACAAATCGCCATCGACTACCGTTCCTGAAGCAAGCGATAACTTTTCTATGAATCCACTTTCGTTGTTCTGAATAACCTCGACTATCTTACCTTCTACGCGTTTCGCACCGTTCTTTTCGGCCAGTTTTCGTAGAAATCGGGCGTACAGACCCGCATCAAAATGATAAGCGTAGTTGAGCATGTTCTTAGGGACTATCGCGAACTTGTCTTCCCTGGCCGCGACCAGCTCGCCGCAATACTCACCGAAATCCTTGGCAATGCCCAAACGCTGCCCTTTCAGCCAAAAGTGCTGGAAGCCGGCTGCCCAACAGTCTTTTCCTGTAAAACCGAAGGAGTGAATATAGTCTTCGTTGACGTCCCGCCAGTTCTCAAACGAAATCCCAAGCTTGAACGTGGCATTCACCTCGGCCATAAATTCCCGTTCGTCGATACCCAGAAGCTTGTGAAGTGTCAACAATGTGGGGATAGTCGCCTCACCAACCCCCACGGTCGGAATTTGATCCGATTCAATCAGGGTAATATCCAGAGTTTTTCCTAATAGCTTCGCGAGCGAAGCGGCCGCCATCCAGCCCGCAGTTCCACCGCCAGCTATAACAACCTTCTGAATCTTAGTCTTTTCCACTGCCTACCTCTCTAACTCACTTGATCTCGGTTCGCGTTGATTTGATCATTGCGAAAAAGATTCTATTTCAGATATTTCAACAACTGCATCTTCAGGACTTTTGCCGCGTCTTCATCAACACCCGCCAATACGCCTCTAACGTGCTCGGGAATATAATCAAACGCATGCTCATTCTCGTTAAAAACGTATTGTTCAAATACATCCTTCCAAACCCGGCGCTGCTCAATCGGCAAGTCTCTCAGACTCATTATCGCGTGATGCAAAGCATTCAGCGGCGATCCCTGAAAGGCCGGCGTGGAACGCCACCAGTAGTTGACCAATACGTTAAACGATTCCAGAGATTCAACGTGGTGCCACCACATACTCGGAATGAATATCGCGTCGCCGGGCCCGAGCTCCGCCGTGTAGCAAGCGGCTAGCGCGTACTTGTAATTGGGAAACTTTTTTAAGTCGGGACTACACATATCAACCAGGCTGATCGGCTGTCCAGAGGGCGTAAATTCCAGTGGACCAACGTATAGATTACTCGCCTGTTCCGGTGGAAACAGCGTAAACCTGCGACGCCCTACTACAGAACAAGCGATATTGCTCGGAAAGTCGTAATGCGCGGCGATGCGGCTTCTGTTCCCAAGCCATATACTGACTAAACGTTCTCGGTCAGCCAGGTCAAGGTCATTCTCGTCACGAAATCCCGGTAACCAGTGGTCGATCATGGTGGAGCCAACATAATAGGTAGGTGCATGAGTTTCCTCGATGACGTGAAACACTTTGTCCAACACCTGCTGCAACGTCTGTCGAGTACGACTGAAATTAAACCCTGTGAAATCGTCGTTATAAAAAATACGCCCGCTTATATCGGCGGGGCCTTCGTAGGCAGTAAGCGGCTTATTCTGATCAAACGACTGGATATAATCCGCCGCTGTTTTCGGTGACTGGCGCCCAGCCTGCACAACAGGCCATTCTGCTACCAAGCCTTTGAGTATCAGAGGCTCTTTCGAAGTGAGTACATCCTCCGTTAGTGCATCGATCGTACAGTTATCGAGAACAGCTAAAGCTTTTGGTGATTGAGACACTATAGTTCTGCCACGGCTATAGCGTTGCGTTCTTCAGATCTACCAGAGTTCGAATACAGGAATGCGAAGCCAGCACCATAAATATCGGCTGTAAAAACCCCTGCTCGTTCAGGCTACCCAGAACCGGTCCACTCAACTGGCGCACGGAGTCCTCGTTTATCGTGTAGAAACCGATTAATTGATTACCGCTGCCGTCATTCAATTTTATTTCGAGTGTAAACGACTCGAGTAAATCATGTTCGATCAGGGCGTTAACAAATTTTTCGCTGTGCACATGTGCCTGATGAATAAGTTCAAGATTACCGGTGGCCTTCTGCAGAAATTCACTAGTGCCACCCTGTTCCGGAAAAAGAACCTCCCCCTCCGATTCGTTTACGCGAGGATTGTCCATATCTATTGAGACAATCGCTCTCTTGGCTTCCGGGTTTTCGGGGTCGGGTTGAAACCCAATTAGAAACGGCTGTCTCTTGATCATAAGCGGAATGTAAGGTGCATCCCATCCCGAGTCCGCTAGAAACAGGTTTTCGTCGTTATCGAAACCAAACAGCGCTAACGGAAAAAACTTGCCGCTGTTAGCGTCTTTTTGAAAAAAAATCGGATAGCAGGATTGAATATTTCTAAATTCAAACGGAAAGGTCATGGCGAATTTAACGTTGTCGCCGTAAGCTTCCGAGTGTTCAGTGATCACTCTTAAACTGGCATGTTTTTCGGGATCAAGTAGAACGTAATCTGTCATTATTGTATCCGTAAGACCGTCCGAGCAGCCTGTTATGGGTTAAATTTTCTGTAAGCCGAATTCGACAACTTTGTTAATTAATTCACGATTAGTTGGCTGCGAGTTGAAGAGACGGGCCGTGCGCTCTGCGTTTTCACTAAACAACTTATTCGCCACATCTAGATTATCATTTTCTGCTCGCAACTGAGGCTGAGTTTCTTGTGTGGCAAAACCCATGCCGTACAACACAAACTGAAAGCTGGCCGGCGAAAAGAGCTCATCGAATTGAGGCGCATCTTGCAACCAGGGGGACTGGTGCTGCCACAACATTAAGGATTCGCGGAGGCTCTCAGGAACACTACTCACCTCGCGGTTTGCCTCCCAATACCCGTCATCTTCGCGGCGGTTGAGAAGGTAGTGTAGCTTAAGAAAATCGATTATCCGGTTCCATCGGTAAGTGAACTTTTCGTTAAAACGCTTTGCCGATATCGCCATGAGGTCACGATTAGCCGGCAGCTGCTCGGCAATCATCTTAGCTGAGTATTCCACCAGAACCAGCGCAGATGCTTCGAGCGGTTCAACAAAACCGGCTGACAGCCCAACGGCAACGCAGTTATGGTGCCAAAACTCGTGGCGGTAACCCGGCTCAATGGCTATTTTTCTAACCGGCAACGATTTCGCCTCGTGCCGGCCTACAATCGCTTCGAGATAGTTTCGCAACTCACGCTCTGCTTTTTCGTCGGTGGTGAATTGGCTCGAATATACGTGACCAACGCCACGCCGGGTGGGCAAGCTAATGTTCCAGATCCAGCCAGCGCTTTGAGCCGTAGACAATGTGTGCGAAGCGATAGGGTCGTTAGCGTCTTTATAGGGTACTTGTACCGCGAGTGCTGAATCATTAAACAAAACATCGCGCACGCTGTTGAACGGAACGTCGTAGTGTTGCCCAATAAGAAGCGCTGAAAAGCCCGTGCAGTCAATAAACAAGTCGCCGTGAATCTGGCCCGTTTCTTTAGCGCTCAACGTTTCGATGTCGCCATTGGGCCTTGAATTGACCGCCGTCACATGGTCAAGAACATGTTGGACGCCGAGCTTTTCAACGCAATGTCGCTGTAAAAAAGCGGCGAACTTGCCGGCATCCAGATGGTAACCGTAGTTCAAGTTGAAAGCGTATTCTGGCGTGGCAATAGATTTCGGGGCCAGACCGCGATCGCATATCTGGCTCTGCTGGCACACCGCATCCGCAAAACTGATTTTGTCGCGTACTTTTTGCCAGTAGCGTGAGAGATTGACTTCACCAAAGCCGTGGGGCAATGAGAACGGATGGTAGTAGTAGTCCTCGGCGCCATTAACCCATCCATCAAAACGCGAACCTTGCTTCAGGCTGACATCACACTCCCGAATGAAATCGGTTTCAGACACCCCCATTTTTTGCAAGGTCGTGCGCATAGATGGCCAAGTGCCTTCGCCCACACCAATTGTCGCAACGTCGGGAGACTCAATCAAAACCACCTCAAGCCCCTTCTCGGCCTGCGTATTGAAGTGGCCGGCCAGCACACCGGCAGTCAACCAACCGGCTGATCCTCCACCCACTACGACCACTCTCTTCACTGCTCTGTGCATGCAAAACCTGTCTTTTGAACTCCGCAAATTGAAAAGGTCAGGTAGCTTAACCTACCTGACCTTTGAGCATCGCAGAACTTAACGCTCATGCAATTTATAGACCATGGAAACACACAATCATATGCGCTCGCGTCTGATCTACACCAGACTAGAAAGTATAGTTAATACCAAAGTTCACACGTAAGCCCGTCTGTGCCGCTTGAATGCCCTGCCGCGTATCCCGTCCGAACGTACGAGTCGTTTCTTCAGTCAGGTTAAGGCCCTCAAGAAACAGCGTCATATTATCTCTGACATCATACCGCACGCTGAGATCCCATTGACCGTAAGCTTCTACGTTAACTGGCCCTGGAGTACCTGAAGACGCACCCGCAACTCCATTAAAGAAGTCATCACGCCAGTTGTATGCAAGTCTCGTTTGCAGCCTGTCGTTTTCGTATACACCAATCAGGTTAGCCGAATCGCTGAGGCCATTGAGGGCAAATTGAGTTTCCAGACTCAAGTTGTTAAACGCCACGTTGGCATCAACGAACGTTGCATTGGCAATCACGCCAAAGCCTGTGTCGCCAAAGAACTTCTGTATTGCGACTTCAAAGCCGTCAATAGTCGCATCTTTCTCGTTAATGGGAGCCGTCACGTCGAAGGTAACAGGCATTCCTGTAGCCGGATGGATCAAAGCAGGAAATAGAACTTCATCCTGAATAATACTGGAGCCAATAAAATTGGATACATCTTTAGTGAAATAACCTGCGGAAATGTAATCGGTACCGCCAAAGTAATATTCGACAGAAAGGTCAATGTTCTCCGACTCAAACGGAAGCAGTGCAGGATTACCGCGATTACCGTTACCACCGCTCACTCGAATCAGGGAATTGATCGTTTGACCACCCTGAATATCAGTGAAGTTAGGTCGTGTGACTGTTTCACTGTAGGAAACACGGGCAACCAGGTTGTCGGTGATGTCCAGTTTTATGTCCAGATTCGGCAGAATGTGGTCGTACTTACCCGCCAACTGGGTGAAATCCTGAATTGGAGCACCGTTCGAATCAACCGCCTGAATGGCACTGAATTCGTTACAACCAGCCAGGACAGGATCACCGTTTGCATCAAGACATGAAATAACGACAGCGCTATAAGCCGGCACCAGTGCCTGGGAATTTACATCTGTCTCTTCGTAGCGTAGTCCAAACTTGATATTCAGCGGCATGTTGCCTAAATCACGGTCGTGATTAAACTGCACGTAGAGTGCCGTGGTTTCTTCTTCAGTGATTCGATCTGTCGTAAAATTTGTACTCGGACACAAGCCAGTTCCACAATCTCCACCCGTTGACTGAGTCGCACCCAATTCTTCGGTGCGAGCAATTAGAGCGTCAATATCAAACACGAAAAACTCGTCTTGTCGACGTGAATCTTCTCCGTTTGATATTTGATCGAAAGCGCCAGCACCAGATGATGGTGTCAGTAAATCAGCAATATCGCCCGGTTGCGTTGTTCCACCCCACGTATCTCGCTGCACGTTAGCAAATTGGGAACGGTTATCCACATTAGTCAACTGAACACCAAAATCGATATTGGTGGTGTCGTTAAGGTCGAATTGGCCGCGAAAAGTCGTCTGATCAATTTCCATCTTCGTGGCTTTGTTGTCAAATACGCTACCTGTCACAATCAAGTCGTTCGGATCAAGCGGGTTGGCTAAATCGAGATTTAGGATTGGTAGGTCGCCCTCGAAAATGCCTCGAGTCACTTCGCGCGTAAAACTGGCGATGGCCAGCTGTGATGACGTTCCGTTGGCTCCACTGGCACCGCTTGTCGCTTCCGAGTTGTGGTAGTCCAACTCTAGATTCAAACGGTCCGTTGCCTGCCAGTTAACGTTGAAGCCTACAGAATTATTTTCCGTAATAACGCCGTCACGGCCAGCGGCCATAGCGAAGTCAGTTGCCGCACCATTTTCCTGGTAAAGAATCGGCGATGCGATCGGCCCATCGGTATACTCAGTAACCTGGGCACCAAAGTTGAACCAACCCGAGTAGTTATTAAAGGTGCGTTCAAAATCCACTTCAGAGTACGTGTAGTCCAATGAAGTTCGAATGTCGTCAGTTGGATCCCATTGCAAAGTGAGCTGACCGTTAACTCGTTCGCGACTAAACTCGGCGAGCTCATAACCAATGCTTTGCGGAACCGCATAAATGTCGGTATCCCCTGGGCGGTTGGTTTGATCCGCATTGTTTGGAATACCGCCCCACTGTTGAATTCCGGGTCCGCCCCAGTCGGTGTTTACCACGCCAAGATAGTTATTGTAATCACCAGTAGTGCCGGTGTTTAAGCCGCTATCGCGTTTTTGATAACTGCCGCTAACTGCTACACCAAAGGTTTGATCAGCAAAGCTGTTACTGTAAAGACCGGATATTTCCGGAGTGATGCTATCGCCTCTTTCTGTCGAGGTATCGTGAGCAAGTTTGCCTGAAACCACTGCCAAACGACCGGGAGAGTCTAGCGGTTTTCTGGTTTGGATGTTAATCGTAGAACCAATACCTCCGGACGAGACATCAGCGTTACCAGATTTGTAAACCTGTACACCCGAGATGCCTTCCGAGGCGAGATCGGCAAAGTCGAACGAACGATCGTCTCCGTTCGCCGTAGGCATCTGTCGACCGTTCAGAGTCACGAGATTAAAGGAAGGTCCAAAGCCACGCACCGTGACTTTACTGCCCTCGCCGCGAGATCGGTCAATCGACACGCCGGTTATTCGCTGCAATGATTCGGCCAGATTGGTATCAGGAAACGCACCAATATCCTGCGCCGATATGGCGTCGACCACACCGCTTGCGTTACGCTTTTGGTCAACAGCGCGTTCCAGGCTCGCTCGAATACCCGTCACAACGACTTCTTCCAAGGCCTGTGCTTCGGCCGACGTAGGCGTCATCATCGTTCCGCCTAACACCATGCCTAGAACAGCACCGCGCGATGTGTTTTTCTGTGTGATTGCCGATCTGACTGCGTTAGCCAGTTTGGTATTGGTATCGATGTGACTTTCATCAGTCAAAATGCCCCTCTCTACACTCAAACTCATTTAAAAACTCCCGGATAATAAGAAAACGTACTGGAATTTAGTGTCTTGCATGACCTTTAGCGATCAAAACTCAATCGCCGAGGACTTGCTTACGATTATGTCAATATGCATTCAGCGTGACAACGTTGTCAACATTTAAAATATTATTTTATAAGGAATTATCTGAGTCGGTACGACAATCAGTAATACATGGCAAGAATCCATTATACGGTTTACTGACAGGAACCCTATGCCCAAAGCCATTCCGTATATTATCGTCAGGGAACTCATAAGCAGAGTCCCGTTTATCCCGAGACGATTCTGGATAGCACTCATACCTCGCCACACCAGCATCAACACGCCGGGCATTCTTTCAAATGCAGTGGTGCCATCCACGTACTGATCCCAACGAGAAAGCTTCCTTCGCACTTCTCGTAGATGACCTCATAGCCCGGAAGCTTACGGCCAAAAAAAAAGCCCTGCCGAAGCAGGGCTTTTCATATAACACCAAGCTAATGGTTAGGGTGCAACACCACTCGGTCCAGGCGCTTCCAGGAAGTACTGCGGAAACAGCGCAAAGTCACTGAAGTTGCAGTTACCGTCACCGTTGAAGTCTTCGTCAACGTCTCCGCAAGCGGAATTGAACAATGGCGTCCAGGCGGCGATATCAACAAAGTTCACCACCCCGTCATTATTGGTATCAGGATCACACATGTTGCCGTAACCATCGCCATTGGTATCACGCTGATCAGCATTGGACACCAACGTGCAGTTGTCCGCGTCGTCAGAGACGCCATCACCATCCGTGTCGACGGTTGGAGAAGTGGCCTCAAGACACCATTCTACCAGCGTACCCGTATCCTGACCTACGTTGTCCGACACGTTCAGTGTCCATGTACCGGCCGCACTTTCTCCGTTAAACGCTGACAGTGCGCTGGTAGGCGAATGAGTACCGCCCATGGCTGGAGGCGTCGCAGAACACTGGTCTTCGGCCGCGGTACCGGCCGCGTCGTCAAGAGTCACGTTAATGTCGTCGTTACTACACCCAAAGTTCGCATTAATCGCAGGCAGTCCGGGTCTGTCGAGCAGCGTTACCGTAGTACCTGTTGACTCATTTGTGAGCGACACAAAGAGGTCTCCGATGTAGGTATGAGTCAGCTCAAGCGTCACGTTAAGGTCCGACAGCGTACCACCGGTCAATACAACGCCGCTTAGGATTCCGGCTGCGTTGTCGTCTGGAATCGGCTGATTGGCAACGTTGCAGCCTTCAGGCAAGACCATGCAGACACTGGGTCCGGTAGGAGGAGCAGTACACGAGAAACCGGCTTCAACTTCACAGGCTGAAGAACAACCATCGCCGTTACCCGTATTGCCGTCGTCGCACACTTCGCCGGTTTCTACAAAACCGTTACCACACGCAATAGGTGCGCACACACTTGGACCGTCCGGAGGATTCGAACAAGAGAAACCTGTTTCAATCTCGCAAACAGCTGAACAACCGTCGCCAGCACTGGTGTTACCGTCGTCGCACTGCTCGCCGGCACCGGTTGTGCTGTCGCCGCACACAGCTGGCATCGGGTCTGCACCGTCAACCATTAGCGTGCCGGTTTCGCCCGGGTCTAACCAGTCGGAAATTCGTGTGCTTGGACTTGGGCCGTTCCACGCGGCGGAGAACTTACCGTAGCAGTCTCCAAGAGTGTTTGGCACTCCACCTGCACAAGCCGCACCGCCACCTGACAAAACTCCAACGAGCTTGCGGTCAACCGGGTTGTAAGGATCCGGACCGTATGTGTTCCAGATACCAGAACCGGAAGAACCAGGCTCTGTCATGCCTTCTTCGTAGTTATCAACTGTCCAGTGAGTACCCGCGGTTCCTGGGCCACCAATACAGCTTGCGCTGGTGCCAAGAGGGTCGTCGTTGAAAGCCAGCGCTTTTTCGTCGTTGCTGGGATGGCTAATGCCAACCGAGCTTGGAGGTACTGAGCCGGTAGCATCCCAGCCAGCGTAGAAGACGTTAAACGAAGGGTCGGGCTGAGTGTTCATTTGAATCAGCGTAAAGTCAGCATCCACCCGCGCTGCACGCCATGTGCCACCACCGGTTTGTGCATCGGATGCGATTCCGCCGCTCAAGTCTCCGCAAACGGCCGATTCATAGTTCCAGAACAAAACCATGGAAGGCGCGTTGCTCGCATTCAAACCACAGTGAGTCGCTGAAATGTACCAGGGAATAAATGTACCTGGTACGTCCATAATCATGGTGCCGGAACAAATAAAACCGCCACCGAAAGAGTACTGGTTGGCACTGCGGATATCGTCGCGCCAGTTGTCACCCTGTGGGCAAATCGTGTCGATGTTACACGCACCTTGTCTCGACAGATTAGGCTTGCCTAACATGTCACGGTAACCCATACCAACCACGCCGAGTTCAAGTTCCAGTGCAGAATTGTTCACTTCTTTAGCCGGCACGTAGAGCTCAACAACCGCGTTTTCACCCGCGACCATTGGCGTCCAGTGTTGTCCGTGATCTTGATTATCAGCGTCGGTATAAGGACCAATAAAATGGTTTCCTTTTTCGCTAATGACAAAGAGCTTGGCTCCAGGTGGTAAATTGTAGCGCGTAAAACCGAAGTTCAAGTCGGTTGCGCCGCGGGCTTGGACCCGATAACGCCAGAGCTGCGAGCCGTCCTTCAACGTCTCCCAGGTTCCGGTGTTTTGCGGGCTCACCGCCATTTCCATCGGGATTGCATAGCGCAACGGTCCCGGCTCGGTCTTTGCAGCGTCTTCGTTCAAACGACGTTCGGCGTTAACCGTACCGATGGTGACAACCGGTAATTGTTTAACGTCGGCCACATCGGCCGAACGACTTACCGGAAGTGATGAAGCGGCAGCCGCCGTAACGTAACCCATTGAGGCTATTAAAAGCGTGGTAAGAACAGCTAACAAGCGGTGACGCCTGCTGCCGGACATATTGAATGTTCGTGATTCCATCCCAGTTCCCCTGTAATAAATTAAACTAACGATTACCGGCTTCGCGCCGGTATGTAATGTTTCACAACTTATATTATTTGTGTTGGCACCCTTTTGTCATGATGCCTAGAGCATACACCTTTGTGTTTAATCATGGCGCCAAAGATGAACGATATTGATTCACACGAGCCAGACTATTCTAATAACGCCGCATCGCGTCGCACTAGTCTCTAAATTCTATTGAGCTCGCATCAGATTTACCTCGAACCCGGTAAGTCAATACTCTCCGAAACCGTTAGCTGTTCTACGAACTGTCCCAAACTGTATTCACCAAAGACCATTGACCGCTTCAACAGCAGCGGATGCGAAAACGCACTTACGCCACCTCGGGTGACTGTGAGTGCCGTTGTGTAACGACTCTTTTCAACTAACTCCAGAACAGTTCGGTTCGTTATGCCGTAGGGATATGCAAAACTGGTTGAGACGTTACCGAGCAGCTTTTGAATGCGCTCTTTCGGTGCGTTTACCTCTTGCTTCATTCGCTTGAGATAACGTTCTGGTGATTCGCCAACATCTGAAATGCCAAAATTAGCATGTGTTTTCGAGTGTGCCTGGAACTCAATTAACCCCGAACTAAGCATTTCACGCATTTCCGACGTCTTCAGGCCGCCTCTGTTCATGTAGTCAGAATACATATAGACGACAGCGGGTACATTCAGCTCGCGCAAGATAGGAAAGGCCACCTTATAGGTCGACCGATAGCCGTCGTCAATTGCAATCATCGCCGTTTTCGACGGCAGACCCCTACGGCCCGCAAGGAAGTCCTCGAGGTCGGTTAACCGAATTAACGTGTAACCATTATCGCGGAGGTACGTTAGCTGTGCCCGAAAATTCTGCGGAGTAACCGACAGCCGGTCTGTTGCATTTCGAAATCGATGATAAGTAAGGATCGGTATTGTTTGGTACGCAGAGGGCGTTATTCCCCGAGGATTTAGCCACCTTCTTGGCACGACAACCACATCGCCAGCTTTCAAGAAGGAATGACTATTGAAGGATCGTATGTACCACCCTGCCCCCGGATCATTCAGAAATTGCTCTGCCAGTCCAGAATAGGAATCGCCATCATCGGCAATTAGAACGTTAAAATCCCGGGTCGTGGACAACACCGTCCCGGGCTGAGTAGAAAAATCGACACGATCACCCGCAAAGTTCACGGAACGGCATCCTGACAGCAGCATTAGTAGAATTACGAATACTACGACTCCGACTTTCAACCTCAATTTGCGTCCCTGTTCAAGTGGTCCAAAAAGGCTACGGTTTAGCCTCCCGAATAGAGGGCCATTCGTTGATATATCCTTATATTAGATCGAATTCTCTGCGAATCCAAACCTTTAAGAAAACCGGCGCTCGTAGTACTTGAATCTACGCTCACCACGTGCGAAATTAACAAGTCGCATTGCACAAAAACGGCGATTCTCCGCACTCCAGCCACCATAACAATCTTGTATAGATTGAAAAAAAATGGATCTAATCTGTTAATGCCCGATCAAACTCCACCAAATGATCCACGCGTACTTCGCACCGGCACTCGCCTCCGCGACTACATAATCGAGCGTGTTCTTGGCAAAGGTGGTTTCGGCATTACCTATCTGGCTCGACACCACTATTTGAACAACATGCTGGTGGCTATAAAAGAGTACATGCCCGCCGATCAAGTCTACCGGGACGACCGCTCAATGGTGCACGTGCAATCCGAATCACATCGGGGTGATTTCGAATACGGCATGAAGCGGTTCATACAGGAGGCCAAAAGCCTCCACGACTTGTCCCAGCAGAAGCATCCGGCGTTGGCAAACATAGTCGAAGTTCGCGACTTTTTTCCAGCCAACGGTACGGCCTATATGGTAATGGACTACGTATCGGGCGACAGCCTTGAAGACGTCATCTATCAACTCACCAAGACCGGAAAAAAACTCAGTGAAAAACACCTGCGTAGTATCTTCTCTCAAATATCGAGAGCTATCGATTTCGTGCATAGTCGAGAGCTGCTGCATCGAGATATAACGCCATCGAACATTATCTTACGCAACCGTATTACTAATGACGAATCACACGACCTGTACCACCCCGTATTAATCGATTTCGGTTCTGCGAAAGTGGCGGTGTCCCGAACCATGGCAAGCAGCCGCATGAATTCGAAATTCACGCTGGCTATTTACACACCAAGCTACGCACCGCTGGAACAGTGCGACGGTATGCCACAAGACAAGCGTACGGACATTTACGGACTGGCCTCAACCATGTACCACCTGGCACTTAGAAAGCTGCCCGTTGAGTCGTTAAAACGAAGAGGCACGCTCGACCAGGACATGCCTGATCCGCTCGTTCCCGCGGTAATCCTTGGTGCCAAGGACGCGTATTCGAAAGACATTCTTACCGCTATAGATCACGGTATGGCTCTTCGAATGAATGAACGCCCTGACTCAATTGAAGACTGGCTTGAGCCACTCAATTTGGAAGCCGCTAACAGTAGCCCAAATTCGACCCGACCTTCTGAACACTCGAACCAGCCAGGATCTGCTGGTGCCGTCTCGGAATGGCTGAAATCCACAGGTAATAAGGCCATCGCGGGCCTTGGCTTGCTGGCCATATTTGTTGCTGTGTTTTTTACTATGCGGCCTCCCCCGCCTACCGAACTGATACAGGAGGCTAACAGCGTATTAAGCGCTACGCCTTTTGACAGTACCGCCATCGACACCGCGCGCGCACTCTATCTCAAGGCGCAGCTGCTGAAAAAAGCCAGCTCCGATGAAATTTCTCGAGCCAGCTCGGGCGTCGCTATTTGCGACATGATTCGCGACTACCGTGGCGATATCGACGATAAAAACCTGGCCGGCGCGGCGGAACAACTTGCTGCCATTCAACAGCAGAAAACGACGTCAGGACTTGAACTGGCGGCCGTTGACGACGTCATTAAATCTTATGACTTCGAGACCGGACTCGATGAACTGTCAGCACTGTTGAACTCGACGTCACTCGACGCAGGCTTCGAGCGTGAGAGTAAGGCCTTGGTTGACAAAATGTCTCCGGGCGGCAAGGGTGACCCTCGTTTGAGTATTGCTGAAGATACTATTCAACTCCTCCTGAAAAGTAGCGGCGAACTCAATAACAACCAGTTTGCGAACGCTTTGCAATTGGTCGATGAAGCCGAGACATTGGCGACGGGAATCGAATATCGGAATATAAACATGGAATACGCTCGCGGCGTCATTACCGACTCGCGGTCTCTATATGTCGCCACCTTGAATAAGAACGCCGTGGAGCGGCTGGTGGCGAGCTCGACGGAAACAGACACGCTGTCTGCCGCCGCCGCGGAGTTTCTCGAAATCCTCCGCATAGACCCAAACCACCGCCCCGCCCAAGACGGCCAATCGGTAGTAAAACAACTGGACAAACTTCGAGAGACAATCGCGAGCGGTCAAGCGTATGATGCCGCTGAATTGTTCGGGAAGCTCGGTAAGCAAGCCGAAAACGCCGGCATTAACGGCAACGACTGGCTATCGATGCTGGACGAATTCGAAACCGCCGGCTTGCAGCGACTACTTCGAACTCAGCACGAAAAACTGCTTGCAACTCCGTTCGACGAGAACACCCAGAAACAAACACAGGAATCCTACAACTACGTCATCGCCGAACAGGCTCGCTTGGCACTTAGCTCTCCTCTCGATGTGGAAAGTAATGCCGGATTAGCGGCTCTAAAGATTCTGAATGAAGCTCGTCAGAATCTCGACGGACATTTGTATAATCAGACTATTAACCTTCTTGACGCCAACGCAGCAACGTTTGAGGCGCTGGACGACGGCGCCAGCATTCGACAAAAAGCACTCGTTATTGCGAAAGACCGTTTCGAAGTTGAAACCGAAAAACGTGTTGCCGATTTAATCAGCGTTCTAAACAGCTACCGACTACCCGGAAGTACGCAAGCCATTTCCGAACAGTCCGCCTTGGTCAGCCTGATCACCACCGACGATCTCCGTCCAACCAAAGTAAACGAATTGGTAACGGCGATACAGACCCTGACAGGGCAAGCCACTTCACAGGACTTTGATGCGGCCTACGACCTGTGGCCAACTCTGTCCAGAAATGCACCAGCGCTCGGTACCGACACGCTGTTTCTGCAAGAGAATCGAAAGTGGCTTGACGAAACAACCTTTGCTGCGGGTCAGGCACTGCTCGACGTCGCGTTTGAGCGATTTGCAGAAAAGCCGTTGGACTCATCCCGAAGAACGGCCATAAGCCGATCATTGGACCGTGCCGATACGCTGGCAACTCTTGCAGGCAAGGAAAACAGTAAGGGCGAGAGTATTCGTAACGCTCTCACCCATGTCGACGAGATGCAGGAGGCTACGACCAAACTGGCGTTCAAAACGGCTCGTGAGCGAGTAACTCAAGCCTTAACTCCGTTAGCGTCGACAGAGCTTGAGTCAAGCAGGTTGAAAGAATCCATGGACGCGATTATCGCGGGGCGAGAAAGCAATGCCGCGGCAAAATTGCAACGGCAAATTAACGCAACCATCACCAATGGATTTCGATCTGTTTCAAGCCGGCCACGCGACCAGAAACGACTTGCGACGTTTACCACTCAAGTTAATGAACTGCTTGAAGTCCGAAAAAGCAGTCAAATCGAATTTGATTGGTCCAGATTAGAACTCGCAAAATCTGTCGCGACTGCGCTGGAGACAGCTCGGGCAATGGTCGCTGATAACGACCAGTACCTTGAAGCTGTACGCACGCTGGTTGCCACTAGCCTGAACGTACCCGACACCTCCAGCTGGAAGCGCGTGGTTACGCAGACAACCACCGCGCTACAGAAAGAAAAAGATCAGCGCATTGCAAAACTTGAACGCGAAGCAGCAGCCAGCCTAGACAAAGGGCAATTTGAACGCGAAGCGTGGACTTCGGCTCGCGAAAAATATGAGCTGATCACGAAACTGGAACAAGGCGCAACAACCAAAGGCGCGAGCGGTTTGGGTTTTGTTAATTTACTGGAAGCCACTGCAGCTCCATTTGCAACGCAAGCTGCCGGCTGGTTAATTTCTGGCGGTAGTGGATTCGAACAAAAGGCTACTGCGTTTTACGATGTGCCAGGAGCAAAACCGATATCCGAACGGATTTTGAGTGCGATTAACGGCGCCGCCAAAACGTATTTGGCAGCCGCATCAGAACAGGTCTCGGACGTATGCGCCGCGTTTGACATTAACCCGACCACCAAATCATTGACCGATATCCGCCGAGAGCTTGGCGCACTCCAAAGCGAAGCCCGGTCGGCCAGCAATACGGCGACAGTTCAGCTAATCGATAATGTTTATCCGGTATTTGATGCGTTTACTGCGGCCAGAAAACAAGTCGATGAAAAAGCCTATTACACCGCCCAGGCAACTCTTGATTCAATTGATAAACTGCCTGGGTACGCACAACTCACCCGATCTGCGCGCAACCGCATTAAAGCGGCGCGAGCAAATGTTAAGAGCAGCATCGATACAGCCGCTGGTAAGAATGCCTACGCAAAAATACAGTCGTTATCCCGGGCATTCGACGCACTTTCTACTGACCCCAAGAGCGCCCAATCGCTGGTGGAATTCAATCTTGAAATTCAGAAAGTGCTCGACATTCAAAGTGACTACCCGGATGCCATTACGGCACAGAAAATCGCGAGCGATACGGCCGAACTGCAGCAAACAAATTTTGCCGTTACGGCACAGAACTGCAATACAGTTAACCGGCTTGAAATCCATAGCGACAATTTACTCCTTGGTGGACTGGAGCTCGATTGGATAGGCGAATTGAAAACCGAACTGTGTGAATCAAACACGTAGGATCACTGCCTTATGGTGCGACGAAACGGCCACACCTTATATTGACTCCCGCTCGTGATAAGCTGTTAGCTTACGTCGAACAGGCAACTGGAAATGCTCAAACAAGCAGCTAAAACATTCGAATCGGTAGCATATGCCTGTCACCGGGCATTAGGCTCAAGAAGCTTATCCAGTCAGGTAAAAAATGCTCTGGAACACTCAAGCGTTGCGGGTTTCGAAGGCGTCTCCGTCATCGTCGAACAACTGACTATCGCCGATGCCCGTGACACAGGCGTACTCGCTCACGTTCTTGGTCACTCAAACCCCTCTCTCGAGTCAGGCTCATCTCTTGCGAATTCGTTTGAAGAGTCGCAGCTTGCTGAGCAAATTGAAACGGCGACGAACTTTTCCGATGGCATTGTTGCGGCCACGGTTACCGAATCGCAGCGTCGAAGACAAAAAAATCACAAACTCCAGGCCATCGACCAGAGCATTCTGACGAACCGACCGGGCGTTAACGGTCGCCAGGAGTTTGGCCGACAAGTTGGTAACCAACTTGCCGAAACGCTATCGAGAGACTCAAACAGCGGCAGTGTTCTAACCGCGCTCTACCGGTTGGCGGAACAGCAGCCATTGCTTCACCATGCGCTTATGAAACTGGTTTGGGCCCGTGGTGCTTTTCCTGGTTTGATGACCCGAGGGCTAGCAGTAGCCACACCAACAGCAGTCGAACCTGAACCCGCCTCGCCCGCGGTGGCCGAGGACAAGCCAACCATTGTTTCAATTCAAATAATTGACGCAGATACCGATGACAAGTTTGTTACCGGCACCGCTGAGCAATATGTGAATCTGAATAAAGACAAGAAGTGGATCGACGGCATACGGATAAAACAAAAAGATCGTTGTTCACAAAAACTCCGTTTTAAAGTTGTCTTTGACAAGCCCGGTAGCCACGCCTTCAAGGTTGTCATGAAGACGAAGGGCAGTAACGTAAAATATTCTGCTACTGAAAAAAGCCGCAACAGTAACTTTAAATATCAGGACAAGGAAAAGTCCTACTCCTGCAGCGGAGATGGAACGAAAATCGTGGCGGACGACTTTTTCGTTACCGCGGCCGGTAACGACCAGTTCTGGCTGGAGGCCACAGACGGTCAGAAGAACACAGTCAAAAGCGCCAAGATAGAAACCAAGCGCCTGATCTATTGCGTCGAACTCAAAATGAAAGGCCTCAAAACAATAGCGGCCAGTACCGCAACGATGGTCTCCGAATACGACTCGCATGGCGTCGTAGTAGAAATGTTGCCGTCAACCGAAATGAAACATCTTGCAAACATCTCCAATACAGATACCGCAACCTATAAGAAAGAAGCTAAAACCGCCTATGCGGCGTCGACTGCGAAGGACAAACAACCTTATGTGGTTGCTCTTGGCTATACAGATCACTTGGCGGTAAAAGACGCCAATCAAATCATTGTCAAAACAGGCGTAAAAGTCGGACCAGGCAAACCCAAAGTACGTCTCTTTATAAAAGACTCGAAAGCAAAGACAAAATACCTATGGAATGATCTAGTACCTAAAGAGAGCTGGTACGTCAGCGCCACGTTTCTGAAAGCCGGTGGCATAGTAGGCACTGACGAGGTCGATATCCCGTTAACGCAATGTACTGCTGTCGCTCGTAGTAGCTCAGTCAAAAGCGCTCTGAACAAGGTCGACATCGACGTTACAAAGATTCCCGCCGGCACCGGTTCCATCACCCTCAAGGTTAATTGGGTCAACCGCATGCGGGCCGGCCTTTCGTTCGGTGGCGGCAACCTGATTTGCGTATGCACGCGCGCCTGGTGGCGAGACATTTCCGAGTCAGATCAAAACGATGTCATCGTGCACGAACTGGGTCACAAGATTGGCATGGTTCCGGAAGGCAAAGGCAAGGGGCCCGACAAAACGGCAACGCAGTACACCGGCAAAGGGCACGTCGGATCTCACTGCTACACGGGCGCGGGCGTGCTAACCTCCTACTCAGGAGCAGCAGGCACATGCGTCATGTTTGGCTCAACTAACGGCAGTTCGGCGTTTTGTGGTACGTGCACTCCCGCCGTAAAAAAGGTGGATATAAGCAGTGGCTGGAAAGCGTTCTAATTTACTTGCTGTTGGACTTGTGGCCATGCTGTGCGCTTGTGCGCAAGGCGGCGAAGAGTCGACAACGCCAGACACTACCTCATCGAATCAGGCACTAAATGGAGCAGCACCCATGCCCAGCGACAAAGCATTTTTAAACGTTGTTCTAAATCAGAACGAACAGACTGAGTGCTCACCCTCTGAAGAAGGCCCTGAGTGGCGCGGCATCAAGATTAACGCACCCTCCTCCGTTCACTTGAAGGTGGGTGACGACCAGGTCGAAAACGTTGTTCAGTTTGGCTCAACGCCCGTTTGTGGTTACTCACTAATTGATATGCTCGAAGCCCGCGAAGCCGGCCCCATGAGGATTGTGGCGATTGACGAAGAAAGCGGCCAAGAGTTTAGCGGCGAACTTAACTTTGATGCGGTTGATGACGACCCTCCAGCGGACGACCCGTTTGGTGACGAACCAGATGAAGATACTGATGAAGATTTGGAAGGCATGGCGACTGGTGGTTTCTTTAATGCCAATTTACACAGCTTTGTGGAGCTTCCCTCCAAACCGGCACGCTATAATGTAAACGTTGTACAAGGTTCCAACCGCTCCAATTCAGTCGTAATTGAAGTGAAGGACTAATGTTGCAGTGATCGCGCTTACTGTTTTACTCAGCTGAATGAAACCGGGTGGAACGCCAAGCATTCTAAACAGTACCAACAAATTTCAACGAAGCAGGTCTTTTTGAAGTTGAACCGGGAGCCTGGTGTTAAAGGTAGCGCGTTGATTATCCAGCCCCCCAAGCTCGACCGACGCGGCATGTCGCTGAACTTGGTTGCCTGTGTGCAGCAACCGCTCAATATTTCGGGCGTTTACCTCAAGTCCTGCCAGGTATCGACTACCAGAACCATAACTGCCGCCGTTATCGCGCCACCAGTCCCAACATTTAACAACGTGCGGCCAAGGTAGGTCCTCCTCGTAGTCACGATAGAACGGGTCAATCGCTCTCTTTTCGGCTGCCGTAGGCTCGTCCCCTGAAGGTTGTTCGTCGTCGAAATCGTCTTCTACGATGTCGACTCCGGTCATCAGACCAAAGGCTTCGCCGGCAACTTGAGCGACGTCGAT
The DNA here is from genome assembly GCA_045107075.1 of Gammaproteobacteria bacterium. Taxonomy (GTDB): domain Bacteria; phylum Pseudomonadota; class Gammaproteobacteria; order Steroidobacterales; family SZUA-146; genus SZUA-146. The sequence goes on from JBGCFV010000045.1 coordinate 49,627, forward strand.
ATCTGACATGGCTTCCAGCACTACCTGCATAAATTCCGGCAAGCCGGAATAAGCGATCGCCATCACTTTCACTCTGCTTGAAATGTCACTGGACAGTATTTTCTTCACCAAACCTGTATTCGTTTCCGACTTGCCGGTGCGCAGCGCGAGCTCAAGCGCTTCTAAAGAATAGTGTGTCGAAGTAACAGCTAACGATTCGAGTATTTTTCTTGCCTCAGAATCATTGATCAGAAGACCGGCCCTTGCTGCCGCGAACCGCATGGATTCTGCACTGTTCGTGTACTCCGATTGAACTGCGTCCTCGTATTGGGCGAGACGATGTTGACCGATAAAATCGAGGACACGACATTTGACGGTGTCTTGCGAATCTTCGAGCCACGTTGCAACCGGCGCCGATTCGGGTGCAAGCTCGTGCATGGCTATCGCAGCTTGTCTAACTGACGGGCTTTGATGTGCCTCGATCAGGTTCAAGAAATCAGGGTTTGGTTGTTTCCATTGAACCGCGTAGAACAGCTCATCTGCGCGCTCACCGTCTTGTGCCGCCTCCTTTATAGCAAGAGTAAAGAGCTCTTTGCTGTCCAGCATGACGCCAAGAACTGCACTGACAAATATAGCGCCGGTGTCTTTGAAGTCGAGCTCATCGTGTACCGTGTGGCCGGACTCTACCCCTAGTCTGATCGCATCGAAAAAACTGTTTAGTTTGTCGTCTTCTTCGCCCAGCTCTTGCAACGTATAGGACGAGCTGATGCTCGCCTCATTGCGTAAAAACCAGGCAAAGGGGGCGTCATTAAGAAGCTGGTGCCAAATAGCTTGATGATAGGCCAACGTACTCATTCAGTAGAGTCGGCTCTGTCGTAACCGCACACTTAGCCTTGATCCAGAGCCGGAGTGCCAATAATTTCTTCCCAGGTTTGGCCATCGAACACCAAAGCCTGGCGTTGACCGTAACTCAACAACGCACTGTCACAGGATGTTACGTTCTTGAATGAATGCTGCTGAGGACCGTCATGCGGAAATTCGTATTTGGTTAGCTCGTTGTCTTTCATGTAAAACAAATCCATCTCGGTAGCCACAAAGAGCTGGTCGTTAAACCAGGCCATTGAATTAATGTCGGCCGCAAATACGTAGTCATCACGGGCAGAGTTAACCGCCTCCCAATCTTCGCCACGACCTTTCAATACGTAGCCGGCACTACCCCCAACGTAAACGTTGCCGTCACCACCACAACAAATTGCGTTTATTCGCAGGTTGCCGGGTAAATCAATTCGGGACCATTGTTCACCGTTGTAGTGCCACATATCGCCGCGATCACCACCGGCGTAAATATCGGTACTGCTGAATCCGTCCATGGCGTGAAACCCCAACTCCATGTCCATAAACTTGCCACCGTTGGCCTTCCAGTCGTCGATGTCCTTGTACAAATTGGCGTGTTTCTCAGGATCTGTCAGATCGTCCCACTCATAAACGCCAACGCGACGATGTAACTTTCGCATGGAGCCAAAGACGTAAACTGTATCGTCGAGTCGGCGCAGACCCCAGACTCCACGGTCGTAGTCTCTGCCGACCTCTCCACCTAAAAGTCTCATATCCACAGATGGATCTACCCGTGACTCAAAGGTTCGATATCGATCGCTGACCGCCAAAATACGATCGTCGAATGAGGCGTAAAGCCGCCTGATTCCACCGTTCCAGGTCACATGGCCAACCCCCTCCGCACCAGGTCGCAAGTCGATATCCGGGGCGTAGGAAATAATTCGGCAAGGCACTTCGTCCGGACCCGGCATGAAGCCCTCTTGATGGCTTTTCTCAACATCAATTTCGGTGTGAGCTGCAAACTCAATCAAACGCGAATTTAGAATTGTGGCGTGGGTCAACAAGAATCCTTTCACACACTTTTCGTAGACGGCTTTGCTTAGTTTCATACGAACACTTCCCTTCTAGATTCCAACGTCTGAAGAACCACCAAAGTTACTGATTTTTCGATACGTCAAGTCCGGGTTTGCGCCGCCCGGGCCCCACCCGTCTGTATTCTGGCAGGCATTTTTCTCATAATAATTATCAAGCTGCTCTCGCAGGCAGTCGTCGCTGCAGAAGCTTAACGGGAATGTATCACGATGCGACTTGATCGCCGCCTCTCTGGCGTCTTCATAACTAATGGCACCACCTTCACCCAAAATAGAACCTGTCGATTCGCTAATGTGTTTATCGAGATTATAGTGAGCAGCGCCGTGTGACCCGTGCGAATTATTGGTGCCTTCCGCACAAACAGTAGGCGCTTTTGCGTAGTCGTATTCGCTACAAATAGAGGTTCTTCTCGTACCCACTTTAGGCCCAAAAAACGCGTCAGGAATAAGGTGATGGCCGGTTTGGCCGGGGCAGCAACCGTTAGAGACCTTGTCATGCCGATTGGGGTATTTACTATCGCCCTGGCCTTGCGTGTCTTCCATTGGTTCCAGTTTGCACTTTCGAGCTCTAATGCACGCGTCAGCTGTTGCAATAGTTCGTTGCATATCGGCCATTGTTCGCGCCGCCTCTCCGGGAGCCGTTTCAACGTTGTCGAGAATCGACTGCATCTTGTCCCGAAGACCTCTCGTGCTATCGATCAGCCTTCTCGCCTCGGCTTCCGCCGCATTCATGTGGTCGACTAATTTTCTGGCTTCATTAATATCGTTTACGGCATCGGCACCAGCCAGCACCCAGCCAATTGGGCCTGCGAACGCACCAACGACTTTTTTAGCCACCGCTTTGGCACCCATTTTGATAAGCAAAGCCTGAGCCGCATCAATCACGGCCGCTTTTGCCGCATCGATAGCTGTATTAACAACGTCAAGGTTTTCCAGCGCCCCGGATATTTGATCCTGAAAATCGGACAGCTGGTCTGTCTTGTCTTTCAGGCTCACCGGCTTGATATTCAGACCGTTGCAGTGACCTCTGCGCCAGCGGGAAGCCCGGGCCTTGGGTACGTTAACCCAGCTCGTTTCCTGTCTACCCCGAAAACTGGTTCGCGTCTGCCGCTCCTGACCACCACATTCTCTTTCGACCTTTTCAATTTCACGTTTACAGTCGCTGCGGCTGGCTCGAGTATCAATGTAGAACCAGGGACCCGTATTACCCGGCTTTGAAGCGTGGTTGTGGGTCATCGTGTCTTGATGCCGACAAACGTTGTGTCCCTCGACTTTGACGTTCATCGACCATGACGTGAAGTAGGCCTTGCCTTTCTTTACGCCAGTAATAACGCCTTTTTTCATAATCGCCGGTTCATTACCAGTCGATTTCTTGATAAAACTCTTATCTCGTTTGGCCACCGGTTTACCGCTAATCATTACGGTCTTGCTGCACTTTTTCAGTTTTTTAGCGACCGCTGTGTTCGGGTAAGGTATTACAATAGGACCAGCGCTAGGAGTCGGCGGGCTAAAACACGGATCTGGAAACGCCGCACGAGACACGCCGGCCGCCACCTTGCAGGCGACTTCCATTCCATTTGCAAATACTTCGTTACTCGCCATTTCGACACCTTACGTTTTGCATTTCAAGCCGCTACAGTATAGCGGAGCATCATCGCGCCTCGTGCTTCTTCAGCACTGGACAGACACAGCAGTATATTATTACCCGGCGCGTAATTTTTTGCTGTTGCCCAAAAGGCCACGCATACCATTACCGCTCCAGCCGCCGCGCCTGTCTCACCCACGGCGTCAGCTACGTGCCACAAAGGCTGGTCTTCAACTACCGGCCTACAGGTGCGATAGAGCATGAGAGAATCTTCGTTGAAAAAATACTTTTCACCGGTCAAGTTACTCAATCGAAAATCCATTGCAGACACCATGCTGCCGGCCTCACTAACAGCTTGCTTTACTGCGGTAACCATACCGTCCGCACGGGTCACTTTACCCGTATCAATGGGTGCCGGCTCGCTACCTCGGCCTAGCCCGTCGCATAACAATTGTGGAACCGGTTTCTCTGCTGGTTTTTCCAGCAACATAGCGGCCGCGGCCTCCCCCGGAATAAAGCCATCCGAGTTTTTGTCGGTCAGCAATCGGCATCCCGGAATTCTCTCACCGTGCAGAAAATAGCTCAACGCGGCATTATTCAACAAACTGTCAACCGCAACAATTAGCACCGAAGTTTGATTACTCTCGTACAATAACTCGCGGGCCGCCTCAAACGCTCTCACCAAGCCGGTCGCGCCTTCAGCTATTATTTGCCACGATTGACTGAGACATCTCGGCGAGGACTCGACTAACAGCCGGGATAAGGCCTCACTGGTTTGATCGCTACAAAAAGCCAGATTTTCATCGGCAATGCACGCAATGGGCATGACAGAATTGTCGGCAAACGACTGGCCTGCCAGGGCGTCAGAAATAGCCAGCTGAACAAATTCGGACAGTCGCTTAGCCCCGCGCGCCGAACTCTCTATTTGAGCACCGATAAGTGCCTTTCCGTTTGACGGTGTTTCAAACTCGGTCGTCACAAAGCCATCGTAGTTCAGCTTCATGACGGCACAATTAGCTTCCGCACCCACCCCCAGCGCACTGACCATTCCGACTGACTTAATGCGTACAGATTGATTCATCAATCACCAAACCCGTCAACGTCCGCTCTCACTTTACGCAACTGGGACATCGGTATGTAGGTTTTCCCGGTTAGACGAGCTCTCTCCCATCCGGGACTCGGAACGCCAACCAATAGCACGTCGACTTCCTTGATATCAATTTCCAATGGCAAACGAGCACGCGAAGCAACCGTAATTGTCTGGTTCTTCGTATCAATCGTGAGGGTATCAATATTGACGTCCAGAGGAACGCGCTTCCCTCCTCGCTTGACCGCCGACATGACAACCTTCGAGTGCCGCGGTATTGAAAAGGTAAGTACTGACTGCTTGCTGAGGTTTTGCAGCGTTACAGACTCACCGCCTTGCAAGTAAGGAACCTGCTGATCCGCCGGAGCTGATTGATAAAACGCTTCGTCGAAATCAGGTGGTAAATACGGAGCATAGTGCTCGTGCCAGTGATCGTCGTAGGTACCCGCGAAGTTACGACGAGGCTCCCAGTGTCTGCATACAGGGCCAAAGCTTTGCGGCATGTACTGTTTGCTACTGCTTGTTATCGGATCGTCAATCTGCTCCGTATTGGGCGCTTTGGCAAAATCGCTATCCGTTACTTTATCAATTCCAAAACCACAGCCCGCCGGATTCAGCATGTAGTAGTCAGCTTGATCTTCCTTCTCTTGCGTAATCCCGCCAAAGGCCACGTTCCAGCTCAAGTCTTTAGTCACAAACGGTTCGGGTTCAGTCAGTTTCCACTGACCCAGACTTTTACTCCAGTATCGGTCACCGACCACATCGAATTGTTTCGACCAGTCTCCGACACGGGCTCCAACCCGAACACGCGGTGTCGCCTGCTCGTCAGGCGCACAGGCATGACCGATAATAATGACATCGCACTTGGGTTTGAACGGGGCGAAGTCGCTTTCCAAATGAAGCGGTGCTATTTCGGGGTCTCCGAGATACTCGTCGTTTTCCAAAAGCCCAATCTGCTCTTTTGACAGCTTGAGTGGCTTGCCTGGCTCGGTAGGAAAATCGTAAGTTGCTTTGGCAACAGCCACCAGACACATCCGGCCGTCCTTCATTCGCCCTGGTGCACACGCGGCCGCCAGTCTTGTGGAGTTAACAACGTTCATCAGCTATCTAATTTATTTTAACGGCCGCGCCTTTGATGCGATTGGATCCGTACGCCTGGGTCGTCACGGTGACGCCTTTTAAGCGAATGGTACCGTTAGCTTCCAGCTCAAGGCTTGATTCACCACACTCCAGAGTAAGTGCTTCACTTGCGCTAATAACGGTTTGCTTCTCGGTCTGACTGGGCGTCCAAAGGAACCCGACGATGAGCGGGCGCGTGAAGTCGCCGTCTTCAAAGGCCAAGGCACATCGTTCGCCAATTCGTCCCGCGTCATAAGCTTCAAGCGACTCGGCGGTATAAACGGATTCTTTGTAATTAACCAAAGCTTTGCCGTCAGCGTCAATGCCTGTCAATACACCAATGTGCACGCTCGCCATCGCTGCATGTCGAGGCGAGTTTACCGCTACGGCGTACGAGGAGTCTTTTGCTCTCGTGAATGTTGCCGACCGTTCATTCCGGGTAAACTGGTTTTTAATCGCTTTCACTTCAAGTTCTCCTAAGACCGCTCATCAATTGAAGCTGTCAATGTGGAAGGTCTGAGCAGTAAAAACCGACAACAAGTCGATGTCTACTACGTAAGGTAAGACGTTCACTACAGCTATGCTGCATTAGTTCTCAAGAATCTTCTTACCCTTAATAACGACGTTCTTGTTCGCCTTAACGTTTATCTCGCCTGAACCGCGAATGGTAATGTCTTTTCCGGCAATAACGATAGAGCCGTTTTTCTTCATGGTTATGCTGGATTCACCGGTTTTGAATACAATCTCATCACCAACCGATACCTGCAATTTTTTGCCTACACGCAAGTCTTTATTGAGACCAACCTGCTCGGACGCCGACAAGCCAATGGTGCGGTTAGACGCCGCACCAACAGAAACCTGATAAGCCGCACCAATCGTCAGCGCTTTGGCAATGGCAACTGTTTCAGCCTTGTTCATGCCAATAGTAATGGTTTCGTTAGCGCCTACCTTCTCGCTGCGGTTTGCGCCAATCGTAATATCTTCGTTTGCGCCAACCGTCTCACTGCGGTTGACTCCGATCGAAATCTGCTCATTCGACCCAACGTCTTCGGTGCGATTAACACCAATGGAGATTTTTTCGTTGGCGCCAACGGTTTCTGTTCTGTTACTGCCAATATCACTCTTTTCGTCAACGCCCACAGTCTTGCTGCGATTATTGCCAATGCTCAATGTTTCGTTGTGGCCTGTACTTTGATTCTTATCATTAAGCGTCTTGATTGTGGTGTTGTGTTGGGAATGAATAAACACTTCTTCATTCCCTTTCGTGTCATCGAAAGTCAGCTCATTAAAACCGCCTCCGCCGGGCGTTGAGTTTGAGCGTATGGTGCTTTTCACTTTGTTCACCGGCAGCCCGTGCGGCGGTCGATTTTCACCGTGATAAACACGACCTGTAATCAGCGGCCTGTCCGGATCACCTTCTTCAAAACTCACTACCACCTCGTGACCAATGCGCGGGATGTCCATGCCACCCCAGCCGGCACCTGCCCAAAGCTGACTCACGCGAACCCAGCACGAGCTTTTCTCGTTGTATGAGCCTTCGCGGTCCCAGTGGAACTGCACTTTTACTCTGGCGAATTCATCGGTGTAAATTTCTTCACCTGCGGGCCCGACAACAATCGCGGTTTGTATACCATCCATGCGCGGGCGTCTGGCAACCTCACCTGGCCGCAGCGCTACGTCAGCCGGTACAGCTGAAAACTGGCAAGTATACGCAGGTGCGCCACCGCCCTGGTCCTGCTCGAGAGCCTGCGGACTGCGTCCGTGATGACGAACGTCGGTAACGATAAATTCTTGATTGAAACGATCGTTAGGGTGATGTGACAAAGTGAACCGATAGCCTGCCGCCAGCCGTCGTACTGTTGCGGATCCGGAAATGCGACGGCGGTTAGCTTGTAGCGCATCGAGTCGGGTACACACCCTGTTGTTACCTAATGCCGGTGCTTCATACGTGCCCGGATAGTCATAATGTTCAAGACGCATGCACTGATCGACGTCTTTGTCTAAATGCATGTGATCCAGACTGGGCTTCTTGAAATCGAAGTCGCGCAACGTTACCGCATTAGTAGTGATGCTTTCCTGCCAGCCCACCCCAAATACAAATTCGTTTTCGGCAAGGCCACCGCCGGTATCGTGATGTTCCAGCAAGTCTGCACCGGGCAAACGCAGATGTGATCCTGGAACGTCGATCAGGGTTAGAATAGATTTGTCTTCGGTGTGTTCGAAGAAATAGAAGATGCCCTCATCTTCCATGAGGCGCATGACAAAATTAAGGTCTGATTCACGGTACTGCACGCAATACACACGTGGATCGTAAGAGGCCGAAAGGTTTAACGAGTAGTCCTGCAGACCAGCGCTGTCGAACACCTTCTCGATAATTTCGGGAACAGACATGTCTTGAAAAATACGGCAGTCGTTGCGGTAACTTAAAAACTGCAGCGCTGGCACAATTTGTGCGCGATACAGCGTAACTCGCGTACCACTTTCGGCTTGATGAAAACTGGAGACAACGCCATGTACGCTGCGTTCGTATTCACCGTCGGCGGAGTTGATAACCAGTGAAGCTGGTTTACCAATGATGTCTTCAAGCATGACACCGTCGTCCCTGCATACGAGATCGACTGTATACTCGTAGGTGCGCGAAACCGTTTCCTGTCCGGAGAACGACACTACGCGGACGTCAGAATCATCGAGCCCGGAAATGCTCAGTTCGAAAGGAACCATGTCGAATCTAGCGGCTGGACTGGCCATACATGTACTCCTTCAATTGAAGACTCAAAACGAAAAAACTGCCGGCCCGACTATTCGGGCCGACACCTTCTTCAGACTACCTTACGCGTCTGGTTTGCGCCAATCATCTTCACCGGCGGTACCAGCTGTTTCGTGACGCCATTCAATCTTGCGATAGTTGAACGACACCTGCTCTTCGTGGCCAAAACGCTCCGTGTTCGGATCCTGACAGTGTGCCATGCAGGCACTAATGTCGGTAATCACAGCATCGGTTAACGATGTAGTGAAATAGTGCTCTGACGTACCGTCTGCTGCGGTGCGGAACCACTTGAGTTCAACGTCCATGAGCTCGCCCGAGGTTAGTGCGTTATAAAGTAACGGTGTGCTTTTATCGAAGTTCTTTCGAATAACCATTTTCTCGTGACGACGTGGGCCTGATGGCTGGCCGTTTTGAGGATTAGTTGGAATCAGAACATTGTGATCAAAACTCTGAACAAGAATTTCATCTTCATGACCTTCTTGCCAAGTGTTACCGATACTCTTGTCGGTTGAGGCGCCTTCAGAGATATTTCCCTGGGTACGTCCGGTAATGCTTAAATATGCGGGAGTTGGCATGTCGTTGCTCCTAGTATTAACAGAAAAAGTTTAGTGCCTTGGGAACACCTGTGCTCCCTCTGCTACTAACAATACAAGTAGCATGCCAACTTGGCGGCTTTGCTTCGAAAAGTTTCCAATCGCTTGTTTTTAATTATTTTATTCTGTTTCCAACATATCTGAACGACAGTGCCAAAAAAAAACCGACAACCCAATTGAGCAGGTTTTTGCACATCTTGGCCGTCAACCTGTGCAAGTCTCTGCCTATGCGCGAATTGATTACCCCTGTGCTGGCGCAGACACCAGTACATCAGCAACCAACCTGTTCTTGGTCAATGATACGGTTTCTTTTGCGAACGTTACGAGGACTAAAAAGCTACAGAGCTGCACCCCGGCGTTACCGAAACGCCACACCGGTCCTCGCCTAGGTCTCGGCGATTTTGCTCTGCAAAGAACGGCGGGAAATCCCTAGATCTTCTGCCGTCTTCGTGCGATTGCCACCGTGTTTATCCAAACGCTCTTGAATAACTTTCTGCTCGTACTCCCCCACGATTTCTTTCAAAGTACGATCTGCAGTGGCGACGCCGCTTTCTCGCGGTTCAGTTTGCGCTTTTCCAACCAGCTCAGGTGGCAGCTCACGCTGGGTAATACTTCCACCGTCATCAACCAGAATGACCGCGCGCTCTAGCAAGTTGCGAAGTTCACGCACGTTTCCCGGAAAGTCGTACTGCATCAGAGAATCCAAAGCCATGGGTGCAATGCCCTGCACGTTCTTGTTATGCACTTTGGAGAAGCCATCAATAAAGTGTTGAATAAGTGCCGGCAAGTCCTCGCGGCGCTCAGACAAAGCGGGAACATGAATTGGAAAAACCTGCAGTCGATAATAAAGATCTTCGCGAAACTTGCCTTCGGCCACCAGTTCTTTGAGGTTGCAATGCGTCGCGGCAATTATTCGGACATCAATCTTGCGGTCGTTAACGCCGCCAAGTGGCCGAATCTCACCCTCTTGCAAGACCCGAAGAAGCTTGGCCTGCAGGCCCAGGGGCATGTCACCAATTTCGTCTAGAAACAGAGTTCCCTTATGGGCCACTTCAAATAGGCCCGGCTTATCCTTTACGGCACCCGTAAACGCGCCTTTCTTGTAACCGAACAACTCGCTTTCCAACAGTTGCTCATGCAACGCGGCGCAGTTTTGAGCCACCAACCGGCCTTCTTTACGTTTGCCATTGTTGTGCAGAGCCTGAGCTATCAACTCTTTACCCACACCTGTTTCACCGGTGATCAACACATTGGCTTCGGTGTCGGCTATTTTTTCGATGAGATCGAACACCTGTTTCATCGGGTCGGAATCGCCAATGATGTCTGAGAAATCACACCGCGCATGTACCCGGCTTCTCAAAGTACGGTTTTCTTGTTCCAGCTGCCGATTGGTTTCGTCCATTACAGCAATCAGGCGTTTATTCTGCTCAAGCAAGCGCGCGTTGTTAATCGACACGGCCGCCTGTGAGGCAAACGCATGCACGAGACTCTCTTGCTCTTGCCCAAATGCAATACGATTACGGGTCTTCGCTTCTAACGCATTGCTCAGTTCAAGCACACCTACGGTAAATTCGTCCGGCCGGTTTAGCGGTGCGAGCAATAACGACTGGGTATGATAATGCATCACGTTGTCGACCCGCATACGACCTGAAAAATCGAAGGCACCTGATGCCGGAACGTCGTCGACCCGTACGGGCTGTCCCGAGAACGCACAATAAGCACCGACCTGCTTGTTGTTCGGCCGACCGTCAACATAGAGCTCAACCGGATCATAGTGCTGCGAGAACTCGTCTACGCTGTCGTTCTGAACAACCTGGCAAATGAGCCTGCGCCCGGTAGGGTCCAGAATATAAATTCGACCTGACTCGGCATCCGTTAACTCCCTCGCCATACTCAAAATCATGCCAAGCAGAACGTCCAGGTCTTTTTCTGTAGAAATAGCGGTCATTATTTCTAACAGGCGACCCTGTGCGCTACGGGCGATATGTGAGGTTGCCGGCATTTTCTAAACTAGCTCTCAGACTGGCCGTGACTAAACGTATAGGTGAAATTACCGTCGTCAGAGAGCCCGATATGCAACGTATCTGGCATGTTTTCGTCGTTCATACGAGACAATACTTCGGTAGAAATACTCGGGATGAGCGTCGAGTTGATCACGTAGTCGATGTTGCGCGCTCCTGTTTCCACTTCCTGGCAGCGCGCTACAATCTGATCAGCGACGTCATCACTATAAACCAGCGCGATCCGCTGCGACTCTTGCAGACGACGAACCAGCTTACCCAGCTTAATATCGACAATGTCGCGCAACACGCTGTCGCCAAGTGGAAAATACGGCACGACATTCATGCGCGCCAACAACGCCTGCTTGAAGTGTTTGGCAAGCGTAGGACGAATGCGTTCGGAAATATCCTCCGTACTCACATCCGCATTGTCTCTCCACATAGACATGATTTGATCTGAGCCTAAATTGCTGGTCAGAAACACAATGGTGTTGCGAAAGTTAACCGTCAAATTTTGCCCGTCGGACAACTCCCCTTTGTCAAACAATTGATAAAACAAATTGAGCACATCCGGATGCGCTTTTTCCACTTCGTCAAGCAGCACCACTGAATAAGGTCGTTGCTTTACGGCTTCCGTTAACATGCCGCCTTTATCAGAATCTACGTAGCCTGGTGGCGAGCCAATTAACCTTGAAACCGTATGCTTTTCCATGAACTCGGACATATTCACGGTGGTAACAAAGCGTTCGCCACCAAACATTAAATCAGCCACGCCTAATGCCGTCTCGGTTTTACCCACTCCGCTTGGACCTACCAGCAAGAACACGCCAATGGGTGCATCAGGATTCGCAACTCCGGCTTTCGAAGCACGCACACCCATGTCGATCGCTTCAACTGCGTGATCCTGGCCCTTAACTCTTTGCCCGAGCTGCTGCTGAAACTCAAGAATCATTTTGGCTTGATCACGTACCATTTTACCGACGGGTATTCCCGTCCAGTCCGCAATCACCTTTGCGACAACATCAGGCCCCGCCTCGTGGCTAACCAGTGGATCACCGTCTTGCAACGTTGCAAGCTCCTGCGTTTTTTCCTCCAGCCTGATTCGTATTTCATCGTCGGACATTATCGCAATGTCGCTCTCACTGTCGTCTTCGACGTTGGTGTCACCGTCAGATTCGCAGTCTGAGTCGTTCTCTGCGACAGACGGTTTATCTGATAGCTTTCCGCGCAGCGCCAAAATCTGTTCCGCAAGCGTTTTTTCTGTATGCCACCTCTCACGAAGCTTTTCTATTTGCTCGGTCTTGGCAGCCATTTCCTCATCGAGTTCGGTTAAACGCTCTGTGTCCTGGCTTACGCCTGATTCCACGTCTCTCGCTATCGCGGCATGCTCGCGCTGCAATACCTGCACGGCTTTTTCGAGGTCGTCCAAAGCCGCCGGTTTGGCGCTGATGCTGAGCTTGACCCGAGCGCTCGCGGTGTCCAGCACGTCAACAGCCTTGTCTGGTAGCTGACGACCTGAAATATACCGGGCCGACATTTCAGCCGCGGCTACCACCGCGTCGTCGCGAATGTAAACGTTGTGAGCGTTCTCATAAATTTTGCGTAAACCACGCATAATCACAACGGCCTGTGCGGGCGACGGTTCTTCTAACTTAACCAGCTGAAAACGTCGTGCCAAAGCCGCGTCTTTCTCAATGTATTTTTTATACTCACTCCAGGTAGTCGCTGCAATGGTACGCAACTCACCTCGCGCCAGCGCAGGCTTCAGAATATTAGCAGCATCGCCCGTGCCCGCCGAACCACCCGCGCCGATTAACGTATGCACCTCATCTATGAACAAAACGATAGGTTTTGGAGAAGCCTTAACGCCTTCAACCACACCCTTCAAGCGTTTCTCGAATTCACCTTTAACACTTGCACCGGCCTGCATGGCCTGTAAGTCGAGCGCCAAAAGGTCAACGTTCAGCAAACTGTCAGGTACGTCGCCTTCTGCAATACGGCGAGCCAAACCTTCAATCAGGGCGGTCTTGCCAACGCCCGCTTCGCCCACGGCAAGCGGGTTGTTCTTGCGTCGCCTGCCCAAAATATCAATTAGCTGTCGTATTTCGTTGTCGCGACAAAATATCGGATCAATTTCGCCTGCTCGTGCTTGCGCGGTAAAGTCCTGGGTATACAGATCAAGCGGCGTTCCTTCCCGACTAAACTCGGGAGAAGGTCCGCCTTGAGTTTCCGTTTGAGACACGGGTTCCGCGCTGTAATCGAGAACCTCCATAAAGTTTTTTCGCAGCGCTGGTGCGGCAATAGCGTCGAGCTCGTCGCAGTTAAGCTGGGCAATCAGCTGAGAATCGACGGCCATAGCCAACAGTAAAGCGCCAGACCGAACCTCGGTGTGACCGTATTCGATAGACGCTAAAAGCCATGCCTGTTGCACCAAATCGACTAATAATCGCGAATAAATTGGTCGCTCAGCATGACCGCCTCCTGTTCGCTCGATTTGTCGCTGGAGCGCTCCTACAACTCGATCACCTTCGATGTTGTAATGCCGCAGTATGCAATGCACGTCGTGGTTAGGCTCACCCAGTAGCGCAAGCATTAAGTGCTCAAGTGAAATTTCATGATTGCCTCGCTCAATGCACCCTTCAGCAGCTTCATTCAAAGCACGACGGCAATAGGGACTTAAGCGGCGCAGCAGAGGTCTTAGTTCTACGTTTAGCATGTCGTCTTTTCCTTAAAGTGTGGCACTAACAATTGCGGTCTCATCGGCCGCAAGCCAGGTGGTACAACCCAGACCACATTGATTCTCTGGTCCCAGCACTAGTCGACGTTGAGCTACAGGCTGCATTGAAAGATCAACGTCATAATCTAGAACGGTATGCAACATTTGCCCCAATGCCGCCTTCAGCACACGGTGGTTAAAACCGCCTGGCAAAAAACTGTGGTACTCGTCCCAATCAAGCGGCCCCACAAAGACACGAAACGCATTGCCAACGTGGGCCACCTCTTCACCCAACGAGGTATCCTGTCCAAGGCGGCTGTTGGCCTTGCCCAGACAGAGCTGTTGGTCCGGCGAAATCTTCACTTTTGTGGGTACGAACTGTTGCAACCTCAAATTAACTTTGAGCAGTTTTGATAACACACGTTCAGCCATTTGGGCCGAGCACACTCGTCGCGACAAAACGCCCAGATAGGATAAAAGTTTTTGTGCACGAAAGCCCAAATCGTTGCGAGATTTTTCGCTGGACAAACCAATTAGCGAATAAAATCGTTGAGAAAAGACTTCCGTGCCGTCACGATACTGCATGTAGTAACGGTACTTTCGCCACGACTGGTACAGTAGCCAGTAAATGCGATGATGAAACACGTCCAAAAACTGGCGCTGAGGATTTTCTTCTTCGTCAGCATGAACAAAATGTTCGATGTAGTAATCCGGTAACGGAGAATCTACGCCATATAGTCCAAGAAAATTAACCGTGAGTCGATATCGCTCTCGCTCGTCCAGGGCATCAATCGGATCAATATATTCCAGCAAATGTAAGTCAGATGGCGGGCAGGCCATAGAGATGTTCGGGCGAATTTGTAGCAGCGTGCCCAGTTCCAGCTCTTTGGTCGCGATTTCAAGCCCGTATTTCCGCTCCAGATCGGCTTGCAGGACACGCAGCGTCTGGAAGTAGCCGAAGCGATGCGGCCGCGCCATTAGCTCCTTAATTAAAGGATCGGTGCGCTGCCCTGATTCAAAGTCCATTTGAACACCTCTCCACTGTCTCGCTCGCGCAAGGAAAGTTGGTGAAACGAATTAATACCAGCAAAGGCCGATAAAAACTCCCGAATAACGCAACCGAATAAAAACACCTCACCTAAACTGCCCACCTCAGTGCGAGAGATAGAGATTTGACTGGCAATGCCTCTAACCGGCACGCCGCGGACCAAGCTGTCAGCCGGGCCGGAATGATCAATTTCCAACGAACGAAGTATCCGAATAGTACGCCGATGCGCCGGATCATTTTCCATGCCGAGAAAATCGTACGTACCGAGTACATTTCTAAGCGAATCGTTATTGAGCAATGTATTAAAATTAATCGACATATTGGAAACCAGCTTCCACAGCAAATCTTTTTCCATCGGCGGCAACAAACGCACAGTGGGTCTCGTCAGGTTGCGAAACTTGGCGAATTCGGGTGACGTACCGGTACTCACGTTGATTTCGCCGGGGTCTATTAACCTCGGCTGGTCACCGTTAGAACACCAAATATCGAGCGACATAACATCACCCTCTCTTCCAAAGTAATCCCTCTCCCGATCGACAAATGAAATATGGGTGCTCATGCCGTTACCCTTGTCTCGCCTGCTCGTATGCAAACGATAGTACGAGTTTTGCTCGTCCTCTGTAACGTGATCAAAACTCTCGAACGCATGCAGCGTTTTGGGTGTCGTGTATTGCGGCCCGTTAATCAGTACTTCTTCAATGCTGTAAAACTCACAGTGCATGGTCTTGGAAGACTCAGGCAGCACGCGATACTGGTCACGTGCATGGTCGAGAAAAATCGGTTTCGCCGACCCTCGAAACAGATTAACAATTGGCACGCAATTTAGTTTTAAGGGATGCGCTACGTCCCCTACGTTCCACGATGCTTGACGATCAAATTCGAATGTAATTCGAAGCTCAGTGGCTTGCTTGCGTTCAATTAAGTGAACAATCTGGTTCAAGCCGCCTAATTCGACAAAGCGAAACTTTTCCGGAAAACAAAAGTACTCCTGAACCGAAAGATAGCCGGGCGCCACGTACTCCGTGTTTGGAATCACCGACTCGTCTGGATTAAAACCAGACTCAATCAAAGCGCTTTTATCAAGCTCTAGCGAGCCCGTGACTAATCCGTCTCTCAACACATCGATCTGAATAGAAGCCGTTTGATGAGTCATGAAGTGATACAGGTCGCAGGCTCCCTCGTGAGCACCCTCAATATAGAAAACCAGCGTATTCCCTGCGTCATAGCTAAACGAAGCGTTAGGCCAAATATCGAACGAAATCTCTAAATGAGTGCCTGAGCTGCGATCGCAAAACTCGGTGTCAGATAACGTAAGAGGATGCATCGCAACCTGTCGCGTCGTTTGAAAACGGCAGCGTTGACCATTGTCGAGTTGTTTGGACTGCACCTCCGTGCCTTTGTCGATCAGTTTTGATTCTGAAAACGCCGCTACCACAGGCGTAAATTCCAGAATAGACATGGCAGGCACTGTACGTAGGTAGTGCGGCCACCAAAACGCCAGCATGCTTTGAATGATTTCCGGAAATTCGTCATCGAGCTTCTGTCGTAGACGACCGGTAAGAAAAGCAAAGCCTTCAAACAGGCGCTCAACATCCGGGTCACTGTCCTTAATTGCCAGAAAGCGGGCAATATCGGGAAAATCCTCTGCGGCTCGCTCGCGCGCCTCGTACAGAAAGTTTAGTTCGTCCTTAAAATACGAGTTGTCGGTCATTAGTCTGACTCGATTGTGAAACGATCCATGGACGACATCACTGTTTCGACCCGAAACGATGACGCACGATTATTGATGTTAAAGCGACCGGTAATTTCAAAGCGCAGGCTACCAAAACGACCGGAATCGACCCGCTTTACTACCACGCTCTGCAGACGTGGCTCAAACTCTTCGATCACGTCTTTGATCGAAGAGCAGAGCTTTCTGGAAGGATCACTGTGTTCAGCAAACAATTCGGTAAAGTCAGGAACACCGCACCGCGGTGCCGACATTGAATTGCCCTGACGAATTTGAAAGATATTCCTCAGGTTAGTGAGTATCGAACGCTCTACCTCCGAAATCGATCCTTTCGATTCGATCAGACTTCGCTCTCCTGCCCGATCAAGTCTGGACAGAAAATTAGGCTTCGCATTAATCGCTAACGACCTCTACCCACCAAAGGCTGAAATTAGCCTTCGGCCTTCTCTTTGGCAACAAGTGACATTTCGAAATCCGCGCCTTCGTACTTGAAATGCGGTGACACATTGATTGAAACCTTGTACCAGCCTGGCTCACCAACGATGTCTTCCACTTCAACGTTTGCTTCCTTCAAAGGATAGCGCGACATGATGCCGGGTTTAGGATTCTCCTGAGCCGACACGTATTGATTCAACCACTCACTGAGCTGACGCTGCAGAATGTCGCGACTAATGCCACTGCCAATTTTTTCGCGCTGCATAACTTTTACGTAGTGCGCTAATCGGTTAATCAAGAACATGTAAGGGAATCGGGTACCCAACTTGTAGTTGGCTTCCATTGCCTTTCCTTCAGGCGTGTTCGAAAAGCGCTTGGCTTTTTGAACCGAGTTCGCCGAGAAGAAAGCCGCGTTATCACTGTTCTTGCGCATAGTTAGCGGAATAAAGCCGTGGTTGGCCAGTTCGTACTCGCGACCTTCAGTGATAAGCGTTTCGGTAGGGATTTTGGTTTGAACCTCACCCATGGCTTCGTAGTTGTGAACAGGTAAATCATATACGGCACCACCACCCTCCGGGCCTGTAATGTCCGAGCACCAACGATACTTGGCAAAACTGTCTGTCAGCCGTGATGCAAACGCAAACGATGCATTGCCCCACAAATAGTTGTCGTGTTGCCCGTCAATGTTCTCTTCGTAGTTGAAGTCTTTTACTGGATTCTCTTCCGGATCGTACGGCTGTCGCAACATAAAGCGCGGCAACGTCAGACCAACATAGCGAGCGTCTTCGGTCTCACGAAAACCTCTCCACTTGGCGTACTGTGGCCCTTCGAAAATACCGTCAAGGTCTTTCAGATTAGACAGTTTTTGGAAATCGCCATCCATGTTCGGGAAAAAATCGGCTTGAGCCGCAGCAAAAAACGGTGCGTGAGCCATAGCGGATACGCTGGCAATGTTTCCAAGCAAGCTCAAGTCTGCGGCGCCAGCACCAAACTCGTAGTTACCAATGATCGTGCCGTAGGCTTCACCGCCAAATACACCAAACTCGGAGTTGTATACCGTGTTGTACAAACCGCACATGGGAATTTCCGGTGCGTCTTGAAAGTCGTCGCTCAAATCCTGTTTCGACACATTGAGAATTTCGAGTCGGCAGTTCTCGCGAAAATCGGTTTTGTCCACAAGGTACTTCAACCCTGTCCAGGCTGACTCGAGTTTTTGAAACGAGTCGTTGTGAATAACTTCGTCTATTTGTGAACCGACTTTCTTGTCGATTTCAGCAACCAAATTATCAATCAACCCGCCTTGAACACGCTCTTCCGTACGGTTATCCCGAACGATGATGCGAACTAATTCTTCGATGCCACGACGCGCCTTATCGAACCCTTCAGTGGAACGGGTAATACCGGTAGCTTCCGCCAACTCATCCAGTAAATCGCCCTCAGCGTGTTCGCCTTGGGCCGCCTGTGCCGCGTCCTGTTGTTTGTCTTCGCTCATTTAGAAAACTCCATCTTTATGCCTTTGCCGGCAAGTAATGTATTCAGTCAAGTCCCAACGCTTTTACAAAAGCATCACGTTTGTCGTCATCGGCAACCAGCGCCTGTAGCTGTTTGCGGAACGCCGGCACATTGCCCAGAGGACCTTTTAGGGCCAATAGCAAATCTCTAATTTCCATGAGCTCGTTAAGCTCCGGAATTTGTCGCGCGATGCTGTCGGGTTGAAAGTCTTTCATTGAATCGATTTTCAAGCTTACTGGAAACTCTGAGTCATCTTTACCCGACAACGTGTCGTTGACGTTGAAGTTGAGTCCCAGTTTTTGCTCCGACATGACATCAGCAAAATTTTGCTTGCTAACGTTAATCGGTTTGCGTTCTTCAAGCGGAGTGTCATCCTCACGCAGAGTGTAATCACCGATCGACAGAATTTTAAAAGGCAACTCCTTCTCTTCCTGAGCTTCACCGTCGGGTTTATAGGTAATATTTATCCGTTCTTTAGGCGGTTTAGACAATGAATGCGCCATGGTAAGTCTCCTGATTTACAAATTCTGATTTACAAATTCGAATGCCGCTACCAAACAGGTAGTGCGTTAGCGATTAAATTTTTCAATTGCCCCGGCCGGATCCACTCTGGTAACCCGGGCGCGGGTTTTCTCTACTATAACGTGTATACGACTTCGAAGAGGACCATTTTTCGATACTTTTGCATCAACCTGCTGCACAAGGGGTGCAAGGCCAATAACTAAATCGTGATCCCACTCTTCCAATCGATAATTTTCAATGTGTGCGTCAAGCGTCTCTAACATGACGAGCGCCATTTCGATCGCACCACTTTCGAGGAACAGTCGCCCCAGCAACTGCTGCCAGTAAAACCGCTCGCGTCCCGATCGAGCTAGCCGCAAGGGTTGCTCCAGTTGGGCAACGGCGGCTGAAGTGTTGCCTTCTTTCAACAGAGCCCGAGCGCTGGCCATAGTTTCCTGACCCAACGCCATCGATTCAGATGACGCGCCAGGCGCGCTGCTTACATTTTCTGAGGTTGATTCACTCTCGTTGTGTAGCTGTTCGATCCAGCTTAACGTTGCGCCGTCTGCCGTAGGAACTTCTCCCCTGAAGTTCGCTCCAGACAGGTCTGGAAGCCGGTCAAGAAACTGGCGAAGCTCATCTTTAACGGCGTGACTTGCCGCCGTGTACCCCATTTGTTCCAGCGCGTCGCATGTAATCCGGTTTAGGTCCAAACAGAAACGATGTTTCAATAACGCCGTCTCAGCCAATTCAATAATGCGTAAACCATCACCTGCGCTCTCTGCCGTTTCCCAAGCCTTACGCTCCGGGTCGGCAGGTGGCTGTAAACTATCAACTTTTACCTGATTACCCAAACTACCCCATGCCCAGTATCTTAGCAACCGGTACGACAAGGGGCTTGAAGGGTCTGACTGACGTCTAAACCGGGCCAGATCGAGCCAGTACGATTTACCGGAATTAATGGCACTGCGAAAGTCCGCCTCACTCTCCATGTCGCCCGTAGCCGGCGCCGCTGCAGGAGTGGCCGATACAGACTTCGCTGAGGCTTTTTGAACAGCCGGTTTTGGCCGTACTGCGGCCTTGGTAACAACAGGCTCGGGCGGTAAATTAGCTTCGGAACGTTCAACTTGAGTTCGTACCGTACTAAGGGCTTTGCCTAGAACAGGTTGATTTACGTTCAGCTCCTCACTTTCCATCAAGCGAAGGTCAATACGCTCTAACAAGCCTCGCAGCTGATTCAGAGTGACCAGATCAAACGTTTCATCGGGTCGTCGGCGGAACCACTCGCTCGCCGTTTTCGCAAGCCAGCTCAGAGCCGCACGTCGCCCCGCCGATCGGGCCGGATAACAGTCAGCGGCAAACCGTGTCACAAATTCATCCAGAACGTGCAGGCCTTGGGTGAAGCCCTTCAACCCTTGTCGTTCTAAAAGAGCGTACAACGTGTAAACCATAACTCTAAGATCTTTGGACATAGTTCTAAGAAAACGATCGCAACTGACATACAGCTCTTCCCAGTCTGTCGTTTTTACACGCCAACCCGCATTCACTTCCCGTTGAATATGCTCAAATTCGTCGGATAAATAATGTTCTTCTCCCGCTGGATTATCGTTGCCAACTGGCGACAGTAGTCGCTCGATTAACGTCAGCGTTTCTTCATCAGGTTCCGTCTCAGACTCCTGCGTGTCTTCCTTGTCCGCCGGTTCGTCGTCGAGAGTTGTGACGTCGGATTCTTGGTTAGCCGTTTCCGATGAACCAACCTGTTCTCTCAGCTCTGCGTCGGGTTCGCTTGATGAGCCGGTTTCTTCAGCATCAACTTCACAGGGCACTACCGCTTGTGGAGCAGTAGTAGTCGGCTCCTCGATGATTGAAGCCGTGCTGCTTTCATAATTAGTCAAACCATCCGTTAATGCTTTTACCAACTTGGGCTTCCCGACTAATGCCGAATCCGCCGTGATTGTTGCGCTCAACGCTGCGAGTTTCTCAACGAACGCTGCCAGCTGAGCGCTAGTTGCAAGCTCAAAGAGTCTGTTTTGCCAGTCGAGTAGCGCATGCTTCGACCACCACTCAATGGCTTGCCTTCGGCCGGTTACACGAGCTGGTAGCAAGTCGTCGACACCGCGTTGCAGTAGGGTGTGGAGCAAAATGAGGCCTGCAATCGCCCCGTCCGCTCCGTGATTGACAGACCAGGCCCGAGCCAGAAAAACCGCAACACGAAAATCGCGCTCAGCTTTTCGCAGATACGCGGCAGCGGCTTTTTCAACCAATGGCCAATCGGGTTCTTCACCGGTTATGGAACCAACCTTATCTGTTTCGGCCTTAATGTCTGCAAACGCAGCGTTGCGACCCTCCACCTCTTTCAGCGCTTTGGTTTGTTTAATTTTGCAGTTCGCAATCTCTGTAGCAATTTGACTGAGCTTCTTTGCCATAGCTAGTTCCATGCCTCAAAGTCGACCACGACAACGGTTACATTGTCATGACATTCGGTATCCAGAGCTTCGTTAACAAGGCGACTCGTGGCCTGACCCGGTGAATCCGTTGTATCTAAGGTTTGTTTAATCTGGGCATCGGACAACACACCGTACAAACCGTCGGAACACAGCAGAAAACGGTCACCGTCTTGTGGTTGAACCACGCACAAATCCAACACCAGCTCGTCGTCCTTGCCTACGGCGCGAGCCAAAAACTCTGCAGTCTCGCCGTCGCTTTCTAAATCTTCACCGTCTTCACTTTCCTCGTACTCAACATGGTCAGTTGTTACCTGCTCAAATTCTCCACCCCTGTACAGATAAATTCGGCTATCGCCGGCCCACAGACAGGCCGCTTCACTGTCGACCATGGCAAATATGGCCACGGTGGTGCCACATATTTCATCCGCATCACCTACGTCGTTAATCAGCTGCTTGTTCACGCCATCCAGAGCTTCGGCCAACAGGTCTATTCGTTGGTCAAGCGTCGTATACTCTTGTGGCTGACTAATCGCCTCTATCACTGTTTGACTGGCGACATCACCGCGCACGTGACCGCCCATTCCATCAGCCACCGCCCATAGTCCAAATTGAGGCTGCACAAGCGAAGAATCCTCATTGCGCTCCCGCACGTTTCCACAATGCGTGCCAGCCGCTGAATACCAACGCAAACCTGTCACGACTTAGACGCCTCCGCCGCTTCGTTTTCAGAGCCTCTCTCGGAAACACAGAAATCGTCGTCCTGTTGTTCGTCGAGAGCTACCGTTTCAAACCACATGTCCACAAATTCTGATTCGCCAGGAAAACCGCCCACTACGCGCAGACACGGTTTGTCGTTAGCGACATTGACGGCCTGCCATATGCCCATGTCGAATTTCTGTGTTGCAATAAACTGATCGATTTCACTGTTCAGCCAACTCTGATTAGAAACAACCGGCACCTTGCCAACTGGCTCGACTTCAAAGTCTTGAGAAAAAAACTCATCAAAATGACAGCGCACATCTGCGACATCCGCATAAGGTGTTTGCAAAGTGGCCAACATAACCGTTTCAAGTTGATCCAAAAAAGCGGCCATCTGATTGAACAAAGAGGCGGAAACCGGCTGATCAATGCGTCGTACGGCAATCAGAGGAAAGTAACGCTCTCTTGCATCCATACTTGGCATTATCGCGCCGGCCCATGTCGCCGCACCAAGAGATGAGTCTCGCAGCAAGAAACGCCATACGGGTCCTTGAAAATAAATATCGCGCCAGAGCTCTTCGTAGCGCTCTTGACCGACATCCATCACCGCCGAAAGCCAACTCCTGAACTGCTCCACTAAAGAGCTATCCATACCGTGCTGTACGAAATCACGATAACCTGGGTACTTTCCAAAGTAACCGGCATACATGTCTGAACCTGACTGCATCATGCACAACTCACCCTACAGACGGGGGCAAGTAAAACCCTCTAACGGATCAGACAGGAACGGATGCCGTGATCGATTCACAATAAGCTTGATGCTCGCTCTGTGGCCGTCAAGATCAAACATTACATCAAGTACACCACGTCCCTCGCCCGCGCTGACACCAGCCTCTTTTAGAGCTCTGTAAAGCCCCCACTCACCTTCATAAGTGCGGTTAACGTCACGGCCATCTTTGAGCGTCATGGTGATCTGCACCCCCTTCTGGCCGCCTTTATCAAGCCAGTTAATATTGACCGGCAGCATGGCTCCCTGTCTGTAGTCGAAACTCTGGCCGTCGATCAAAATAAGCAGGCGGGTAATTTCAGGGCTTACCAAGCCTGGCTCCATGGTCATTTTAATCGGTAAAGGAAAATAGGTCCGCCGAATATCGGCAGCATCTTCCAGACTTTCAAGTAATGAATCGGGTAAATCAAGCGTGCCGAAATCACGCACCTGCTCCCAACGCCACGGTCGGCGCGAGCGATTAATATAGCCCGAAAGCGTCTCATCTGAGAACTGCGCCATGATGCCGTCGGGCGAGAAAATTTGTGTGAGATAGTCGCTGCTAATGTCCTCCTGCGCAGACGGACTGACAGGAAACAGTCCGTTTAAATCCTGAACGCACTGCGAATAAATCTTGTCGTTATACTCGCTCAAAATGCTCTGCTCGCTGTCGGAACGAACCTGTGCCTGCTCCTGAGCGACTTTTTGCTCACGCATGGAGTCAAACACACGAGAGCTGGACGTTACCAGCGCCGAGGTCCACGACTTAACCGGCTCGGGTTGCCTGGATGCCAACGCCGTTACCGACTCAAATACGACCGTATCCGCCTCGGCGTTTCCAAGCGGCGATAACAGAGACGCCATTTGGTCCAGCAATTCAACAATCGGTAACGAGCCCTCGCTTCCGATTGAAAGCGAATTGAGTTCTGCAAACTCTTCGGTAATGACGGCTCTGGGATCAAACTCTTCTTCGGAAGACATTCCGAGACCCAACATCTTTGCTTTTCTCACCCCAGGAATTTTTCGCATGATTCTCGACGCGGCACGCTTATTACCCACACCACCCTGCGCTTCGGGTTTAGCCAAATTCGTTTGTTCGGCCACCGTATTGAGTAACTGTTTAAGCGGCGAACTTGTACCCACCAAAGTCGATACAACGGCACGACTGTCGTAACTTCCCGTTACTTTCTTGACACTTAGTGCCTTCAAGGCATCGTTCCACGTTCGAATATAGTCAGCCGTATAAAGTCTTTGCAGCTCACGCTCTAACTCTTTCTTGCCAGGCATCTTGTAAGAGTCACCCAAAACCCATACGTCTTTCTTACGTGCGGCAATAAATTCTCCGATGTACTTGGTATCGATTAGTGTATCGAATCCGGGCTGTGTGTAGAGCTCAGGTATAATCAAAGCAGAGCCGTCACCGCTATACTGGAATACGGCCGAAAACAAACTCAGATTAGGTGAGCGCCTTAGATCGATAGCACCGTTCAAATCAGAAAACGCGTCGTCGCGCAGCATCTCTGAAAACAGTTTTTTCTTATCACGAAAGAATAGCCCGCTGTGAGCGTTGTCAACCATTTCGTCGACATAGTCTACGCTTGCCATTGGGTGCGTATCAAAGTAGGACAAATGTTTCAGAAGTGTGTCGACGTGTTCTTGATCCTGAGAATACAGAGCGCCCCAGTAGTCGCTGACCCAGCTCAGCACGTCCTGCTTGTCTTCCTCAGTGTTCAGGCGCTTTTGCTGCGACAAGATCAAAAGCCGCTTTACCAAAAAAAATTGATCGGTGCTCCGACTGCCAAAACTGGTGTCGGCATCCTCGCTTGTCAAGCGTGCTTTAAGTTCTTCGTAGGGGTACGTTGCGACATATGGTACGAAGTACTTGTTTAAGGTGTCGGCGTAAAGCTGGTCTGTGGATTCCAGAATCTCGCTGGTTCGAGCACTTCCAAGGAACCCCGCAAAGCGAGACTCCGAATGACGCGTTTCCATCCGTTCGCGTAAATCGTATATCGCGTCAACGTACTCCAGCAAAGCGGCCTCATCTGTAATATCGGCCTTGGCCGGAATGAGAGCTTCATTTTTAATCAGTAGCTGGCTGGCTTCCTGCAAAGCGGATTTATTGGCGGAATAACCGCTAAGCCATAGCGCACTACTCAGTAGTATTGCCGCAACCCCTAATCCGGCGGCCAGTTTTAGCGACCAGCCACTTAGGGCACGCCAGCGTTTACTCTCACCCGCCAAAGACTTTTCAGGAAACACTTTTTGCTGAAGCAAGTCCCGCACAAAATAACTTCGCCCTTCCCCTCCGGCATCCGACTGCTGAGTCTCCACCACACCAAAGATCTCACTCAGCTCGGATGTGAGCTGATCGATAGGCGCTCCGACCTGTGTCGCACTCGAAAAATACACGCCACGAAGACGACATGAATCTCCGACATCATCAAACCCGAAGGCCAGATCAACGAAGTCGAGCAACGGCAGCATAATGTTGTCAATTTGTTTTGGAAACGACTGTATTTGTGCTTTACGGTGTGCATTGTGTTCGTCATGCAAACGCGTAAGCGTACGTTGACGCAACCGCCCTACCATGTCATGAAACCCGGCCGACACGTCACCAATAAACGTTTGGCTGTCACGCACTTCGTCGTCAACGTCAAACCCCAACGCTTGAGATCGTCGATCGACGCTGTTCAGGTCTCTAAAATATTCAGTAAAACCGGCAATCAGGTCGCATTTGGCCAAGACCAAATAAACGGGCAACCTCATGCCAAACGAACGCTGCAACTCCTGAATTCGCTGGCGTAATCGCAACGCCTCGGAGCGCAAAGCTTCGCTGTTAGTTCTGTAGTCCTGCAGCACGTCGTCGGCACTGATAACGGCAATTATGCCGTTGAGTGGCTGACGCTTACGATGACGACGCAACAATTCGAGAAACCGATTCCATTCGGCTCCGTCAGCCTCGCGGTTCTGATCCTGGAGCACATAGCGGCCCGCGGTATCAAGCAAAATAGCTTCCCGCGTGAGCCACCACTTACAGTTAAGCGTACCGCCTGCGCCACTCAAGTATTTTTTTTGCGTGTCGCCTTCGTATGGAAACTCAAGCCCACTCGTTCGCAGCAGCTCGGTTTTACCTACCCCGCTTGGCCCCAAAACCATGTACCACGGTAACTCGACCAGACTGCGTTTACCTTTGCTTCCCTTGTCACTCTCTAGTGCCTCAACGGCCTTGCCGAATTCGTTTTCAAGTGCACCAATTTGGCGGGCGGCTTGGGTGGGCTCGGGAGGGGCAAGATTCTCCTTTAGCTTACTCGCAGCAATTAACGTTCGTGCAAAGCTAATAAAGTGAATGAGTAACCAAATACCGAAAAGGCAGGCAATTAAGACTAACCGCCAGGTACGACCTGTTAAGAACGGGCGAAACTCGTCACCACTCTCTTCTCCCTCCGGTACGGTGTTGCCAGGAGCAGCTGCAAGGTCTGGAGCGAGCCAATATATCAATATCGACAAAAACACGAGGCCCAGGAAAATCAGGAATTGACGGTGAGTGACAAACGCAATTATTTTTTTCATCTTACCGCTGGCCCCCACAGGTTGGTGGCGCACTGTCCGGAACGTTGTCTGTTTCTATTTCCGGAAGAACTAACTCGACCCTTCGGTTCACCGCTCGTGACGTCGATGAGTCATTGCATTCAAGCGGGGCTCGATCAGCACGACCGATAACAACAAGCCGTGAATCACCTTCCAGAGCGTTAGTCAGAATGCTTCCAACAGCCACCGCCCTGTCTTTTGAGAGCGACTGATTTGTGCGCAGGCCGCCGCGGAACGGCACGTTATCGGTATGGCCCTCAACAATGATCTGCCCAGTAGTTTCACCAAGTGCCGTACCGATTCGGCGAATCAAACGGTGGTAATTCCCCACCATAACAGCACTGCCACTACTAAACATGCCGTCGCTACTGATCACAATTCGTGTGCCTGGCTGCCCGTCGAGAAGTCGCAAACGTTCTTTTGCAATATCGTCAGCCAGCAGCGCTCGCAAGTTGATTCGCTGTGGAGTGGGTGGAACATAGGCCTCTGGTACGAAGTCACTGAGCTGTAACCGAGTGTGGTCTATTACGCGCTGTTCAACCGTCGCATGAAAATTACTGACATCTGTTTTCTGCAGATACCAAAACCCTAAATAAATACCCAGCATAATCACGGCAGAACCCGCGAGTAATGTCCACCAGGGTAGTCGAGCCGCCAGATATTCCCCGCGGTCAGCAACAATCATGGCGTCACTCACAAGGTGTCGTTGCTCTTCGTGACCGAGTTTTTTTAGCTCGCGATACATCTGCTCGCGTAGCTTCTCAATTTCGCCGGCCTGATCTTCGGACCCGCTAAAGCCCAGTGATAGCACGGTGTGATAAAGAGCCGCTAAGTCAGGATCAATTCCGCCGTCCAGATTTCTGCGAATCATGGACACGAGGTCGGAACGGTCGGCGCGTCTATGTACTTTTGCCAGCACGCTACTTTGCGCCCAACTGGATCCCTTACTCCACAGTGAGCCGAGAACACAATCGTCGAGAAACGCACATACACAAAAACTGGCGTCTTCTACGGTTCTGGCACCGTAACTATCAGAAATACTATTGCTGTAACGATGCACCGCCTCGATAATTTCTGCGCGTAGCTGCTCAAGGTCTTTTGGTCTGTCTGAGTTTCTTAAATAACCACCCAAAGCAAGAAGTGAAGACGCTTCATCGAGAAGGGGTCGGTTATAGGCGTCTGTGTCATGCGCGTCCGGCAAAACGGTGTCGCGTCGACGAGCGGGCTCACGTTGTCGTGAAGGTGTGCGAACCTGCTCTGGACCCTGTCGCCGATATTCGTCCGATGCGTGTTCTTGATCTGCGTCGGCGCGTTCAGAATATCGCCGCCCCTGATCGGACATCTGTCGCCGGTCAGCCCCGTGGTCTTTACGCTCTACGCGGCGTACTTTCGTAAACTGCTTAGGCTCAGAGGACTTGTTTGCCCTACCCGGAGACTGCAACCCCTCTGACCGTTCTACGCGTCTGACACGTGTCCTGGGTGGTGCTTTTGGGCCGTCGTTGTCGTTGTTATTGCTCATGACCTATCGATCTTGGGGAACTGCCCACAATTTTAATTTAAGCGAGGCGAAGTCGTGATCCAGATGATCAACAAAGAAAGCCAGCGCGCGTGATTCACTTAAATCGGCCCAGCTTTTTCGCTTCGGTTCGAGATGGAAGTACGTCCAGCGGTTTAGTACGGGAACACCACGAGGTTTGATTTTTGCAACCGCCAGTTGAAAACCGGCAACGTGTTCGTCTATCTCCTCCACCGGAGCAACCAGCATGAGTTCGGGAAGACGCGCCGCCAATTCGTCTTCCGTCAAATCGGCGTTGGCCGCCAAAACGAACGAAGACGACGTCAGAATATTGTGATCGCGAATTAACCAGGCCCACATATTTTGATCGCGAATAAACTTAAGTGGCAAGTCTTTGACAACCATATCGACCGGTCGCGACCACGTTTGCAGCAGGACATCGACAACCGGGATCAGACATTCGGTAAAGTTGGCATGATTGTATTCTGGCACCTCAGACGGTCGCCGGGACGGCCCAAACGTAGCCGACTCTCCAACCAGTTCTACCAGACTCCTGTAAAACTCCGCCGGATGGATACTGGTAGAGCCGATGATACTCAGAAGACTGTCGTAACGATTGGCCAGCATTAACCACAGCACGTTCGGCGAAAACTCTGAACCTGAAACGAGGTCGCCTACCGCCCCTGCAAGCTCGTCAGCGCGCGACGAAATAACGCCTGTCAGTTCCTTCAAATATTGAAGAATCCGGGCTGATGCCTGAATATCGGTAACGGGTGCAATAAAGTCCGGATCGAGATGCACACCTGAGCCACTTGCTGTAGCCGACATTCTGGCGATTGGTAAACGTACGAACTCACGACAGTCGGCGGAGTCTGGCATCAACTGCATGGAAAGCTGTCCGAGCAACAGTGGTGTAGATTTCGGTTTATTTGGCGTGGCGTCATTTTGATCGCCGGAGATACCCGCGTGCGTAGCCGCGTTATCAACCACGTCGACTGTATGAGAATGAAAGCGCGTCAGCGTTTCGGACGCATCGGCTTGTCCGTACTGTTGCAACAGGCGACCGCCCGTTCGATTTGGCAAACACAAGTAAATGACCGTTCCGGCGTCGAGGTCGCTCACGTCGAGTGAAGCTGGAGCACCGCCGCCCGCCTCAAAACTGAAGGGTGTTGCGTCAGGCAGTACACCGCGAGCTGACACTACTCCGAGCATGCCGGCAGACAGTCCAGAAGTATCCAGCACCAAATCGGCAAATCCCCAGCCAAATTTCTGTGTCGCGCTATGTGCCTCACTCAGAAGACCTTCGACATATCGTGTTTGCTGCTGCATGTGTTGCTGCCGCATAAACATGCCTTCGAACCAAACTACCGAGTCCTTACTCGCCATGCTGATTACCCCGATTACTTTCCTGTGCTATTTGATTTCGCGCGGTGGAGTACGCGGCCCCGACCGCTCGGCGATACTCATTGTCAAACTCATCAAGCGTATCGAACGCTCGATCGTACTCTTCACAGTACCGGTCCCAACAGGCCGACTTCTTCAGTGGGCCTACGGCCGACAAACCGCCGGACTTTGCAATCTGCGCTTCAATTTCTGCCCAGTCGAACGTTTGAACAATTTTCTTGATAGCCGCATCTATTCCGCTCGGCACGGCAACTCCGTGCCGATAGAAATCGCGCGTCGCTTCCTGCACCGCAGCGATTGGGTCGGCAATTGCGGAGATAGAGTCCCCCAACAAAATCTCGAGAGCGTCTTTTGTGTCTATGTTATGAGTGTACAACGGATTTACATGTGAACGGCCCAGCACCGTTCCGGGGATTCGATATTGGTCCATAAATCGATCTTGAGTCTGCAACGCTTTGCGAATTCCATCCACTGCATGAAACAACAAACTCCCCATCGACCGCATGAAGGCCCTTTTGTCTTTTAACCTCTTGTCCAGAGATTCAAACTCAATGCGCAAGCCAGAAACAAAATCAGCGAACAACGCCTGAGACTCTGCCTCTGATTGCGATCCCAGAGCAGGAACGGTAACCGTTTTCACTTCGTCAGCTTCTTGCGACTCGACTTGATGGCGTCGAGTGCTAACGCTGTCCATATCAGCATTTTGCTTAGCCCCGTTATCTTCCTCAACCGATTCCGCTTCCGCTTCAAACGCCGGAACTCTGTCAGCGCCTTTTTCGCGACGCAATTTACTGATGTAATCGGTCAGCTCAAGCTCGTCAGAATCTTGCACGACCGCCGGCTCTGCGGCCTGCGAGTCTTCAGAAGCCTCTTGCTCGTCGAATGCTCGACCGAGTGCCGGAATCTGAAACTTAATGATGTGATCGCCCACGTGAATTTCGTCACCGTCGAACAAGGAGTATTTTCTGCCTGGATCCAGCGCATTTCCGTTCAAGCGCGTGCCGTCAGTACTGTTTTCATCAGCCACAAAAAAATCGCTTTTCATGTGGCTTACGCGAACATGAGTGCGAGAGGCGTACTCACAATCGATTGGCAAATCGCAACGCGCCTGGTCGCGACCAATTAACAGCCCCGATTTACCCCAAACAAATTTCCCGCGTGACCGGGCTTTGCGACACTGCTCTTCGTCTATAAAGTCATCGAGTTTAATAACGACTGTCTGAGTAGCCAACGGTTAACTCCAAAATCTATTGATAACAGTTAAGGTAATTCGTAAACGGCGTGTGGAACGTAAGAGCGGCTACTTCTGCAGTTTTCGCAACCACTTTCGCGACTCCTCGGTCACAGATAAAACGTTCTTGTCTACGGATATTCCGATGTAAGTTTTATTGTCTTGCTCTAGCGGCATGAGTGCCCGCCACTGCGCTCCTTGCCAGTCTCGAAAGTCAGCCACCACACCGATGTGACTCGTGCCTTTTGCCAACTCTCGAGAGTCAAGAATAACGGTTGAACCGGGCAGAACGACGAACTCTTTTATATTCAGCAAATCGTCGCCTAAAACTGTTTTGGGCGACTGCACTACGGCAAAGAAATCAAGCTGATTGAATTCTGAAGGATCACCGAGTTCGTAAATTCGGACAACAGCCGATGTAGCCACACCGTCCGTGCGCACATTTAACTCCGGACCCGCAACAATTGCGCCAAGCAGAGTTGGAGGATTTTCTTTAAAAAGGTCTACGGCAACATCCTTAGGGTTAGGAACGCCGCTGCAAGCGACCCCGTTAAGAATGCACCCCAGCACCATCAAGCCCTTAAAAAAGCCCCATCTATTCGCAATCCTCATTGGTACCAATCCCTTTTTTGGTTCATCGGATCTTGACCTGTGACCCGGCTGTTTACCGTCCGGATATCGAGCCCTTGATAGTAACGTATTTACGGCATCACGCCAGCTGAAGTATAGTTTTGATTAGATCGTCCTATGTCGCTCTTTTGCGACGCTCACCCCACGTCAAACCTGCCGGGTGTGATCCCGAAACCGGTGTCATGATGGCCGCTTTGTTCATCCTGACGACCTTAATCTGGAGTTTTGCAGTGCAGCAAGGATCAACGACTTCACCGAGCCAAAATCTGTTCTTATGGCTGGCTTTGGCCGTCCTGCTGATGCTAGGGGGATGCCGCTCAGACGAGGTGCAACCGCTTACAGCCTGCGAGCAAAATCCTGCGTCACAGGAGTGCCTGTGCCTGAATGACGAGCAAAGCGAGGCCTGTGCCTGTGCTACCGATGCAAATTCAAGGGCCTGCCTGTGCTATGGCAGTGAAGTAAGAGGCGAAGTTGAAACACAGGCGTGTTTCTGCACTCGCAACCCAGATCACAGCATTTGCCGTGTTGATACTTGCCCGGCAAGCGACCTGAAAACCATGATCGATTCAATGCTTGAACTCGTTGACAAAGGTCAATGGTACGCCGCAGAGGATTTGAGTAACTGCGCGGTCGCCGCCTACCCAGATGATTCCCGAGCTTCGAATATTCAACAACAACTGGACCTTGGTGGCAACTACTTCACGGACACACGCAACATTGAATACACGGTACAACCCGGCGATTCTCTGGCGCGCATTGCCAAGCGCTGTTTGCCCTCCAAAAATCCGGACGACTTTATCGCGCTTGCCCGCTATAACAGTATCGAGGTTCCACGAAACCTAAAACACGGCACAAAAATTCAACTGCCCGGCTCTCAACCGTGCGAAGATGCCGACCAGCTTGCCCAAGACGCCCAAAAACAACTCGAAACGGGCAACCTGGTAAGAGCACACAAGCTTGCCAGCCGCGCCTTTCAAATTTCCCGATCCAAGGATCACAAGATGCTGCTGGACAAAATTAGCGAAGCGCTCGTGAAGAGCCTGCATACGAAAGCTGAGTCACAGCTGGAGCAGGAAAATTGTTCGGACGCGCAGCGTACCTGGACAGATATTTTAAAAATAGAACCCAACGACGAACAAGCCAAATTCTTACTTAGAGACGTTAAGTGCTAGTAGCGCCAAATTCTTGGCAGGTGTCTCGTAAGGTAGTCGGTCAGCCCCAAAACGGTTAATCTGCCAGCACTTCCAGATAGGCGCGCGCGCCCAAGTGCCCCGGGTCCTGTTTCAGCACCTCCTGAAATAGAGCTCGGGCTCGCCGCGAATCGGTGCTAATTAACGTCAGAGCGAGTTCGAATTTCTCTTCCGTTGAATCGGCGTCCAAATCTGAACGATCATTGAGGCGCACTTTTCTAGGTCCTTGAGCAAGCGCGCCCAGCGCGTTTTTTCGTTCAGCCTCAATCAGCTCCGAGGCTATCTGCTCGTTGCCCGGAGTCAGCGCAAGCGCGCTTAAATAAAAGGCGACACTTTTTTGATACTCACCGCGACCCACTCGCTTCCTGGCCTCATGTAAAAAATACTGCTGCTGCCCGGACACCGTCTGTTTCACTTGCTCTAAACCCGATGCAGCCACGGCATTACCGGGATCGAGCGCAAGCGCCAGCTGCCAGAACTGCCTGGAACGATTCAGTTCTGCGCTGTTTTCAAGCTCAATCGCTTTTTGAATAAAACCTGCGGCGACTTCCTTAACATTGACCACCGAAGTGGTGGATTCAACCGGCTCGACTGTCAAGCCCGAGCTACACGCCGTCAGATAAATGCACGAGAACGCTATGTACTTGGTCACCCTGAACATTGTCATTGAAAACCACTCTTACCCCTAACAAGAATTCGGCTGTTGGATCAACGTTACCACTCCTCATGCTCTCAGAGTACCCGCCACGACAGCGGAATCAACTGTCAAACTCCTGCATGGATTACTGGAAGACAGAGGTTTATAGTGACTGCTTTGCTTATCCAGGGCCGCCCCATGAAAAACGCTCACCACATTATTCTTCTACTTGTGACAACAGCTATCCTTTCGTTCGCAACCCCGAGCGTCCTAGCGGACGAACACAAATACGTTTTAGTTACGGGAACCAGTACCGGCATTGGTCGTAATCTTGTCGAGACTCTGTCCAGCAATGGCTATCACGTGTATGCCGGTGTGTTAAAAACCGAAGAATTAGCAGAGCTTAATGCACTGGATAACGTGACGGCCGTAAAGCTTGACGTGACAAAGCAGGACGAAGTCGATGCGGCCGTCGCCATGATCAAGAAAAAAGGCACCGGACTATACGGTCTCGTCAACAACGCAGGCGTTGGTGGCGGCGGTAGCGTGCTGGAAACCGACATTGAGGACCAAACCTTTGTGTTTAATGTGAACGTTGAAGGCGTTTATCGTGTAACTAAAGCTTTCGCACCTTTAATTATTGAGTCCAAGGGTCGTATTGCGACAACCGGCTCCATCGCCGGTACCGTATCGTGGGCCGGTGGCAGTGCTTACGCTGGGAGCAAACACTGGATAGAGGCTTACACCGATGCACTGGTTGGCGAAATGGCGCCACTGGGTGTTTCCGTTAGCGTCATAGAACCTGGCAATTATCAGTCGCACATTCGACGCAGTTCTGTACTGCGTAGCTACGCCAAAATAGAGGCCGCCGGCGGTAAAATCACACCCGAAATGAAAGAAAAATATGCCGCAACGGAAAAACGCGAGCTGTCTTTCAAAAAACCGGATGACGTCTCCAAGGCGTATATGCACGCTCTGTTCGACAAAGAGCCGTTGCGGCGTTACGTGGTTGTTCCCAACGCGGCTGAACAAGAGACTACGATCAGTACCAAAATTGACGAACTGACTCAATTGAATCAGTGGGGACCATACAGCTACAGCCGCGATGAACTCGTCGAAATGCTCGATGAGGCTTTGGCCACTCAGGCCGATCGTAAGTAAACCTGAAGCTGCCGTCCTGCGATTGAACAACGAGCGGCTCCACTAAGGCGTATCGTCGGTGTTTCGCGCGTAATACTGCCAGCAAAGGGGCGCATAGTGGCATGTGCTATCATTATCGATGACTGCTTGGCGATACTGCTCGAGCATAATCATCAGGGAAGATCATAATGGCTACTAAAATCTTGAAGGCGATCGTGGTAACCATGTTCGCCGCAACGATATTCAATGCGAACGCCACTAGCTTTGGCTTGAACCAGAGTGTCTATACGGCGAACGATGGTACTGTGAGCGTTACGCTTGCGTATGACTTCAGCGATGTGGCCATGTTTGGCGGCGGCGTAGATATTATTTACGACACGGCAGCCCTTGAGTTCGTAAGCTACACACGGGCGGACCTGTCTCCTGAAATCCAACTACCTATGGACGGATCTCTGGACGAACCGGGTGTCTATTCCGGTGTTGGAATCTTCACCAATTTTTTCAACGGCATTTCCAGTGCCGGTGACATCGGCACGTTCCAATTCAATTTTCTGGGCGGTTCTAACCCCGCCTCAACCCCGTGCGGAATGACACTGTGCATGCAAGTCGCAGAGTTTCAGTCATTTATTACACTTGCGGGTTCAGACATCACTGAACAGGTGCTGGCAAACAGTATAACCGGCGCTACCGTTGTGGTTCCCGTCCCTGCGGCGCTCTGGCTTATGCTGGGCGGATTGGGCACTTTAGCCGGACTGAGTCGCAATTCGATTTAAACCCGTCAACCCCGTCCAGATACTTGACCAGCGGCTGACAATTGGCGCCATTTTCGATTTGTTCGTTCTATACGTTAAGCAATCAACGGCGCGTTTTTATTTCGTGTTGCTAACCGCAATCATTAATACAATCTGATCGATAAACCTGGACTTAAAATGACTATAAAGACCTTCAAACGCCTGTTTTTTATTGCCGTACCCTTAACATTAGCAGGCTGCGCTTCTCACCCGGGACCCATTATCGACAAACGTGGCGTCGATATGAATCAGTACAGTCGTGACCTTTCGGAGTGCTACGAATACGCTGACGGCGTAAGCGTTGCCGAAGGAGTCGCACGCGGTGCCGCCGTCGGTGCAGCGGTTGGAGCTGCCGTTGGCAGCATAACCGGTAACGCCAATGCCGGAGCTGGCTACGGAGCGGCGTCCGGGGGAGTCCGTTCCGGACTACGTGAAAAAGGCACCAAAGAAATGATTGTGAAGCGCTGCATCAGTGGGCGTGGCTATCGAGTTCTAAATTAGCTGTCAGCGTAACGAAATACTCACATCTCGCGGCATGGTTTGTCATGCGAAGAATTTAGGCTAAGACTGATCAGCACTATCAGGATAGTCCAGGTTTGCTCGGCACTTGCTCTATGCCCGGCTACTTCAAACAAACCTCGTCTATAATTTCTTTATGGCTTGCGAATAGCACACCCTTGCGATTCATGTAGAGCGAGTCGCGTGAATTCAAATCCAGTGAATTCCCGTGGCTGTCACACGCAAAACCACCGATCTCTTCAAACAAACAGGCGGTGGCGGCATAGTCCCACAAGCAGCCTCCGCCCTCTTTTAGTTTGGGCTTCTTCATAAAATAAGCCGGAGCTTGTTCCAAAACCCAACACGCATTGAGTACGGCTCCCGTGTTGTGCACCGCTTCATAACGCCCACTAAACTCAGCCTCCAAAGCCCATGGCTCCAGATTCCGGAACGCACCTGCATTTCGAACGGCGTGATAGAGCGCGTCAGTTAATGGGTCATAGACTACGCCGATAACAGGCGTTCCTGTGCGCGACACCAACGCAATAGAAACAGCGTAACCGGGTTGTTGCTCGACAAACGACAACGTGCCATCAAGCGGATCGATACACCAAAAATAGTTTTTCTCAAAACGACTGTGATCGTCCTCACTTTCTTCAATAAGAAGACCTAAATCGAATGCGGTCATTGTCGGATTAATCAGCTCCAGGATTACATCCTGACTTTTAAAGTCGACTTCGCTGACAATTTGAGAAGCCGGGCTCGAACCAGCTGTTTTGTCATCCACAGTAAAATCACGCCCCACAAACGACTGAATCATGGCGCCGCTTTGCCTGGCTGCGTCTATAGCTACTTCACACAGACGCTCCAAATCATGCAATTCCAAGTTCATAATGCAGCAACAACCTCTTTGGCGATTCTTTCGCTGTAACCGTTTATCTTCCAGTGACCCGGACTCCAACCCTTAATGAAACGGTGGAAGTCTGTCCAGGCAAGCGGAAACATGGCTCGCCAGTCTTTTTCAAGAGCTACAAAATCTACGTTAGACTTCTTCGATTTAATACGCGCTTCAAGACAAGAAAAATACTCATCCAGTAACTGGTCTTCAAAACGCTCGCACTCACTTTCGTTCAAGCAACTGCCTATGAAATACGCCAGATCTTTCATGCCGCAGCCCCCACCCACATACTGAAAATCAACGGCCGCTACCCGCTTACCGCTTCTGGAAAAACAAAAGTTAGCGAGCTTTGCATCACCGTGCACCAGCGTTTGAAAAGGGCTCTGACGTAAACGTCTGTCAATTCGAGGGGCGGCCTCTCTCAAGGCTTCGTCACTCAAAGCAGCAAGCTCATCGGGTCGTGTAGCTAAATGCCAATAAGTGCCTTCTTTCCACAGCTGTTGCTGTTGCACGCCCATAAAGGTTGCGTGAAAAGCAGCCAGCCACCTCAAACAGACCTTAATTTCCGAAAGTGACACACTGGACTTCACTGTATCGAACCCGGAAGCGGTCAGGTCTTCAAGTACAATTAACGTTTCTTCACCGTGAGAACCAAGCGCCAAGCACTCGGGCACGTAGCAATTGTCATCGCACAGTGAACTCCAATGACGGTACCAGGCCGTTTCCACTCGGTAGGAAGTTAACTTGCGCTTGTGTGAGAGGTCGGTATTCCAACCTCTGGGATGATTATCATTGTTTGGCAACTGCACATGCTTTACCACAACCGAAGGTACTACCGCTCCAGATAACCCGTATCGCACAATCGCACCGTAACCACTCCAAAGCTGCTGAATTTCCTCCATCACAAAGAGATCCTTGGCTCCGGTAGCGTGCAGTACGGTTTGTTCAAAGCTTTTATGCATGAGTGTCATCTGACTCGTCAAACTGTATCGAATACGATGGCTGCGTCCACTGTCCCAAATTAATGACTGGCTGTTATGCCACTAATTGAATCCATCTGTCATGCCGCTTTTGGCAGCCAAAGCTCGAGACATATTCAAATTCGACAGTATCCAGCATTGAGAATCCATTTATTTCAATCGGGCTTATCTCGCCCTCGTTGCAATTCGGCGATATTCCCGATAGGCCGGAACCCAAAAATTTCGGTCAATAGCGGCAAGCAACTCCTCGTCAGTCATGTCTCGAGCAAGCTCTTGCTCCATGGCCTTCTTCGCGACTTTGAATGCGATATCGCGGCTGATTTCGGGTAACGACGTCAGCGGGGGAAGAATGGAACTGGATTGATCTTCAGGCCCAGGCGACAACTCGGCAAGCGTTGTACTGGCGACCATTAGCATTTCGTCACTGACCAGTCTTGCTCTGCAGGAAATCACCCCAAGCCCGACGCCGGGGAAAATATAGCTGTTGTTACACTGTGATATGTCGTGCTTTTTTCCGTTGTAGTCGACCGAATCGAAAGGACTACCTGTGGCCACAATCGCGTTGCCATCTGTCCAGCTAACAACGTCTCGCGGATGCGCTTCCACATGTTGAGATGGATTGCTCAGAGGCAAGATTATTGGTCTCGCACAACCCGCCGCCATCGAACGCACCACTTCTTCAGTGAACAGACCCGGCTTCCCTGAAACACCAATCAATATAGAGGCGTTTGTATTGGTTATGACGTCGAGCAGCGTTACCGTACCGCTTTTGCCACCTAGCTCCCAGTCTCTCAAAGCGGAACGCTGTTGAACAAGTCGTTGCTGGAAATCAAGTAAATCAGACGCGCCCTCTGCCAACAAACCGGCCCGGTCAACCATAAAAATTCTGGCGCGGGCCTCAGCGTCGCTAAGGCCTTCAATAACCATGGCGTTAATAATAAGCTCTGCAATTCCACAACCGGCGGAACCCGCTCCTACGAATACGATTCTCTGCTCGCCTAGTGTCTCGCCTTTCTTGCGACACGCTGAAAGCAGTGAGCCAAGCGTCACGGCAGCGGTGCCTTGAATATCGTCGTTAAAACAACATACCCGTTCGCGGTGACGTTGCAGAATAGGCATCGCATTCGGTTGCGCGAAGTCTTCGAACTGAATCAGAACACCGGGCCAGCGCTCTTGCGCGGCTTCTATAAACTGATCGACGAAGTCATTGTACTCAGCGTCACTAATACGCGGATGTCGCATACCCATGTAGTACGGGTCGTCTAAAAGAGTCTGATTATTTGTTCCTGCATCCAGCGCTACAGGCAGCGTGTAGGCAGGACTGATGCCACCGCAGGACGTGTAAATCGAAAGCTTGCCAATGGCGATGCCCATTCCGCCAATACCCTGATCACCCAAGCCGAGAACGCGCTCGCCATCTGTTACGACAATAACCTTAACCTTATCTTTAGTAACGCTGCGTAAAATGTCGTGCATGAATTCTCGCTCTTCATAAGAAACAAAAATTCCGCGCGCGCTCCGGTAAATATCGGAAAAGTGCTCGCAGGCCTCTCCTACGGTTGGCGTATAAATTATAGGCAACATCTCGACGAGATGCTCATTAACCAAACGGTAAAAAAGAGTCTCGTTGTTGTCCTGTACCGCGCGTAGATAAATGTGTTTATTGATAGGCTGCTCGAAGCTCTTGTACTGCATGTAAGCACGTTCAACCTGCTCTTCAATGTCTTCGTAGCGCGGTGGCAGCAGCCCGATCAGGTTAAAGTTTCGGCGTTCTTTTTCTGAAAAAGCCGAGCCTTTATTGAGCATTGGGGTTTCCAGCAGCGCCGGACCGGCGTACGAAATATAAATGGGTTTACTGGTTGTCATGTGGATCTCTTTAAACTCGACGAATGTCGGGAGGAGTGATTGCAGTCTGAGTCAACCCGTCGCATGCTGAAAAACAGGCAACGGTACGTGAATACTTGCGCAAATGGCGCGCATCATTTCGTGCTCTTCGGAAACGACCACACCATCGTTGGTTACAATTTCGGACAAAGAGAGAACCAACGCTTTTTTCTGGTCGAGGCGCAGCTCGTTCAGTTTTTCAAGAGCCTCATCCATATCGTCATACCAGTTCTCAGGGTAACGGAAAGGATGATCCAGATTTACCACGGCAGCCCCTTTTGCGTACGCCGCCTCAGCAGCGCCAGATTCAGCGTGACCGTGCTTGGCCAGCACAGAGAGAACAAGAGCCGTTTCCGCTGGTAGCTCGTCAAGCTTCTCGTTGCCGTACGTCACTACAGAACTTGGATATTTGGCTTCATTAAGATGTAGCGTTATTTGACGAGCTAGCAAATACTCAAAGGCATCAACCTGGTCGTCGGCATGCACCAGCAAATTCACCGTTTCGATCAGCTTTTCAATATCACTGACGGGTCTTTGCTTCAAGGCTGGGAAGGTCATTTCCATCAGTGGCAGTCGCTGATTGGGAGCGAGCTCCTGGTTAAGATTCAGCAAAAAGGACAGTTTATCCAAACCGATATCACCGCGTTGCCGGGCGACAATCAAAAGCTGCTGATCCCTGATTGAAACGTCGCGGTCCAGCAAACAATACAGCAACACTTCCGGCGCCCATTCAATACTGCGAGAAGCGGTGGATAACTCTTGGGGTATTGAAGCCGCCACCATTGCCGCGGTAAAAATACTCTCAACTCCAGGGTTGCCGATACTGTCTATCATGCTGTCAACGTCGAACATACCGCCACCGGTTGGTGCACCCTTTTTTTCTGCGAGTTCTTTCTCCGCCGCAACAGCCTGCTCGTGCTCGCGGTGTTCGTTAGCACGTAATCTGGTCGCCAGTGCATCCAGCTGTTCTTCATTAAAACCGGGTTGTATACGTTGAATTCGTTTCAATATGGGAGGGTGCGTGGCAAACCAGGCGCGGCGTTTACCAGAGCCAAACAACATATGGCTGACTTCCTCGGAATCGCCTTGGAGATGGGAGTGACGTCCGTAAGCGGCAATCTTCTTTAGTGCCCCTGCAATGCC
Organism: Gammaproteobacteria bacterium; assembly: GCA_045107075.1. Taxonomy (GTDB): domain Bacteria; phylum Pseudomonadota; class Gammaproteobacteria; order Steroidobacterales; family SZUA-146; genus SZUA-146. The sequence continues at coordinate 90,065 of JBGCFV010000045.1, forward strand.
ATCAGGATCACGAGTGAATTGAACGGCCGATGCGTCAGCCAGATACTCGCGCTGCTGTGAGAGTCTTGCTTTCATCCATCGTGCAAAAAACAGACCGATGTAGCCCACGATCATTAGTGCGAAGCCCGCTGATACCACGGCCGCCATAACCCCGGCCCCCTCGCGAGAACTGCGTCCCATGTAGCGAGAACTAGTGACCAGTTTTCGGCCGATTACTGCGGCGATAAGAATGCCAAAGAGCACTCCCATCATACGGATATTGATACGCATATCACCGTTGAAAATATGGCTAAACTCATGGGCAATAACGCCCTGCAGCTCACTGCGCGTAAGCCTTTCGAGCGCTCCCTGGGTGACCGCTACAGCAGCGTCACTTGCTGAATAACCCGCCGCAAATGCGTTTATACCTGGCTCGTCTTCCATCACATAAACTTCCGGTACCGGTACACCAGAAGCAATGGCGATTTCCTCAACCACATTGTAGTAGCGTCTTCGAAGAGGATCGCGAACGTCAGCGCTTACCAAAGTAGCACCCATGCTTTTGGCTACTTTGCCCCCGCCACTTTTCAATGACGCGATTTTACCCAAACTGGATAGTGAAATAATGCCAGCTGTCGCACCGCTGCTAGCCAACAGCGCCCCGGAGTGGGCATTGAGCTGCTGAGCGCTAAGAAAACTAGCCGCTCCGTTAGGTACTGACAACACCGCCATCACCACCAGATCGACAACAAAAATGATCAGCAATGAGACCGCGACAAATCCGGCTATAATGAGCCGAGATTGTCGGCGGGCGCTTTGTTGATGCTCAAAAAAATTCATCGCGTCACTTCTCCAACAGGAACCTTCGGCAGGAATCTTCGGCGCGACGGGTTGCCACCCGACATGAACACTGGAGATAAAATCAGAATGAAACCTTGGGTACTTCGCGTTTCGCTTCCGACTCAATTTCCAATAGTTCGGCAGGACCGAAATTAAACTGATTGGCGATAAAGTTAGTCGGCACTGATTCGCGCGTGTTGTTGTACATCATGACCGCGTCGTTGTAAGCCTGGCGTGCAAACGACACTTTATTTTCAGTAGTGGTTAACTCTTCCGATAGTTGCATCATGTTCTCATTAGCTTTGAGGTCAGGATAGGCCTCCGACAAAGCAAACATTCTCCCCAGCGCACCACTCAGGCCCTGCTCCGCATTGGCCAGCTGTTTCATGGCATCAGGATCTGTGGGATCGGTCTTAGCGGCGTTGAGTCCGGAGACGGCCACATTTCGAGCGTTGATTACGGCTTCCAGTGTTTCTTTTTCGTGAGCCATATACCCTTTCGCCGTCTCGACCAGGTTGGGGATCAGATCGTGACGACGGGTGAGCTGAACATCTATTTGTGCAAATGCGTTTTTATAGCCGTTTCGACCGGATACCAATTTATTGTAAAGACTGAATACAAACAGGACCAAGGCAACGATGAAGCCGAGAATAATCAGAAGCGTACTCATTATGAATTCCATTAGCTGACAATAGCGTTACATTATATAGAATAGCTGGGGCTCTGTACGCTCGAGAACAAAGACCTGGCTTGAGGAGCCTGCAAACTTGCCGCAGTCACCCGCACAGCGCGTCTGCTTCCTCAGCACTTAACCGTTCAGAACCCGGCCCCATAGCGACCGATTTAACTTGACAGCTACCCAAACGGTGATAATATCTTCAAACCTGCAAATATTCGCATATATGCAGGTTCGAATATATGTAGGGCTAGATGCGTCGCAGGAGAACACCATGCCACAACGATTGTTGGTCGCCCGGGAACTGGCGGAGATTTTCAAATTGGTAAGTCATCCGGATCGCATCAGGATAATTGAGGAACTTGCGACAAACGAATGTGATGTTAATGGTCTGGCTAAAACGCTCAATTTGCCGGGAACCCGGGTGTCGCAGCATTTAGCCAAACTGCGTGCACACCGATTCGTAGATGAAAGGCGCGACGGTCGGCACCACATCTATCATCTAACTCAACCTGAAATAGCCCGTTGGATCGTAAACGGCCTTGATTTCTTAGAGGGCCGGATAGAAGGCGTCAGTGCGTCGGCTATCCGCTCTACTCGCGAGTCATGGTCAATAGCAAAGTAGTTGGTCCCTGTCGGACTGATTTATCACAGTTTTTTTACCCAGGAGTAAGTAATGCCTAAGTTCGCTGCCGGAGTCGTAGATTTTCAACAACGCATTTACCCGGAAAAGAAAGATTTATTTGAGAAGCTCGCTGAAGGACAGTCGCCAGAAGCACTGTTCATTACGTGCTCAGATTCTCGAATCGAAACAGCAATGATCACGCAGACAAACCCGGGTGAGCTCTTCATCTGTCGTAACGCGGGCAATATTGTACCGCCCCACACCAATCACACTGGCGGCATGACCGCTTCCATCGAGTTTGCCGTTGCAGCGTTGCAAGTTCCGCATATCGTAATTTGCGGACACACAGAGTGCGGTGCCATGAAAGGAGCTATGAACCCGGAAGGCCTCGACACGCTGCCACATGTTAAAGAATGGCTTTCCTACTCAAAAGCGGCCGTTCAAATTGTTGACACATTGGGTTCCGATCTTTCTGATAACGAAAAAATGCACATGCTGTTGAAACAAAACGTCATGTTACAAATACAGCATCTGAAAACGCACCCTGCGGTTGCGGCACGACTCGCCAAAGGCGACCTGCAATTGCATGGTTGGGTATACGACATCAAGACAGGTGCCGTCGTTGCGCTGGACGAGGCTGGTGAAAACTTTGAGTCAGTCGACCAGCGCTACGCAGACGAGATCGCCAAAATTAGCAGTGCTCAACACGACTGCAGCGCTTAACGGAGTTAGGAAATGAAGTTTTTTGACACATCCAATTTACGCGGTGACATATTCGGTGGTTTAACCGCCGGCGTCGTCGCACTACCTCTCGGTCTTGCTTTCGGCGAAGCGTCTGGCGCGGGTCCTGTTGCTGGCGTTTGGGGCGCCATTTTTGTTGGCTTTCTGGCGTCCTTGTTCGGTGGTACCGGTGCTCAGGTATCAGGACCAACAGGTCCTATGGTGGTTGTTTTCGCCGGTATCTTTGCATCGCTTTCCGGCAATCCCGCCCTGATTTTTGGTGCCGTTGTGTTAGCCGGTGGATTACAGATTCTATTCGGCATATTTAAACTCGGCCAATATATACGTCTCGTACCCTACCCGGTGATTTCCGGATTCATGAGTGGTATCGGCTGTATTATTATCGCCTTACAGGTGTCGCGACTGTTTGGTCACGAACCCGAAAATGGCGGCACTATCCCGGCGCTAACAGCTATCCCGGGTGCCGTGATGGATCCGAATATCGGTGCGTTGATTGTAGGTGTAGTAACACTTCTGGTGATCTTCCTGTGGCCGAAAAAACTTGGAACATTCATTCCCGGCGCACTAGCCTCACTCATCATAGGCACGCTGGTCAGTTTCGTGGTCAAAGGCGCCCCAATTCTTGGTGACATTCCAACCGGTCTTCCGTCTTTCATCATGCCGGAATATTCACGGGAAACCTTTTTGATCGTCCTCGAGTCAGCCTTCATCCTGGCAGTTCTCGGCGCGATTGACAGCCTGTTGACATCGCTGGTCGCTGACAACATGACCCGTACTCGCCATGACTCCGACAAAGAGCTCATCGGCCAAGGCATCGGCAATACGGTTGCCGGACTGTTCGGTGCTATTCCGGGTGCCGGCGCCACCATGCGTACTGTGGTCAATATTCGTTCAGGTGGTCAAACCAAACTTGCCGGTATGCTGCATGGCCTGGTTTTGATTGCGGCCATCGGCGTGGCAGCACCGCTTGCTTCGAAGATCCCGCACGCGGTTCTGGCGGGCATTTTGATCAAAGTTGGCTGGGACATCATTGACGTTAACTACATCAAACGCGCTCACCGTGGACCACGTTGGGACCTTGCGTTAATGGCGCTGGTACTTGGTCTTACCGTATTTGTTGACTTGATTACGGCCGTTGCGGCTGGCGTGGTCATCGCTGCTCTGGTTTTTGTGAAGCAACTCGCCGACCAACAGCTCAAAGACATTAAAGACGGCACGCCAATCCAGACCACTGACGAAGAATCAGCTCTGCTCGAGGAAGCCCAGGGCCGAGTTACCATGTTCGATTTCGGTGGTCCTTTGAGTTTTGGCGCCGCGACCGATCTCGGCATGCACGTTCGCAATCGTGTCCATGGCAAGGCCGACGCTATCGTCCTGGACTTTGCCAGGGTGTCGTTCCTCGACGTGTCTGCTGCACGTGCCGTCGAGACGATCTTCTGTGACTCTCGTGAGGCCGGACGACTTGTCTTCGTATCGAATCTGAGTGCCGATGTGTTGGGCACGCTGTCAGCCCTTGAAGCCGATCACTGCTTGCCAACAGACAATCATTTTGATTCTCGACTAGAGGCACTAAAAGCGGCTGTGTCAGCTTTGAAACAAGGTCTACACATTAACGCTCAGGAAGAAGCTGCAAACGCTTAATGGCGGCGATTGAAAAAAGCCCGACCTATATCGGAAACTCAAGTTGAACGACTGCTCTGCTAGGCTCCCCTCCCGGCAGCAGTTGAAAGCCTGAAGCAAAACCCGATACAACCTCCCATCTTAAGGGCCTCTCATGAGGCCCTTTTTTTACGCCAAAAAAAGCCAATGTACCGTTTCGATCACCTTGCTTCCTTTTTCGCCCCCACCAACCAGGTCCAAGGCTCAAATCAAACTCTGCGCCGCTCTGCTATAGTCTGGCGACACGTTTGCAAGGAGTGCGCCTCATGAAAAAAACCCTGTCCATGTTTTTCGCACTCGTTATTTCCTTCGGACCCAGCTCTTTTGCTGGTAGCTACACCATCTCATTTGCCAGCCAACCTGACAGAATCTTTCATCCGAGCGGCGTTGAGGATGGATTGAATGTGGTAGAAGTCAGAATCTGTATTGATCCGGGCAGTTCAAATATACAAGATATGGAGGGACCGCTACTAAACGCCATTCGTACCTGGAATAAAAAAGAGGCCGTCATTGGTAATATCTCAACAGGTGACTTTCCTGACGAAATCGATTTCGAATCCGTAGCGCTTCACGAGATTGGTCATTGTGTCTTCGGCCTAGCTCACGTCAATGGCGCAAGCGAGTCGATGTTGCCGACACCACAGCGAAATTCGACAGTGACTTATCAAGGGGACGATTCGATCTTGAATATCGATGCGGGAATCGATGGTGTATTTGGTTCTAGCGATGATTTGACGGGTGACGATGTAAACCGATTTTGGTACACGAAGTATCAGAACGATCCGTTTGCGCTACCACTACCCAATATAATCGATGCCACATCATTTCAACGATCACTGCCAGGACTTCCTGCTGAACACAATTTTGCAGCGAACGGCAATCGCGCCGTCTCAGCGATACTTGGGTATCCGCCAACTGAATCCGTAATGTTTCAAGATGCCGTTGCCAATGAAATTCAACGAACCTTAACAGCGGACGACGTCGCTACAGTGAAGTTTGCCGAAAGTGGTTTCGACAACCTCTCGGGGACGCCAGACGACTACACGAGCAACATTATCTATGCGGGCGTCGGCCTGCAGGATTGCGACGTTGTTGTCGCCATGGAAGGTGTCTTAAGTCCGAATTGTGCATTCATCGAAATTGATCACTTTCCTCCCGGTGGCACTCAGGACAGCATCGTGGTTAAAAGCAAAATCACGTTCAGTCCACTGACTCCCTGGCATTACAACCCTGAGCAAGATCCTGATGAAGATAGTGTTGCGTTGCTTCAGGACAACTGTAGCCTTGTAGCCAATACTGACCAGCGCGATACCAACAATGACGGTTTCGGCAATATTTGCGACCCAGACTTCGACGGCAACTGCAGAGTTAACCACAAAGACGTCAGCTTATTTGTTTCTGAATTCGGTGGCGCCAATCCGGACTATGATCTGAACGGTGACGGGGCCGTTGATTTACTCGATTACGCCATTGTCACCGAGTCCTTCTTGCTCCGCCCGGGCCCCTCTTACCCGGGCGATGTGAGCTGCCCGTTCGGGTCCTTGCAAGACTTGAAGCCCCCCACCACGTAGTACAAAAAAACCCGAGGCTATCTTCCAAAACGAGACAACAACTGGAATAGCCGGCGTCTCTGCCGGCCATTTCGGACAACATATGAGTGAGTTGTTCGCCGTAGCGGTTACATCCGCACCGTATCCAATGATAAAGCTCTGCCCAACTTAAAGGCCAAGGGAAACTTCGTTTGAGAAGACACCCGTCGCCGCACTGTTTTGTTCGATGATAAAGAAGCTGTTGCCAACCATCGGCATGTAATCTTCTAATGCGCTTTAGACTTCAAAGCCACAAAGGTCAATAAGGGAGCGAATTTGATCATTTGCAGAAAATCAGGTTATTGACGAGACTCAAACGGCCATAAACCCTTGATCTGTTTTGTTGACTGAGCTCGCGCCGGGCGCGTGGTAAAAACGATTCGGGGAATCTTCAAAAGGCCGGGGTGGTGAAGAGAGGTTCCGCATGAGCCAGACTTTGTCTATCATACTGATCTGTGAGAGTAACTCCGTAAAGACAACCACATGCCAGACTTAACACTCAAACTTCTCGGTGAGCTAGCCGTTATTCAGGCCGGTGAAGAAATAAAGTTACCGGCTTCCCGTAAAACGCGGGCGCTCCTGGCCTATTTGGTGCAAACAGGTCGGCCTCAGCGGCGTGAGCGATTGTGCGACGTTTTTTGGGACGTGCCCGACGACCCGAGAGGAGCTCTCCGCTGGAGCCTGAGTAAACTGCGGCCTATCGTTAATACAGGTGACGTCCAACATCTCAAAGCCGACCGCGAGCGAGTTTGGTTTGTACCCGACGGGGTTCAATCTGACATAGGGCAGATTATCAGCATACTCGACAGTCAAACAGCCTCCTTGGAGCGACTCCTTGGCGCAGACGATCAATTGTCTGACCCGTTCCTCGACGGACTTGATATGCCCAGTCAGGAACTTTTTGAATCCTGGCTAACGGCGGAACGTGAGGAGTTGCGTCGGGTTCGTGGTCGGGTGAGTGCCCAGATTGCTAAACATCCGGAATCATCGGCCGATCAGTCGCTAAAATACCATCGAAACTGGCTGGAACTCGATCCTTTCAATCCCGATGCAGCTTCCGGCCTGGTGACCAAACTCGAACAACTTGGTCACGCAGATGAGGCTGCAACACTAACCGCAGAGCTGTCAGCTCGATTTAAGCGTGCCGGCATTCAGTGGTCTTACAAGCAGTCGCAGGGTGAAACTGTTGGCAACACGGCCACCAATAAAAAAACAGTTACTCAACGAGAGTTACTGCAGCGCCAGCGAATCGGCTTTTGCAGTGCAAGCGACGGTGCGAAAATAGCCTATGCTCGGCTAGGCGACGGCCCTCCCCTCGTTAAAGCCGCCAATTGGTTGAACCATCTTGAACTGGACTGGGACGCACCTATTTGGAGTCCGCTGTTTCGCGAACTCGCCAAAGAACACACTTTCATACGATATGACGAGCGTGGCAACGGCCTCTCGGATTGGGAAGTTTCCGATCTCTCGTTCGAATCATTTGTGACAGATCTTGAGACGGTTGTTGACGCCGCAAATCTGGAGCGTTTTCCACTTCTTGGGATATCGCAAGGGGCCTCGGTATCTATTGAATACGCTATTCGGCACCCGGAGAAAGTGAGTCACTTGATTCTGTTTGGAGCCTACGCAGCAGGCTGGCGCATTGACGCGAGCGAAGAACTTATTAAAGAACGCGAGGCCATAATGACACTAACCGCGAGCGGTTGGGGACGGGCCAACCCGGCCTATCGACAGATTTTCAGCTCTACCTTTATGCCAACGGCCACCGCTGAAGAACTACATTGGTTCGACGACTTTCAGCGCGCGACAGCCTCTCCAGACAACGCCGTCAGGTTTCTATCGGCGTTTGGCGATATCGACGTGCGCCACCGCCTTGAGGAACTCGATGTTCCGACCCTTGTTCTCCACTCCCGCGGAGATCAACGGATTCCATTCGAAACCGGACGGGACATTGCTGCACAAATACCCGGTGCTGAATTTGTGGGTCTCGACAGTGACAATCATTTGCTCCTCGGGAGAGAGCCCGCTTCCGGCGAATTTGTTGATGCCGTACGACGGTTTCTCGATCAGTAGTCCACCAGATGTCGCGAAAGACAGCCTGGGCACGTCCGTGTGCCCTGTCCAAACTCTGCATCACCCGATTCTTTCCGGCCTGTATGCCACCGAAACATCGGCCTTGCGGTCATTCGAACGACTGGTCCCCCTTAACAACAGTAAATGAGGCTACTCAACGCGAGTAACACCCGACATCAGAGGCATGGCGATAGCGGTAAAACGGTCAAGAATTGTTCGTATAACCATGATTTGAAACATATCGTATCTCCTGTGGGTACACTTGCCGGTCAAAATGGGCTCCGTCAAAATGAGCCCAGTCAACATGAGACAAGCAATTACATCGGGTTGTGCTCGTATTGGAACTGTCGCCAGATTACCGGCCGACCATGGTAGCGACCGTTGGACTGCCCGTTTAAACAGCACCGTAAATCGAGGAAAGGAGCGTAAAAGTCCGAAAAATTACGGTCGAAGATGGCTACACTGAGATTAGGAGGGTCTTTGCAAACCGGATTAGCAGCCTGTCCATGGGCCGTGCCGGGTCGGTAACGACTAACCCCCCTGTTTTTATTTCTCACACACTTATGACTTACCACAGGTACAATAAAAGCCTAACTAATTGACGTTCTAAACACTTCCAACAGCCTGGTACGAAATCTTATGCTTACAATACTTTCACCTGCCAAGACGCTGGATTTCGACACACCGTCATCCACAAAAAAATCAACGCAGCCAGAATACCTTGAACATTCATCGGAGCTTATAGAAACGCTCAGCGCGCTCTCTTCGCCAGAGGTTTCAAAACTGATGAGCATTAGCGACAAGCTAGGTGAGCTGAATTTTGACCGCTTTCAGAGCTGGTCAACACCGTTTACCTCAGCGAACGCCAAACAAGCTATTCTGGCTTTCAAAGGTGACGTCTACACCGGCTTACAAGCTGAAACCTTCAACTCAAAAGAGTTAAGTTTTGCCCAAAAACACCTGCGCATACTGTCCGGGCTATACGGCCTGCTGAGGCCGCTTGATTTAATGCAGCCCTACCGGCTCGAGATGGGAACCAAATTAAGCAATGAACGAGGCCGCAACCTTTATCAGTTCTGGGGTGAAGAGTTGACAGACGGTTTGAATAAACAACTCAAGAAAACAAAGAGCACCGCATTGATTAATTTGTCATCGAATGAATACTACAAAGCGGTGAAGGCCAAAAACATTAATGCCGATATTGTCACGCCTGTTTTCAAAGATTTCAAAAACGGTGAGTACAAATTGATTAGTTTTTTCGCCAAAAAAGCGCGTGGCTCTATGGCCGCGTTTATTATCAAGAATCAAATTGTTGAAGCGAAAGATCTCAAGGACTATTGCGAAGACGGCTATAAATACAATAAGAAATTGTCAACAGCACAACAGCCAACTTTTACTCGCAAGCAGACGTAAGAATAAGCGCCTTAGACTCTGTCGCTTGTGGTAGTAGATCAAACGATGGTGAGTGGCGAGTCTGATTAAATTGGATTGGCGTTTCGAACCGGAGTATGGCGTTGACAGTTTATCCTGACCCATCGACACGATTTCAGGCAACACTACGTTAATCCACACACCGCGGCGCACTATGCGCCACGATGCGGGATTGTCCAATTCTAGTTTGGCTACCCTGTAGTCTGCGGGCGTCGACGTAGCAGCCCAAGACTGGCAAGGCCGGACAACAAGAACGGCCATGAAGCTGGAAGAGGAACCGGCGCGATATCAACGGTAAAAGAGCCACCCGTTCCAACTGCAAGCAGATCTGTGCCTTCATCGACTGCCATAAAAATACCGCCGTTGCCAAATTCAAACGCCGTAGGTAAACCGTCAACAAATGACCCAACCGAACTTGCTGTTCTTCCCGGAGCGATGAAGGCCAGCACCATCAATGCTGATATCGTGACAGCTATATTAAAGGCATCGGTCCAGACTCACTATTTGATATGCGGTTGGCCATCGCGGCTATATCGATAACGAGCAGATCTCTTAATTTCCCGTCACTCTTAGAGTTATAGCAAATGGCTTCATGCAAATCCCGCACAATTGCCGACGTTTCGAACGCGTTTGAATCGGGAATCGGACGCCCACGGTTTGTGGGTATTTGCTCAATAGACTCAACGGAGTCAATCGCAATCCCGTAGCGTTTTGCATCATGCTCAAAAATAATAATCTGATTACTTGTGCTTGCCGCGTCGGCGCTGTCAATATTATAGAGCTTACGTGCATCGATCACACTTATAAGTTCGCCGCGCAGGTCCAAAATCCCACAAATATGCTCTTTGAGTTTGGGAGGTTCAATCATGTCGTCGGGAAACTCGACAACCTCAGCAATATCCAAAATACGCATTCCGTAGACTCGGCCGACATTAAACGTTAAGTATGTTTCCTTGGGAACAATTACTTCGTTCGCCGCCTCAACCGAGTCGATTGATTTGGTATCGTAAAGTGAATCGCATGCATCAATGGCACCGAGAACCTCTTCCATCTCCAGAAGCCTCTCGACCGCTAGTTGTAGAATATCTCTTTTGTCTTCGGTGTTTAGAACGCCGGAAAAAACCCTGGATTGTTGATCACCGAATACCGGAAAGCTTGAAAGCTGATCATCGTAGTACTTTTCAAAGCCCGTAATTTCATCCACAACAAGGCCGAATTTTCGACCCTCAGTAGAGACAATTATTATTTGCTTCTCCGCCAAATCGATATCCGTCCGATCGGCGCCAATTCCTAAAACAACTGCCAAATCCAGTAAAGTTACCGTGACACCGCGCAATGACATAGTGCCAGCAAAGAGCGCACCAGAAAACACGTTTGTATCTATCTCGTTGGTATGAATCACTTCGCGAACGGTCGTCAAACTAACTCCGATCTCACTTTCGCCTAATCGAAAGCTGATGCTTTGCTGCCTTTTGCCACGAACCGGTTTCTTGTCGATGGCGCGCTTATGCCTATTACTATTCGACTCCATAAGCGGTGCACCGTTACATTCAATCACAGCGCGCGCATCCAATACCTGGACAAACCTCGACCCGTCGTCAAACCGAAACGCCCCAATTGCAATGCCGGAGTCACTGGTATCAGAATAATTGGTAAAAGTAGCGTTCTTGCTATTGCCGCGAAATACCTCTCCGGTGCGATCGAAGAGCATTCCGACGTGTTGACCCCGGTACTCCACGATCGCGATTCTGGCTTCGGTATTATCGGTTGAAAGACCCGCGATAGAAAAGAGACAACGCAAGTCTATGACAGGTAGCGTCATATCGCGTAATCTCATAATCCCGAGCAAATAGTCAGGCGCTAGTGGTTGCCGAGTAAAGTGCGCCGGAGCAGCAACAACATCCTTCAGACGGCGAGCGGTTAATGCGTATTCGGCGTCATCGATAAAAAAAGACCCAAAGACATCGTCTTTAAGACTCGGTTGATCGACAACCTCTAACGACGTTTCAGTGAATTCGTCGGGTACAGGAAATATAAGTGGTTGAACGTCATTCATCATGTTTTACCCGAGGTAGCAAGTCGAGGAATTCTATGAATGTGGTAGTCTAATGTTTGAGCACAAATAGTGATTTTGCGTCCAACACAATCACCCACATCCTCACTAATAATCGGTATTCTAAAGTCGCCCAAAATCTTAATGGCAGACTCAACATTAGCTTGTCCCACTTCAATTCTGTGCGGAAGCGGCTGGTCTATCATCGACCCTCCTCCAGCCAAAACAGCCTCGAGTCGTTTGTAACGTGCGGGTTGAACATCTAACAGTTTGAGAGCCGCCTCAATTGCATGGTTAACCCATCGTCCTCGGCGATCCGGATCGGGAGCCTCTCGATACGGCAGCAAACTGTGACTCAAAGTACAAACGCCACGTTTTCGGTCGATCAATGCAATACCCACGCAAGAACCGAGAATAGCTTGCATTTTAAATCCGGGTATCCCTAACTTTACCTCGCCGATACATACGTTTATTTCGCTCTCTTTCGCAGATGCACTTAGCATACTAGTCGATTTTCGGGTTGATGGTTTATGGAAGACACCGATGGCCCGTAAACTAAAGGTTCGATATCGTCAAACATATCATTGTCAGAAACAAGCCTCTCTGATTCTCCAATGATAAGGACACTGCTTTGACCCATTGCGGACTTTAGGTTTTTCAGTACCCTAAGTTGATCTTCGCGATTAAAATAGATCAAGACATTACGACATAGAATGAGATCGTATTTTTTCGACAATCGTAGATCATCAAACAGGTTATGAGTAGAGAAAGAAACACAGCGCTTGAGGTCGTCATGAACACGAAAGCCTTCTCCTTCCGGGGCAAAATAGCGCTCGAGAAAATCAGGCCTGGACTGACGAAGCCGATCAATTGACCTTCCTTGATATACACCGAGCTGGCACTTTCTTACCACCTCGGCCGACACGTCAGAGCCATGCACAGAAAACCTAAAACCTGACGTCTTCTTAGCGTAATCGTCCATTAGCATCGCTGTGCTATAGGCTTCCTGACCGGACGAAGCAGCCGCTGACCAAACCTTGCACGTTCGGCCACCGTTTTTTTTCGTCCATGCTGGCAAGAAACGTTCCTCAATATACTCCCATACTCGTGCGGTCCTGAAGAAATAGGTTTCATGCGTAGTGACTTTATCAATAAACATGACGCGTTCTTGTTCGTCTTCCAAAACGCGATCAAGATACAAATCTATATCAGCAATCTTGCAGGCACGCATACGACTGCTCACTCGGGCAATTAGCATGGGACGACGAGCTGGAGCAATCGAAACACCCGTGAGCTTGTGGGTTAAGCTACTGAATGCCTTGAACTGGAGATCATCCATAGGACTCTCCGTATTTTAATTCAATAGTCAACTAAGCACCGCTACCAACAGACGCCAACAGCTCGCTAGCACGACTTGCCAAATTCTTACTCGAATCTGCGATGACGTTGGTTGCGCCCGCCGACGTTTCTGCAGAAACCGCTACGCTCTCAATCGCGCTGGCAACGTCACGTGCTACGGTCTGCTGTTCTGCTACGGCTACTGAAATTTGTGATATGACGTTGGACGTATTTACCACTCCTTCAACAATACTTCGGAAAGCTCGACTGGCTTCAGCCGACACGTCACTTCCGTGGCTAATACGCTTGGTAGACTCGTTAATCAACTTGGTGATATTTTGCGCCGCCTGTGATGACCTTTCGGCCAGCTTGCGTACCTCATCCGCTACTACCGAAAAACCAAGACCGTGTTCGCCAGCTCTCGCCGCTTCAATGGCCGCATTAAAAGCCAGTAAATTTGTCTGACTGGCGATCTCGCTTATCACCATCAAAATTTCTCGAATTTCTTCAGACGATTTGTTAATCAGCTCCATCGCTTCCATCGACTGCTCAATAGCGACAACTCCCGCTTCGGCATTCTCGCGTGTGGAGCTAGCCTGAGAGTTTGCAAACTGCGAGTTTTGTGCAATGGAATCGATCGACGCGCTTAACTCTTCAATACAACCAGTCATTTCCTCTGTAGTAGCTCCGAGGCTCTGCGCATTTGTTGAAACTTTGTCAATTTCAAGCGAAATCTCTCGAGACATGCTCTCAACGGATGTACTGATCGTACTGATATTATTTTCAAGGGCACGCTTAGCGGTTACTTCAGCCGTCGTATCATTGGCAAACTTCACCACTTTAATGACGTTACCCTCGTCGTCGCGCACCGGAGTATAGTTGGCGTGAATCCACAGTGGATTGTCGTCTTTTGTGACTCTTTCATACTGACCGACATGTGGCTCGCCTCGAGCCAGTTTTGCCCAAAATTCTTTATACGCTTCCGTTTTTACGTAGTCCTGCTTACAGAAGATACGGTGGTGATTACCAACAATTTCACTCAGTTCGTAACCCGTTGCGTTGAGAAAATTCTGATTCGCTGACAAAACACACCCTGACGGGTCAAACTCAATAACGGCCTGCATTTGGTCAATAGCACTCAGCTTGGCCTCGATGTCGGCATTTGCCAACTTCTGCGCCGTTACGTCTGAGGCGAATTTTACTATTTTTACAACGTTACCGTTCGCATCAAATATTGGATTATACGAAGCGTTTATCCAGACCGTAGCGCCTTCTTTTGTAAAACGTTGGTACTCTCCTGAGGTAAGCTCCCCTCCTCTCAGTAACCTCCAGTGCTCGGCATAAGCCGGATTGTTAACGTAAGCCTCCGAACAAAAGGTGCTGTGATGAAGGCCAACTATGTTACTTAACGTATAGCCCATTAAACATAGAAAATTATCATTAGCGCCCAACACGTTACCATTCAGGTCAAATTCAATTACAGCCTGCACGCGGTTTACGGCATCCATCAGTGACTCATATTCGGCGTTACGCAGTTTGGACTGAGTAACGTCGGTGGCAAATTTAACTACCCCGGTTATTTCTCCAGAAGAGTTGAAAGTTGGATTGTAAGAAGCATTGACCCAGACATCAGAACCGTCTTTTGCAACCCTGCAATACTCCGACGATTCCGATTCACCCGAAGCAAGCCGTTTCCAAAAATCTTTATACTCTTTAGACTTCACATAGTCCGGTTTGCAGAAAATCCGATGATGCTCGCCAACAATTTCCTCAAGCTCGTAACCCAAAGCAGTCAAAAAATTGTCGTTCGCATCGATGATTGTTCCATCCCGCTCAAAATGGATAATCGCTTGAGAAAGACTAACAGCATCCATGTCCGAGCTAATCCGTGCATAGTCTTTCTGTAACTGAGCGGGGCTCTCGCTTCCAGCATCAACCGCGTCCGTAGAATTACCGGAATCTCCAGTCGCCGTTTTTCGTGATGTATTTCTCTTTTTGGATGCGGCGACCTTCTTACTCGAAGCTACACTCATTTCTTTCTCCTGATAAAAAACATGACTTATCCTGCTATATAAGCCTTTGTGCGGTTAGCGACCAGTTCGGATGAAAGTTTAGTCAAAAGTCAGTGAAATTTTCCGTTAAACCAAGGCTGGATTCCTGCTGCACTTTGACTTGACATAAAAGAAAGGGCACGACGAAAGTCAGCGAAACCTCAAAACCAAAAACGCGTTTACCCAGACATGGCAAATACTGTCTAAACGAACTCAGAGAGACGTTATATAAGAAAAATTAATTAAACGAGCACGCGATGACATTTTGATGCTCGTCGAAACCGGTCAACCTGTGAACTACAATGCAATTCGGTGTACAAAACGTCATTACGTTACGGCAACCTGACGAACACAACGCACCATAAATCATGTGAGTAGTGCAAAGTATTTTGACCCCGTTTTGTCAATTCTCCTGCTTCTAGAGTGAGTCCTTCGTAGAACCACCACTATATAGAAGGCGAAAAAACTGAATTACCTAATGATTTTAGGGGCATACGATGAAAAACTACTTAATACTGCTGACAGCTCTATGCTGTTTTTCAAGCAACGCAGACCAACTTATACACACCTATACCTTTGAAACCGGCCTATCAGACGAGGTCGGCTCTATCGACCTGGTTGCAACGGGCGGTGCCGTAGCCGCAGGGCGATTTTTCTTTAGTCCAGGAGATGGACTTACCCTTAATTCGGGTTTGACTGACACTAGCCAGTACTCTATCGAAATGTACATGCAGTTTGGCAGTCTCGAGCCGTTTTACAAGAAGCTCGTTGACTTTCAAAATCTGACGGCCGATGCTGGTCTTTATATACGTCAACAAGCCACCACTTTCTATCCAACACTTAACCTCGGGCCAGACTCTATTGAAGCCGGAGAAGACTTTCAGGTGGTCTTAACACGATCACTTGACGGAATATTAAGCGTGTATCTCAACGGTGAACTACAAACAGAAGACTCAACAACGCTCGGAATCTCTGTAGAAAATATCGTGCACTTCTTGCTTGACGATAGTGGCGGTACTGAGGCAGGCGTTGGTTCTGTTGAATACATCAGAATCTATGACGGCCCGCTCAGCGCACAACAAGTTGCGGATTTACTACCTCCATACAAACGCGGTGACTTGCTGCACACGTATACGTTCGAAACCGGTGTGGAGGACTCCACAGGAACCGTTGATTTATCAACCGTTGGTGGTTTGGTTCAGAACGATCGTTTTGAGTTTGACTTGGGCACCGGCCTGACACTTGTAGATGGTCTTCCCGACACAAGCGATTACACTATCGAATTAAAACTGCGCTTTGATGCAGTTTTCCCAAACTGGAAAAAAGTCATCGATTTCCAAGCGCTGTCGAATGACCAGGGAGTGTACATAAGAGGCACTCAAACAGAGTTCTACCCGGAAAGCGGACTGGGTCCAAATTTCATAACCGAAGGAGAAGACTTCCACCTGGTGGTGACTCGTACGGAAGACCTGCTTAGAATCTACCTCAACGGTCAGCTTCAAACTGAGACAACGACTGTTGGCGGAATATCGCAGGACAATATAATCAACTTTTTCCTGGACGACATCACTACTCTTTCTACAGAGGAAGCCCCGGGCTCCGTTGACTACATTCGAGTCTTTTTTGGTGCCCTTACAGGTGGCGAGATTTCAAGGCTGGTGCCGCCAGCACCGGCTCAGCCTGTTGTGGTGCGTGACCTATTCAGTGCAGGCGACGGACTGATAACCTATGACTCAAGCACTAATCTGGAGTGGCTGGACATTACAGAGACTATTGGCCTGTCAATTAACAATATTCTGAACGAACCCAACGTATGGGTACCGGAAGGTTTTACGGTGGCCACTCGCGAACAGATTATTCACTTCATACAATCACTAGGTGTTAGAGACGTCGGCTTTACTTCAGCTCTGAATGCGACGGGCGTATCCAGCCATCTCGATTTGGTTGGATGCACTTGGAGTTGCACCGGCACCAGCTTTCAAAGATCAACGGGCGTGGTTATGAACGACAACTTAACCAGTGGATCCGTATTGAATCTGGACTATCTCTTTACGCCAACTCCGGACCTCGGTTCCGCCAGATTCATTTCAAGCACTGGCCTCGACGAGTCAGTATTCTCCAGAGGAGTCTATCTGGTCCGCGAAGCCGAATTTGCCGACTCAGATGGTGACTCGGTGCCGGATACTGAGGACAACTGCAGCCTTGTTGCTAACGACAATCAACGCGACACAGATGAAGATGGATTTGGTAACGTATGTGACCCTGATCTGAACAACGACGGCATCGTAAACTTCGTCGATGTTAGCCTCTGGATTGAGTTTTTCGGCAGCACCGTCAACGAAGACACCGACTTTAACGGCGACGGGTTGACCAATCTGTTGGACTACGTTGTATTGGTTAACTATATATTCAGCCCGCCAGGCCCCGGTGCGGCTGCGTTTTAAAGCAACCGCACGCTCACCCGGTTTGCCCAGTGAGTGGGTAGGCCGGGTGTTTTTTTAACATTCGACTGTCCAACCGAGTCACTAAAGATTGAGAGCGGCCTGAATATCGCTTAACAGATCAGCAATTAGCTCATCCCTTCCCGGATCAGGGTGAGGTGTTTGAGCAAACTGCTGTTCAGCAAGTTTGATTTGCTCTAGCGCTTCTTCATTGTGCCCCGCCGCAAACAAAGCTTCGCCGTAGGCCTGATGAAACTCAGCCCCACGCCAGTGTCCTTTAGGCCATACGTCAGGGGAAAGTCGAATGGCGCGTTCGTAATAGTCGCGAGCCGCGTCGAGGTCCCGGAGCTTGAGAATCTCAGCGTACAACAAGAAACCAATTAACGTGGAACGGTGCTTTTCGCCGTAGACGCGAAGCTTGGATTCTATCGAAGCGGTGATCATGTCGACCGCTTCATCAAAGCGCCCTACTTTGCCATACAGCTCGGCCAGATTGCCACGGGCAACCATCGTATTCGGCGTGTCGTCTCCGTGCACTCTGCTGTTGTGTTCGACGATCACTTCACTCAGCGCAATGGCCTCGTCGAACCTCTCTTGGTACGCATAAAGCAGACTTAGTTCCAAACGCGCGACATTGGTAACACGCGTCCTGTTGGGGTAACGCTCGTTGATATCGATTATTCCCAAGAGCTCAAATTCGCATTCCTCGTAGCGACGCTGGTCCATGAGTCTTGTGCTGTAGAGAATTCGGTACCAGACAGTGTCCGGGTCCTCTGCCCCAAGAAGTTGAGTCGCTCTGCGAATCAGACTCTCATAGAAGTCGATTCCTCCATTAGTTGATACTTCTGATTGATGATGCTCAAACCATAATGAGATGCGATCTGAATGACCCGGAATCACGCTAAGCGCTTCTTGTTGATACTTCTCATAATCTGGATTACGGGAGGCATATAAGACATCAAGTAATGTTCTGAGAGTCGTTCGTGATTCTATCGAGTCAGCGCCGAATATGTGTTTACGAGTCTCGTAAGCTGGCTCAAGCAAAGCCAGTGCCTTATCTGTCTTGCTCAACGTCCAATACGTTTGGCCAACAATAAACTGAATTCGTGCGCGCGTGCGGTCGCTACCACTAAAACCTTGCTGAATACTATCGGAGGCGTCGTCCAGCACGTCAACAACCCGTGCCTCAAGACCACTGCGAGTCGGCCGCGCCTCCGTGAACAGATCGGTTAAGAACTCTGTCACCGCCTCAGATTCACGGTTCGCCATACTAAGGCGATAGGTAAAAACGCCAATCAGTGTACTGATCAATGCGACAATCGCTACGCTCGTTATGAGACCAACGCGATGGCGACGAATAAATTTTGACGCGGTGTAAGACCAGGCATCACCGCGTGCCGTTACAGGCAATCCGTCGAGATAGCGCTGAATGTCGTTGGACAGCTGCTCAACTGACAAATAGCGTCGCTCAGGCTCCTTGCGCATCGCCTTTTGGCAAATCATGTCAAGGTCACCGCTTAGCTCGCGCTTGAGTTTCGATGTGCCACGCTGTGAGTTCACAACGGCTTCGGGCAGCGGAAGCGGCGCTGTCTGACTGATTATCCGAGCCGACTCGACCGGGTTAGTGTTGTCCAGCGAATAAGGTCGCTGGCCGCTGAGCAATTCAAATAGAATTACGCCAAGAGAATAAACGTCGGATGATGTGCTAATTGGCCTGCTCAGCGCCTGCTCCGGACTCGCGTAGGCCGGCGTCATCGCCTGATATCCCGTGCGAGTCAAATGAGGGGACTCTTCGGCATTACCAGACAGTGCTTTCGCAATACCAAAATCGAGCAGCTTAACCACACCCGTTTCAGTCACCATAATATTGGAGGGCTTCAGATCGCGGTGAACAACCAGCTTTGAATGCGCGTATATAACCGACTTGCATACCTGCTGAAACAGCTCAAGCTTTTGCACCACTGACAAATTCTGAGTATTGCGGTAGTCATCCAGCGCTACGCCCTCCACAAACTCCATTGCAAAATAGAGTTGTCCACTGGACGCTACACCACCATCAACCAACGCAGCGATATTTGGGTGTTTCAGTCCCGCCAGAATCTGGCGCTCTACCCGAAACCGTTCGACCAGCAAGCCCGATTGAAACGCTGCAGGAACGAGTTTAATCGCGACCTGTTGCTCGAACTCTCCGTCTACGCGCTCAGCCAGGTATACGTCACCCATACCACCCACACCGATGCGGCTCGTAAGCTGATAAGACCCAATAATCTGTCCCGACAAATCGCTCGCTGACGACATTACATTGGAAACCGACTCGGCGACGCCAGAGTCACCCGACTCGGTAACCCGGCCCAATAACGTTTTTACCTCGTGATACAAACCAGAGTCTTCAGAGCATTGGCTCCTTAAATACGCATCCTGCTGACCGACCGGCAACTCGCTGGCATGATCAAAGAGCTCAACCAATTCATCCCATCGTTCGCTGCCCACTTGTTTTACCTTATGCGTTTGTTATTTTCGACTCTATTAACGCTCAAGAATACTACGCTAAACGTGACGATGCCTTTCAAATTGCATAAACTGGCGAGCCTATGTCGCATGAGAACCCAATTACCCAGCTTTTAGTTAAATGGCAAGCAGGCGACTCCGATGCACTTGCGGAGTTAACCCCTCTCGTCTATGACAAGCTACGCCTGTTAGCCCAAGGTGCCATGAAAGGCAATCGAGGTAACCAAACACTGCAGGCGACCGCCGTAGTGCATGAAGCCTATTTGAAACTAATTGACGCATCGGTCGACTGGCAAGACCAACAACATTTTTACGCTTTGGCAGCACGTATGATGCGACGCATTCTGGTCAATCACGCCAACGCCAATCTCGCACAGAAACGCGGCGGTGACGCAGTGCGGATTACGTTAGACGACGGCTTGGGAGCAAGAAACGACGATCTGGAAAACGTATTAGACCTGCATGAAGGTCTGACAGAATTAGCTAGCAAAGATAAACGAACCGCGCACGTGCTGGAACTGCACTATTTCGCGGGGATGACTCACAAAGAAGCCGCCACCGTATTGGGCGTTTCGGAATCCACCGCCAAACGTGAAATGCGTTTTGCCAAAGCCTGGATGCGTAAACACCTCGAGCGTTAGACAAAGAAACCGTATTTCCGCGAACAACAGCTTAGGTAGTGCGAATTTCACTTGACTCGCACAGGCAATCCACAAGATTTAGAATTCGAATTTGCCACTATGCAAAGATTATGTAAGAAGTCTCGATGAGGCAGAGTTACATTACAGTGGGAACAGGCTGAACCGGGTTTCACATGATGTGAGTGGTATAATTCCGGATACTCGGAAAGTGGCGAGCCGGGTATAGGGCACCGCGTGTCGGGCACCGCGTGTCGCGTAGCGATAAAGCCTAACCATCAAGCCATTCGCAGCAAGCTATCACAAGAAGCATAAGGATAAATGCCATGACACACCTGCCCCTCCACTGTTTGTCGATACTGGTCATCACGACAATTCTCGCGGTAAATGCGAACGCCAATCCCGTTCAACTGGATGTCTCGTTCACCGTATCCGGAGAATCTGGCGACTACCTGTACGACTTCACGATCACAAATGACTCGCTGGAACCGATAGAAGTTTATGCACTTTTTCTGAATGACCAGAACCTTGCAATTGAATCATCACCTACTGGTTGGGCGCCAGCCCTTCCCGCCGCCGTTGAGTGGTGTACTGACGGTGACTGCTTGGACACCACCGGCGGCGTTCAGCCTGGTGCAAGTGTGTCAGGCTTTGTCGTTCGCGACACCTCTGAGGAGCCTCTGGACGAGGCTTCCTGGACAGTTGGTATTGCAGGCCCAACAGTCGCCCTTCTCGGCTTGCCGGTAACGCTGGGGGATACCGCTATGTTCAACGGTCGAGGTTTTGTGGAAGGCGCGACCGGTAAATACAAGATAGAAATCATCACACCGGACTCTAACCGGCTTGCGCAGGCCTTTGGCATTAACGATTCGGGCACCATAGTGGGCAACTCCAATAGCGAAGTTGACAGCACAGGTTACATTTACGATCCTGAAACCTGCTCTTATACACATATTGGAGACTCGTTTTTGCCCCTTGAAATTAACAACGCCGGGGTATCTGTCGGCACTACTGGAATCTTTTTTGAAAGCAGTCTGTGCACCGTTCGTGATGAATTAGGCCATGTCACCACATTTCAGCCGCCCACACCCAGCGTCGGTTGCGAGGCACGAGGTATTAATTCAAATGGTCAAATTAGCGGTAACACATTCGACGAGAATGGCGTCTGGCGGGGATTTCTCTACGACACGCAAAGCGAGACGTTCGAAGAATTTCTGCCTTCCCCCCAGACCTTCGCGTCAGGCCTGAACGATGCGGGCGGACTGGTCGGAAGCGTCTTTCTCCAGGCTGGTGTAGCTTTCCCAGGCTCCGACGCAGGGCGCTATGGCTATTTGCGTACGCCCGATGGAACGTTTAAATATTTTTCGATTGCGCAATCTTTTCCGGCACAAAGTCGAGCTCGCGGACTGTCAAATTCTGGCCTGGTCTCCGGTTGGTACATTGATAACGACACATTCGAATTCAAGAGCTACGTCACGAGACTCGCAAACAGCACGGACTATGAGGAGATTACCCTCACAGATGCAGACATCATATTTTCAAAACCCTGCAACCTGAACCTGCCAGCGCCACCATCGCCAAACTTCGAACTGTTTACGGACGTGTTTGCGTCACAGGTCCGGGACGACGGAGTTGTTGTCGGAACGTGTAACGACTTCTACCGGGACGGAGCAGTGGGAATTGAAATTAACTACCGTAGCGGTTTCCTTGCAACCCCCACTGGCGGGTCGGAACAAGACACCGACGGTGACGGGGTCGGAGATGCAGCTGACAACTGCCCGCTCGATATTAATCAATCACAGGCAGACACGGACGATGACGGCATTGGCAACGCCTGCGATGCTGATTTTAACAACGACTGCGTAGTTAACTTTTTGGACTATGCCCTCCTCGCAGACCAGTTTCTGAGTACAGATACGCCCCTCTATGATCTCAACAGCGACGGCGTCGTCAACTTTATCGACCTGAGTGTTCTTACCGACTACTTCTTGATGCCTCCAGGTCCAGGTAGCGTTGGTAACGTATGCGAAACAGATTAGAAAATGCGGGCTTAAAGTCGTTGCCGAATCTCATATGTAGTCGATAACACCACTACTAAAGAATCCTCTATGTCAAAAAGCAAAAAAACACATCCCGCGATTAAGAGCCAATTGCATCCTCGCAATCGGCACCGCCGTCGCTACGATTTTAATCGACTGGCCAAGGCCTGTCCGGACTTGGCGAATTTCATCAAGCCCAATAAGTATGACGATCTTTCGATTGATTTTTTCGATCCTGCTGCAGTTAAAATACTAAATAGAGCGCTCCTGCAGGCACACTATCAAATTGACTACTGGGATATCCCGGAACACTTCCTGTGCCCTCCCATTCCTGGTCGAGCCGATTACATACATTATCTGGCCGATTTACTGGCCGGCAGCAATGCCGGAGACATACCAAAAGGTAAGGAAGTTAAAGGGCTGGACATTGGCATTGGAGCCAACGGCATTTATTCAATACTGGGACAACGCGAGTACGGCTGGTCCTTTGTCGGCAGCGAAACAGACGAACTAGCTATCGCCTCTGTACACACAATCATAGCCGAGAACCCGACGTTGAACGGTTACGTAGAAGTGCGTAAGCAGAAGAACTCCAACAGCACTTTTAACGGAATAATAGGTAAGAACGAGGTTTTCGACTTCAGCCTTTGCAATCCGCCGTTTTATTCATCGCAGCAAGCGGTAGAAAAAGAACATCTACGCAAGATGAGAAACCTAACCAAACAAAAAAGCGTTAAGGCCTCGCCAAATTTTGGCGGCAAGAGCAATGAACTTTGGTGCACCGGAGGAGAAAAACAGTTTATTGGGAACATGATTCGCCAGAGCAAGCAAATGAAATCGTCGTGTTTTTGGTATACGACATTGGTTTCAAGAGCCGAGCACGTGGACACATTTTACGTCATGTTAAAAAAAGAAGAGGCCGTAGACGTCAAAACGATTGCCATGTCCCAAGGCCATAAATCGAGTCAGATTTTGGCCTGGACTTTTTTAACACCCAAAGAGCAAACCGCATGGGCAACTGATCGCTGGAAGCCGAGTTAGAATACTCAGTGAATGAACTTACACTCCAATGAGCTGGAAACGTGAGATAACAGAATGGTAAGAGATCGACCTATTCCAATAGATCTTAAATAGCTGTCATAATTATCAGAGATAGTCTGCGACGCTATATTTTCCTGAAATCTATCGAACACTTGTTTTCGCTTCAACAAGAGGCAAAAGAAACTATCGCTACGACAGCTTAGAACCACTCTGGTAGCGTAAAGATAAAGCATACGGCCAAAACAGCGGTGACCTTTTCAAAGCTCGGGCACTACTATGGCAAGGCGTCAAACATTAGATTCAGTCGACTCCGCTCTAATCAGCTGCATACTTCGCCAATCGGAGCCGCAGCGGACGAGCGAACAGGTCGGCAGGTATGATGAACCTGGGTCGGTCAATGGAAGGCGTTGATACCTAATCCGGTTAAATCGCGTTATGCGATCTCTGTAAAATTTACAACAGAACTGAAACTGATTGGAGACTATCTGATTGAGGAACTTTTAGATGCACGGGTCTAGACTGCCACTTCAAGTTAGACTTTTGCGGTAAACTTATGTCTTGCACTGTGTTGCCTCTAACGGGTAATTTCGAATCGAACGCAGTGGTAACATCCAAGTAAGAACCCTGGGGAAAATCATGAAGACTGCATCCGATCAAGTTAAGATAAAACGTTTCTTTTCACTTGCAACACATGTTTTAGTAACAAGCATGCTTTGCTTTGCTGCCTTGTACGCGCACGCCAGTGGGTTAAATAAAGTCAGCATTTCGCAACCTGAGCTCTTGTTTGAGGAAAATAAAGGTCAATTCCCTGCCTCCGTGGACTATGTAGCGCGGGGCGAAGGGTATTCGGTAATTTTGGGCACTTCGCCTGTTGTCGAACTGTTTCGTTACAGTGATAAGGGAGCTTCCAAGACAGCTACGTTGGGCGAACAGGCAGGGTCAAACGTTCAGCTTCAGTCGTTCGTTCAACTTCGACTTAACGTGTTAGACGCTCGACAAGAAGCTCGGGCGATGCCTAACCAAAGAAACCGTGCTTTGACTCACTACCTTCTGGGTAGTCAAACAGATTGGCAGACCGACGTGCCCAACTATGAGCGAGTGAAATACAGTGAGATCCTACCGAAGATTGATGTTGAATATTACGGGCGCGAAGGTCGTTTGGAATATGACTTTGTAGTAAAACCTGGCGGTGACCCGGAACCAATTAAATTTACATTCGAGGGTGCAGATGCTCTACGTATCGATGACAAGGGCGATCTGGTGATTACCGTTGGTAACCGTGAGCTCGTACAACGAGCTCCCTACAGCTATCAGACGAACGAAGCGGGAGAGCAGCAAGTTGTTTCCTCAAAATATACGCTCGATGATGACGTTATCGGCTTTGAAGTATCTGCCTGGGATGAAACCAGAACGCTAACTATCGACCCCGTACTTGAATACTCTCGCTATTTTGGTGGTGCCAAGTTTGATCGTCCAAGCGATGTTGAGCTGGATGCAGCTGGAAACATCTATGTCATAAGTGACAGTACGAGCAGCGGTCTTGCAACGCCTGGCGTTTACAACGAGTCGCTACTTGGTGCTCGTAAAGAGATAACAAGCCTCCTCAATTGTAGCGCCTGCGATGACGTTAGTCAGTTTGGACAAGTCGAACGATCAAGGATCGGCATCTCTACAAACTTGTTGATTACCAAATTCAGTCCGGACGGACAGACTATTCTTTGGTCTACTTACTTTAATGGTGAGGCGGGTGAAAGCATAGATTTAGGCGTTAACTCGACAGGAGTATCCGCATCTGGAGAGGTTGCGTTCGGGGTAACCAGAGCACAAGACGGATTGCCAGTACAAAACGAGACCCAAAGCTGGACTGATACTCAGCAGAATGTATACGTTGCAAAACTCAACAGTGCCGGCAATGCACTTGTTTTCGGAACTTACCTGCATACGGGAAGCTTTCTCTCATGGGTAAGAGGATTGGATGTATCGGACAGTGGAGAGGTACTCGCGTCAGGAATAGTTGGCCTAGATAACAGTTTTCCGGTAGCGGGTGGTTTGAGCGGTCAAAGTTGTGTCATGAACGCTGATGAACAAGAGCGCACGGACGGGTTCGTAGTCCTTTTCGATAGTGCTGGCACCCTAAGTTTTTCATCCTGTCTCGGTGGCGAGATTGCCGATGGTTCTTCTATAGAGGGTTTGCGAGGCGCTAAATTTGGGAGCAACGGTGATCTATATGTCGCTGGTTAC
This sequence comes from Gammaproteobacteria bacterium, assembly GCA_045107075.1. Classification (GTDB taxonomy): domain Bacteria; phylum Pseudomonadota; class Gammaproteobacteria; order Steroidobacterales; family SZUA-146; genus SZUA-146. The sequence goes on from JBGCFV010000045.1 coordinate 116,028, forward strand.
AGGGCGATGGTCAATTTTCCCGTTGTGACTCCTATTCAAGCGACCAAAAATGTAGCGCTTGCTCGAGAGATGACTATTTCCCAAATTAACCCGGCGACCAACACACTAGTGTTCTCGACCTGGTTTGGACCAACGACCGCCGACATTACGCCAGCCGAGTTTGGTGGGTTCCCTGCCTTCTTCCCATATGGCATAGAGGTGGACAGCTCAGGAAATATTATAGTTTCCGGTAGCACTAACTCTTTGTCGTATCCTGTTGTCAATGCTTTTCAGACCAATATGGGCGTGCCGCAGAATTCAGCACAATTTGGCGTAGAAGGCTTTGCCACTGGCGTCGACGACACGTTCATTACCAAGCTGCATCCCAACAACGGAGTTATATTTTCCACTTATCTGGGAGGTAATCAGACTGACGGTGGTATCTCATCACTTGCGGTCGACAATGACGATAACGTCTACATTGCGCTTGTCACCCGATCCGACGATTTTCCAGTTCTAAACCCGATTCAGGCAAACAAGACGGACATTTCGAGTATCGCGCTAAGTCAATTCACACCCGATGGCGCGCTGGCATTTTCAACCTATCTCGGAGGCAGCAACGACGATGTTGTTCAGGCTCCCGGTGGGTTAGCGGTAAATTCTGCGGGCGACATTATTTTAGCGGGCTATACCAGATCCGATGATTTTCCAATCATCGGTTCAGGTACCAGTAACGCTGGCGGATACGATGGGGTTCTTGCGTTTATTGACACAACTGGTGACGTCGATACCGACGGTGACGGTGTACCCGATGGCGCGGATGCATTTTTTGAAGATGCAATGGAGTGGCGTGATACCGACGGAGATTTAGTGGGCGACAACGCAGACACCGACGACGACGGTGACGGCGTGCCTGACTTAAACGATAGGTTTCCAAAGGACAACACTGAAGTGGCAGACTCAGACGAGGACGGTGCTGGAGACAATCTGGATGAGTTTGATGCCGATCCGGGTAACTATTTTGATCTCGACATGGATTCGCTTCCGGATTTTTCAGACAACGACAGTGACGGCGACGGCTTGGATGCTCCAGACGATCAGTTTGATTACGATGCTACGGAAACAGTCGACTCAGACATGGATGGAACAGGCGACAATGCCGATACCGACGATGATAATGACGGCACTCCCGATATCTTGGATATCGCTCCACTTAATGCCCAAATACCAATCCAAAGTTTCGAGGCCTACGATCCGTTCAGCCCGAACCCTAGTACCGGTGCTAACTTGTCACCGTGGCCAGAAGGGTACGATGAAGTTGATGGAACAAATTTGAGCTGGACAGCTGCTCTGGATGAGGCATATCGTGGTCAGACCAGTTTCAGCAACCGTGTTATTGATCACGGACAAGTTGCGGCTATTCAATACAACGATAACTTTCCAGAAGGCGGTCTGCAGTTCTGGTATAAGGTCGATAGTCAGGAAAACGCGGATGTATTCACGTTTAGTGTCGACGGAAATATCGAGCATACGGCGTCTGGCGACACAGGCTGGCAGTTGTTTCAAACTACCATTTCGCAGGGATCACACACGCTCGAATGGCGCTATACAAAAGATGATTCTATTTCAGTGGGTGCCGATGCCGTCTGGTTTGACGATCTATCGCTAGACCAGGACGGGGATGGCGTGGCCGACGGTTTGGATAACTGCACTTTTGCGGTCAATCCACAGCAAAGAGATACGGATGGTGACGGTTTCGGTAATTTTTGTGACGCAGACCTTAACAACGACTGCATTATAAACTTTTTTGATTTGGCAACTCTCGCCAATCTGTTTTTGTCATCTGATCAGAACGCTGATTTCAATGGTGACGGTTCCGTCAACTTTGTTGATTTATCTCTGTTCGTTCCGTTTTTTGGTTTGTCTCCAGGTCCCAGTGATTTAACGACTTGCCCTTAGGATATAGCTTTTAATGGAGCCATGTTGCAGTTACATTCAACTAAATTAACAGCAACACATGAGTAAGCGGTGGACTACGGACGTTCGTAGCCCACCGCTTGCGTTACATTTACACTATTAACTTGTCGTTTTTGATAGACCACCCTGCCACCCAAAATAGTCATTTCAATTTCAGTATCCATCAGCTTGTCATTCGGAACCGTTAGCAGATCCTGACTAAGAATAGCGATGTCGGCAAGCTTACCCACCTTGATAGAACCTTTTATATCCTCTTCAAAAGCGGCAATAGCGTTGCCCATTGTATAGCTGTACAGGGCTACGTCACGGGTATAGACCTCTTGCCCCTGAAAAACGCTGCCATCAGCAAGCTCTCGAGTTACGGAGCATTTGAAACTGGCAATGGGATTAATTTCGTCTACAGGTGGATCAGTCCCGTTTGTAGGCACAAGTCCTGCCTCGTAAAACGTGTTCGCCAGATAGCTGCGTTCCAGCCGGCGCTCTTTTCCAAGCCGGTCGTCTACCCAGGAGCCGTCTGAACACGCGAAAATACCTTGCACGGCGGGTATCACGTCAAACTCTACGAAACGCGGGAGGTCCGCCGGGTGAACTACCTGCGGATGCTCAATACGCCAGCGCAGATCCGTTTTGTCGGGATTTGCCTTTTTAATAGCTCCGTAAATGTTTAGCAGCTCAGACGTGGCGCGGTCACCGATCCCTTGAATAGCCATCTGATAGCCGTGCTCAACGGCCAATTCTGCAGAGCGGGCAATGTCATCGACCGGAACCACATTGAGTCCGTAGCTGCTTGGCATATCGGTATACGGCTCATGAAGCCAGCCACCGTGCGTACCAAGAGCACCATCAAGTACCTTTTCTCCGATGCCACGAACGGTTAGAAAATTATTGCCATAACCAATCAAACGGTAGGCCTCTAGCTTGCCCTCCACTTCCAGCTCTTCGACCGGCAAGTCAAAAGCCATCCAGAGTCGCACCGGAATGACGCCTTCGTCAGCCATTTTTTTAAGCAGGTCCACTTCTTCAAAGCTTGTGCCCAAATCCTGAAACGAGGTAATACCCCATTTAATGGTTTCCTCACCAGCGGTGATAATGGCACGGCGCAGTTCGGCTTCAGCCTGTTCCGGCGTTCGTTTCGCTTCGAACCGAGCGTGTGAGGCACGTATGGCATCTTGGGCTGCTTCACGCATCATACCGGTTGGGGTGCCGTCGGCCTTTAGGACAATCTCCCCGCCCTCAGGAGGAACGGTGCTTCCGCTAATACCGGCTTCAGTCATGGCTGCCTGATTCGCGTAGACGGCGTGGCCAGACGTGTGGATCAGCATTACCGGGTTACCGGGGCTCACTGCGGACAGCTTGTCGTGCACAGGTATTCCGTCGACCAAAATGTCCTCGCGCGACGACCATTTGTCTTGATGCCAACCTCTGCCAACAATCCATTCACCCGGCTCGGCTCGATCGACGGCGCGCGCTACTTTGTCAACGATTGCCTGCCAGCTGCTTTCATACCGAAGTTCAAGCCGGTAAAAGCTGTCGCCAAAGCTTGTGTAATGTCCATGTCCTTCGATAAAACCCGGAATAGCCGTACGGCCCCTCAGGTCAATCACTTCTGTGTCCTCTCCGATCCAGGCGGCTATTTCAACGCTTGTACCTACTGCTGCAATTTTGTCGCCTACGATGGCAACGGCTTCCGCGGACGGCTGCTCGGGTTCAACCGTAACCACATTCCCACCAGTCAGCACCATGTCGGCAACCGGCCTATACGTCGGCTTCGTAGCGCAGGATGCAAGTAACAACGCGCAATACAAGACAAGTACTTTTTTCACTTTGTTCCCCAAGAACAGATATTGAGCCCAACCAAATTAACCGCGCTTCCGTGCGCAAACTATAACCCCGGAAATGGTTTTTACCTAGTTGAGCTTTGAATGCCGGGGAGCCTGAGCTTCCACTTTTCTCGCACCCCTCCGGAACAGACGCTCGAACTTTAAGGGCAAACGTAGCCGTCAAACTCATTGCACCTGTCCAACGTCAACGTTGGTGTATGGGCCCCGGAAATCGCCTACCATTATTTCAAGTCGTTGACTGTTTGTTTCAAACTAAAAACCAACTGCCGTCCATGCGTTTCAGCCGAGTCTCACTTTGGCGATCTTTGCAGATTGTCGAGACGTACGCGTTATGCTCAACGATACGATATTCGGCATAGTCCGTTTGCATCACATTTTCGATTAGATTGAGCTTCTTGCTATCGGGCAAGTGCTTGTCTGACCACTTCATCAAATCGTCTAGTAGTTTGGGTAAACTGACGCTCTCGAGGTCAACTTGTTGGTTTTTACGCAACCCGTGACGACTCATAATTTTGATTAACCCGGGCGTTGAATTCGAATCGCCGTCGGTCGCGTAAACTGCGGCCATCAGCAACTACCAACGAGGCTCTTACGGGCGTCAGGTGTACAATACGCCAGTGCTCTGCGCCATTTTCTTTTGATGAGGGCATCTTTGAACCCTTCAACCGTAATTTGAGGAGAAGACTGATCCACTTTGCTTTTAAATATACGCCTGAACAAAGACCACCTGTCTGCTTGTGAAGTTAGCCTGGATTAATTACCGCAATAACCAGGGCAAAGGCACCAGCTGAAAGTAATGCAAGAGTGATCAACGCAAGCACTAGTTGCCCTAAGTGAATCAGTCGACCAGCCGGATTTCGTAGCAGACCCACCAATGCGTACAACATTGTAAATAATGACAAGATCAGCGCAGGCCCGGCCACCAGAACCACATAGACAGCACCCATTCGAAACACGTGTTCGCGTTCAGCCACCGTACCGGGCAGCGAGATGGACCCCTGCAGGTATAACCACGCAATAATGGGTGCCAAATTAAGCGCAAGAAGAAGCAACAGCATTGCTAACAACCAAAGGTTCGACCGCTTACTCGAAAACACACCGCCTGTCTGCCAATGGCCTCGGCCCAGCGGCGACGGCTCCGGTGCAAGAAGAACTGCGAGACGGCGTATAGACAAACGACTACCGCAACAATAACCAGAAAGACCAGTAACCCAAGCGTCGAAAAATCGGCAGGCGAAACAACGAGAACAACAAAACCCGAGAGCATCACCAGCAGTTGGGCGACAAAGGCCGTGCGTAACACATTCATGTAGAACCGCCCTCCAGGTTGCTCCGTGCGATACAAAACAAGCATTAGGCATGGGCAGGCTTGATCCCGTTGCTACCCCGTCATTCTATTTGCAGCCCAGGCTAACTCCCGACCAGAACCTTCTTCCCGCAACTCACTACTTGTTTATCTCGAACTTGACGATCTCGTCAAAAAACCCGGCAACGTTTAGCGTAATGGTCACCGCCTCATCGGCTACATTGTCCCAGTACCAACCGTGCTGACCGTCATAAGCCGCAACTATCGAACCTGACTCGGCGTTACCATTACCCGAGTCGTAGCGAGTGTAAAACTCTGGGCCAAAAGCTTCATCGTGCCCGTGAAAATCGTAATAGATTTCTCCACTCTCAGTCGACCAGTTGAATACGACCGCATCCCCTTGCATCATAATCGCTTTGTATTCAGTCGCCTCACCCGGGGGTAATTCAACCGTTACTGTTTCTGATCGCCAGACGCGGTCACGGGCAATAAAATTCTCTGCGGGCGCCGCAGGTTTAGCTCTGCCATCCTCATCTCTCTCGATTGTTACATCATCAGGAGCAATAAAACGAAAGAGCGGCGCTCCTCCCAGCGAAATATCCTTCAGTGCCGCAGTATCCAGATCAGACGCTTTACTACTCATAGTTTCTGGCTGACTCGAGCTTGCGAAACCCATGCCGATGAGTGAACCCAAACCAAGCGCCGAGAGCACCAACAATATTATTGAGGCCTTGTTCATCTGGTCTGTCTCCAATATCTAATCTGTTGAGACTTAGTATAGCGCAAGTTGATAGGCCATTAACGCGAAGCCAGCAACGATCAAAGCACCGTTTACAGCAAACCTGACTCTAACGTTGTCCTTGCCCCACGTTAGCCATCGAAGCACTACGACAATGACAAGAAGTGCCGCTACTTGACCCAGCTCAACACCTACATTGAAGGCAATTAAATTACCCAGCAAACCGTCTGCGTGCAGGCCGAGATCTTGTAACTTTGTCGCCAAACCCAAACCGTGAAACAAACCAAAAATAAACACGGCCAACCGTTCGTCAGGAGTATCGCCAAATAACTTGCGAAACCCGCCAAGGTTGTCGAAACCTTTGTATGCGACTGACAAACCAATAATCGCGTCAATTAAGTACGGGTTTACATTCAGGCCAAGCAACACTCCGGAAATCAGCGTAATGGAATGCCCTAGTGCAAACAGACTGGCAAACAAAGCAATATCGCGAATTCGACGCAGGAAAAAAACAACCCCGACAAGAAACAACAAATGGTCGTAGCCCGTTACCATATGTTTCGCGCCTAGCCAGACATACAGCATCAGCTGTAATCCCGATTTACCAGAAATTAACTCGATATCACCTTGAGACACGTTGTGTCCGAATACCGCAAGCGAGGCAAACAAAATCATAATCAAGAGCGTGGCTTTAAACGCCATTGAATTTGCCTGCTTATTCCTCAAGTGAAACATCGTTTGCTTTCCTTTTATGTTCTTTTTTTGTTCTGCCCTGATCTTGGTGCTAAGGGTAACAATTACTTATCAGTAATACTTTATGCCAACAACACAGATCACACGAGTGTCAAATTACAGGCTTATACGACTCGATGTAGCTAGTCCAGTTGAATCAGCAGGCGAATCATTGTCGTCACGCTTGCGTCACGCTTGCGCCACGCCTGCGTTGCATTCTCTTACATAATGCATGTTAAAGTTCGAACTTTTGTGCCGTGTGGTAGTCTCAGTCTCTTAGCGTCAGCTGGCTGGAAGCTGACTTGTTGCCATAAAAACATCATAGCGAATTGCGCAATACCCCACGCAGAGAGAAAGCAGTCAGCATTAGATTGTCGCTTCCAATTGAACCGATCAGCAATTCAAACAAAAAGGGAATTTCCGTGTTTCACTGTAAGCCTCCATTTAGGACAACTTTCAATGTAGAGGGCTCGGATACACGGGACCCAAAGCCTCATCGAGGGATGGGAACAACTGGTGTACTGTGCGCTATTTTGCTGGTATCCGGCTGTGGTGGTTCGAGCGAACTGCCCTGCAGCGGTGAAAACGTGAGCGACTGTCTTGTTACCGTTCCGGCTCCAGTAGTCAATTTACCGCCGGCGGACGCGTGGTGGGATACCTCTATCGTCGATTTTTCCGAGAACCCGGACAGACCTACCATCTCGCTACTGGGTGACAGAACGAAAATCCTGTCCCTGGGAGAAGACTATCTGGAAGACGGTGCGACGGCTTTAGATGTTCAAGACGGCGACTTGTCAACGCAAATCATGATCGAAGGTCAAGTCGATTCGAGCACCGTCGGTGATTATCTTGTCAGATATTCCGTAACCGACAGCAGCAATACGGTTGCCATCGAAAAAATTCGCATCGTTCGTGTGATGGGCAACTCCGCGGAGAATCTTTCACGTCGACCAATCAACAGTACCATTTCAAATTTCGGGTACCTGGAACACCTACCGCTTGATTACGGCCAAACGACAGCGGAGAAACCACCTCTTCTTTTCTATCTGCATGGCAGCGGCGGTAACGTAGAGTTTGCCGGCACCACTGACCCTACTCTGGCACTCGATACCGTAATTGATAATTTTGGCGTGCCAAAGCTCATTGAAGACGGTGACTGGGATGACACTCTACCGTTCGTGGTATTAGCACCTCAGCTGGGTGCTGTCGCCAGTGCGGAATATAGAGAACGTCTGGAAGCGTTCTTTGAGTTCGCTATTAGCAGCTACGACATCGACACGTCCCGAGTGTATCTTGCAGGTTACAGTGCCGGTGGCGCTCTTGGCGCTGCTTTTGCACGAGACAATCCTGACAGAATTACGGCTTTTGCGGCAGTTGCTCCAGCCTTTCCTTTCGACATTGACCCAACGGCGGAAGACTACTGCAATATTGAGCCAGTCCCGTTCTGGCTGTTTCATGCCACCAACGATGAAGTAGTGCCGTTCATTAATTCGACTAAAGTGTTCAACGAAGTACTCGATTTTTGTGACTCGCCGGTCTTGCCGAAGTTATCGTTGGTGATAGGCGGAGAACATGCCATTCATCACGCGGTGTATAACCTGGACGCGCTGGTCGGTGGAGCCTCTCAGGCCGTCTACGACTCGCGGTACGATCCTTACGACATGAGCATCTATCAGTGGCTGCTGGGCTTCAGCCTGGCGGACCGGCCATAACGCGCTTAATCACATCTTGCTGATTAAGCCTTGTTAAGGGCAACTCAGGCAGTACAAAACAGCATGTAGTTCACGGCCATAAAAGGCGTCGTGCGTAGCGTTCGCTTGAACGGATTTACCGCAACACCAATGCTGTCCTCAACCGATATGCCAGCGCGTTTCAGATGAGTCGCAATTTCGTCGGGCTTTTGAAACATCGACCAGCGGTGAGTGCCCTTGGGCAGCAGTCCCAGCACGTATTCGGCACCCACTATGGCAACTAGCCAAGCAAGCCAGGTACGGTTAATAGTGGCCACAAACATCACGCCCTCAGGGCCTGTGAGCCGAGCGCAATCCAACATAAAAGCGTCTACGTCGGCCACGTGTTCGACGACCTCCATATTCAAAACCACGTCGAACTGAGCACCCGTTTCAACCAGTTGTGAAGCGGTAGTCAGGCAATAATGAATGTCGAGCTCTTCTTGTTTGGCATGTAGAGATGCAATCTGAATATTCTTTTCGACCACGTCGATGCCGGTGACAACGGCCCCGGCTTTCGCCATAGATTCAGACAAGATGCCACCGCCACAGCCCACGTCGAGAATACGCAAGCCCTCAAGTGGCTTTTCCGTATCCGTATTGCGTTCGTAGAAGCCACACAGCTTGTTAATGATGTAGTCGGTGCGGAGCTCGTTCAGTTTGTGCAGCGGCCAGAAGGCCCCTTCTCTGTCCCACCAGCTTTCGGCCATTCGAGTGTAGTATTCGACCTCTTTCGGATCGATGGTTGAATCGCTAATCATACTTCTTCCCGAGCAACGGCTGATGAAGCGCCCGTGGAATAACGAGCGCGCAAAGAACGCACTGAACTGATGGCCCGTGCGCCAAATTCGCTAATGGCAATGCCCGACAATATCAGCCCCAATCCGGCGACGACCGACGTTTTGAGCGTCTCGCCCAAAAAGAAGGCACCTGCAAGGACAGCCCAGACCGGCACGAGAAAATTGACCAACGACAAAAAGGCCGGCCCTGGCCCTTGAATCAGACGAAAATAAAGCAGCGTTGCAAAACCGGTTGCCATCACCCCAAGAAACCCCAGTGCCATCAGTGAGACCGATGACGGGGTGTTCAATGCAGGCAGCTCAATCACGGCGGCCGGCAGCGACAGAACGCTCGCAACGATAAGCATGCCAGCCGCACGGAGCATGGGGTCGCCGTCGCCCAGTCGTCGCGTGAAGATCGTACTTACCGCGTACGATAGTGCGGCAGTCAGAGCAGCCAGCGAGCCCCAGAGCGCCATGTTGTTATCGGTGCCCTGTGTAAAGTCTGGCCCAATAACAACCACGATACCGGCGAACCCCAAAAGGAAACCGGCAGCACGATATCGAGTGAGACGTGATCCAGGCACAAAAAAATGCGCCAGCGTGAGTACAAAAAGCGGCATGACGGCCATTAGGACGCCCGCCAAAGACGAGTCAATATGCTGCTGCGACCAGGATATGAGGTTAAAGGGCAAAACGTTCCCGCAAACCGCGATAACCAGCATGGGTAGCCAGTCTATTATGTTCCGCGGAAGCGCGCGCCCGGAGAAACGCAAGTAGCTGTATACAATAACCGCGGCGATGAGAATGCGACCCGCCACGACAACCGGTGGTGGGAACGAATTCAACGCAAGTTCAGTACACAGGAACGCACTGCCCCACAGGACAGTCAGAATGAGCAAAGAGAACCAGTCCCTCGCTTTGGGCGCACGAAGCATGGGTGTTATAGACCTAAAGAAGCGCGGTGGGCAATCAGATAAAGCACGAAAATGCCGAGGAGCAATATCAGCATTGTCAGTGACACGTTGGCACGATGAAGCTGCTTAAACCTGGCAACTCCCGCTGAGCCTGCGTCCTTCGCGGCGTTAATATGTCGCACCATGGCAAGTGACGCGGCACCGAAAACGACCATTAGTACTATTGCCAACGCGATAGTCGTAATCGCCGTGGTCCAGCCCGATGCGTATCCGACGTAGGCAAGACTCGCTGCCATGATGGCACCGCATGCCAAACCCAACTTAAACAGACGTGGGAACAGAGTGCGGAGGAACACGCGGGCGCTCGCCTCGTCCAAATTAACGAACACGACCGGTGCCACGATGGCCGACTGAAACACAATGGCTCCAATCCAGACGGCCGCGGCGGTAGTGAGTATCGCGAGTGCTATAGCTTCCATTTTAATCCGTTTGTCTATATATTGTCTAGGTTATGAACATACATTACCTAAACACTAGAGCATTGTCCATCCCACCCTTCGAGACGCTAGAGCTGTCACCCAGCCTCATTGCCGACCTCAGATCCGATCACGCGGGCGAAACTGGCGCGGTAGAAATTTACCGTGGAATGCTGGCCGTAACCCGAGACCCCGCAGTCCGCGAGTTTGCCGAGAACCACATAGAAGCAGAGCGGCGGCATCTGGAATTTTTCGAGAACTGGATACCAAAAACCCATCTTAGCCGTCTTCTGCCGGTCTGGAGATTGGCCGGATGGACCCTCGGTGCCGGCTCGGCTCTGTTCGGTCGCCAAGCGGTCTTCGCAACCATTGCAGCGGTTGAGTCGTTTGTCGAAACGCATTATCTCGACCAGATTGGGAAACTGGAAACGGATTCGCGTTTCAACTTGCTGCGTACGAAGTTGCAAGAGTTTTGCAATGAAGAAGTGCATCACCGCGACGACGCGAATAGTAGAGCCGACAAGACTGACGGAGTCCTGCATAGAGGCTGGGCTCGCCTGGTAGAAGCCGGGTCGGCGCTTGGCGTAACGATTGCGCGAAAAATCTAACCCGTGAGGTACCGAGCATGATCACGCTAAATAGCTATAAAGATGACAAAGAATACAGTATTGGAGCTGTAGCCAAACTCACAGGACTTACCGATCACACCATTCGCGCCTGGGAACGACGCCACGGTGCCGTCACGACACTGCGCGCGCCGAACGGACGCCGTGTCTACGGCCCGGAGCAGGTCGAAAAACTGGGGTTGCTTAAGACGCTGACCGATCAGGGCGTGAGCATTGGCCAAATTGCCGACGAAAACGTTGCCAGCCTCCGCGACCGCGCCCGGGCACTCAGCCTGCTGGCAACAACTCCACTACCAGACGTCATCGAAGTCGCTGTGCTCGGCGACTTTGTGCCCGGTCAGCTCTCCGCCTGTCGCAGTGACCTCGCTCCTTTGGAGATTAGAATTTCAGAAGCTAGCCGCGAACGATTCAGCGCCGACACACAGCGCCACAAAATTGATGTTGTTATCGTCGAAACTCCGGTACTTGATACGAAACTGCTGAGCTATATGCGAGACACAATACGCAAGGCCGGTGCCGCTTGCGGCGTCCTCATTTACAACTACGGTCGACTGCCCGACGTCGACTTGGCCATAGATTCACGCCTCGTTGTAATGAGATCTCCGGTTACTGCGGACGAAGTTCGTGCTGCGGTCTTGCGCGCCTATACTCCCCGGACAAAACCAGACAACCAGCCCAAAGAATCGAAACCTGAGGACATAGGGTGGGAAGACGTTGGTCAGGTCGCCCCGCGGCAATTCAGCACCCAGCAGCTAGCAACGCTCACGCGAGCATCCACGGCGATTGACTGCGAATGCCCTCATCATCTCGCCCAGCTTGTCAGTGATCTAAACGCGTTTGAGCTGTATAGCGCTAACTGCGAGAACCGCGACGAGGACGACGCAGCGCTACATAGATACTTGCACCAGACCACCGCTGAGGCCCGCGCTCTGATCGAAGTCGCACTCGAACGCGTTGCGCGAGCCGAGGGGATAAATTACTAAGCGAACAATGACGAAAGCATTGCGACTCCCATATCGGTCGCAACAACATGCCCGAATGAAAACGGGCCATCTGAACGTATTTCGAGCGCTTGCGAGCAATCATTTCACAAGACTGCCGCATACCGTTGACGCGGTTGCGACGCCGATAATACATAATAGCAATCACTCTAAAAAGTTACAGGGGAATAACGTGACCACACCCGTTGCAACCATAAATATAACCAACCTGCGTTTAAGGACGTTCATTGGCTTCAATCCCGATGAGCGCTCAAAAAAGCAGGATGTCGTGCTAAACATCCAAATTTCGTACTCCATTTCGGAGGCGGCATTGGAAGACAGCGTCGAACACGCCCTCAACTACAAGACAATCACAAAAAGCGTCATTCGCCATGTAGAAGACGGCCAATTTCTATTACTCGAAAAACTGGTAGCCGATGTGTTGAGCCTGTGCAGCGAGCACGAAAGCGTACAAACGGCGCGAGTGACCATCGACAAACCACATGCCCTGCGCTTCGCCGACTCCGTTTCTTTGAGTCTTGAATACACGGCAGAGCGCTCGACAAACTATCCTCGCCTGGAGAAAGCCTCATGAGCAGTAACTCAGTACAAATTACAGATAACGCAGTATCCGACTTTGAGCTAAGCCCCGAGGCTATTCTGGTCCGCAATACGTTAATTAATCACGGGCTTGAAACACCGATGATCGAAACCGGGATGTCTTCCGAGCAAAAATACCAGCGAATTAAAACTCTCATGGGCGAAGTCGTTGAAACCCTCGGTCTGGATCTCACCGACGACAGCCTGGCCGAAACACCACACCGCATCGCTAAAATGTACGTCCACGAAATATTCTCTGGTCTGGACTACCGCGATTTTCCCAAGCTATCGGTTATCGATAACAAAATGGGCGTAAACGAAATGGTCAAAATCCGCGAGATTGATTTGACCAGCACCTGTGAGCATCATTTTGTGACGATCGACGGTACCGCAAAGGTTGCCTATATTCCGCGTGACAAGATCATTGGGCTGTCAAAAATAAACCGGGTGGTTCGATTTTTCGGCCGACGCCCTCAGGTTCAGGAGCGACTGACAAAGCAGATTCTGGTCGCCCTGCAGACGTTACTCAACACCGAAGACGTTGCGGTCAGTATTGAAGCCACACACTACTGCGTGAAATCACGCGGCGTGATGGACACTAACTCGCAAACAAGCACAACCGCGCTCGGAGGTTGCTTTAAAGAGAACATCCATACGCGTGCGGAGTTCCTGCATCCGTGAGCGATAGCCCCATATTGATTACCGGCGTAGGACAGCGCGTTGGCTTGCATCTGGCCAACGCGTTTCTCGATCGCGGTCACGAGGTCATTGGTACCTACCGCACTCGAAGAGCTTCGATTGACGAGCTAGCCAAGCGCGGAGCTGAGCTGCACTGCTGTGATTTCTACGAAACTGATCAGCCGCAGTCTTTCATCGATCGCATCGTCGCGAAACATCGTCAACTGCGCGCCATTATTCACAACGCGTCAGACTGGCTTCCGGATAAAGCCAAAATGGACGATGCGTTAATCATGCAACGAATGATGGACATTCACGTGACAGCACCATACTGCATCAATAGCGCTCTTGCTCCGTTGCTCAAAGCCGCCAACGGCGCTGATATTATTCACTTAGGCGACTACGTCAGCAGTCGCGGCAGTAAGAAACACATAGCCTACGCAGCCAGCAAGGCCGCTCAGGATAACCTGACCTTATCCTTCGCTTCGCTTTTAGCCCCTCATGTAAAAGTCAACAGTATCGCTCCCGCACTGATACTGTTTAACGAACACGATGACGACGCTTACAAGGATAAAACCCTGCGCAAGAGCCTCATGCAGCGCGAAGGTGGTTTAGACGAACTGCTTCACAACGTCGATTACTTAATGGGCAGCCACTACGTGACCGGGCGTATTCTGCCTATGGACGGTGGAAGGCATCTTGTTTAGAGCACTCCTGCTACGCCAGGTTTTAATGCCGCTTACCGGTATCTGAGTCAAGAAATAGAACAGTATCGGCTATCGTCTCATTGCCTCCGACGTCGTTGCACCTCGGGAGTCTCTCAGCGACCGATAGAGTCGCTATCGGCATCCTGACAAATTGAAATTTTGAACTTTACAAACAGATAACCTGAAAAATCGGGCAACGCCATCAGGTAGTCGTATTAGTTTAGGAACAATTCAAAAGCAGCTGAGCGAGCGAATCGCGCTGCTTTTCAGACAGTTCACTAATCGCATCACTAGCAGCATTAAATCGGGCTGTCGCCGCTTTTAACGAGACCCTCTTTCCTGAGGTAGTAAGTTTAGCCGTCTTGACCCGCCGATCCGATCGACTAACGTGACGGGTGATAAACCTTGCCTTTTCTAGTCGGTCCAATGCCGCCGTCATAGCGCCGGAGGTCAACAGAACCGCCCCTCCTAACTGGCCCGGCGTCAGTTCGTACGGCACGCCTGAGCGTCTGAGGGTTGCGATAATATCGAACTCCGTATAAGACAAACCGAGCGGCTTAAGCACCTCGGTCGCCTGTGTTTCAAACTTTCGCCCCAACCGCATAATACGACCAACAAGCAGCATGGCGCTGGGGTCCAGTTCCGGACACTCCTTTGTCCAATCTGATACCAGCACATCCATCAAATCATGTTTCTGTTTATCACTCATGAAATTATCTTGACACAAAGATATTATTCATACAATATCTTTACATCAAGATAAAAGGATACAAACATGAACCTGACTAAACCGTTGATTCCCCCATTGCTTGCACTGACTGTTCTAGCGGCCTGCGGGCAAACAGCACCTGTTGTAAACACCGAAACAGCCAAGGGTGTTTTCCAAAAAAATGCTTTAAACCCACTAACACTGGTGCAGCTACCCATCCCCAATACACCGCGGGAAGCTGTAAGCGAGCGAGGTGTCATCTCAGTGCCCGTTAACCGCTCCAGTTCAAGCACTCAAACGATTGATGTAGAATTTTTTCGGTTTAAAAGACTACCGGAAGCAAACCCTGACACCCCTCCCATATTTTTACTGCGCGGCGGGCCGGGTTACCCGGGTTTGGGCGATGCTGTCGAGAACGAAGCATTCTATAAGCGCAACATTCAACGCTATACCCGTCTTTCGGATCTGATTATCGTCGGTCAGCGAGGGTTCGGCACCTCTGGCGATTTATCATGCCCGGCTGCACCAGTTTCTTCATTGGAGGAAGTTAATACAATGACTCAAAGCCAGGCGCGCTATCGTAGAACCTCTGAGGTATGTCGAGACAAATATCTGGATAAGGGCGTTGATCTTAGCGGCTACAACATCAAGGAAATGGCAGCAGACGTTGCTGACATCGCATCAAGCCTTGGCTACAAGCAAATTCAACTCAAAGGCAACAGCTTCGGATCATTTTGGGGTATCGCGGTATTGCGCCATCACGCAGATCTGGTCAAGCGCGCGACCTTTAGCGCTTTAGAAGGACCTGATCACACATTTGATCGTCCCAGCGCGGTTAAAGCCGCGTTTACGAATCTGGCAGAAGCCGCCGCCAACTCGGAGAGATACGCTGACCGCATACCTGATGAGGGATTAATCGCTGCCTACCAGTCCGTAATCGATAAGGCGAATTCGATTCCGGTTGCTACGTCATTTGTCAGCAAAGAAAACGGCGATACGATCAATTTATCGATAGATGGAGACGGCTTTCGACGCTTCTTTTATGGTGTAACGACGTTGCCCGTTTTTCGCTACACGATGTCCGACTGGCCCGATGATCTGCTCAACATTATTGAGGGTGATCTGAGTGACATGGCTCCACGACTTTATCAATACATGACTGGAACAAACGCAGACAATGCAGCCGAAGAGATTATCGAATGCAGCTCTGGAATATCGCCCGGTCGCCGTGAAGAAATTGATCAGGATTCATCGCGGGACTATGTGAGCCCGCCTGCACTGTTCGACAAGCAAACCTGCGCCATATGGGGAGAGGCGATTATTGACATGGATCGATCCGAATTCAAAACCCCGGTACCAACCGTTCTCATACAAGGAACCTGGGACATCTCGACTCCGTACGAAGACGCCAAAACAGTTCAAACTCTTTTTTCGAATCATCGCTTTATTACCGTCCACGGAGGATCCCACGGCGCGATCTTTGAGTCTGAGGAAGCGGACCCTGAGTTCAGTGATGCTCTGGATCACTGGTATGTAACAGGCGAACAAGACCTGTTACCGCAAAACATCAGACTGCCTACGATGAATTGGAATGGCGGAGAATAAAGCGACGTATCAAGCGACGTATCCAGGGAGCTATCCATTCGTTCTACCAAATAGTACTTTTATGCAAGGCTGCGAGCCTTTCTCCTGGAGCTACTAAGATGCTACCCGACTACAGACGAGTCAACGAAAGATGCGAAAATTGAGAGACCTGACAACACCACCGTTACTCAGACGCAAAGGCCTCTTCGAGCCCCACTGCGTAGAACAAAAACATGTGCGGCGCCGGCAATCACGATTTCTTCAATGCTGAAACCAGAGCCGCTCCCTTAATCGGAAGCGGCTTTTAGCAAATCTACCCCGGCGGACTTGATACGCTGATTGAGCGCTGGTACCTCATTGCGCCAGATGGCCGCGAGCGCTGCCAACTGTATTTCAATCGCTGAACTCAGCTCTTGTTTCACCGCAAGAGCCTGCTTCGTAGGCGCCGCATCTCCCATTGCCGTTAACGACATCACCGCACTTAGCTTGTCGTTTAAACGAATGGGGAAGTTGAGCGGGTCCTGTCGGCTTTCGTTTTGCGTTTGGTAAAGCGCTTTTTCGATGGGATCAAGTTTTTCCATTAGCTCGGAAATGGACGCGGCCAGCTCTTCAGAAATAGCCACGTCTGTTTCTGCTCTACCGCTCAATGACGTGAGTTGAGCACGGAGCTGACGAAGGTTAACAATCTCTTTGTGCGTACGCGTCAGCAGATCGCGGGCCTCTTTTACGAAAGCGAATTGCGCCGCAAAATCGTCAGGTGTCGCGCTCGAACGCGGGTCTGCTAAAACCTTAAACGAGACATCCTGGCGCTTCCCGCCAATGCTAAGCGTGGCACGATACATTCCGGGCACGGCCGTTGGACCCTCTTCCATATCGCCCCACATGATCAGACCTTTAAACCGCTCCATGCCTGGGTAAGTTAAATCCCAATTGTGACGGTTAAGACCAACATCTGTTGTCAGCACTGCCGTGTCGGGCATGCCATTCGGGTTTGGCTTTTTCTCTTCGCCGTCATCCCCAGCCGGTTTACGGCTCCAACTCCAAATCGCTTCATCGCTACCAGACTCGAACACGGCCAACGTAACTTCTGTGTCGGCACTGACGTCACGACCAATTTCATAGAAGAAGTTAACGCCGTTATACGAATTCGTACCCGCGTCGCCAGGACTGTCACGGCGACTACCTGCAATATAACGATAAGAATCTCGTGGTTTATAAAGAGAAGATGCGCTTGAGCCTTTCTTGTTTAGCTGATGCAAAACACTCAGGTCGTCAAGTATCCAATAGCCACGTCCTTGCGTTGCTGCAACCAGATCCTTTTCCTTCACCGCAAGATCGGTAATCGGAACAATCGGCAGGTTCAGCTGTAACGAACTCCAGGATTTACCGTCATCTGTGGAGTAGTAAATGCCGCGCTCGGTGCCCGCGTAGAGCAGTCCGGGTCGATCGGGGTCGGCACGCAGCGCGCGGGTAAAATGAGAGTCTGGAATACCATTCGTAATTTTTTTCCAGCTCTTGCCCCAGTTGGTCGTCTTATAAAGATAAGGCCGGAAGTCGTCAGACTTATAACTGGTCGCCGTCAAATACGCACCGCCTTCTTCAAACGGATGCGCTTCGAGCATGTTGACTTGCGTCCACTCGGGCAGACCCCTGGGTGTCACGTTCTCCCAGTTCTCGCCACCGTCTCTCGTAACATGAACAAGGCCGTCGTCGGAGCCTGCCCAAATAACGCCTTCATCTGTGCGCGATTGCGCTAAAGCAAAAATGGTGCCGTAGTACTCAACGCTCGTATTGTCTTTTGTAATCGGACCGCCTGAAGGACCCATGCGAGACTTATCGTTGCGTGTCAGGTCTGGGCTAATGGCTTGCCAGCTGTCGCCCATGTCGTCGCTGATAAACAGAACGTTACCGGCAGCGTACATGCGCTCAGGGTTATGAATGGAAAACTCCAACGGGAAATTCCACTGAAACCGGTATTTCAGTTCCGCCGCGCCCCACCCCATCGGATTATCGGGCCAGACGTTTATGGCCTGTCGTTCAGAGGTACGATGATCAAACCGAATGAGGAAGCCATCATAGGAACCACCAATTACAATATCAGGATCGTCTGGCTTGGCACTAATGTGACCACTTTCACCGCCGGCCGTAGGCTCCCAGTCGCGCACGCCAATAGAACGGCCACGGGCGGAGCGTGAACGAATACGAACAGCCGAATTATCCTGCTGCCCGCCAAGCAATCGATACGGAAACGCATTGTCGGTTGAAACGCGATACATCTGTGCGGTGGGTTGGTTTGACTGCGCCGACCAGGTGGCACCGCGGTCGAAAGACACGTTCGAACCGCCGTCGTTTGCCTGAATCATGCGCAGCGGATTTGCCGGGTCAATCCACAAATCGTGATTGTCACCGTGCGGCACGCCGATAGCACTAAAAGATTTACCACCGTCTTTCGAATAGTGAAAGCGCACGTTAAGGACGTAAACAGAATCCTGGTCGACGGGGTCTGCATAGAGACGCGTGTAGTACCAGGCTCGCTGACGCAGCTTGCGCTCTTCATTAACTTTCGCCCACGTCTTGCCTGCGTCGCGAGAGCGAAACAGCCCGCCTTTTTCAGATTCAATCATGGCGTAAATGTTCTGATTGTTTGTCGGCGATACGGTCACTCCGACAATACCAACGGTGCCGGTAGGCAAGCCCTCGTTGTTCGTCAGGTTTTCCCAGGTCGAGCCGCCGTCTACGCTCTTGTATAAGCCCGACCCTTCTCCACCGCTGGAAAGACTGTACGGTGTACGCCGCACGCGCCACATGCCAGCGTAAAGAATACGCGGATTAGTCGGGTCCATGATCAAGTCAACGGCACCGGTGTCTTCGTTTACAAACAGCACGCGTTCCCATGACGCGCCGCCATCGGTCGTGCGAAAAACACCGCGTTGACTGTTAGGGCCAAAAAGGTGACCCATGACCGCCGCGTACGCTACGTCAGGGTTCTTCGGATGAATGCGAACGCGGGCAATGTGCTGTGCGTCATCCAGCCCGGCTCGGGACCAGGTATCGCCAGCGTCAGTAGACTTCCACATGCCCTCACCTGGAGAGACGTTGCCTCGCACGGTCTTTTCGCCGGTGCCTACATAGACAACGTTGTTATCCCATTCGGAAACGGCAACAGAGCCAATGGACCCGCCAAAGTATCCATCGGATACGTTTTGCCAAGACTGTCCTGCGTCGAGCGTCTTCCACACACCGCCACCGGTTGTGCCCATGTAATACGTTTGTTCATCGCCTGGTATGCCGGTAACAGCCGCTGATCGGCCACCGCGGTAGGGCCCAACCTCTCGCCATTCAAGCGCTCGTAGCTCGGAGGGAAAACTGTCTGGATCGATATCGGCGAGTACCGTCTGAGAAAACGCGGATAAAGCCAAAATGGTGAGTATACGAGTGACTAATGACATGCCGGTTTTCCCTTGATGTGATAATTCGATTGTAGTGTATTTTTTCATCGCGCAGTGCGGTATGTGTATTTCTTAGAACGCTACTGTTTCACAGCTGAATTGTTGACTAGCCACATTGATTAGCCGACCGTACAACATCATACGGCGCTCAACTGCCATAACATAATACAGTAAATAAAATGAGTGCTGGTGCCACAGCCTGTACGGGTGCTAAGTTAAGCAAAAAACAAGAGTAAGCACTAATGATCACAGCCGCCTCGTTCTCTTCCAAAACCTCGTTCCGGGTCGCGCTCACCCGCCTCGCCCGTTCATTTATGTCAGCTGCGGTTTTAGTCACTGCGGTATCAATGTTCATGCCGGTAGACGCATCTGCACAAAACTGCGGAGGAAACGGTCAACGAGCGTGCTGTCTCTTTGAGGCCGGATTTGGAGCCTGCATGACCGGCTTGCTGGAAATTCCTGGCTGCACCGGTGACTGCCAGTGCAGTAACAGCATTTTTCAATCGAACAGTAGCTGTGTGATACCGACCCCTTGTGGCGGCAGCGGCCAGCGGGCGTGCTGCTTGGGGGAGTCTGGTTTTGGCTCCTGCCAGGCTGGTCTGGTTGAAAACGTGCAGGCCAATGCCGGCTTCTGCACCAACTTGCCTGGCACTCAGTCCAATTCGGTTTGCTTGCCCCCTACTCCTTGTGGCGGCGTAAACCAGCGAGCCTGCTGCGCGGGCGAAGCAGGCTTTGGCGCCTGTCAGGCCGGACTCATTGAACAGCCCATCGCAAATACCGGACAGTGCAACAATCTGGCTCCGGGTATTCAGTCACAAGGACTTTGTCGCGCCGTTACGCCGTGCGGTGGCACGGGTCAACGAGCTTGCTGCGCCGGAGAAGCGGCCTTTGGTGCGTGCACCACCGGTAACGTTGAGGTGCCACAAGCCAATGCGGGACAGTGTGGCAATTTGCCTTGGGGTACACAATCGAACAGCGTGTGCGAAGCTGTAACTCCTTGCGGCGCACCGGGCGAGCGCGCGTGTTGCACAGGAGAAGCGGGCTTTGGCGCGTGCAGCGCCGGAGTCAATGAGGTTCCGGGTTGTGCAGGAGACTGCCTGTGCGACACCGGTGAAACCGCCAACTCAACGTGTGTGACGGCTACCGAATGCGGTGGTATCGGCCAGCGTGCCTGTTGCGCGGGTGAAGGCGCGGCCTGTAACGAAGGGCTTGATGAAGTGCCAGGTTGCATCGGGGATTGCTTCTGCGGCGCAAGCGCCACGCCAGCAGCCATCTACTCAAGCACCAGCTGCGGTGACATGAGCGATGTTTCAGGTATCACCCAGATTTCCGAGCCTGAGGTCGGCTGCACCAACTGCGCGCCACAGCCTCAACCGATAAGCGATTTTTGCTCTGTGCGCGGCATGTCAGACATGCATACGCATGTGTTTGCCGACCTTGGACATGGCGGCGCCGCTTTTATCGGTAAAGTGTATGACCCGGCAGGCGGCATTAATGAAGCGCTTAAACAAGACTACGGAACCAATGCGAGTGTTGTGGGAGCGCTCGAGGGCGGACTGCCGCAAACGCCCGTAGACGACGGAATTGCACCCGACTGCCCCGATTATTTACTCAACACCGGCGTCTGCGACGGGCAGGTACTCTTGCACGGCGATCACGCACCGTTTGACGATCCTATCGGTACAGGCTCGGGGGACGCACCGAGTTCACCGCTCGGCGCACCGTTGTTTAACGGCTGGCCGGACTACTCCTCGACGGTACATCAACAGATGTACTACAAATGGATTGAGCGTGCGTATCGCGGCGGACTACGGCACATGGTAATGCTGGCCGTGCACAGCGAGGTATTCTGCGAGACCTCTATTCAAGTCGCGGGCACCGACTGCGGCGACTCGATGGGCGCCATCGATTTACAGATTCAGGCCGCTTACGACTTTCAAGACTGGCTTGATTCTCAGAACGGCGGCCCGGGACAAGGCTGGTTCCGAATTGTTAACACACCCACTGAGGCACGCGCCGTTATTTTGCAAGGCAAGATGGCCGTAACGCTCGGCATTGAAGTGGACAACCTGTTTAACTGTCGGTCTACCGGGCCTTGCCCGAACATGACGTCGCGCCCCGAGCTCGATACCGTGCAAAAAGCTATCGACTTCTACTACGACTGGGGCGTGCGCCATGTTTTTCCGGTACACAATTTCGACAACGCGTTCGCAGGCGCGGCGGTCTGGTCTGACCCACTCGCCGTTGGCAATCGCTACATTGAGTACGAATGGCAGCTAACGCAAGACTGCGCAACGACTCCCGGCTCGAACAACGGATACGGTTTCCGGCACAACAACGTGGTCATAGACCTGCTGCGAGCAGCCGCGTGTGCCATTTCCAACGGACCTTTTATCAGCTGCGATTTGGGTGATATCTCGCCTCAGTATTCGGTGCCCACGACCTGCAACGTGCAAGGCTTAACACCCGCGGGCGTAGATTTAATCCAGCGCATGATGGCCAAAGGCATGCTAATCGATATCGATCACATGTCGAACCACTCACTCGACCAGACCATTAACCTGGCCACTGGACAAGGCGCGCCTAACTACCCGCTGGTGAGTAGTCACACCCAAATGTTTGATATTGAGGACCAGTCGAGCCGACACGAACGCATGCGCACAGCAGCGCAACTCAACAGCATCCGCAATCTTGGCGGCATGATTGGAACGCTCAACTCCCCGGCAACGGGTCAGCACGTGCCCACACCAGGCTCCGGTTTTCCGAATATCGACAACGATTGCCGCACGACGAGCAAATCGTGGATACAGGCGTATCAGTACGCGGTTGAAATCATGCAGGGCCCCGTGGCCCTCGGTACGGACTTCAATGGCGTGGCCGCTCACGCCGGCCCGCGTTTTGGCGGCGACGGATGCGGCGGTGAGCCTACCGGCGTGGTTGACCTTTTGTCGTCACGCAAAGACCAGCGCAGCGCACAGGAACGCGCGGGCAACCAGCTTGTTTACCCGTTCACCAATGAGTTCGGTACGTTCGGACAGCAGGTAACCGGACAGCAAACCTACGACTTTAATACGGACGGGCTGGCGCACGTAGGTCTTATCCCCGACTTCATCGCCGACGCCAAAGCAGTTGGCATGAGCGATGCCAATCTTGATCCGTTATACAGTTCCGCAAACCGCTACATGGAAGTGTGGGAAGCCGCACGCGGCGAAGTCTGCAACGCAGCAGTCGACTCCGACAGCGACGGCATCATCGACGGGGTCGATAACTGCACTCTAGTCGCTAACCCGTCGCAGACGGACACCGACGGTGATGGCTACGGCAACCGCTGCGACGCCGATATAAACAACGACTGCATCATTAACTTTCTTGATATCGCGGCATTCCCGGATCAGTTCTTGGGCACGAACGAGCTGTTCGACTTTACCGGTGAGGGAGCGGTGAACTTTCTGGACTACAGTTACATGACGGGCGTATTTCTTGATGCTCCTGGTCCTAGTGCTTTAACGACTACTTGTAACTAACTAAGTAAAGTACATTCGGTTACGCACACAAAGAGCCCGCTGGTATGCACTATAGAACTCAGAGTTTCTCTATCGACAATTACGAATTTCAGTCTCTGAGATAAGCTCTGCTAACTAGATCTAAGATTCCCGGGGTAGTCTCGGGTAACAACACATTGAGTTTACTGCGATAGCGTTACCATGCCTATTCTTAAACGACTGATCTATATTTTGAAACTCAAACTCAAAGAGTCAAAACAAGAATAAAACGAAATACAAGTTGGGGGCCGAGCGCCCTACTGCAGAGATTCAAGTGACAGAGCCACGCCCGTACTGGCGTCTGGAGCAGCCCGTTCGTTGACAGAGCCCGGAGGTCATATAAGACCGAACAGCACCTACCCAATATCAATATACTCGGCGATGTTCGCCCGTGAGAACTAAACTCAAGTGATCTGGCCAGAATTTGCCGGTTTCTCGGGTCCCAATCGCTTCCTGACTGAGGCTAACCCTTAATTCAGGCTTTTTTAGTGCGTCAGCTCCTTCACATCGTTTCCAAGCTTGTGTTGCTAGACTCGGACTCAAATTATTAAGCACATTTTGGAGTTGCCATGATTCAGGTATCGTATGCAAGCCGCACGGACGGACGTATGTCTACAGAGCAGTTGATGGAATTGCTTGTGCAATGTCAGACCAATAACCGTAAACGCGGTGTCACAGGCATGCTGTTGTACGGTAACGAAACCTTTCTGCAGGCTCTCGAGGGTGAGGACGACGTGGTCGACGGTCTGGTTGAGCACATTCACAAAGACCCGCGCCACGCCGATTTGAAAATTCTGCACCGGCGCGAAATTGAACAGCGCGAATATGCAGACTGGACAATGGGCTTTAAGCGCGTGACCGATCAAGCACTAAAGAATATCGACGGCCTCGCAAACTTTGCCGCCAAGGATTTTCATTTTGATTATCTCATCGGACACAAGCCGGTCATCAACACCTTGATGCATCACTATCGCCAACCACACTACGACCAATTACTCGGGGAAATTGAAGCCCAAGATAAAGTAATTGAACATCTGAAAGGAGCACTCGGGCAAATTAGCGAGCGAGCACAAGTTGCAGCGCTTGCTTTGGAAAGCGTCGTAGACTCTTGTCGCGACGGTGGCACTCCCGATGCCTCACTGCTGCGCCTGTGCACCACTGCTCTTGATTCACTTCGACCACACTGAGCCTGTATCGGCACACAGGTTCACTCCCCCGTGATAGCTTTGCGTTCCCAGTTCATAGTTTAGACACAAACGAGTTACTCGACTTCACGGGTAAAGGAGCGGTTAACTTTCTGGACTACAATCACATGACTGGAGTATTCCTCGATACTTTGCAATTAGCGATATCACCGAGCGGAGCTGTCGCGGATAACCTTATGTCAACAAACGGTTCAAGGCTCTCAAGTAGCCCTCTTGATACGGAAACCTTCTACGGCGGCGGGCTTTCAATTCCAAGCCATCTTTTCACCAATCCGCAAATTCTCTGAGGGTCAACGTCTGGGAGGCGAATGTGTTTTTCTATTTGCGGATCTGGAGGCTGTATCATCACGCTATGCATTTTCTCTGCGTTCAATAAATCGATGCGATCCCGCATGACCTCTCCCTCTGGCACGCCCTCATTAGATTTTCCATAGGTCGTAACAATAACGCCATTTACAACTTTATAAGTATTGAGATACGCTAATACCGCTACGCCAGTTTGTGTCTCTTCATAGACCATGACACATTTGACACCGTCTGTCGTAAATCCAACGTGCGTAAAAAAATAGTCCCCTTCCCCGCTATCTTGAAGCTCCCAAGAGCCGACAATACTAGGCTCCGAATGCTTCGAGGCTTCACCGCATCCAGTCAGACCTGCAAAAAGCACAACAGCGATAGCTAAACGTCTCATAGTCATATTTCTCTCACACCCTATCTATTAGCGAAAAGTTTAAGATCTCTACTTCTTCTGTTTCGCTTTGGCAAAGGCTAGAGCCAAGGCTCCTTCTGGTTTTGCCTCTACCTGTTTTCTTACTTCACGGGTTTTCGGACGCGGTTTTTCCTTGCGGTCGCCTCTGGACGATCCACCCGCTTCGTGTTCAGCAGCTGAATCTTCCATGCGCATGCTCAAAGCAATTCTTTTGCGCTTGGCATCAACTGACATCACCTTCACTTTTACAATGTCACCGGTTTTAACGATTTCCCGCGGATCTTTAACAAAACGATTGGCAAGCGCTGATATGTGAACCAAACCATCCTGATGAACACCCACGTCAACAAAGGCGCCAAAATTGGTGACGTTGGTGACCGTGCCTTCAAGTGTCATGTCAGGTCTCAAATCGGTTAGCTTCTCAACACCTTCTTTAAACGCGACAACTTTAAACTCGGGCCTCGGGTCACGACCAGGCTTATCCAGCTCTTTGATGATATCGACCACGGTTGGTAGCCCAACTTCGTCATTGACGAAATCTTTAGCCTCGAGCTTTTTGAGAATTGTTTTATTGCCTATGAGCTCATGAACATTACAATCGCTTTGCTTGGCCATTTTTTCAACCAAAGAATAGGATTCCGGGTGCACAGCAGAGCTATCGAGTGCCGTATCTCCATTTTGAACTCTTAGAAAACCGGCCGCTTGCTCAAAGGCTTTGGGGCCTAGCCGTGGGACTGCCTTGAGCTGCTCACGGTTTTTTATCCTACCGTTAGCGTTACGCCACTCAACGATATTACTCGCCTGCGACTCACTAAGCCCCGAAACTCTGTGCAATAACGCTACGGATGCCGTATTAACTTCAACGCCTACCGCGTTTACACAGTCTTCAACTACGGCGTCAAGAGATTTGGCCAGCTTGTACTGACTGACATCGTGTTGGTACTGACCCACACCAATTGATTGTGGATCAAGTTTCACCAGTTCTGCCAAAGGGTCTTGTAGTCTTCGAGCGATGGATATTGCACCGCGAACCGTTACATCAAGATTAGGAAATTCTTTTGACGCGTACTCTGATGCCGAGTACACAGAGGCTCCCGCCTCACTCACAACCACCTTAGTCACTCTAAGCTCTGGATGTTTTTGAATTAACTCTGATGCGAGTTTTTCTGTTTCTCTGGAAGCGGTTCCATTACCGATAGCAAGTAACTCAACTTTATATTTAGCCACAAGCTTTGCCAAAGTAGCTATCGATTGATCCCAATTATTTCTGGGAGCATGGGGGTAGATGGTAGTGTCATCCACGTACTGACCCGTGTTGTCGATAACCGCAACTTTTACGCCTGTGCGCAGCCCGGGATCAAGGCCAATCGTTGCACGCTGGCCTGCAGGCGACGCGAGTAAAACATCCTTTAGATTATCGGCAAATACTTTTATCGCCTCTGCTTCTGCGACTTCTTTCAGATTCCCCAGGAGGTCATTCTCAATTTGGGTCAACAGCTTTATTCGCCATGTCCAGCGCACAACCTCAGTTAGCCACTTGCCCGCGACTGGTGCATTGGAGAAATTACCTTTAGGACAGTAAGGTAGCTCAAAGGTAGCTGCTATGGCGGCTTCACACGGATGGAAGTCGTCATAGGCCAGATCCGGTATATCAAGCTTTAGCGATAAAACGCCTTCCTTTCGGCCTCTAAACAGCGCCAACGCACGATGAGGCGGAACTTTGGACACCAGTTCCTGATAGTCAAAGTAGTCGCGAAACTTTTCTCCTTCCTCCTCTTTGTCCTTTACCACCGTGCTCATCAGCATGCCCTTGTCCGCAATAATGCTTCTCAGGCGAGCAAGCGAATCGGCGTGTTCAGCAAAGCGCTCCATCAGAATATACTTCGCACCGTCTAGCGCCGCTTTGACATCACTAATTTCATGCTCTTCATTGATGAACTGTTTTGCCAGCACTTCTGGAGCGAGACTCATATCTTCCAATATGGCATCGGCCAAAGGCTCCAGACCCCTTTCGATAGCAATCTGTCCTTTGGTTCGACGTTTCTTTTTATACGGCCGGTACAAATCTTCTACCCTTGTTTTCGTGTCGGCCTGTTCAATTGCAAGACGTAGCTCCGGGCTAAGCTTGCCTTGCTCTTCGATGCTCTCCAGAACGCTCTTTTTTCGGACAACCAGTTCTCGCAGATAGACCAAACGTTCGCTCAATGACCGCAACTGAATATCGTCTAATCCGCCTGTGACTTCTTTTCGGTATCTGGAAATAAACGGAACTGTCGAACCCTCGTCAAGCATGGCGACGGTCGCGTCTACCTGAGACAATTTTACATTTAGTTCTCGTGCAATAGTTTGAGTGATAGAGGACATAGGCTTCGAATTTAGAAAAAGGAAGAGCGGAGTTTAGGTGAATTTATGGGATATTCAAGTCAATGCACGGGCAATCACAAAATGATTTTTACTCCTGTCAATAAGAGCACTGAAGCCGCTGATTTTGACGGTATTTATATCGTTCTCCAAACACCTGAAACCACGCTCCCATAATCGGG
Source organism: Gammaproteobacteria bacterium (assembly GCA_045107075.1). Lineage (GTDB taxonomy): Bacteria > Pseudomonadota > Gammaproteobacteria > Steroidobacterales > SZUA-146 > SZUA-146. Next base: position 143,836 of record JBGCFV010000045.1, read on the forward strand.
ATAGGGGTGGACAGGCTATCTGTCCAACCCCTCCCACACCACCTAGCATGCGGGTCCGCACTAGGCGGTTCGAGAAGTTGAGGATCATGAGAGACGAGGTATGCCAAGGCGATCAAAGAACTTAATCGGCAT
>JBGCFV010000046.1:0-82281 GCA_045107075.1 Gammaproteobacteria bacterium
GCTTTTGCAGTAGGGTGAGCTCTTGAGTTTCACCAGCAGATTGAACACTCTGGTGGCAAAACTGCCGTAGGGTGGGCGCAGGTACTTCATCACACTGAAGCCCGGCTGGTAATAGACCGGGCGCAACTTGGAGAAAGTTTCAAAGCCTTCCCGGCCATGGTAGTGCCCCATGCCGCTCGGACCCACCCCACCAAAAGGCAAGTCGTGCTGCGCTACGTGTAGCAGTGCGTCGTTCACACTAACCCCACCTGACATGATGCGGTCGATATAGCGCGCTGCCAGTTTCTTATCGAGCGTGAATGGATACAGAGCCAGAGGCTGGTCGTGACGATTGACGTAGTTTATGACTTCGTCAGGTTCGGAGTAGGGCAGAACCATCAGGAACGGACCAAACGTTTCTCGCTGTCGTATGGTCATATTGGGTGTGGTTTCCAGTACCAGATGTAGCGGCATTTTCCGACTTTGCGGATTCCGTTTTTGCTGACCACACAGATTAATGACGTTGGCACCCTTGCTGCGTGCATCGTCCAGAGTCGCCTCCAGTCTTTCGAACGCCTTATCGTCAATTATCGACGTGTAGTCTATGTGTTCGATGTCCGGACAGTGGCTCGCTACATATTTTTGAGCAAGTCGGGCGAATTCGTCGACCTGATTTTCATGAACAAAAACGTAGTCAACGTTGGTGCATATTTGACCGGTATTGAACTGCTTAACAAACATGATGCGTTCGACGGCCGTCGCTAGTGGGTAATCAGGGTCAATTATCGCTGGTGCTTTACCGCCTAGCTCAAGGATTACGGGCGTCAGGTTGGTTGCAGCTGCGGCCATCACCGCGCGGCCAGTCTGACCAGAGCCGGTGAAGATGAGGAGGTCGAAAGGGATTTTCGAGAACTCAATACCGGTGCGGCCGGACTCTTCGTAAAAGGACAGTTTCGTGGCCGGGAAATAGTCGGGCGAAATACGCTTTAGTAGACGCGATAAATGGATCGAGTTCTCGGACATTTTCACCATGGCTCGATTTCCGGCGGCGAATACAGCAATCAGCTGCGAGAATGCAAGATTAATAGGAAAGTTCCACGGAATGATCAGGCCGACAACACCAAGAGGCTGGGGGATCACGCGGTTTTTGGCGCCCGGAAACAGCGTTATATCAATGTCCCGGCGCTGCACTTTCATCCAGGATCTGAGATGACTTATGGCGTGATTTATCCCATCTGCAACGGTGATAATTTCGGCGAACTGGGTTTCGTGTTTTGAGCGGTTGCCGTAGTCCTGACTGATGGCGTCAATGATCTCCTGTTGATTATCCAAAAGAAGTTTTTTAAGCGCCCGCAAATCGTTTTTTCGCTGGGTGAGGTCAGGTGTTGGAGCGTTCAGAAAGTCGGTCCGCTGCTGCTCAAAGTCTTTGAGCAGGGTATCTGCCTCTCCCGTTCGCAGGTTTTCGGTGACGTGTTTTTCGGCTGTGCTCATTCTGGTTTCCAGTTTGTCTCGCGTTAAGGTGTCGGCTCTTCTGTCCTGTGCGACGAGCGCAGAACGTTGCTCATTCAGGTTCCGCAATACGTGCGGGTGATTCGCTCAGCGGGAAGCGGTGCTTCCTGCAGATCGAGATTATTGCTATCAACCGCCCACGGATGGGCTAGCGCGCCGGTCAAGCGTCTGAACAATGTGAAGTCATCTTGCTCGACAGCCTCTTTTATCGCCTGCTCAACGCGGTGGTTACGAGCAATGACGGCAGGATTAGCTTTGCGCATGACATCCAGGCTTTCTCCGGACGACTTTCGCACGTCATGCCATTGAGTCAGCCAGCTTTCAAGAGCTGACGTTTTGTCGGTCAATTTAAGCAAGAAGCTGTCGGGTTCTCCGCCTGCTACATGTGTCAATCGATCAAAGAATTGGGTGAAGTCTATAGCGCCTTCTGTCATCAGTTCAAAGGTACTTTGTGCAATGGGAGCGAGTGCTTCCGGTTCTACTGCCAAACCCAGCTTTCGCGCCAAACCCATGTGGAAGGACTGTTGAAATTGCGGTCCAAATCGACTCACAATCGACTCAATAAGTGCGGTGGCCTTGTCCGCATCGGGATCAAGTAGTGAGCTGAATGTGTGTGCAAGCTGCGTGAGGTTCCACAGCCCAATAGTCGCCTGTTGGTTCCAGGCATAACGTCCAAATTGATCAATTGAACTGAACACTTTTTGAGGGTGAAACTCGTCCATAAACGCACAGGGTCCATAGTCAATAGTTTCCCCTGAAATCGCGGTATTGTCAGTATTCATAACTCCATGAATAAAGCCGGTGAGCATCCATTGCGAAATAAGGGTCGCTTGACGCGCGACAATGACGTTTAGTAACGCCTCGTACTTGTTTGCCTGTTGTTCGCAATGCGGATAGAGCTGCTCAATGGTGAAATCCGCCAGCGCACGAAATTCGTCTTTGGACAGAGTGTTGAATGCATACTGAAACGTACCGACACGAAGATGGCTCTGCGCCGTTCTGACTAAAATTGCGCCGGATACAGGCTGCTCCCGATAAACGTATTGGCCGGTGGTTATGACCGCGAGCGATCGAGTGGTAGGGATTCCAAGGCCAGCCATGGCCTCGCTGACCATGTGTTCACGCAGGACGGCTCCAAGCGTAGCGTATCCATCGCCGCCTCGTGAAAAACGGGTGCGTCCCGAGCCTTTTAACTGCACGTCAATTAACTGGCCCGAGGCCGACTTTATTTGTCCCAGCATGTGGGCCCGCCCGTCACCCAGGAGACCGGCCCAGTTGCCAAATTGATGTCCGCCGTAGGCGAGGGCGACGGTTGGCACCGAATCAGAGCCGTTGCCTGCCATAGCGGCGATTCCACTCTGGCTCGCGAACCAATCCTGATTGAGTCCGAGCTCTTGAATTAAACCCAGGTTGAGTTCGACGAGAGTAGGGGAGTCGCTGCCGGCTGGCGCGGTTTCCGAGTACAGTTCCTCGGGCATTTCAATATACGTTTGATGTTGAATTGGATTAACGGGTGCGCTCAAGGCGGTGTCCTTTTTAGCTGATTGTTCAGGTGGAGAATTCCTGATTTGGATCGGGTTTATAAATGCTTCGGGTTCAAGTCGAAGAGGTGGGGTATAGGGTATAAGCCCCGCCGTGAACTTCAAAAAACCGCGCCGCCGGTCATCTTAATGCAGTGCACAAGTTTAGCGTTAAACCGGCGGGCTAGCCCGCCATTTTTAGTTAATGTAATTTCTAGGTTAGAAAAAATTTATAAATATCAATGTTTAAAGATCAATATCTAAACTTAATTATAATATAGTATTGCCCCGTGATGGGACTTCATGTTATCACCTCAGGCAACAAATACGTTCGTGCCGTATCAGTCTTTAGCTCGATGCAGCTGATCATCGGTAGTAGACATCGTTCATCAAAGGACCGGACAGACACGACGATTCTGACCTACTTTTGTAAGTCAGGCTAGTCAGGGATATTTGAGTGTTCTGGTGGGCCTGAAGTCTGTAGAGCCCGGCCAATGATCGAAAAGACAACGCTGGAAAGCAATGACCTATACAATTGACGCAGTGAAGCATTTTTATTCAGGAGACTCGCATGTCACTTCCATCCTCGTATTCCCAACTCCTTTCCACCGTAACCGAAGAAGGAGAGCTTCGGCTCGACGTCAGCGAAGTGCCGATGCCTACACCTGAAGACGATCAGGTGGTTGTGCGAGTCGAAGCCACGCCCATTAACCCGTCCGATCTGGGCGTCATGTTTGGCTGGGCCAACATGACCAAGGCCTCCACAAGTGGGTCAGGCGCGGATACCGTGCTGTCTGCTCCCGTACCGGAAGCGGGTATGCGAGTTATGAAGTCGCGTGTGGGCCAAAGCCTGCCAATTGGCAACGAGGGCGCTGGCGTGGTGGTTGCGGCCGGCGACAGCGATATGGCCCAAGCGCTCATGGGTAAAACCGTCGCGGTTATGGGAGGCGGCATGTACGGAGAGTATCGCTGCCTGAAGGCGGCCATGTGCATGCCGCTGCTCGAAGGGCAAACGGCAAAAGACGGTGCTTCTAGCTTCGTTAATCCGCTGACCGCTCTGTCGTTTCTCGAAACGATGCGTATGGAAGGACACAAGGCCATTGTGCATACAGCAGCCGCCTCCAACCTTGGCCAAATGCTCAATCGCATTTGTCAGGCCGACGAAGTGGATTTGGTCAATATAGTTCGTCGAACCGAACAGGCAGACCTGCTGAAAGAAATGGGGGCCAAATATGTCTGCAACAGCAGCGAGCCGGACTTTATGAAAACGCTGATTGACGCCATTCACGAAACAGGTGCGACCCTTGCATTCGATGCAACCGGAGGCGGCAAGCTGGCTTCTGACATTCTCACCGCAATGGAAGCGGCGGCAAGTCGCACACCGGGTGCTTACAGCATTTACGGTTCAGTGCATCACAAACAGGTTTATCTATACGGTGGCCTTGACACCTCACCCACCATGCTGAGTCGTGGCTACGGAATGGCATGGGGCGTAGGAGGCTGGTTGTTGCCAAACTTTTTAGCCAAGGCAGGCCAGGAAGTGGCGGGCCGTTTGAGAAAGCGCGTCGTCACTGAGCTCAAAACGACGTTTGCCAGTCACTACACCGACGAGCTGTCGCTTATTGAGGCGCTGCAAACTGACGTTGTGGAGCGCTATAACGCAAAATCCACAGGATCGAAGTTTCTGATTTGCCCCCAGAAAGGTACTAAGTAACGCCTCTCTCCACGGCACTTTTACAGCTTGGTTCTGTAGGTCAGTAGATAGCGTTCCCCGAAGACGTTTGCCTGTCCGACCGCCGGTCGGGCAGGCTGATCGGTTCATCTCGCCGCGTAAAGTCGTATCAACACTTAGCAGCACCGCCTGCTTCATCGCGGCTGGAAGTCACTCCAGCGAAAATAGAGCGAACGCAAAGTAATCCAAGCGCCCCAGGGCGGTCAGCAGGGCGTGAGTCACGCGCCGCCAGGTTCATTGCAGTCAAAGAACGGCTTTTATCGAATCGGCCAGATAGCCTACGTTATCCGGTGTAATGCCTGCCACATTGATACGGCTGGACCCAGCCATGTAAATGCCGTTGTCTTGCTTAAGCTGTTTAACCTTGTCGGCGCTAATGCCCAGGTAGCAGAACATGCCTTTTGAGCGAACTAAATGGTCAAAGTTGTGTTCCGGCGCGGCTTTCTTCAGGGCGCTGTGTAGAAGCGTTCGCATGGCCGAAAGACGGTCTCTCATATGGTTAAGTTCAACGTGCCACTTCGAACGAAGTGCATCGTCCGACAAAATGCAGGCGACAATTGCGGCGCCGTGATCGGGCGGCATTGAGTACATGGTGCGTGCGGCAAGGCTTGCCTGACTGGCTAATATTCTGGCTTCATCAGAGCTCTTGGTGAGCATGCTCAGCGCGCCAACGCGTTCCCGGTAGAGACCAAAATTTTTGGAGCACGAAGAGGTGATAATCAGCTCTTCAAGTTTTTCAGTGGCGTAGCGAATGGAATACGTGTCGGCCTCGAGATCGACAGCGAAACCAAGATACGCCGTATCGAAAAGAGGAACCAGCTTCTGCTTTTCAATAGCGTCAACAATGTCGCGCCACTGTTCGTTAGTCGGATCCACGCCTGTCGGATTGTGGCAGCAGGCATGCAGCACAATAATGTCGTTTTCCGGAATGTGCTTGAGTGCCTCCAGCATTTGATCGATACGCAGGGAATGGGTTGCCGAATCGTAATAAGGATACGTTTTCATGTTGAGCCCGGCGCTGCCCAGAAGCGGGGTGTGATTACTCCATGTTTCATCGGGCACCCAAACGCTGGCGTCAGGGTGAGCTCGCTTAACGAGTTCGGCGCCCAGCCGAAGAGCGCCAGAGCCGCCCGGTGCCTGCACGGTGACAATGCGCTCGTCAGGAGCGCTGTCGCCAAAGACGAGGTGTTGCATTTCCGAGTTGAACAGCGCTCGACCTGCGGTACCAAGGTACGATTTGCTCTGCTGCGAGTCGACGATTTTGTGCTCTGCCAGCTTGACGACATCCAGTACGCGAGTCTCACCTTCGACGTTCTTGTAAACGCCAACGCCTAAGTCGATTTTATTGGACCGAGGATCCTTGCGGTGTTCTGCAATAAGGCCGAGCAAGGGGTCCGCTGGCAGCGGCTCAAGAGATTCAAACATGATGGTTCCCGGTTAGAGTGTCAAACTGACGTTTGGAGCATGATACCGTTTGGCAGGGCCTGAAGAAATACTTTTAATTGGGACTATCCAGCCTGATGCGAAGGTGGCTTGATCGCCGTGTCGATACCTTTATTATGCCGGTGATACCAAACTCAGCGGGAGCGGCTTCCAGCGCGATAAAACGAGTGTCGTTGGGTACACGTTCAACTTCGCCGTAGGGGCTATCTTCATGGTGCAGTCGGGTCAGCCGTTGTACTTAAAGCCTTAATCCGCACGCATCAAACGCGGCTTTTGTGGCTTCTTTCTCGCGCTCCGTTAGCTGAAGCAGAGGAGAGCGAACCGGGCCGCCAGTCTGGCCCAGTAATTCCTGCCAGTATTTTTGATGGGCTTGAGGCTTGTCAGCCGGACGAGTGTTTTTGAGCGCCTGACGCACCGGCTCCAGGCTTTCCTTCACAATTCGCGCTTTGGCGAATTCGCCCTGAAAGGCAAGACGGGTGTACTCGTGCATGCGTCGATCGTTTTTGGTTTGTAGCAGGTAGGGTGGTGACGAGCACAAGTACAGCTGCCAACCGAGCTCTTCAATATTATCAAGCCATTCACCCTCGGCAGCCGTGCTGACCAGAAGCGTATCGCCTACCATTTTAGAAAGTCGCGAATACATGGCACGCGGCACGCTGTACTTGATAGACACAATGTTGGGTATTTCGGCCACTCGTGCGCACAGTTCAGGGGACATCAGGTACCCCGAATCCGGGTGGCTCCACATAGCTACCCCAATGTTTATGTGGCGGCAAACTTCGTTGTAATAATTAAATACCGTGTCATCCTGATCGGTAATAAAATGCAGCATGGGGGCGTGTACGACTATGTAGTCCGCACCTACGTTTTCCGCGTGTTTTGCAAGCTCAATGACCGTGTCAAAATTCTGGTCCGAGCACGACATGATGGTCTGCGCTTTGTCTCCGGTTTCGTCAACGGCAATTTCAAAATTCCGTTTGCGTTCTGCCATTGACATCGAAAAAAACTCGCCCTGTTTTCCAGCGATGAATAAACCCTGGATGTCGAGATCGTCAACCCAGTGTCGAATGTTGCTGCGCATGCCTGGCTCATTAATCGACAAGGTATCCTCCGAGAACGGATTGAGCGCCGCCGCCCAGATTCCTCTCATGTGTTCGCGAGCATATTCTTTGGCTTCATTGCGGGTGTATTTCATCTGTTTTCCTGAGTAATCGCGTTATTAATAGCCTGCCATATACGGTGGCTTGTAAGAGGCATTTCAAGCGAGGTGACACCGATTGGCCTTAGAGCATCAATGGCCGCGTTTAGTATGGCTGCTGGTGCGCCAATTGTCCCGGCTTCTCCAACACCTTTGGCGCCAAGCGTATTGTTGGGCGAAGGTGTGACCAATTTTGAGATGGACAGCTTCGGAATATTATCGGCTCTAGGTAACGCGTAGTCGGTCAACGAACCGGTGAGGAGCTGGCCGTACTCGTCGTACTTGAGTTCCTCAAGCAGCGCCTCGCCAATGCCTTGGGCGAAGCCGCCCATGATCTGGCCTTCGACCAGTAGCGGGTTGATAATGGTACCGACATCGTCAATGCAGTTGGCGGATTCAATTTCAATTACGCCTGTTTCACCATCGATGGATAGCTCTATCAGGTAGCATCCGTAACCCCAGGCCTCGCCGTCGTTCTCGTAGTTGATTTCTTCTGTCACGGGTCCTGATGACAAATCACCGTTTTTCACTCGGCGATTGATTTTCTGACAAACCTCAGCCATTGCACTTCCGCCAATCGCCGTGCTTCGGCTAGCCAGAGCACCTATACCGGTAGGGCATGAGCGGGTGTCACCGTGCCGAACTTCAACGGTGTTCATCGGTACGTTCAAACCGTCGGCTACAATTTGTGCCAGCGCCGTTTCGCGTCCGTGCCCTTGAGAGCTGCCACCGGTTGCAGCGACGACGCGTCCGTCCGGGTGCAAAGTAATTCGAGCGCTTTCCCAGCCAATGCCACAGGGTTCAACGTAAAAGCCAAGGCCTATGCCGACAAGCTCGCCTTCGGCTCGCCGTTTGTCACGTCGACGTTTCATGGAAACGTAATCGGCTCTGTCGGCCAGTTTTTTAAGCGCTTCGCCATAGCGACCACTGTCAAGCTCATAGCCTGAGGCCGTGCGATAAGGAAACTGATCCTCGCCAATGACGTTCTGTAACCGAATGTCTAATGGATCAATTCCGGTTACGGCGGCGGCTTCATCAACCAGCCGTTCCATCAGGCTATTCGCCTCTGGTCTTCCAGCGCCCCTGTATATTCCGACGGCGGCGGTATCAGTAGCGGTGGCTATGGACGTTACTTTCAGGGTTTGTATGTCGTAACCACTGGGAATAATCCGCCCGGCGTTCCATGCAGGAATTACGGCGCTGGTTGGTAGCCAGTGCCCAAGTGGAAGAGCCATAGAGGACTTAACGGCCAGAAAGCGTCCATCCGCGGATACCGCAAGCTCGCCCTGGCTGCGACATCCTCTGCCGTGTGTGGCCGACAAAAACTCTTCGCTTCGACTGGCAACCCACTGCACAGATTTCTTCAGCCGGAATGCAGCCCAGACCACGAGCACGTCTTCAGGGTACAGTGCCGCTTTCATGCCAAAAGCGCCGCCTACATCGGGGGCCACTACGCGAATTTTGGTTTCGCAGACGCACAGTATTTTGGCCAGCTCGAGGCGTGCGCGGTGGGGCGTTTGCGTGGAGAGCCAGACGGTGACGCTGTCGTCAGATGAATCAAATTCTACGGTAATGGCTCTGGGTTCCATCGGGGAAGGCGCAAGCCTCGAATGACTTACCGTAGCGCTAACAATGTGATCCGCCTCTTCAAATGCTGCGTCGACATCACCGGATTCCCAGCGGCCGTTTACGGTTACAGGTTCGTCCTCGCTTTCCGGGGCTTCATCAAGATCGATCATTACGTAATCGGCCGCATCCGACGCAAGAGACGAACTGGCAGCGACCACGGCCGCTACCGGTTGGCCAACGGCGGCTACAGTGTGTTCGGCCAAAATGGGATAAACCGGCGTACCCGACACTTCAATAAGCGGAGAAATGGACAGGTTACCCAGGTGGCCTACGTCACGGCCTGTAAACACAGCGTCTACGCCCGGCGCATCGAGCGCTTCTTCTACATCACATTCCAGGATCGTGCTGCGTGGCATGGTGCTACGCACAAATGCCACGTGTAACAGTTTGTCGGGCTGAATATCGGCCGTATAGCGGCCAGCGCCTCGAATCAGGCGTTCGTCTTCGCGGCGTAAAATGGGCTGTCCGACCATCGCGCGGTCTGAATGAGGCGTGTCGTTTTTCACCGTAACGGAATTCCAGGAGGTCGGATGGAGTAGTTTGAGTACACTTTGCTATATACTCAACTAAATATACTCTATTTTGATATCACGTTATCGAATAGCAAGAGATCGTAAAGCAGTGCGTTTCAGGCTTCAGCCGTATAAGTGAGCGAACATGAAGAAGTTGGCCATGATTGGCTTCGGTTCAATTGGACGATACGTAGCGGGCGAGATAGCCGTAGAGGAGAGGTTGCAACTGACCTCTTTGGTGGTGCGTCCGGAACGCATCGGCACGCGGATGGCGGGTTTGAAAAAAGAGACGAAAAGGGTGTCTTCAATTGTGGACTTGGAAGATCGTCCGGATTTGTTTATCGACTGTGCGGGGCACGAGGGTCTTCGACAGCATGGTGCGGCTGTTCTGGCGCTGGGGATTGATCTTGTCACTGTATCTGTCGGCGCGTTGGCCGACGAAGAACTGTATACGCAGTTGATGGAAGCGGCGCAGACATCGGGCGCGCAGTTACATTTGGTGTCAGGTGCCATTGGTGCTCTGGATGCTTTGTCGGCTGCGCGGGTTGGCGGATTGGAGAAAGTGGTCTACAAAGGTCGAAAACCACCTTTGAGTTGGGCGGGTTCGGCGGCCGAGCAGGTTCTTGATCTGGAAGCGCTAACCGACGAAAACACGCATTTTAGCGGCACGGCTCGGGAGGCCGCCTTGAGGTATCCAAAAAACGCCAATGTGGCAGCGGCCGTGGCTCTTGCCGGCTGCGGTCTGGATGCAACCCGGGTCGAGCTAATTGCTGATCCACACGTATCAAGCAACATTCATGAAATCGCTGCCGAAGGAGCGTTTGGTCGTTTCTATTTTAAAATCGAAGGAAACGCTTTGCCGAACAATCCAAAATCATCCGCGCTCACCGCCATGAGCGTTGTTCGGAGTGTGCTGAATCTTGAGCAGTCAATTGTCATTTAGCTTTAGTCTGCCGGTCGGAAAATGATCGTTCATCTACCTTTTAACGGTTGAATAACCATGCCAACGAACAAGTCACCAGTCGAAGGTCCGCAAAAACACTTTCGTATCGCGGAGCGTGTACTCGTACGGCTTAAGCTGCGGCAGTTAAGACTGCTAGTAGCGGTAGACGAGCACAAGAGTATTCAGGGGGCGTCGCGTCAGTTGAATATATCCCAGCCCGCTGCAAGCAAGTTAATTCGGGATCTGGAAGAGGACTTTGGAGTTGAGCTATTTGAGCGGACGAACAAGGGCGTTCTGGCCACCGAGTATGGTGATGCACTGGTTCGGCATGGGCGACTCATTTTGGCCCAGTTATTTCACGCGGCTCAAGAGTTGGATGACATTAACGACGGCTCTACCGGGCGAGTGGTTATTGGTACGCTGCTGGCCGCTTCGGCTCTTCTGTTGCCGCAAACAATAGCGAATGTGGCCGCGGACAAACCCAACTTGACGGTGAAACTGGTTGAAGGCACCAATGACAAATTAATGCCGGCCTTGCGCACCGGAGATATCGACATGGTCGTGGGTCGTTTGCCCACTCATCGGTATCGTGACGAGATAAGTCAGGAGAAACTCTACGACGAGCGGGCAGTGGTGGTGTGCCGTACTGACCACCCTGTGCTGTCGCGCAAGCGAATTGCCCTTGATGATTTGCTGCCGCTTGGCTGGATATTGCCTCCACCCGAAACAACCTTGCGCAGGCAGCTGGACACGTTGTTTCGCGAACGTGAAAAAGGTGTGCCTGCTCACGTTGTCGAATCAGTTTCATATCTGGCTAACCGGGAGATGCTGGCGTCATCAGATATGGTGGGTGTTTTTCCGGACCACGTCATTGACCGGGACGTTTCAGCCGGGATATTGGCAACGGTTAACTGGAAGCTGCCTTTCGATTCCAACTCGGTTGGCGTGTCTTTTCGCAGAAACAAAGGTCTGTCTCCCGCGGGTAATCTGTTTCTTGACGAGTTGAGGGCGGTTGCGAATCGTTTGTCCGGTTGAGTTTAGCCAGTAGAGATGTGCGCCTGAAGGTTCGGCTATACTCGTCGGCGCGACACAGTGCTTATTTGTCTGCTTGCATTTAAAATCGGCGGTGGACGTTAATCTATTTTTAACAAGACACATAACATGGCAATACTAAACATTGAAAACAGAAGCGTTGAGTTTGAGTTCGTGACAGATAGCCAGTTGCGAGCGGCTCATCGCTTTGGAGAAAGGCAATGAGCGAGTCTTACCAAAATTATCGCAAGGTTGAGGATACGGTCCATACGAACTTCAAAGACCGTATGAGCTACGGCGACTACCTGCATCTGGACAGCGTTCTGAATGCTCAGCACCTGCTTACAGACGAGCACGATGAAATGTTATTCGTCATCATTCATCAGGCCAGTGAGCTGTGGATGAAACTGGCGTCTCACGAACTTTCTGCCGCTATTAACTATGTCGAAAAAGATAAATATGGTCCTGCATTTAAGGTCATTTCAAGAGTAAAAATGATCTTGAATCAGCTGACTCAGTCCTGGAGCATTCTCTCTACGCTCACCCCGACAGATTACTTGAGATTTCGCGACAAGCTCGGCCGCTCGTCCGGATTTCAGTCCTACGCGTATCGTAAAATTGAATTCTTGTTAGGCAACAAGAATGCAAAACATATTAAAGTGCACCGTCACGACAAAGGGGTTTATGACGAACTGGATGCGGCGCTCAATGCGCCCAGCCTCTACGACACCGTTATACGGAAGCTCCACGAAACCGGATTCGACATTGACGAGCACAAGCTTCAGCGCGACTTTAGTCAGCCGTACGAGATTAATGACAGCGTTATGCAAGCGTGGCTGCAGGTGTACAAGAACACGGACAAGTATTTTGATCTTTACGAGCTGGCTGAAAAGCTCGTGGATATCGAAGATGCGTTTCAGCAGTGGCGATTCAAGCACATGTATACGGTTCAACGCATTATTGGAAATCGCATGGGGACCGGAGGATCGTCTGGCGTTCCCTTTTTAAGGAAGGCTCTGGATATCAGTTTTTTTCCAGAGCTTCTGGCCTTGCGAACACATCTTTAACGTTATTTTTGGTGTCTTTGATTAGACGTTCAGCGGGAAAAATATGGAAACCAGTGGAACATACCTGATTCATACTACTCAAGATATCGTATGGGCGGCGTTGAACGACCCTGACGTACTGCAAAAGTGCATTCCAGGCTGTGCGTCACTTAATCAGGTCAACGAGACGTCTTTCGAAGCAGATGTAGTCGCAAAAATTGGTCCAGTTAAGGCGAAGTTCAAGACCAGCGTGGCTTTGGAGAACATAGAAGCACCTGAAAAATATACGCTGGTGGGTAGTAGTAAAGCCGGTGCAGCCGGGTTTGGAAAAGGCAAAGCGGACGTCACGCTTACATCTGTGGAGCAGGGTACTCAGTTGAGCTTTGTGGCTGACTTTAAAGTGGGCGGCAAGCTCGCTCAAATTGGGTCCCGGCTAATTGACGGGGCAACAAAAAAGACGGCTGACGAATTCTTCACCAATTTGTCGAATCATTTGAGTTCGACTGAAACAAGTGAAGAGACCTCGTTATCGTCAGACGATGCCATACCAACTCTGGAAGCAACGACCGCCGAGGATGCTTCAAAGCGTTCCATCTGGCTTTACGTTGCAGGTATTTTAATTGCAGCGGCGTTGCTCTGGTTCGGTTTCTCGGAATAACAAGGCGCGTGTGACATGTGCGTCTCCCAATATGACTCTGCGGATTATGCAGGATGTCTCGCGGCCCGATACCTCAGCAAGCAAGTACCCTTGTTACTACGATTTATCTGACGCTATTCATCCATCTGTTTTACGGCGCGCCTGGCCATTACCCCAATGAGGTGACGCCGGTAGTCGGCGCTGGCGAACACATCCTGGTTTAGATCGGTGGCTTCGGATTCCAGGCCCCCAAGCGCCGTCACCGAGAAGTTGTGATTCAATGCCTGTTCAAACTTTAACTCGCGATAAGCGCAGGCGGCCGCTCCTGTCACGGCAACTCGTGAACTTCCATCGGCCATTTGGGCGACGAGCACTCCGACTACGGCATACCGTGAGGCCGGATTAGGAAACTTGATGTAAGCGGCTCTGACCGGTTTTGCGAATCGAACTGCGGTGAGGATTTCATGCTCATCGAGTGCCGTTTCGAACAGCCCTTGAAAATAGTCTGCGGCGGCGATTTCTCGTCCGTCCGTAATAATCACGGCGTCGAGACCGAGAGCCGCGGCCGGGTAGTCTGCTGCAGGATCACTGTTAGACAAAGAACCACCGATCGTACCGCGATTACGAACTTGAGCGTCACCTATCAGAGATGCCACCTGAGGCAGTATCGCAAGCTCAGACCGGAGGGTGCGGCTATAAGCAACCTCGGAGTGGGTGGTCATAGCACCTATTTTTACTTCCGTGTCGCTAACCTGAATGCCACGCAGATCAGCAATGCTACTCAGGTCAATCAAATCGGACGGCGCCGCCAAGCGCATTTTCATGGTTGGAAACAGAGTCATGCCTCCAGAGAGAATTTTGGCATCTTCGTTCTCAAGTAAAAGCTGTTTTGCTTCCGCAAGAGTTGTGGGTTGGTGATAGGTGAAATTTTGCATGATTAGACTTACATCGCTAAATGGCCGATCTCATTTCCAGCGCGCCGGCTTTAACCGCCTTGATGATATTTAAATAACCCGTGCAACGACAGATATTGCCTTCGAGCCATTCGGTGATTTGTTTGTCATCAGGGTCCGGGTGTCGCTTCACAAGTTCCAATGCGCTCATAATCATTCCAGACGTACAAAAGCCGCACTGAAGACCGTGGTAGTCGCGAAAAGCCGCTTGCATTGGGTGGAGCGTTTGAGCGTCGGGTGCAAGTCCTTCTATCGTTTTTACTTCTGCCCCGTTAGCTTGAACGGCGAGCATTGAGCAGCTCTTTACGGACAGGCCATTTACGTGAACTACGCAGGCGCCACACTGGCTTGTGTCGCACCCCACGTGAGTACCGTAGCGTTTGAGCGAGTTCCTGATGAAATCTACCAGAAGCGTTCGCGCTTCGACGTCTTTTGTGACGTGTTGGCCGTTCAAATTAAATGAGACTGTTACTGTCATTGTGTTTACACAAAACCTTAAATATCGCGGTGCGCCGACAGCCCAATTCAGCAATCAACTGGAAAGACGAGTCTCAGCTAAAAGGAGTGTCGGCCGAATCTGTTTTAAATGACTAGATTGGGATGGCAAGCGAGAGTGTAACGCAGAAGAGCGGCGCGTCAAATGACAGGCTGGATACAGCAGCCTAACTGGCTTTTCGAATGTTGAAAAGCTCCATGCCAGAGTGTGAAAAGGCTATACCGGTATAGTGAAAGCTGATAGCGGAAATCAGTAATTTCGAGGTAACTCGCAGCTTTCCCAGTAGGTCTTCAAGGTGGCAAGAGCGTCGTACATTTTTTCGGTTTGCATGGGTTTGACCAGGTAGCCACTGACATTTCGGCGATACGCGGCCTCAACGTCCGCAGCACGATTCGACGTCGAAATGACTACGACAGGCGTCTGCGAGATGTCCGGGTTCTGACGAATAGATTCCAGTAGTTCCAGGCCGTTCATTCTGGGCATATTAAGATCCAGCAGCACAACGAATTGGCCGCTTAGCGCAGGTGAAGCCTCTGTGCCTCCCAGAATTTCCAGAGCTTCGATACCGTCGCGTGCGTGGACGATTTCATTCTCGATTCCAAGCCTGCGAAAGCCACGCTTGATTTTTTCGAGATCAAGGTCGTTGTCTTCCACGACTAAAAATTTTGGCGTCGTTGCTTTCATCATCTGACCGCTATATTGATCGGCCTGTCATCGGGAATGTGCTTAGGCCATGTAAATTGGAAGGTCGTGCCTTCCCCCAGTTTTGAATAGACTTCGATGGTACCACCAATAGCCTCTACAGATTTCTTAACGATTGATAGCCCAACTCCCGTGCTTTCAACCTGATCTCGGGACTGCAGCGTTTGAAATACCTCAAAAATCCTCTTGTGAAATTTAGGGTCTATGCCCGGACCATTGTCGGTGATGGAAAACTCGAGAAAGTCTTCCGTTTCGTTGCAGGAAATAGTGACAAGTGCCTTAGTCAAGTCAGGGTGATACTTAAAGGCATTGCCTACCAGGTTATTCATTACCTGATTAAATCGGGTTTTGTGTGATTTGAACTCAGGTAGATCGTTTGTCAAGACAATTTGATCCTGTCGTATTCTCAGCTCAAGCATCAGGTCGTGGAGAATCGCACTTACATCGATTGTTTCCTCCATTTCAGTCCGTGTGCCCACGCTTGAATAGTCGAGAATACCATTAATCAGGTTTTCCATTCGGTTTGTTTGTTTGTGAATTCGCTCGAGATTGAAGTGCACGTCCGGAACGAGGTCGACCGATTTTTCGATTTCCTTAAGGTCTTCCTGAATATAGTAGGCCAAGTCGTTAATACCGCGTAAGGGCGTTTTCAGGTCGTGCGAAGTGATATAGGCGAGCCGCTCGAGTTCGTTGTTCAACTCTTCGAGGGCTGCTCCTTTTATTTGGTATTCGTTAGTCATGCGATCGGCGAACCTCAGCGCACGACGATTGGCTTTGGTTAGTAAGAGAAACAGTCCTAGCAGCAATGAGTCGATCACAAAGCCGCCCAGCAGAATCAGCATAGGCTCATTCGTTGCATACGCACGGCGAAACGTATCCGTGGTTTGAATTTCGAACTGCCAGGTTCGCCCGTAGAAATCGAGGTTTTTGGTCTTGGAGAACATTGGGTTTGGGTCAAAACCATCGCCGCCTGACTCTAATTCCGAGTATAAAACGTCAGCTCCGTCAGAGAGCTTGATTCTGACCTGACGACTCTCCTTACGCAATGTTCCTTTGATCAATTTTGCGACGGTAAATGGGGCGTAGACAAGGCCCTCAAAATTGTTGCGCCGTTCGTCGGCAGACGTAGGTACGCCGTCTTTGTAGTAGGGTGCGTAGAACAAAAAGCCGGGAGTAGGTGCTGAGTCCTGCACAAGATAAATGGTGCCGGTTATTTGCGCCGTACCTGTTCGTCGTGCCTTCTTGGCGGCTTCGTAGCGATTTTCTTCATGCGCCATGTCCAGTCCAACGGCTTTTGCATTGGGCTCTTCCGGCTCAATGTACACGATAGGCATATGCTCAAGTCCGGATGTAAAAGGATGGACTTTGTAATTAGGCCGCGTCTGACGTTGTTTTTCTATATGTTGCTGGAGTTGCTCCGGTGCAATGTGTTTGATAACACCAATGCCGCTTATGCCAGGGTAGGTGGTTTCCAAGTGCAGGCTGCTGGCAAACGTTTTCCAGTCCTGATGGCTAATCTCTCCGCCGTGGGACTGGATTGTGGCGGCGCCACCCCAGAGAGCGTCTTCGTATTTGTGCATGCGTTCTTGAACCAGTTCTAGAACACGATTGGATTCCCGGTCAAACTGAATACTAATCTTTTGGTCTGCTTGAGACCTCGCAATGTGCCAGGCGCTAAAGGTCAGTACAATAGATAGTCCGATGACACTCCAGTGAGTCCAGTGAAGCTCGCCGGATTTGGCCAGCGCGCTTCTCTCTTCAACGAGTGACTTATCCAACGGGCTGCTAGTCTTCACGATGCGTCTCAAACACTACGATGCTACCTGTGGTGATCTGTCCAACGGTCTTTACATAGTAGGGCAAATAGCCGTTTGCTACCAATCGCTCCTCTTGTGCAGCACTGTTATCGGTAATATTAATATGAGAATTGTTTGTATACACGTACGTTCCAAAAGGTTCATTTAAGCGAGTAAGGTTTTACCCTAAGTAGGTTCAGCTAAGCCTTCTACACAAAATCTGATTCGGTCAATCTGCACGGGACCAGGAACGCCGAGGCCATTGTTTCTAATCCCGAAAAATCTAGCGACCGCGGGCTCTATATCTTGATGCCTTCAGACTGAGGCTTACGGCAAATACGCATCTGATATTGGCGTCAAACACGGGTCCATTCAGCGCAAGGAACTGGTTCACAGAAACGGCTGGTTTGGCCGTAAAATAGCTTATGTAAAAGGCTGATTTTAAGAAGAAAAAGCTATAGAACCGGGCTTAAAGGTCGATACATGTGATGCGAGCCTACGATAGGTGGGCGGTATGTTATTGCCAGCGAACATGTGTTCGCAATCCGGATTCGTATATATGGATGTTTTACTAGTTGAGGACGACACACACTACGCAAAGCTGGTGCAGCGGACTCTCGCTCGTCAAAAACATCTTCCTTTTCAGTTAACCACCGTAGGTACTCTGGCTGCGGCGCTATCGAGACTCGAGCGTGAGCGCTTCGACGTTATTTTGGTCGATCTCAACCTGCCTGACGCCAAGGGCATAGAGTCGGTCGAGCGAATTGCTTTGGCACGCAACCGAGTCCCAGCAATTGTCCTAAGTAATAATGCTGATGAAGAGCTGGCGATCCAGGTTATTCAGGCCGGGGCGCAGGACTATCTTGTTAAGGGGCCGGAAGGGCTCTCAAGTCTTCATCGCACAATTCGCTATGCCATTGAGCGCAAATCGGCTGAGTTTAGACTCAAACAGTTGGCTTCTTACGACAGCCTGACCAATTTGGCGAATCGCCAGGAACTTTACTTTCAAATGGAAAAAGCCTGCGCCCATGCTGATCGCCACGGCGACATGCTGGCGCTGTTTTTGTTTGATCTTGATCGCTTCAAACTCGTCAATGACTGTCACGGCCACCATGCCGGCGACGCGCTGCTACGAGCCTTTGCAAAACAACTGGAGGCCTCCATACGCACAGGAGATACCGCATCGCGACTCGGGGGCGACGAGTTTGCAGTCGTTCTCGAGGGTTTGCCCAACAAAGCCTCCGCATCGGCCTGGGCTGAAAAGGTTATGGAGCGACTCAGCAAACCGTTTGAATTCGAGGGCAACAAATTTTCAATGTCGGCTAGTGTTGGCTGCGCACTCTATCCCGCGCACGGCAATGATGTTGAGACTTTGATGCACAGCGCTGATATCGCCATGTACAAAGTGAAAAACTCCGGGCGTAAGGGCGTCGCGTTCTACGATGAGCATATGGACCAGACTATGGTGCGTCGTCGAGAAATGGAAAGCGCCATTCGCGAATCTCTGGAGCAGGGTGAGTTCCAGCCGTACTTTCAACCTGAGATCGCACTGGATACTTTTGAAGTTAAAGGGTTCGAACTGCTGTGCCGCTGGGTTCGACCAAATGGCGAAGTCGTTCTGCCCGGTGAGTTTATGCCGATAGCGAAGGCTATTCAGCTGATGCCCGAAATCGGACGCTCTATGCGACTAGGTATGATCAAGGCGTTAAAGCTCTGGAAGAATTATGCAGTCATGCCTGAACATGTTCCTGTGTCCATAAACCTTGACGAACAAGAACTCGCCAATGAAAGCTTTGGCAGTTCATTTGTAGGCGATCTGAAAGCGGCCGGTATTCCCGGTTCTCTTGTGAGAGTTGAGTTCAATGAAACCGTGCTGATGAACAAGCATAAAGAGACGCTTGCCAATATTGAGGTGCTTCACGACTACGGCGTTAATATTGACATTGATGGATTCGGCGCCGGACAAGCGTCGCTGTACTATTTGCGCCAGTTTAAAATCGACGGTTTGAAAATTGATCAGTCGCTTGTCAACAGCGTCGGTGAAGACAAGGAAGGGCTTGTCATTCTCAAAACAATTATTGGGTTAGCGGCGGAGCTGGGTCTGAGGGTCGGAGCCAACGGGTTGGAGACATCGAGTCAGCTTAGAATGCTGGCCGACGTCGGTTGTCACACGGGCCAGGGATACCTTGTGGGTCGACCAATGAGTTCCACTGATCTGGTTGACTGGATGAAGGGACCGGCGCGACGTATCGAATCTCGCCTTGAGGGTTTAACCGGTTCGTTCAAAATTTTGGATCACCCTGGATTTATGACCTCCAGCGGTTAAAGCACAAGCCGTGAACGCCGCTGGTCTTTGGGCGTTTTCTCCTTAATTCTGTCTGGACGCACTGCTGTTGAGGCCGTTCTCCATACAGCAGTATTACTCCTTAATATCCACCGCAGGAGCAAACGGCTCAAGAGAGTCTACTGCCGGTCGCTTATACAAATAGACAGTACCGTTTTAGCCATAAAGCAGGAGCCATTCGTGTCTTTAACGCGCAGCAACTCGTTTTCCACTCTGGAAAAAGCAAGAGAGGTTAATCTCGACACCGACAGCTACGGAACGTTTGCCGAGATTGGGGCAGGGCAGGAGGTTGTACGTTGGTTTTTCCGGGCTGGAGGAGCAGCCGGTACTGTATCTAAAAGTATCTCCGCGTACGACATGCAGGTCAGCGACGCAATTTACGGTGACTGCAAGCGATACGTGAGCCGTGAACGACTTGACGCCATGCTCGAGCGCGAGCAGCAGCTTAACCGCGAACGCCTGTCTGAGCAACGGGGGCAAAGCAGTAGCTTCTTTGCTTTTGCCGATACGGTGTCGGCCAGAAATTACCTGGGCACAAACGAATGTCACGGCTGGATGGGCGTGCGCTTTCAGACTTCGCCCGGTTCTGCAGACAGTGTCATTATTATTCACGTGCGAATGCTTGATCCGAACAATTCAGCACAACAAGAAGCGCTCGGCATCGTCGGTGTAAACCTGATTCATGGAGCGTGTCGATACCACAACGACATTAACCTGCTCGTAGCTTCGTTAGTCGACGGCCTATCGGAAGGTCGCGTTGAAGTCGATATGGTTGACGTTAGTGGTCCGGCTTTTAGCGATGTAGACAACAGAGTGCTGACGTTGAAGTTGGTGCAGTTAGGATTGACAGGTGCTGCTATGTTCTCGGCCGACGGCCAGGTACTGCAGCCGTCGAACGTACTACGCAAAAAACACTTGCTGGTGCAGCGTGGACGCTTTCGCCCAATTACTCACGTAAATATGGATATGCTCGCGTCAGCGCACAAAACGTTTGAGACACTTTGCGACAAAGAGCAAGGTGACATACTGCCTATTATGGAAATTTCGATGCACAATCTGCGTGAGAACAGTGAGGTGTGTCTTGAAGATTTCGTTAGCCGGGCCGAGCTTATATCAACAACGGGCTGCGTCGTCATGGTGTCTGACTTTCAGGAATACCATCGTCTTGCTACGTATCTATCACGGTACACCGATCGCCAAATCGGTCTCGCCATGGGGCTGGCGAGCCTGCAGGGTTTGTTCGACGAATCGTACTATGACGATTTGGCTGGCGGAATTCTCGAGAGCTTCGGTCGACTGTTCAAGTCTCAGATTAAGCTTTTAATCTATCCATACAAAAACGCCAGTACACATGTGGTCGAAACACTCGATGGGCTGGACTTGCCGGACTCAAGACAGCATCTTCTGGAATACTTGAGAGCCAGACATTTCGTTACCGAGCTTCGAGATGTTTCTCACGAGTATTTGGACATACACTCTCCGGAAGTGCTAAAGCTGATTTCGAGCGGTTCGCAAGAATGGACCGAAATGGTGCCAGAAAGCGTCGCCACAATTATTAAAGAAAAAAACCTGTTTGGGTACTCATCCCGAGCGACTAACCCCTCTGACTCTGATCACCATTACAGAACAACGAGTGCGGAATCCTGATCTCTTCAATGTGACAGAAAACACCGTATTTTTGCCGTCGCGGATCGGCAAGCCGGCAGTTCGATCGTCGAGCCATAAGTGCTTAAATTGACTGGAAGCGAGTAAATCCGGCGATCAGGCGAGTCTTCAAACGGGCTTTCAAACGGGCTTTCACACGGGTTGTCTCTAACCTCAAAAATTCTTCATGTGAAGTGTGCGTAAATTATGTTGCGTAACGTTGAATAAATAATTTTTCTCGCGAATAATTCACAATTGATTGACACCCTATTTGCTAATAGTAACTGATGAAAAATAAAAACAGTGCCGTTCAGGCAAAAACACGGACGTTAGGGCTTAAACGTTGGTCTATCCGAACCCTTGTAATCGGCACGTGCGGTGTTTTATCGCTTGCCGGTTCAAACGTCATGGCCCACGAAGACGATGAGATCCTTGAGGAAGTCATCATCGAGGCGGGTCGATGGCAAAACCCCACCGGAGCCATGGTCTCTGCGTCGGAAGGCGTTGTGGGCCAGGTTGAGATTGATTCGCGACCTCGCCTGCGGACGGGGGAGATCCTCGAGGTCGTACCGGGATTAATCGTTACCCAGCACAGCGGCAGCGGAAAGTCGAACCAAATGTTCCTGCGCGGATTCAATCTCGACCACGGCACCGACTTCGCGACCTGGGTTGACGGAATGCCGGTGAATAATCCGACTCACGGACACGGGCAGGGCTACACTGACCTGAACTTCATTATTCCTGAATTAGTCCGGCAGATTGAATTCCGCAAAGGGCCTTACTACTCCGAGGTGTCCGACTTTTCTTCAGCGGGTGCGGCTTATATGACGACGTTCAGCCGGCTGGATGAAGGCTTGTTAAAAGTGGGCTTCGGTGAAAACGGTTACGGCAGAATTCTCGCTGCCGACAGCTTTGAAGTTGCCGGGGGAGACCTGTTGCTCGGGGGTCAAAGACACGTCTACGACGGCCCATGGGTTGGCGTAGAGGAAAACCTGAATCGTTACAACGGCGTGGCTCGTTATCACCGCAAGAGTGAGACGCGCGAGTGGAACCTCATGTTCATGGCCTACGACGCGTCGTGGGACTCAGCTGACCAGGTCCCGCTGAGAGCTGTGGAGTCTGGTCTGGTTGATGAACTTGGTACCATTGACGACACCGTGGGCGGTGACAGCTCCAGATTCAGTTTGTCAGGAAGCTGGCATCAAGATTCGAGTTACGGAAAGTTCAAGGCCCGTGGCTACATGATCGATTACGAGCTAGACCTGTTTTCAAACTTCACCTACTTTTTGGATGATCCTGTGAACGGCGATCAGTTCGAGCAGGTGGACGATCGACAGATATTTGGTGGCGACGTGAACTGGGCTTTGAATCCGGTTGGGCGGCACCAGCAAAACATTGGCCTAATGGTTCGCCACGACGATATTAACGACGTAGGCCTGTTCAGGACCAGTCAGCGTCAACGCCTAAGCACCGTTCGACAAGACAAAGTGGCACAAACGAGCGTCGGGCTTTACTACGACGTCGATACCGAGTGGAATGAAAAGTGGCGTACGAGCTTCGGCTTGCGTGCGGACTACTACTACTTCGACATCAAGGAGAGCACTCTCGCGGAAAATACTGGCACCGACAATGACTTTTTGCTTACGCCTAAATTCAACGTGATATACGCTTTAAGTGATTCTACCGAGTTATTTTTTAGCGCTGGCCGCGCCTTCCACAGTAACGACGCTCGTGGTGTCGTCATAGAGACAGACCCTGTGTCCGGTGATCCAGCCGAAAAAGTTGACCCTCTGGTCACATCTGATGGCGCTGAACTGGGCTTCCGTACTTTCTACGATCAGCGACTGAATCTGTCGGCGTCACTTTGGTACCTCACGCTCGAGTCAGAACTGTTGTTTGTTGGTGATGCCGGTAACACCGAAGCCAGCCGTCCGAGTCGTCGCTACGGTATCGAGATTCCAGTTTATTACCGAATCAACGATGCCTGGACACTCGATTTGGAAATGTCCTTTAGCGAGGCGGAGTTTGAAGGAAGCGATCCCGGCGGTGATGAAATACCTGGCTCCCTGGATCGCGTTATCTCAGCCGGCGTTTCATACAACACGTCAGGTGGCTGGTACGGCAGCGCACGCATGCGACACTTTGGCGAACGCCCTTTGATTGAAGACAACAGCTTCGAATCTGATCCGTCGACGGTATTCAACATGAGCGTGGGCTATCGCAGAAACAACTGGGACTTCCGGCTCGATGCGCTCAACCTGTTCGACGAACGGGACGACGACATTACATACTTTTATCAGTCGCGGCTTCCGGGTGAGCCGGCTGAGGGTTTTGAAGACGTGCATTACCACCCTATGGAGCCAAGGTCTTTACGAGCACACGTAACGTGGCGCTTCTAATCGCTCTTTGTGGATCAGCTTGAAAAGCTTGCGGCGAACCTGACAGCTTCTCAAACTTGATGTAGCAGGCCTGGCGTTTGTCCGGGCCTTTTTTTTCTGCTCAGCGGCGTGATGAGCGGGATGTCACTTTGCGTTGTCCTTCGGGCTATGAAGGTTCCGCGGGCCCAGCTCAATATTCGTACGTTCAGCTTGTTCAAAAGTCGGCAGGTGTCCTGCGTTTTCGATCACCTCAAGGCGAGAGTCAGGAATAAGATCTCGCATGTGCTTATGCCGCTCAATTGGACACAAGGTATCTTCCTGTCCACACAGCACCAGCGCTGGCACGGTTACGTGTTTAAGTGTTTCAGTTGATCTGAACGCTGCTGAAGGGCACGAGACTGATCAATGAATACAGAAGGTCCCAGTGCCTCGGCCATGGTCATGCATAAATCTAGGATTGTTTGCTTGAGTGGGCCATCGGCCAAATAGTTAGGCTTCATTTCATCTCGCATCACCGTGCGAAGTCCGCCATTAAGTACCCGATCTATCTGGGGTTCTCTGGCCAACACACGTTCGTTTGATTCACTTAAATGATTGGTATCGAGGAGGGCCAGTCTTGACACCCGTTGAGGGGCGCGTCGTACTATTTCCATTGCGGTGATGCCACCCATTGACAGGCCAGCCAATGCAAAACTTGAGGGAGCTATCGCTAAAATGTCTTCTGCCAAGTCAGTGATTGTGGCCTGACCGGTGAGAGGGAAGGTCAGCACAGGCCGGTCGGCTGAAAAATGCTCGATTTGCGGTGCAAACATGCGTGCATCGCACATCATACCGGGTAGCAGCACTAATGGTTCACGCCTAGACTATGTCTTCCAGGACCGGTTGAGTTGCGGATAGAATCGTCAGCTCGACATGCCGTCCGGTGTGTTAATCGCACCCAGATTGCGGGCTTTGTTGAACTCTCTTAAACGCGCCAGCACATCGACGCCGACCTGATCGTAGAGGTGCAGCAAGTCGACCAGTACCCAGTTTTCCCGGATGAGCCCGTTTTCCATGCGCCAAAAATCCAGGCTGCGAAGCTGGACGGTTTTTCCGGCCGGTGCGATTCCCATCCAACCGTCGCCAGTTAGCGTCAGCCCCATATTAGGCCAGCCGGTCTCGCAGACGTATTCGCCTTTCTACGACTCGATTGTTTTCGAATCGGAAGAACTCGTGATACCACATATGGACCAGGTGACCAGTCGGAGAATGTCGAGAAACGGTGTCAAAAAGGTGCCCATGTAGTTCCCCATAGCGCCCACCCATTCCTGACCCTCCGGGGTTGTACCAGCCAGCAGAATCATGTCTCGCCGTTCGAGATCAGGAAGCGCACTGGCCAGTGGATGCAGGCACGTGTCGTAGAAGCCTTCTGGACCTGTGAGTGTGCCAAACGGGTGGCACATGTGGACAGTCGCGTCATCGGCTATTAGCTCAGCCAGCTCTTTACGAGCGTCGCCGCGTGAACGGTCAGCGGCTGCCTGACGACAAATTTTGATACGTTCTTTTAATTGTTCTGGGTACATGCGTTTTTCCTCACGCCGAGCTTTGATAATCAGTTGCCGGGAGGTAGCCATTCGGTGCCTGTAGAGGCTCGAGCATAACGTTAAATCATTCGAAAACGGTCGTCTTCCAAACTGGGCGAAATTCTATTCGGTGCCTATGGTTTTTTTGCTTATGACCGAGAGAGTATTTTGAGCTGCGGTGCACGTGTTGTGTTGTCAGCTGGACTGTTTAGCGCATGGCGGTCCGAATTGCGGCGATAACGCTCAGCCCGGATACCTTCCATAACCCCGGTAAGCTTGTTGGGAGAGGCATCCTGCCGCGATGAGTAGGTAATGAATTCAAGCACTTATCGAGACAGGCTGCGATTCCTCGGTATGAACAGACGGCCCGTATCGGCGAAGGAAAATCGTCAAAACGTGCTATTTAAAGATTTAAGCTGCGCCTGGCACAGCCTCAAACGCATCGGTCTGCGTTATTGGGGCCACAAGGCGTATAAATGCTTAGGCAAGTGAGCTATCATCCCGTGAACAGGATCGTTTTGATCCGCAAGGCTATAAACCGTAAGCACTTTTGGGGAAATTAATGAGCGTAGACAAATTTTTAAATATTTCAAAGATCTTTGGTGGCAAGAGTATCTCTGAAGACGAAGAAAACGATCTCTACAAAGAGACGCTTATTATGGCGCTGTGTCGTATGACGCGAGCCGACCTGACAATTGAAGCAGCCGAGGTTAACGCCGTTATCGCCTACGTCGAAAAAGCCACCGGATCAAAAATTAGCGACGCCACTGTCCGAAGTGCCGCTTCATCAGAGCTGTTTGAAACCATGCCGCTTGAGAAGCAGCTGAAGAAAGTGTCCAAGCACCTGAGCGTAGAGCACCGGGTGTCAATTACGAAAGGCCTTGCCGAAGTGATTGGCAGTGACGGGCAGATAAGCGCGAATGAAACTGACTTCTTCAATACTCTGGTCTCAGCTCTCGGCGTGACGCCAGCGGAGCTGGTTTTCGGCTAGGACACAGTTCAACCGGACGTCTTTAACCGACGGCTTAACCCGCAATTCAAGGCAAACCAGGGGTGTATTACTTATGCCCCTGGTCTTGTTCTCTTCGTAATTTTCTCGTAATCGCAACCAGCGTCCTTTTCGACTTCTCCGATAGCTCCGAGCGCGCTTCGGCATCTGACAGGGTGGCCTGAAGTCTGTCCACCAGCGAATCGAAATCGCCCGAACCTGAGTTTGCAATCCCCTCAGGCTCGGAAGGGTCATCCTCAATTGGTTCTTCAGCCTCGCCAGGCTTTGTATATCGAGCTTTGTCGACAGGGTAGGCCGCCGAGAACATATTGATCCAGCCCTCCATGCGTTTCCCGAAGCGCAGCACCTCGTAAAGTGGCAAACCCGGATTGTCGCGACCAAACGCAATGCCAATGAGTCCCGCTATCAACGATACTGGGCTCAAGATGACATCTTTCAGGCCATCCAGGAAAAGCTTTGCTTCGAATACGAGCAGGTCGCGTGCCACTTGCCCACGAGTGGCGTTCGGCAGCGGGAGGTCTTCTCTATCTGCTTTCATGAATACATCCGGGGTTACTAGAATCTAAATCACTCGGTCATGCCGAGTTGGTTGACATTCTATCTGGTCAGTTAGTCGAATGGCAGTTGCTGCGAGCGCTCTTATTTGTCTTACAGCCGCAGAAATTGATGATAAGTGCTTAGTCATATGGAACAAGCTATCCGAAAACTGGGCATCATTTAGCGTGAATTGCTTTCGGCTCTGGACAGGTAAACAATTTGCTGTTAACCTAAATGATAATCATTCGTATTAACTAGAGAATGTACTTTGTATGGACTTCATAATCGAAATTGACACGGCAAGCACGCCGTCTCTCGTGCAGGTATGTCATGCCACAAAAAATTATCAGCTGCTCAAGCTTGTCGGGGTTGAGTCGAGCCTGTTTTTGAAGTCCGGTGTACTCCCGGCGCAGTACTGCAAAACCGGGCTGTATCAGTGCAGCAAGAAGATCGCATGGCATCTGATATTGGCGTCGGTTGCCGTAAAAGAAAGTAAGCACAAAGGGCTTCTATCATCTGAGGGTTTTTACTTGAATATAAGTCAGCGATTATCCAACACGTTTTGTCATGCGAACATTACACGGTTGCCCTATAACGTGAAAAGTAGTTTGCAGAAATGGCTGCTTCAATCATCCAGCCAGCTGTCATTTGAAGAATATGCCATAGCTGCCGCGCTGTTTGAGCTGAAAGGTAGGCATTTGTGCGAAAGCGACATAGAGGTTTTGATGTTGCTAAAACCATTAAACATCAGTCCGGACGCCATAGCTCATGCGCTACACACGCTTGTCGATAGTGGGTTGATTCAGGTCATACAGGTTACTGATGCCATCCGTTTTTACGATGTAAATACGCAACCGCATGCACACATATATTGCGAACAAACCAACCAGCTGTTCGACGCTGAGGTAGAGGGGTGTATTCGACTCAAGAACGGAAGCGGGATCGACAGAATAGCCTTGGCGAACGAAGCTTCGCATTCACTAAGTGTGAGAGTGTCTGTAAATTAATCAGATGGTCCGGGTCGAATATTGGTTGCCATCACTTAACTTGCAACGCCACGTGTACGAATAGATCTGAGTAAAGGAGCCGTAACAGCCTAATATGGGACTATTGGGATGCGGATTCGCACAGATGGCTGATTCACTATAGGCTGGATAACTCTTACAGGTAACTCAAGGATGAAATCATGAAGATTAAGACTCAGCTCTTGGCGTTTTTTATGGTGGTGTTGGCTGCACCAGTGTCGTTTGCCTCTTCGGCGACTATCGGTTGACAGTTGTAAATAACTGGACCGAAATCGACTATCCAATCGGGTATCCGGATGGCGCTCACTTTTCCTGGCTTGGAGGGGGAACGCATAAAAGCGATCAATCGTTTTGGGAGTTTGGTGGTATCGCAAGTCCCGGCATGGAAGAAATGGCTGAGACCGGATTTACGCTTATGCTTGCCGATGAAATTGATCAGGCAGGAGGGACCTCAATTCAGTATCAGCACTGGTTTTGCCAACCAGAGGCGACTAATTCAAATTGCGGTAGCCTGACGGAAGAAATTACAACAACACGACTTAAATCAGCGGTTACTCTAGTTTCAATGTTAGGCCCTAGTCCGGATTTTTTCGTAGGGGTTTCCGGGCTTGAATTGCTCGATGCACAAGGAAATTGGAAGCAGTCAATTAGTGTTCCTCTGGAGCTTTACGATGGCGGTACAGAAGAGGGCACCACAACGAGTATGGTTAACCCACCGACTGATCCGTTCGAACCGATTTCCTATGTTGAGTACAACACGGCAACCGGCGCTTACCTTCCGGCCAGTGCGCCGATGATTGTCGGCTCGTTCACGTTCGAACTGATTAGCGTCGTCGCGTCGCCCGACACAGACGGAGATGGTGTAGACGACGACCTGGATAACTGTACTATCGTGTCAAATCCGGATCAGCGTGATACCGATAACGATGGCTACGGCAATTTCTGTGACGCAGACTTCAATAACAATGGCATTGCCAATTTTCTGGATTTAAGTAGTCTGGCGGCTTTATTTGGAACGGTCGGTTCTGACCTGGTACAGGATATGAATGGGGATGACGTAGTGAATTTCTTTGATATTCAGCTGTACTCGCTCTATTTTGGTCTGCCTCCAGGGCCGAGTGCCGGCCAGCCCTGATTTTTCGTCAAGCTGCTAAATCTCTGGCAATAAAGCGAATCAATGGTCTCAGTCACCAAAGGCTGAGACTGTTTTTAACGTCTCTTGCATCGTGAGGAGAGTGTACTGAATGGTGTGTGAGCCTCACGTTTCAGTCGGCGCGGGGCGTTACTCGAAAACGGACTGCATCGCCGCTTTCCAACGTCATTCTGATTTCGGCTTCTTTGTTGTTACGGGTGAGTAACTTCGGTTCACCCACAAGCTGTATTGTCCGTTTTCGTACGCAAAGACTTTTGTATGCAAGAATACACGCCCGTCGTTCTGAATGGCTGGCGTTACTATGAATCTCAGCACATCATCCAGTCGAATCTCGGCTTCTTTTCCGTCCTTGGTCAGTAAGCTGGCTTCGTGTGCTTCTTCGCTGTTGACGACTAGGCCAACATCCAGCATGACCTGGTCAGCAAATGACATGTTAGTGACAAGAGCGACGCCAAAGCCGGCTAACGCAGCACAGATAAAACCCATAGCACCGAGTGAGAGCCTGAAGCGCTGTGATCGATTGTCAATGCGATTCGGAGTCTCGTTAATCAATTGGTCTAAGTCTATTTGCAAAGAAGAGGCGATTGATTTGATTGATTCAAACGACGCGCTGTTGCGGTTTTCAATGCGCTGAATGGTTCTAAGGCCCAAGCCACTGACCTGTGCAAGGTGCTCTTGACTCCATGCTCTCTTCATACGCTCTGTCCGTACTCGTTCTGAATCAATCTGCATTTCTTGCTACATCTCACCTTGGGAACTGAAGTCTATTTCATAACACAAATGGCTTAAAAGCCACGGTTAACATGCGCCAGTAATACGCCATTTTACCGCCAATGAACTAACCGCCGCTTATCAGGCCTTTCTGGACAGGGCGTGTCGTCAGGTGGGTCCCTCACCGTGTCGGCTTCAACATAGGTTAATGAGCGACCAATAAAGCCTGCGTAGACTTCAGTCATCGGCAGCAGGTCTACGAATTAGCCGAATCCATTCTCATTGCAAGAGGTAATTAGCATGAATTATTTAGCAATCGTACTGATGGCTTTCTTCCTGATCGCATGTGAAAAACAGGGGCCACTACATAGAGCCGGTGAAGAGGCTGATGAGTTCATTGAAGACGTAAGCAACGGTGGCGAAACGATGGGTAACAAACTGGATGATGCGGTTGATGACGTCAAGAAGGGTGTGGAAGACGCCGTAGACGAGATAGACCCTGATTAATTGCAAACAGTCTATCCCGAGCAGCAAACGTTGTTTAAAGCACGTTTGCTGTGCAATCAGGTCCGGCCGCTAATGCGGCCGGACCTGTTTTAGAGCGAGAGCGCTACAGCGTTGGCAATATTATAATGTCAATGCGGCGGTTCTTGAGTCGTCCTTCAGGCGTCTCATTGTTTGCAATCGGCTGAGCCTCGCCGTGGCCAATGGCTTTAATTTGAGATTCGACCATTCCCATCGAGGCCATCATGTACGTTTTGACTGCGAGCGCCCGGTCAGCTGAGAGCTCAAGATTCGACTCGTCACTGCCAAAGGCGTCGGTATGTCCCTCAACTTCAACCATGCTTTCTGTGAACTGATTGATGGCTTGCTCAACCTGTCGTAACAGCGGGTATTTGTCGGGGGTGATTTCAGCCTCGCCACTTTCAAACGTCAAGCCAACAAGTCGCAGAATGATGTTGTTGCCGCTTCGTAGAACAATAGCTTGATCACGAGTAAACATTTGTTCGACAGCGGCAAACTTGGCTTTAATGCGCGCCTGCTGATCCAGCTGTGCGGCAAGTGCCAGCCGTTCCTTTGACGCTCCACCCAAGCGTGTTTCCAAGGCTGTTATCTGAGACTCCATGTCGCGGATGGTCGCTTTACGTTCAGCCAGGTCCTGGGCCTGAATCCGGTTTGTATCCAACAGTTCCGTAATACGAGTGACCAGCTGTCCGGTGGGCTCGTTGTAACCGTTGTCAAAGTAAACAGGGATATCTAAAGCGGCTCCAATTTGTTTTACCGGCGTTTGCCAATCGATAACGAACGCTTCCAGAGCCGGTCGATCGCGTTCAACGCGTTTAAGATTTTCCGCCAGATAGATAGCCAGATTTGCTTTGTGTTTCGCGTCTTGCGCCAAGCTTCTTGGACGGTCAGTGTCGTAACGGTTCTCGGTCAGTTCTTTTTCAGCTTTCAGAAACAGCGAGGACGCTTGATCAAACGTACCCGGTGCGTAGCGCTTGGCCTTAAGCTTTTTAGCACGATCTAAAAGCTGATTGGTTTCATTTAAATAGTTCGCTTTAATCGCCCCTAATTCAGCTTCACGAAATACAGCTTCAGCTTTCAAGCCCTGCCGCATAGCGTTTTTCTGGCTGCCTTTTTCAAGCGTAATGGCGGCCTCCTGAAACAGTTTTTCACCTTCGGTCCAGGCTTCCAGTGCGTAGTTTTCAGCATCGGAGCTCTTGGCATCTTCGCGTGCCCGAATAGCGCTGGATAACACAGTTTGAGCAATCTTGGTTGCCTGATGGGCTTTTTCCCACTCCGTCACGGCTTTGGCTAACTCTGTACGGATTCGGTCAATGCTGCCGCCTTTATTCAGGGTCTCTTCCGCGCGTTTGTAGTGCTCGGCACCAGCCAGGTAGCTGCTTGGCGCAAGAATAGAGGACTGTGCTCTATTGGCCACAATTAAAGCGTCCTTGGCTTCTTCGAACAGCGTTTGCTTTAAGGCATCTTGAGCAACAGTGCTTGCGCTGAGGCACAGCGCCAATGAAATCACAGCTGCTTTAATCCAACTATTTGACAACATTATTTTTATCATTCCTATCCAGTAAACATAAGCGGATATTAACATGGGAGCACTGGGCTCGTGTGAATGCTCTGGTTTTAATGGAGAGCTTGGTGGCGGGCACGTTTTTTTCTACGTGCGACCAATCATGGTTCTCTCCAGGCTTTATGGGCTTTTCGTCATAAAAACCTTGACCCGATACAAAAGCGCCGCGGAAAAATCGAGTCCGCGGCGCTTCGTTTCTATCTTATCCAAACGTTTGTGTAAAACGTCGTGTCACAATCAGTTTGCTAAGGGGCAAAAGACTGCCCACCAGGCCCCGGTGGCATTAAGAAGAAGTCCCGAACCGTAATCAGGTCAACGAAGTTAACCACGCCATCTCCGTTTGTGTCGGTAACCAGAGTACCGGTGGCCAGAAAGTCATCAGCAAACCGGGCAAGGTCCAAAAAGTTGGTTATGCCGTCGTTGTTGAAGTCCGCGTCACAGGCGTTACCAAAACCGTCTGTGTCAGTATCAAGCTGTGACGGATTGCTTACCAGCGTGCAGTTGTCGACCGAGTCCTGAACGCCGTCCAGGTCGGTGTCGGCTGATGTTAAGCAGGCCGTGCCCGATGTTTCGACGCGTACATCATCTACGTACCAGCCATCGCCGACGTTGTTGGCGTCTGTCTGCAGGCGGAAGCGAATCTGTGCAGTGGCGGCACCAGCTAACGCTGAAACATCCAGTGTTATCTGGGTGAAGTTTGACGGATTAGCCGAGAACGCGTCGTAACGTTCAACTTCAGTCCAGGTAACGCCGTCACCGCTGATTTCAATTATGCAAGAGTCTGCAAACGGTTCTGTATTGCAGCGTTGTGCAAAGCTGAGAGTGGCCGTGGTTGAGTCAGACAAATCGAATGCAGGCGATGTTAACGTTACATTCTGGTTGTTCCCGTAATTACCGGCTGGGCTGTCAGTCCAGGAGAACGTTGGGCTGTTTGATGAGGCGTCCGTTCGCGCCCAGTCACCCGTAGCAGTCCAGGCAACCGAGTCTGTTTCTACGTCGTCTTCAAAGATGGCGCAAAACGGAAACAGAATAAGATCAACGTTTGTGGTACTGCCGGCGGAAGCTGTTACATTTTCCTCGGTTTCAGCCTCGTAGTCATCAGTAAAGGTCGTTGCGGTAACGGAAAAATTACCGCCTACCGTCAACAAGGAATAAGCACCTGAAGCTGAGGTAATAGTTTGCGACGTACCTGCGGTCACAATCGCATTCAGCCCGCTACCGGTGTCAGCCGCCGTTACAAAACCACTGATGGTAGCGGCGTCGGCCGCATCCAGCACGTAGACAAAGGCCGCACTGACAACGCCCGTGCTGCCGTCGACGTCGGTTGCTTCAACGTAAACTGTGTGTTCGCCAGCGGCTAGATTGCTCAGGTCGAGCGAAGTCGAAATGGCTTCGCTGGTGTCGTCAAACGCACCGTCGCTCGCCTCCAGGGGCAACGCTACGGCACCGGCCATCCAGGGTGGCGTGTCTATGTACGCGTTAGCGCCGCTAATGTTATGCACCGGCTCAGACCCAGTGTTGGTGTTGGTGCGCGTGTCGCTAACGTTGGCAAGCAGCTGCACTGACATGCCGGTCAAGATGGTGTTGTTGTCAAACCTTAGGTCAGTAACGTCTGGACCTGCCGGCAGCAAATACGGTGCGCGTGCGGTCTTTGCGGCGTAAATAAGCGCTTTGAGGTTGTCCGGCAATACCGTTTGTTCAAAGTCGCCACACGATTCGAAAAAATTGGTGCCTAATTCAAACGCATAGGCCGCAACACCCAGTTCACCGTAGGCGAAGTCGGCTGTGCTGCCGTCTGCAATGGTCAGGCCAGTTATGGGTATCGCCGTATAGTCGTTGAAGAAGGCCAGCTTGCGAGCCATGGTGGTAAGTTCCGTGGCGTTCGGTGCCGGCTGATTAATAAAGCCCCATGGGTACAAAATGAGTTGGCTGAAGCTATGGATATCGAGAAACACACCCTGAGCGTCGAGAGGGGCAGGGTCATCAATGCCTTCACCTCTTTGGTCTTCAAAGATGGATCGGACGTAGCTCTGGATGGCATCTACTTCTGGCTCGGAGGCCGCACTGGCTCCCCGGAAAATACCGCTGCATTCCTGAGTGCTTGAGCCACCACAG
The DNA here is from genome assembly GCA_045107075.1 of Gammaproteobacteria bacterium. Classification (GTDB taxonomy): domain Bacteria; phylum Pseudomonadota; class Gammaproteobacteria; order Steroidobacterales; family SZUA-146; genus SZUA-146. Next base: position 33,695 of record JBGCFV010000046.1, read on the forward strand.
CAGCCCCAGTTAAATTCGAAATTGCGATTCAGATCAGCGCCGCGTTGGTTTGAAGTAGCGCCGCAGTAGTCTTCGTTGGTGTTCTTACGCCAGGGGAAGAGTTCTTCAGCCTGGCGTCGGCCATCCGGATTTGACTGCAACGAAAGATGTATTTCGTGATGATCAACCAGCCACCGTGCGTCAGCATTGGTCGCGTAGTTTTGCAGCAAGTATTCTGCAAAGCGTGTGTTAAGTTCGGCGGTGGTGAGTTCTCGTGCATGTACAGCGCTCATGGCAAATAGCTTGGGCTTATCGCCAGTAATGTTTTGATTGGTGATTTTCAAAACCTGCATATCGTTTCCACCGGAGCCGTTGATTTTTTCCCAGGTGTCACCAATATCAATCCATTCAGCCAGCGTTGGGTGGTCTAGTGCCAGCTGCTCAGCGGTTGCAAACGTTTCGTCCACGGTCCGGTAACACTCAAATCCGGTAATGCCGTTGCGTTGATTCGGGCTTCGAACACGACTCATGTAGAGCTGGTCCGTGCGGACAGTGTCGAGTTCAATTCTTAGCCCAAGCTTGGTCAGTTCAACGTGTTCGTAAGAATCCACTTCGACCACAGCAAAGCCATGTTCTCGGTTAACCGTCCAAAGATGAGTCCGATTGGCGAGTTCCTGCAGCGCATTTTGTGAGTCAAAGTAGGCTCGAACAACGGCGGTTTCGCGTTCTTTGGTGAACCATTTTTCAGGCTCGGGACCGGCCGCACCGACAGCCAGTGAAAGTATCAAGGTGGTGATAACAGCAAGTAGACGCATAGTGGTAGTCCTTTTTGTTCCTTGTGATGAATCCGGACGTGCTTGTCCCGGAGCTGAAATCTACATTACGCCGCTGATGGACTGGAGCAAGTAATCATGTTGTATTTAGGCAACAATATTTTCACTGAAATTAATATAAAAGCGGTGTAAGCGTCGTATATATGTCACATTTTAGGAAAAACAGGGATTGACAAATCAGATCAATAATCGCGCCTTCTTGAACATAACCATTAGGGATTAGCGCGGAGCACCGCAGCATTGTCGGCTATTAACAGCCAGAGCACGTGAGTGTTGCAAAATAGTCATCGCGTTCCGGATAGTGACCCCGTGTGGGCAATGTATAACTGTAATTTACATATCAGAAAGTAGCGGTGTGAACGATTGCATCGGTCAAGAATCGGCCAAACAGATGGTTGCCGCTGGTGCTGAGGGAGGTTGATTGGGAAAGGCGCCGTGCAATCTGCCTGTAGACGTATCCGCCTTCAGCCAGAATGATCTTCGGGCTAGCCGATGGACGGACCAGACATGCGTCTATCTGGAATGGAGTAACTCAAATAAACGATTATGCTTTTGTCAGCTGTTCCATCATACGTTGAGGAAATAGTCGGTCGACAAACAGCGTCCGAATTTCTTGAATACTCAGGTAACGTCCGTTTTCACCGTCCTTACCCATAATCTTTAGCAGCGCGGGCCATTCACCGTTCATCAACTTTCGGTCAATGCGACGACGATGACCTTTTGCACGAGCAAAATTGTCATCCATCATTTTGGTTATTTCGTTGATGTCGAGGCCAGGTTCCGTCTCTCCATCAGGCGATTTCTTGTCGCTTGCAAACTCCCCAAGTCGATCCAGCTCCGCTTCGTTGACCAACCCATGGGTGTCAAGAATGGCCGAGCCGACGCCTTTTTTATCGAGCGGACCGCCTCTCAGTTCATCCAGACGCAGACCGTGCAATCCGTTTCTAACTACTGAGACAGGGCCTAGTCCATTGGCGATAAGAGCGATCGCTCGAATGGCAATGGCGGGTAAGTTGGTACTGGTGCCGCTGGTTTTCGCTACTTCCTGAATCGTGGTGACAACGTCACTAATCTTGGCCACCTCATTGTTCAGCATGTCTTGCTGTACTAACGCACGTAAAAAAGGGCAGGGGTTATTCGGTGAAACGTGGACGGTCTCTTTTTCTTTTGGCACGATATTCCTCGGCTTTAAAATCACTCCAGTAGAGTATAGCCGCTCAATATCTGAAAAGTACTGTTATGCACCGACATCGTTGTTCGGCGTGACTCTAATGGCAAGCCTGATGAGCCTTTTGTCTGCGTGATCAATATTCAAGGCAGTTGAAGTTGGAGCGGTTATATTCTGAGCTGGTGCACTGTCGAAGGCGTTCAAATCAGTGGCAAACATGTGAATACAATTGCGTTTATTGCGTTTTGTTTCAACAATGCGCTTAACGGAGACCGTTGAGAGTATTTTTTACTAGATTCGTTAAATTTTGATCACTCTTAAATCCGAGTTTATCTGCAGCATGAGTGGTCACCGGAGGCTGTGATCCAAACGCGGCTTCAAGTTTTGAATCGGGTTTATAACTAACTAATGAAGGGGTGGTGCCAGTTTGACGTGCTATTTCTGTGACCATGTCTTCCATGGTAACCCTCAAGGTTGGCAATGTGATCGCTCGCTCCGGGGTAGCCGTTGAAAGGTCTGCTGAGAGGGCATGGATAAAATTTGATGCGGCCCGATTGACGGAGCTAAGCCAACATGTCGAGTGTTTTGAAACTGGAATAGTATTTTTCTTATTGGCTTTGATGTCATGAAAAACATCACTCAAATAAGCCGATTTCATTCCTGATGGACCTTTGGGTCGGGCCACGACACCGGAGAGCCGCAATGATATTCCATCGATAACTCCTCGCCGAGTGAGTGTTGCTATCCACTGCTCCATCATGAGTTTATGACCTCCATATAACATTTTCGGAACGGTGGGTGAGTTGTCATCTATTGTGTTTGGCAGGGTGTCACCGAATACGGCTATTGAGCTTGCGAATATAAAACGCGGGCAGGACCCCAAGGAGGCTGCGTAATCGATACATTTCATTGTTGCATCAATGTTTATTTTTTTGGCAAGTGCAGGATTTTGTTCAGCGGCACCCCCGGGAATGGTCGCTAAATGAATCACAGCATCACACCCTTCGCTGAAAGCGGCCTTCAGAGTCCCGGCTTCGCATAGATCCCCGGTTATTTCTGTGACATTGACGTTGTCCGGAAATGAGCTGTGGCTGGTGTCAATTCCTACAATGTCGTGACTAGGTAATTTTTCGATTAATCGACGTCCAACAAACCCACCAGCACCGGTAATTATAATGCGCATAATTTAATCTCTAGCTACCGTCTGTTACCGTCGTGCCGCCATCTATTACAAGATCATGGCCAGTGACAAAGCTGGCGGCGTCAGAGGCGAGAAATTGTACGCCGGCCGCTATTTCTCCAACTTCGCCTGGACGCCTTAAAGGCGTCATTTGTATGCGACGGTCCATAAATGTCTGGCTCTTCAATAGAGGCTCGGATAATTCTGTGCGAATAAATCCGGGCGAAATAGCATTCGCCCTAATACCGAGTGGACCCCACTGTACGGCTAAATTTCTGGCCAGTTGGGTGACCCCGGCTTTCGCTAGGGCATAACCATTAATGGTTGAGTTGCCACGCAACGCGGATATGCTGGATACCAGTATGATGGAACCCGTGCCCTGTTTTTTCATAGTTGGGTGGACGGCATTACATAGTGTAACCATGCTATGAAGGTTGATATCGAAGACGCGGCGATAGTCGTGATTATCATTATCTTCGATTGGTCCCGCATTGCCCGTGATACCGGCATTGCAAACAAGAATGTCCAAACGACCGTAAGTTTTTAGAGTCTTGTCAACAAGTGACTTTTGGGCGTCTGGGTTTTGAACGTCGCAGGTTACACCCATAACGTCATAGCTTTTATTTTTTAACGTTCTTGTTGCGTCTCCAACATCCTGAGGGTTTTCGCTGCTGATAATGCAACTCGCTCCTGCGCTACAGAGCTGTGCCGCAATTCCAAATCCAATTCCCCGGGTTGAACCGGTTACGATGGCTACCTTTCCGTGAAGTTGAAATGGATCAGTTTTCATGAAATGTTCCAGAAGTAAGACACTTAACATGGGTTGGAATTAAACTCTGTCCGGAAATTCCTCCCTGACTGTTGTGGCGTACGAATGCATTTTCGGTCTCTGTCATCAGGGTTTTATCTCGGGTAGGGGGCTACCATTTTGTAAGTAGGGCCCTTTAGATTCTGTAAGGATGAAAACAATGCGACATGGTTCATTCGTTGTGTTGCGCCACAAGTGAACAGTTCCTCGCTGGACAATAACGTCGCCCTGTTTGCAGACCTCGATAACGCCGTCATCAAGCTCCAGCTCGACTTCGCCTGAAATAACAATGCCGTAGTCAAGGCTGTTTGTTCTATGCATCGGGGATTCACCCCCAGGCAGCATATCGCAAATTCTTATGACTGAACCGCCTTTGAGGGTAAGACCCGGGTCCCGATCTAGTCCATCTGTCTCGTCATTAAGGTCAATGGGTAACTCACCAGTTGTCCAAATAGTTGCCATAGCAGCATCGCCAGAGGCAATCATGATGGGTTCTAAGGTGTTTATTGAACGAAAAACTGCGCGACCCTGTGCATTATGGCCAGTAACAATCCGGCGAAACTTATTTTCAATATTGCTCATCGTTAACCTCGGGGTATCCTAAATTTGGTCGTCAGTTTCAAAACATGAATTGCCTTAGCCCATTACGACGCCACTATTTACCGCAATGCTATCTGGTGGATACTTGGGTTTCATACAATAGATTTGTGCGATTTTTAGTTTCCTCTATTTCTCCGCAAACATTATCGCTTTTTTTTGAAGTGACCGCGATATCAGGGTAGAACCCCACGCTCGATTTCGCACAATTCAATAGAGAGTTTGAAGTTAAATTCAAAAAAACTACAGCGCGTAGCTGATTTATTTTCAATTTTGCTACCGTTATCTGGTTTGATTTTGCTGTATTACGTTACGTTCACCGGAGTTGTTCGCAGTGAACTCTCAGCGAAGAGGCCCGAATAACGATTGCGTTGTTCTGTTCATGACAATCAATATTGTTAATCTTATTGGCGACAGTTCAATGAAGCTTAAACACCGCTGCTCTTCCGAACAATTAGTTCGCTGGTCAAAATAGTGTCTGTGACCTGTTCACCGTTGATCAGCCCGAGCACGGAGTCGACAAGAGTCTCTCCTGCCTCGTGGATGTGTTGTCTAACAGTTGTCAATGGCGGGCTGCTGTACGCGGCGAGCCTAATGTCGTCGTAACCCACCACAGCAACATCTGACGGAACGCGAATACCTTTTTCCTGAAAGGTAGACAGAGAAGCTAGTGCAACCACATCGCTGACGCATACGACGGCATCAAATATAACGCCAGAATCGATAATATCTAACATGGCTGCGCGAGCGCCTTCCATTACGACGGGCACATCAATCCTGAGCCGCGGATCCGGCTCAAGGCCATATTCGCTCAGCGCTTGACGGTAGCCTTCGTGACGCGCTGCATTTTCAGGGTTGTAGATATCCCCGAAAAACGCGATATTGCGCCGACCAAGTTCCAATAGATGTTTCGTTGACTGGTAACCTCCGCTCTTATTATCTCCCCCTACAATAGTGTAGTTTTTGTCAGAGACAGGATAACCCCAGACTACGATGCGGTCGTTATCTTCAGCTAACGCCTTTAACTGCTCGTGCTGCTTTCCCTGGCCAATGAAGATAACGCCATCAGATTGCTGGAGTACGCGACTGGACCGCAAGTCAAGTACGTTGACAATGGGGGCATGCACCAGAAGTAAATCGTAGTCGTGTTCTGAAAGCCGATCGGCTATGCCCCCCAGCATGTCGAGAAAGAAAGGGTCTGACATGTGCTGTCTTGATCGAATGTCGAGCATGAATACTACCGCGATGACGCTGCTGCGTCTTAAGCGAAAGTCTCTTGCTTGCCGATTAATCGCATAATTGTGTTTCTGCGCGAGAGCCTTAAGTTTAGCCTTCGTCTTATCGCTGATTTTTGGACTGTTATTGAGCGCGCGTGACGCCGTCGCACGCGAGACTCCGGCCAGATCAGCGAGGTCTTGTAATGTGGTGACCTTGGATTTATTGGTACGGGACATAATAGGGCTCGGGTTGCGCGAAAACGGTTACGTATCAAACTTATTCGGCTTTTCCTTAAGTGTATAGAAATATCATAAAAACAGCGACTTGCAGGAATAGGCAATCGATTGCATTCATGATATTTTGCAATCGATTGCATTATTTCATATGTTGCCGGAGTACGCACAGCATTTCGTTGCTACAGCTCAATTAAAAGGGGATCTAACATGTCAGCCCAATTCAGAAAATTCAGTGGCACCGCAATAGTTTGCAGTGCCTTGTGTGTGGCTATTCCGGCAGCCACAACGTTCGCACAGGACGGCTCCGAAGATGGCACTCTTGAAGAAGTCATTGTAACCGGTGTCGCACGCGGTGGCGCCACCAAACTGGAGGCGAGTGTTTCCGTCAGCGCATTGCCGCAAGAAGAAATCTTAAACCTCGCACCTCGTTCAGCAGCGGAACTGTTTCGGGCATTGCCTGGAATTCGCGCGGAATCATCGGGTGGTGGCGGAAACGCCAACCTCACGATCAGAGGGATACCACTTGCGACCGGTGGATCAAAATTCATGCAGATACACGAAGATGGTCTGCCTGTCCTAGAATACGGTGACATTAACTTTGGTAATACCGATAACTGGCTCAGAACCGACACCACCATTGCTCGCGTCGAGAGTATCCGGGGTGGTTCAGCCTCTACATTCGCCAGTAACTCTCCGGGCGGTATCATCAACATGATCAGTAAGACTGGCGGCGGCGATGCCGGCAGCATTGGTTTTAGTCTTGGTGCGGACTATGAAGAGTTTCGCACAGACTTCGAATACGGTGGCACGGTGAGCGACACCATTAGCTATCACATTGGTGGGTTTTTCCGCGACGGTGAAGGTCCGCGTGAAACAGGCTTTAACGGCGACAACGGTGGTCAGATAAAGCTCAATGTGACTAAAGACTTCAATGACGGTTTCTTCAGAGTCTACGGCAAGTTTCTGGATGACAAAGTAACCACCTATCTGCCAGCTCCTGTAGTTGTCGAAGGCGGCGGTTCGTATCGGGCACCTGCTGGATTCGACCCTAGCAATCAGGGAATTCAGTCTCAGCAGACGAACAACATTACAACCTTTGACCAGTTCGGTAACGGTGTTTCGCGCTCGGTTTCAGATGGCATTGAGTCAAATGTAACAGCTATTGGATTTGAGTTTGAGAAGGACCTTTCCGATAGTTTGAGCGTGAACAACAAGTTCCGCAATTCAGAGATTTCAGGTGGTTTCATATCTCCGTTCACGGATGGTTTTGCAGGTGGTACCGCTACAATTGCACAGAAAGGTGATGCGTTGTGTGCCGGAGCAAGTGTTGGTGGCGTCAGCCTGGATTGTTCAGCCGGTGTTACCGCAATGGTAAACGGGCAGGCAGCTGATCCCAACCAGCTTGCTTATACGAACCTTTTGTTCGACGCACGAGTTCAAGATCTGGGCCTTGTAGCTAACGATCTAGAACTTACGTGGGTCAAAGATACGTTCACTCTTTCAGCTGGCTTGTACTATTCGAAGCAGGCCATTAGGACTTCTTGGGACAGCTGGCATACCCGCATGCAGACGCTTGATGGCAGCAATTCGCAGAATATAACTTACGTCGCAACGGGTGCCGGCATCGATGCCGACGGTAACGTCGTCGATGTTACTCTGGCCGATGACGGTGCGTTAACGCAAAGCTTCCTCGCGTGGGATTGGGATCTGGAATACCGTACGCTTGCGCCTTATTTTAACCTTGGTTTTGATGTCGGCGATCGGGCAACCATAGACATCAGCGTTCGCCATGATGACGTGCAGGCCCGTGGCCGTAGACTGGATGGTTGTTGCGGAGGTAACACGGCCGTCGACTTAAACGGCAATGGCTCCGTCGGTCAGTTCGAAGTAACCAACGGAGCTATCACTCGACTTGACAGCGATGCGCTGTTGGAGAACCCTGGTGCAACTTCGGCGGGCTTTATTGCCGGCGGCGTTCGCGTTCTCAACGAAAACAATGCAGCGACTACGAACGTAAACTATGATGCGAACAACACATCGTATTCGATTGGCGGTACCTACCTGATTAATGACAACTCCTCAGTGTTTGGGCGTTACAGTGATGGCGGTCGTGCTATTGCCGATCGACTGACACAGGTAGGTAATACGTTGAACGCGGACGGCAGTCTGACATCAACAACAGACGGGTTTGATAACGTTCAACAGTTTGAGCTTGGTTACAAATTTTCAGGCGATCGATATTCTCTATTTGCAACGTTCTTCAATACCGTAACCGAAGAGACTCAGGCTGAAGTAACCAGCGGTTTGACGTTTGTACGTGAATACGAGGCGAATGGTGTTGAATTTGAAGGTAACTTTGACATTACCGATGGTTTCAGCGTTCGTGGTAACGCCACCTGGACCGATGCTGAAATTAGCAAGGACCGAGACAACCCGGCCATCGTTGGCAATACGCCGAGACGCCAGGCAGATTTCATTTACACGATTATTCCTGAGTATCGAACTGATCGTTCCGTTTTGGGCGTGGTGTTGCAGGGTTCTTCAGCCTTTTATCTTCAAGATAACAATGGTCTTGAGCAAGAAGCGTATACACTGGTGAATCTGTTCGGCAACTATGACCTCACAGAAGACTTAACGCTGTACTTAAACGTCAATAATCTTACCGACGAGTTCGTGCTTACCGAGTCCGAAGAAGGTACTGGCGCAGTGGGTGACTTTATTCGAGCTCGACCATTGAGCGGGCGCTCAACATCTGTTGGTTTCACCTATCGATTCTAATCAGCTTGTGAAATAGGGGTGCGGTGCAACGCTAACCGCGTGCACCGCACCGCTGATACCAGACGATGGACGAGGGCTATGCAGCTAATCACATACGTGGACCGGCTCGCCGGAAATATGCGAGGTTTACGCAAACTGTTGGGGAATGAGTTTGGTGGCCTTTTTAAAGGCGTACATCTTTTGCCTTTTTTTAGTCCCATAGATGGCGCTGACGCTGGATTCGATCCGGTCGATCACACGACAGTGGATTCCCGACTTGGAGACTGGCATGACGTTAAGGCGCTGTCAGCTAATTGCTCGTTGACAGCCGATGTTATCGTCAATCATATATCAGTAAACTCACCTCAGTTCCTCGACGTGCGCAAACGCGGTAAGGCGTCCAAGTATTGGGATTTGTTTCTACGCAAGGACGACGTTTTTCCCGACGAGGGGCCCACGGACTCTGCAGAACACGAATCACGTCTTATCTATCGCCCTCGTCCAGGTCAGCCGTTTACAACCATCGAACTTGATGACGGATCGAGTTACGAGTTTTGGACGACGTTTAGCGATAGCCAGCTTGATATAAACGTTGAAACTTCTGCGGGCAGGGCCTACCTCGATAATATATTGACGACACTGGCCGATGCCGGAGTCCGTGAACTTCGGCTTGATGCCGCGGGCTACGCAATCAAGCGTCGGGGGACCTCTTGCTTCATGTTGCCTGAAACGTATGACTTTCTCGGTCAATTGTCTGATCGCGCATCAGAACTTGGCATGCAAACACTGGTCGAGATTCATTCGTACTACAAGACGCAGATCGAGATTGCACAGAGGGTAGGCCGCGTGTACGATTTTGCCTTGCCGCCTCTGGTCTTGCATACACTTTATTCGGGTAGCTCGGATGCGCTGACGAATTGGCTGAGCATAGCGCCGAAAAACTGCGTCACGGTGCTCGACACGCATGACGGCATTGGTATTGTTGACGTTGGTCGTAACGGTAGTGAGGCAGGACTGCTAACCGACGTAGAAATCGAAGAGCTTGTCGAATCAATTCACACCAAATCAGGTGGCGCCAGTCGCCTTGCCAGCGGGCACGCTGCCTCAAACCTCGATGTCTATCAAGTTAATTCGACATTTTATGATGCGCTTGGTCGCAACGACCCAGACTACCTGATAGCTCGAGCCATACAGTTTTTCGCCCCTGGTACACCCCAGATCTACTACATGGGGCTATTGGCTGGAGAAAACGATCTTGAACAGATGAAAAAAACGGGCGTCGGACGGGACATTAACCGTAGCTACTACTCGAGGCGAGATATCCATGATGCCATGCGCAGACCTGTGGTTAGACGATTGATGCAACTTGTTCTTCTTCGCAATCAACTGACCGCCTTCGAAGGCACGATGTCAATTCCCAATAGCCCGGAGGGAGAGCTGCGTCTGCGCTGGGACAGTGAAAAGGCTTGGGCACAACTTACTGTAGAACTCAAAAATCATCGCGCCACGATTGACTACGTTGAAAATGAAATGACAAAACACCTTGTGATTGATCAGACATGGGTCGACGAGACTGATTCACATCAAAACGAACCATGGAATCGTGTGCATGAACAATAAGCCTGATACGGCACCGCTGACATTTATAGAAAAAGTCGGGTACGGCCTGGGTGATATGGCTTCGAATTTCTATATGGGTTTCTTCGGTCTGTTTTTACTTTATTACTATACAGACGTGTTTGGCATCTCACCTGCCGCAGCAGCCACCATGCTGTTAGTTACGAAAATTGTTGATGCGATTAGTGACCCTGCCATGGGCTTGATTTCGGATCGAACTGAAACGAGATGGGGAAAATACCGACCTTATCTTTTGTGGGTAGCCGTACCGTACGCAGTGCTGGGCTACTTATTGTTTCTTGGGCCAGAACTCTCCGAAACCGGTAAGCTGATTTACGCTTACATTACCTACACGCTGGTAATGCTGGCTTACACCGCGATCAACGTACCCTATTCGGCGCTGTTGGCGGTTATTTCGCCGGTGGCAGAGGAGCGCACTAAAGCGACGCAGTTTCGCTTTGTGTTCGCATCCCTTGGCACACTATGTGTCGGTGCTTTTGCGACTCCTTTGGTCGGCTGGCTGGGCGGCGGTGATGAGGTGCAAGGTTTTCGGTTGACCATCATTCTTTTTGCCATTCTGTCTGTACTGATATTTTGGATAACCTTTGCCACAACGCGGGAGCGTGTTCGGTCTATTGTTCATACTTCCAGCGTCAGGGACGACATGTCAGCCCTTGTCAAGAACGTATCCTGGATAGTTTTAGTGGTAACCGGCATCCTGATAGTGGTGGGTCTGGTAACGCGTTTTGCGTCAATCGTGTTCTATCTTAAGTACATCATGGAGGACGATGGAGCGCGTATATTTCTGATTTTCGATCGCACCGCGTTTTTTACGTCGTGCGGATTGATTGGTCAACTGATCGGAGCGCTCGTCACCCCTATGCTTGCCGCGCGTTTTGAGAAGCATCAGCTTGTGCTGGGAATGAGCCTTCTGCACGCTATGCTTCTTGTTATTGGCTATTATATTCCGCCAGACCAGTTTGCATTAATCGTTGTGCTACACAGTGTGGGCATATTTACATTTGGTGTGATTATTACCCTGTTGTTTTCGATGTACACCGATTGTGCGGAATACGGTGAGTGGAAAAATGGCAAACAGACTGCGGGCCTGATTGTGTCTGCCTCCATGTTCTCGCTAAAATTCGGTTCGGCTGTTGGTGGTGCACTTCCTGGTTTCATGCTTGCCGGCTTTGGCTTTGTTGCCAATACCGTTCAAACCGACGGGGCTTCGTTTGGTATACGATTGATGTTCAATGTGCTTCCGGCCTGCTTTTTTCTGGCCGGTGGTTTGGCGATGTTGTTCTATCGAATCGACAGACAAACGTTAGAACAAGTAGAGAGAGAACTTCATGACCGTCGCAGTTCTGGGTGAAGCGCTGATCGATTTCATCGTTGGCGATGATGGCGCATACCGGCCACATTTGGGTGGATCACCGTTCAATGTCGCCATTGGACTTGCTCGTCAAGGTATTGGCGTTAGCTACCTGTCGCCGTTCTCGGATGACACCTTCGGTGATCAGCTTAAAAACGCATTGCGCAACGAGGGTGTTAACACTCCAATCACTCGAAGATCGCTCTGGCCGACATCGCTAGCCTTAGTAACAATCGATGAGGCGGGAATGCCTGCCTATCGACTCTACCGGGAGGGCATTGCCGACAAGGATTCGTCATGCGAAGAAATTATGGCAAGTTTGCCGAGCAATCTAAACGTTTTTCACACCGGTTCGCTTGCGATCACGCCCAGTCAGCTCCCTAAAATCCGGGAGCTGTTTACATTAATGCAAGAGCGAGGCGTTGTGGTAAGTCTCGACATTAACATCCGACTACGAGCCAGTATTGATTCGAAAGCGTATTTGGATGGAGTCCGTTCGTTGCTGCCACTGGCCGACATTGTGAAAGCTAGCGACGAGGATTTGGAGCCGTTCGAGTTTGCGTCGAATCCGCATGAATCTGCACTTCGAGCTTTCGATGCGATGGGTTCGGGCATGTTGATACTGACCAAAGGAAGCGACGGCGTACGGCTTTATACATCCAGTGGCCAGATAGACAAAGAATCGTATCCGATTGCCAATGTCGCCGATACGGTTGGAGCAGGGGACACGTTTCATTCTGCGTTCCTTTCGTCATTGTACAGAGCGGAGGTAATAAAACAGCCGTATCCAGAAATTGATGTTGCCGTTCTGAACGATGCGCTGAATTTTGCAAGCGCCGCGGCCGCGATCAATGTCTCCCGTGCCGGCTGCAATCCTCCTGTAAAAGACGAAGTGGACCAATTTATTCAGAACGCAGACGAATGATTGTGTAGTTACAAGTTCTTTCTGATTGAAACCGGAGTATAGCCACCTCTACATGATTGTGTTGGCAACGAATTGGTGGATGTAACTATAGGTTAAGGTGGAAAAGTCTTAGTGATGGCCTACGTAGAGGGTGGTGGTACGTAACGATATCGGTTGTTGCTAATGCGGTCGGTGGCAACACCAGTGGGACATTCAGCCTTGGCTTAATTGCCGGGCAGCACATAACGGATTCGCACGTATTAGGACATGGCGACGCCACGGTAAATGCTTCGTCCGATACCCTCGATGGCACCTCAAATCAAATAACCGCATTCTATTGCCCACCCGCTTGTTCACCATCAGGTTGCGGCGGCAATGCTGTTGGACCAGCTATTTGTAACCAGTCAGGCAGGCGATACCGTGGACGTGGCCTTGGTTGAGGCGAGAACTGACCATGGCTTCCTGCGGCAACGAGGCGATGACAATCAAGACGTGTTCGCAGGTACTGCAATTGCCCATGCGTTAATCATTGTTCAGTTTGATCATTCATCACACGCCACAAACTTCGCCGAGGATCGAATGCCAAGGTTCTTGCTCAGGCGATTACATGCTATCTGGTTGTCCACAGGGGCGCTATTGGCGTTGAACAGGTTCCTTCGAAACCAGGCAGCCTGAAAATAGAGATAAAAAAAAGGGCGCAACGAAAGTTGCGCCCCTTTTTATGTTTGTAGCCGTGGCGATTATGTTTCTGTCGCTAAAACGACGCCCTTGTGTCTCATATCAGCTTGAAAGGCATTGGCCAAAGCGGCTGTCAAAAGAAAAATCCAGGAGAGCGTTTCAACAATAGAGCGCCAGGCTAGCGCGGGAGCAGCTTCATGCCACCACTCCCGCGACTGTTTACTAGCCTATCGGCGACGTAAACCGCCCATGATACCTAGGGCGCTTAACATCAGCCAAATCGCGGCCGGTACCGGTACAACCAGTACAGAGGCACCGTTATAAACCACGATCATTTCCGAGGCGTCCGCTGCGCTAATGAACCCACCAAAAGGTGAGTCACTGCTGGCTGTTCCAATGGTTCCCAGGCCGCCGTTGGTAGCAACCAGAGTCAGCTGACCAATGACGTAGTCACCGATAATGCCGTCGAAGTTACCGAAGCCAACCGCGTTAAGCTCAGCGTCGCCCACGCTGCAACCACCGATGGCAGAGCCGTCGGTTTCGCAGTTTTCAGGGGTCAGCGTGAAAGCCGGGTCGATTACGTCAACTGAAAACGTCGCGTCATACGAAAAAGATACGACGTCAAAGATGTTCGTGTCGTAAAAAATATCGAATGAACCACCAACGGTTTCCTGAAGAAACTCCATGGTGATGTCTAACGTGATTTCCTGTCCAACGCCTATGGTGGACGTAGTTGGTGCAACACCAATTACGTTTGCATAGGACATTTGACCCGTTAAGCCCAGAGTAAGCGCTACTAGACCGAGTTTGAGTTTTTTGAAGTTCATTTCAATAGCTCCGTAATTATTCGTTTGCGCTCGGCCCAGGAACGGTGCCAAACATAGGTTTAAAGGATGACAGATCGCTAAAGTTAACAGCGCCATCACAGTTCAGGTCAAGCGGGCTGTAGTCCGGGGCATCGCTTGCGCCCAGGAAGCCAACTCGCAAGAGCGCGAGATCTACGAAGTTAACAAAACCGTTGTTATCGAAGTCAGCATCGCAGTGGTTACCAAAACCGTCACCGTCGCTATCACACTGACTGGCGTTGGCTACTGCCAGACAATTGTCTTCGAAGTCTTCAGTCCCGTCACCGTCGGTATCGATGAATGCAATTTCGGTAACGGCAATAGCGGTTTCTTCACTGCTGTCGCTGGTAGCGGTAGCCACGTTAACAACGGTATCACCTACGGTTCCGCCGACTTCAACATCAAACGTGAAGGTAGCAGAGCCACCAGCTGATGAGTCAACGCGCAGGTCTCCGAGGTCACCCGTAATAGGTGGTGTACCGGTTCCGTTGAAGTAGAAGTTCGTACCAAACAGTCCGCCTTCGCTTTCTGCACCAACCGTCAGATTGTCGTTGGGAATCGTTGGAATGGTGTTGTAAACAAACCAGATGCCCTGTGAAGCGGCTGGTGCCAGGTCGGTACCAATTTGAATCTGGAAAGTATACGTAGGACCGGGCTCGTTAAAGCGCTCGGCACCGTTCCATTCGATAATGATAAACGCTCCGCTGTTGAACGCACCGGCATACCAGGATCCTGCACCTGGGTCGTCCGGATTCGTACCGTCCAAATCAAGGTCGGTCCAGAACGGTGCAATCACTGTATTTGGAGCCGCCGCGCTCGGTAGCGAAGAGTTACTCGCCGTGCTCGCGCCGGTCGTGTCTTCACCTGCAACAATGTAGCCGTTCGAGCTGACTACGATGCTTGTGTACGTATTGCCGGCAAACTGGAACGGCGGCAGGCCGGTCAGAGTGCTGGTGGTGTCGTCACAAACGCCGCTACAGGCCAAAGGTGCTACGCCGTTGGCAGGCAGGCTAACGTAACCAAATGGTGATCCAGCTGGCGGGAACGGGTCAGAAACCACGTTGATACCACCGGTATCCAGAGTACCTTCCCAAACCAGAGCTGTACCGTCTGCGCTCAGACCGAAAGGAGTTGTTTCAACGCCTCCGTTGAGCTGTGTTGCTTCGGAGCCTTCTACGAAAGTGGCGTTAGCAGGTAATGCGTCTTCCATTACATACGTACCCGTTTCGGAGATGTTGGTCAGGTTAATTTCGTAACCGATTACCTGGCCAACACTGGCTGCTTCTTCGCTGGCGGTCTTGTTAAACAGAGCTGCGTTGGAAGCGGTTGTGAACAAGGCTGCAACGGTAATGTGTTGCTGAGGAAGTTCGACGCCGCTCTTACCAGCACCACCCGGTGTCAGCACAACTTCACCGAAGTTCCAGCCGGCATCAGCAAGTGATGTATCAGCTTCAATGTTCAGTACTTGACTTGCGCCAGGCTCAAGAGTGAAGGAAGCAGGTGAAATGTTAACCACCATGCCGTCGTCAGCCGCACCTGAAGCGTTGTAGCTCACAGTCACGTCGCTTGCGTTGCGAACGGTACGTTCCCAGCCGCAATTCAGAACACAGGTGTTTGACACAAGAGCCGCCAGGTTCAAGGTTGCAGGGTCGCCGCCGAGATCCGGGTCTGCTGCGTCAAAGTTCGCAATGGTTTCGTTAAGAACCAGAGCCGCTCTTGAAGCGTCGGCCAAATTGACTCGACCACCACCAAAATCAAATGGATCGGCGGGAGTGCTTCCGTCTTCTTTGCGCATGTCGGTGACACCAGTGGTCATCATCAACGAGGCCACTTCAGCCGGAGTCAGGTCAGGTCGAATTTGACGCAGCAGGGTGGCTGCACCGGTTGCATGAGGGCTAGCCATTGATGTTCCTGAAATAATGCCGTACGCCGGTATTACAGAAGGGTTATCGTTAGGGTCAGGGGTTTCGAGGCCACCGTGAACAAATTGCAGATCGGCACCAGCGGCATAAATTGCTGAGCCAGGGGCTGCAACGTGAGGTGCGAGCCAGTCAAATCCGGTGTAAGGCCCACGTGAGCTGAAGCCGGCCAGTACGTCGGCGGCGTTAGCATCGGTAGTCACAGCACCAGTTGCCGTAATGGTTGCAGAGTGGCCGGTACCGCTTGCAAGCCAAGCGCGCAGAGCGTCGCCGTTATCGGCGTCGATATGAATAGCCGGGATGACGTGCAAGTCGTCGTTTGTAGACGTCGCGCCGCCTTGAACGTTAGCCAATACCATCGCGCTGGCACCGCCGTCTCGAACGTTACGAGCTTTTTGAACTCGTGCGATCGCTCCACGGTCGCAAACTACAATTTGGCTTGACGTGAATGTGCCAGCCGGGAAGGCTTCAAGACACTGCTCTGGCTGATCGAAGTTTGCTTCGCCCGGAGCGCCAACTGGGAAATCTCCAGCCCAAACAATGTCACCGCTAAATGAGTCAGTAATGCTGTTACCAACCATAGTCGCTGGAGGAGTTGTGTCGCCACCAGCGAGATCTTCCAGAGTCTTTTGTGGGAAAGCACGGTCGTGCGTGCTCGCGCCAACGCCAGTCACCCATGGTGAAGCGTTAATACGTCCAGCTGTACCAGCGGCCGGGCCTGAGTTACCGGCTGAGTTCTGCAGCATAATGCCTGCAGCACGCGCGCCTTTGAATGCTAACGACTTAAAGTCACTCCAGGGGCTGCCGCCAGCGGCACCAATAGAGTGGTTAAGTGCGTCTGCGCCGTCAATGATCGCTTGGTCAATTGCAGCGCCGATGTCTGAAGCAAAGCAGCTAGGGGCACACACTTTGTACGCAATAATGTGAGCATGAGGTGCTACGCCTGACGTATTGCCAAGACTCAGTCCTGTGTCACCGCCGTCGACGTTAAACAAAGGAGGCAGAACCAACTGGTTACCGGCTGCCGTACTGGCAACGTGAGAACCGTGGCCGTCAGTGTCTTTCGACACAGGATCAGTGGGAGGAGCGAACTGATCAACGCCATTGTAAGCGTCGAGGAACGTGTGTGATCCAATCAGCTTGTTGTTACACAAACCGGTGAAGTCTTCGTTCGAGCAGTCATCGCGGTCACCGCCGGCAAAGTTACCAGCACCGTATGGGTTCGAGTCAGCGTATTCGCCGTTGGCGCCGTAACCGTCGCCACCCACTTCAGCAAACGCCGGGTGACCCTGGTTGATACCGCTGTCGAGAATACCGACAACCATGCCTTCACCTTTAGCGGGAATGCCGGTTGCGTCTCCGCTCCAAACGGTAGGTGCACCAATGAGCTGTGGTCCGCGATCTGTTTCGATGTCGTAAGCAACATCGCGCTGAACGCTGCGTACGCCGCTCACGTTTCTTGCATTTGCTGCCTGCTCGGCCGACATGCGCATTGAGAATCCGTTGACCGCGTAAAAATAACGATGCGTTGGCTCGGCTGACTTGCCGGAACCCGCAATTCGACTGATGGTGTCGTTCTGCCGCTCTCTAAGATGATTCACGTAAGCGCGGGCCGCGTCGGAGCGGGTGTTGAGCTTCGTGCCACCGGTTGCTCTGATGCTCGTGCCGGCAAGATTGTTTTTGCCGCCGCTGTAATTTGCCAGTGCTTCTTCTTCAAGAACGACCAGGTACGTTGCGGTGTCACCTTGTTTGCCGTGCCCTTGTTCACTGCTCAGGCCGCCGTGTAGCGTCGAGTCCAGTCTCAGTTCATTAGCACCATTTGTAACGGTGTCAGCGCTTGCGAACGAGGTCGCTGCACTGAGTAAAAAAATAGCAGCCATTCTGATCGGGCTGTTATTGGGCTTATCCTTTCGTTCATACATAAGTAGAACCCCCAGTATTTTGTGTGTCGTGGTTAATTTATAGAGTTAGAATTCTCAATACGCTTCCGCTCCTCTAAATACAGTCTGGCTACGCTGGTCTGTGCCGGCTCGGCCGAAAAACTGATTTCAGTGACATCTGGATAGAAAGCAACTTGCAGTACCCTAATCTCACTTAGTAATAGCATAAGCCAGAGCGCAGAACATCTCAGATGAATCACATTCCATTCTAATTTCGTGGCATTTCGGCTGTATCGGTAAGATAAAAGTTGCTGGATATTTATGGGGTCAATACTTTCAACGAATTAAGAGGGCTGGACTTGCTAAGCTGTTGTTTACTATGTACTGAATTAATTTTTTAGGCGTGAGTCCAATTCGTTCAAACTTGGGGATAATACTTAGAGTTACCGAGGGCGGTATCGCGTTAGTCCGCACATCTGGTGCGATTTTTTTCGTTTACGCATGCGTGATACACACGTTTGAATTACATAACATCTTAAGGAGTTCGATTGATCCGGATTGATAATCGCACGGCGCGGCGTCTTTGGTTAAACACTCACGGGCTGGCTTCGAGTCCAACCGGCTCTATTGATGTTCTGGGTATCATCAAAGAGCTGGGCTTCGTGCAGCTCGACACGATACGCAATGTCACTCGTGCACATCATCACATTATTTGGAGTCGCAATCAGAACTATCGCGAACCCATGTTGAACAAACTGCTCGGTGGTGAACGATCTATTTTCGAGCACTTTACTCATGACGCGTCAGTCCTGCCCGTCGAATTTTATCCAGTCTGGCAAAGACAGTTCAGACGCATGCGCGAGAAGGCGAGTCGCATAGATTACTATCGCACGCCGCTGAACAAGCGCGACATGAGAACGATTAAGAACCGCATTAAACGGGAAGGGCCACTTTCTACCCACAGCTTCAACAGTAAAATCGTCAACCCGAAAGAAATGTGGGCCAGACCCCCACACAAACAGGCTCTTGATCACATGTGGTATGCAGGTGAATTGGCGACTTCGCACCGCGAAAAATTCATCAAGTTTTATGATTTGGCGGAGCGCGTAATTCCGCCAGAACATCGCACCAAAAAACTAACGGATAAACAGCAAATAGATTGGCTTTGCCGGGAAGCGCTTGGGCGGCTTGGATTTGGGTCACCAGGAGATATTCAGCGTTTCTGGTGTGCGGTTAGTGCGCAAGAAGTAAAAGTCTGGGTTCAGAACTCGAGGCGACTTGTGGAAGTAGAGTTGGAAACCGCCGAAGGACGCTACGTGAATGCGCTTGCGCTTTCAAACATAGAAGATCGCCTCGTCAAGCTCAAAGCACCGACTTCTCGGCTGAGAATATTGAGTCCTTTTGATCCCGTTGTTCGTGATCGAAACAGGCTTTCAAAATTGTTCGGATTCGACTATCGCATTGAAATATTCGTACCGGCTGCAAAACGCATTTGGGGATACTACGTGTATCCACTTCTCGAAGGAGATCGCTTTGTCGGTCGTGTTGAACTCAAAGCTGATCGCAAACAGGGCTTGCTTCGTGTACTCAAGATATGGTCTGAGCCAGGCGTCAGCTGGTCCAGTAGCAGGTCACAGAAGCTGAACGCCGAGTTGGATCGCTTGAAGAGAATGATTGGTGCGAACAATACTGTGTGGGAATGCGCGCCGCTATGCTGAAACTACTTTATGTTTAGGTGATGTCTATTTTCGTGCCAAAACGCTGTCGGAATTCCGACACGGCAATCGAATAAGCTGCCTTTCGGTCTAGTTGTTGGCGTTCGGAAAGGCAAAGCTGCTGGACTCCCGCACTCCGCTGGACATCCAGCGCTGAGTAATTGTCTTGCGTCGAGTATAAAATCTGACAGCATCCGGACCGTAAGCGTACAGATCGCCAAACAGAGATCGTTTCCAGCCGCCAAAACTCTGACTGGCAATGGGTACGGGTAGAGGTACATTTATTCCTACCATGCCGACCTTAATGTTGTCAGTGAAGTAGCGCGCCGCTTCTCCGTCACGTGTGAACAAGCATGTACCGTTTCCGTACTCGTGACTGTCAATGAGCGCCATGGCTTGCTCTTGACTCTCAACGCGCACAACGCACAGCACCGGGCCAAAAATCTCATCCTGGTAAATTTTCATCTCCGCGCTTACGTGATCGAAGAGACAGCCGCCGAGAAAAAAGCCGTTTTCATGTCCAGATATTTCGAGGCCCCGGCCGTCCACTACAAGCGTGGCTCCTTCGTCTTGGCCTGTCTGTATGTAGTCGACCACACGCTGCTTATGTTCCGCTGTGATCAGCGGCCCCATATCGTTCGTATCGCTATTGCCGGTACCAACTTTCAGATTTTTCAAAGACGAGCTTAGTCCTTCGACTACTTTATTTGCGGTTTCGTCGCCAACGCAGACCGCGACGGAAATGGCCATGCATCGCTCGCCACAGCTGCCGTATGCCGCTCCCATAAGCGCGCTGACCGTGTTATCGATGTCCGCATCGGGCATTACGACAGCGTGGTTTTTGGCACCGCCCAGAGCTTGAACCCTTTTGCCGTTTGATGTGCCTGTCTTGTAGATGTATTCGGCAATGGCTGTGGAACCCACAAAGCTGATAGCTTGAACACGAGTGTCGCTTAGAAGGGTGTCTACGGCTTCCTTGTCACCGTTGACAACATTGAAGACTCCGTCAGGCAATCCGGCTTCTGTGAGGAGCTGCGCCAGTAACAAAGAAACAGTAGGGTCTTTTTCAGACGGTTTCAGAACAAAGGTGTTGCCACACGCAATGGCAATTGGAAACATCCACATGGGAA
Organism: Gammaproteobacteria bacterium; assembly: GCA_045107075.1. GTDB lineage: Bacteria > Pseudomonadota > Gammaproteobacteria > Steroidobacterales > SZUA-146 > SZUA-146. Next base: position 54,531 of record JBGCFV010000046.1, read on the forward strand.
CCATAACGGGAAAATTAAAAGGCGTAATTCCTGCTACTACACCCAGAGGCTGCATTTCAGACCAGCAGTCGATTGCCGGTCCGGCATTCTTACTGTGTTCACCTTTTAACAACTCAGGTGCACCGCAGGCGTATTCGACGACCTCTATGCCGCGGGTCAGTTCTCCCATGGCGTCGTCAAGCACTTTGCCGTGTTCAGCCGTGATGAGGTGGGCTATCTCGGTCGCGTGTTTTTCTAGCAGGTATTTGTAGTTAAACAGTATGCGAGCTCGTTTTTGAGGCGGCACATTACGCCACGTTACAAATGCGGCCTCAGCCGCTTCAATGGCTCTTCCAACCATTGCGGAAGAGGCGAGGCTAACCTGCCCGCTGACGGCACCTGTTGCAGGGTTTGTGATTGGCGCAGTGCGTTCTTCGTCTACGACTGTTTTTCCATTGATGTAGTGACCGTTGAGCGTAGCCGGTTCGGAGGCTAGCCTGTTTGAAACAGTGTCATTCATGCGTCAATTCCTTAGCGCAGCCTGGAGGGCCGTCATATTGATGTAGGTGGTCATGTTTTCAAAGTAAACGTGCCGGGTCAATCAATGCGATTGAGTATGCGAGGACCCGCAAAGAATTTTCCGAGTCTTCTTTCCGGCCACTTTTGGATGTCAGGCGCACCGTTCTTGATTGGCTATTAACGCTCGCTGAAAACTATGCGACTGGTACAGGCTAAGTTGAACCAATGACTCTGAACATCTCCATCCAACTATATCAGACACTTAAAACGGCTGACTGAGCAATTGTAGTTCGGATGCGTTCGAGAGGGTTAACTGATATTCTAGCGTTTCACCTTAGGGGGTGGGAGGGGCTGAGGCTCCGACCTGAGATCCGGCATTCCGGGAACCCTTTGAACCTGATCCGGCTTGTACCGGCGTAGGAAGAGGATATTCACTATGAACTCACCTGTTTATGCAGCGCTGCTGACTGCTTCCCTGTTTACATTGGCAATAGCCGATTCTCGTACTGTATTGGCCGATGAGTCCGCCGAAACCGTTCTTGAAGAGGTTGTCGTTAGCGGTTTTTACGCTCAAGATCGCTCCGAGGTGCTCTCCAGTATGACTCTGCTGGACGAAGCCTTTATTAAAGAAACGGCTGTTCAGCACTTTGAAGAGTTAACGCAGTTTGTGCCGAACCTGAACTGGGCCGGTGGCGTCTCCCGAGCCCGTTATTTCCAAATTAGAGGTATAGGTGAGCGCAGCCAGTACGAAGGCGCTCCCAATCCTTCCGTAGGCTTCATTATTGACGACCTGGATGTGTCCGGACTCGGCGGCGTCGCCACTTTGTTCGACGTTGATCAGGTGGAGGTGCTACGTGGACCTCAGGGCACTCGATACGGTGCTAATGCGCTAGCGGGTTTGATTTACGTAAAATACCGCCAGCCGACGGAGTTGTTTAGCTCAAACGTATCAGCGACGGTTGGCAACGATGGTAATCAGACTTTAGGAGTCGCCGTTGGAGGCCCGGTTAACGACGTACTGACGTACCGTGCCGTATTGCAACAGCATCAAAGCAATGGTTTTCGCGACAACGCGTTTCTTGATCGCGACGATACTAACGGTAGGGATGAGCTCTCCAGTCGCATCAAACTTCGGTATGAACCCAACGACGACTGGCGCTTTGACCTCACCGCCATGCACGTGGACCTTGATAACGGGTACGACGCATTCGCGGTAGATAACAGTTTCACAACGCAATCAAACCGACCGGGTGCCGACTCACAGCAGACGTCAGCATTGGTGTTGTCGACCAACGTAAACCTGGGCGAAAAGCTGGTGCTGCAAAGCATAAGTGGAGCGGCTCGGTCGGATGTTGTTTTCAGCTTTGACGCAGACTGGGGTAACGACCAATTTTGGGACCCAGTCGTTTACGACTACTTTTCCAGTACCCTGAGAGATCGCCAAACGCTAAGTCAGGAGTTCAGGCTCAAGTCAGTGCCCGGAAGCGATGCGGCGGGCAAAGGACTTGATTGGGTAATTGGTGCCTTGATTAGAGACGAGCGCGAGTCAAACGCGACGACTAACGACGGTAATTTCGAAGGCTTTCCAGACAACGATTTTATCGCCCGTGAGTTTGACGCGACCAATGTCGCTTTGTTTGCCGATGTGAATTTCGCACTCTCCGACAGACTGACACTGAATGCTGGTCTGCGGGTTGAACAGCGCGATGCCGGCTACGAGGATAGCGCTGGCGATCAGTTTAGTCCGGACGAGACGAATGTAGGTGGGCAGCTGGCGTTGTCTTTCCAGCTACGTGATGACGTTAATCTGTTTGGTAAAGTGTCGCGGGGCTACAAGACGGGTGGCTTTAATCTAGGATTGCCCGAGAACGTACCTGACGACGCGCTATTGTTTGACGCCGAATACCTGTTTAACTATGAAGTTGGTGTCACAGCTGACCTTTGGGACGGCCGTCTCGCGTTGGACGCGGTGGGATTCTGGATGCAGCGCACAGATCAGCAGGTCCAGAGTTCGCGCCAGCTTGATCCGAATAATCCTACGACGTTTATTTTCTTTACAGATAACGCTGGAGAAGGGCGAAACAGAGGGATTGAAATAACAGCAAATTACGGTGTCACCGAGTCGTTCTCGGTGTATGCCAATCTGGGTTTGCTCGATACCCGAATTGAACAGCTGGCGTCCGATCCTGATCGCGAAGGGCGTGACCAAGCCCATGCGCCGAGATACTCGTACGCTCTGGGTGGGCGTCTGCAGTTTACCAACAACTGGTTCGCTCGTCTCGATGTAACCGGCAAAGACAAGTTCTTTTTTTCTGATAGCCACGACCAAAGATCCAATGCGTACAGCCTAGTCAACGCTCGAGTCGGATATGACGCCGCGCGTTGGTCAGTGTCCGCCTGGGCTCGAAACGTGTTTGATGAGCAATACGCGGTACGTGGCTTTTTCTTTGGCAACGAGCCGGCGCGCGATTTCGTCGATACACTCTACACCCGACAAGGTGATCCTCGCACCGTCGGAGTCTCCTTTGACTGGCGCTTCGAGTAGTCGGAGCGTTCCATGTCACTTATAGAAACGCTTGCCGTTGTATTGGCGTTGCTGTACCTCGTACTCGTCATCAAACAAAATGTTTGGTGTTGGGCGGCAGCGATTGCCAGTACGTCCATATACGTTTACGTGTTTCTGTCGGCCGGTCTGTACATGGAGTCTGTTCTTCAGGTGTTCTACATTGCGATGGCTTTTTACGGCTGGTGGCAGTGGCGGACGGGCAGTGACGGACAGACTTTAGCGATTACTCGCTGGGGTGTTAAGCAACACGCGTTGGCTATTGCGGGTATTCTAGTTCTGACGGTTGTGTCGGGTGAATTGCTCAATCGCAATACCTCGGCTGCGTTGCCGTTCGTTGATTCATTGACCACCTGGGGTAGCATTGTTGCGACGTACATGGTCACACGCAAAGTGTTTGAGAACTGGCATTACTGGTTTGTCATTGACAGTGTTTCCATTTATTTATATTTGGATCGTGGGCTTAAACAGACTGCGATGCTCTTTGCTGTGTATTTGGTGCTAATCGTTATTGGCTACAGAGCATGGGCCCGTGAGCTACACGGACTGGATTTGCCAGAATCGCAGGGTTAAACATGTCAGCTGAAGTGGCCCTGCAGGCATTAAAACACATTCCTGGTTGGGACAAACTCACCGACGTAACGGTTCGGAGTGTGGGTAACGGCAACACAAACACGTCTTGGGTCATTACGCGGGACAGAGAATCGTTCGTGCTGAGAGTCGATTCACCGGCGGCTGAGAAGTTGGCGCTTAGTCGAGCGAACGAAATAGTCGTTCGCACCCATGTGTCAAAAGCTGGTTTGGCACCTGCGGTCATTCACTCAGATCCCAAACGCGGCATCCTGCTCAGCGAATATGCCGCGGGCCGGGCCTGGTCACAACAAGACATTCTTAACGAGCAGAGCGTACTTGAACTGGCATCGATATTGCGCCGTTTGTACGCACTCCCGACTATTGGAAACCTGTTCGATCCGGAACGCGCAATGCGACACTACGCGGAACAGTTGAAGGACTCTGTATCGCTGGATCGAGCAGATGAAGTATCCAGAATCTTGAAAACCGTCGGCGAACGTCCGTCGATGCTTTGCCACAATGATCTGGTCGCCGAGAACATCATCGAGGGCGAGCAGCTATGGCTCATCGACTGGGAATACGCAGGTGTAGGTGATCCTCTGTTTGATCTGGCGGTAATCGTTGAGCATCACGGAATGGAAAAATCGCTGGCCGTGAAATTGATTGAGACGACTCTTGGAAGCATGAATCGTCAAATTGCTAATGACCTCGCCGCTTATCGTGAAGTGTATCGGCATATTGTGGCTCTTTGGAGCGGCATTATCTAGGCGTGTATTCACTGGTTCGAGGGCTTCCGCGCTCGGCCATTCGAGCCAGATTGAGGGCTTACCCAAGGGCATTTGCTTGTCCGACCGGTAACCGTGAAGGCTGCACGGTAAATCCTGCCGCGATTGAAAGCTCCAACCAAACTATATGGCGTAATTCATCGCGGCTGGAGGCCGCTCCTACACATTTTTTATGGAAGGGCCTTGTTATCAATTCTGATCAGGGAGCCACTGGGCACTCCTGTGAATGTGAACTTGCCTTCATTCGTGACGGTAAACAGGGTGTCTGTGAGAATGTAGAGCTCTCCTTTGGGGCTGACAACTACATTTCTTGTTCTGGCACGGTCATGAACAAACAGCTCTTCGACACTCTCAATGGTGCCTCGATTAAAGCCGACTCTCCAAAGGCTCCCTCGCGATAGTCCGGCGACAAGCAAGTCGTTTTGCCATTCAGGAAATTGTGTGCCCGTATAGAAAGTAAGTCCTGTAGGCGCAACGGTCTGTAGCCAAAACCATTCTGGTGCAGTGAAAGTAGTACCGCTCAAGCCGGGTGGTTGGTACGACTCGTCGCGGTACTTTCCAGTCGTTTTAACAGGCCATCCGTAATTGGCACCCGCACGCAGTCGATTCAGCTCATCACCTTGATGAGTACCGTGTTCGGTAAACCACAGTTCGCCCGTGGTCGAATTGAGGGTTAGAGCTTGAGCCGCACGAATACCGGTGGCATACAGACCGGGAACGGCGTCGTCGTCAAAAACCGGATTGTCAGTGGGAATCGAGCCGTCGTCGTTGAGTCGATATATTTTTCCACGACGATCTTCCAGATTTTGGGCAATAGGGAGCTCAGGTTGATTCGCTTCGCTGAACAAGCGCTCACCAATCGTGACGTACAGTTTGCCGTCGCTTCCAAATTCGAGTCCACCACCGTAATGATGAAACTCGTTCTCTGTAAAGGGTGTTGCAATCAGAATGGGTTCAACATTAGTCAGAGTGCTTTTCGTTAGTTGCGCTCGTATTACTTTCGTCGTGTAGCCGTTGTTCTTTCTTGCTGAATAAGATAAGTAGACATAGCGATTGTTTGCGAAGTCTGGATGCAGTACCACATCAAAAAGCCCGCTGTTCTCACCGCGCATTTTCGTATGAAACTCGGTCACACGGTCATCGGGCAGGCCAGTGACTACCGTCCGTTCACCAGAGGTTAAATTTGCACGAAGCAGGTCACCTTCTTTTTCTGTAATCAGAACATCGTGTTCAGAAATAAAAGCCATTGCCCATGGGCTTTTCAGGTCGTTGAGAATAGGGGTCTTAACCGGATGAGCTCGTGACGTATTCTTGTAGACAGGAATGGTCGTGCAAGAACTGCAAACGAAAAATAGACCGATCAAGCAAAAAGTATGTGCTTTCATATCCTGACGATTCTCCAAATGATGACTTTAGACGATTAGACCTTTGTTGGCGTTTTATTGTAATTGCGGACGATCGCAGTCTACCGCTGTTACCATCGCGAGTTGACCTTATTATGGATGAATGACACGGACATGAGATAGACCGACCTGTGCAACAAGCAATAACAGTCTGAAACCAAAATTTACACGTGTGGCGGGACGACCGGAGAAGCAAATGAAACTAACGTGCTGAGGCTCACGTCGCGTAGAATCTGGATTCAGCAGAAGCAACTAAGCTTGCAACGACGGAGAGGGTAATGAAAGCGAACTGGTTTACCGTAGGTGCACTATTTGGAGCCTCAGGTGTTGTGCTAGGCGCATTTGGTGCCCATGCACTGAAAGCACGCGTATCTGAAAGTCTTCTGGCCGTATTTGAAGTAGCCGTTCGATACCAGATGTATCACGCCCTGGCGCTGTTAGCCGTAGGCTGGGCTGCTACCCGATGGTCTGGAACCTGGAGCACAGCGGCGGGTTGGTTGTTTACAGTTGGCATAATTTTTTTCTCAGGCAGCCTTTACACCATGACGTTCACCGGTGCTCGTTGGCTGGGCGCGATAACACCGATAGGCGGGCTATTCCTTATTTTAGCTTGGGTAGCTTTGGCCGTTGCTTCGACTCGAGGTAGCTAGGCGAGGTTCATACTACCCACTGAGCTTCGGCCACGCGTCGCTTTGTCCAGGGATTAAACCTCTTGTTCTACAGGCCTGGCTTGATCTTTAGCCGGTGGGACAGGCTTTGGCGGTGGTGGCACCCGAAAAAACACAGCGTACATGACCGGTACAACCAACAGCGTTAGCAGAGTCGCGAACAGCAGCCCAAATATAATCGTCACAGCCATCGGTTTGAACATCGCTGTGCCGCCCCACCAAAGAGGCATCATGCCGAGCACGGTGGTCGCTGTGGTTAGCATGATAGGACGAAAGCGTTGAAGGCAGGCAGCGACTACCGCTTCTTCGGGTGGTTTGCCCAGCTCATCTATTTCAATCTTAATGCGGTCAATTAGAACGATCGCGTTGTTAATGATAATTCCGGACAGGGCAATAATGCCCAGCAACGTGAAAAAACCGATAGACGAGTTAGCTACCAGCAAACCGACAGACACGCCAATCAGACCAAGAGGAATGGTGGCGAGGATAATGATTGGGCGTCGCACAGAATTGAACTGGATCACCAGAAGGAGAATAATCACCATCAAGGCCAGCGGCAGCTTGGCCCCGATAGAGGCGTTGGCGTCGCCCGAAGATTCAGCCTCACCGCCCAGTTCGTAGCGGTAGCCCGGTAACCAGGACTCACTGTTTTGCTCTATCCAGGGTATCAGTTCGTTATTTACTTCGGTTGCCGTGTAGCCGTCGACAAGTTGGGCCTTCAAGGTGATTGTGCGTTCCCGATCACGTCGCTCAATAATGCCAGGCTCAAAAGTCAGTCGAATATCGGCCACTTGTTTCAGTGGTACAGGACGGCCGCTGTTCTGTGCATAAACGCTGAGTCCGTCCAGTTTGCTGATGTCCTGGCGGTCGCTTGCGACGGTGCGTAGCGTAATTGGAATAAGCTGGTCGCCCTCACGGTACTGGGTAAGGTCAATTCCAGTGAGTCCTGCTCGAAGAGAATATGCGACATCTGTACTGGTTACGCCAGAGCGAAGCGCTCGCTCCTGATCAACGGCCACAATCAGTTTTTTGGTTTGTAGTCCCCACGTATTTTTTACCGCACGCACTCCCGGATACCGATACAGCTGGTCCGTAACCGTAGTGGCTAGCGTGTACAACTGATCAATTTCCGTGCCGGATAGACGAATTTGTATCGGGTATCCCACAGGAGGGCCGTTTTCAAGTCTGGACAGCTGATTACCCATGTCCGGATAGTTTTCAAACAAGAAATCCTGAATGGCTGCGATGACCTTGGGAACGTCCTTTCCTTTCGTGGTGTTCGCAATCATAAAAGAATTAGCCGGGTTGTTGCTGGGTGGGTCCAGGCTCAAGGTAAACCGGGGGCCACCTTCGCCGACAAACGTCATCCAGCTTTCTACCCCTGGTACGGACTCGTCGTCCGTAACAAAATTCTGGCGAACAAACTCGTCGATAGCGGTAACAATAGACTCGCTTGTCTCAATGGTGGTGCCAAGTGGGAGCTCGAGTTTTGCAGTGAGCACAGGGTCTTCAGACGGCGCAATAAACTGGGCCGGCACGAAACCAAAGCCGTACATGGCGAGCACAAAAACACCCACCACGGCACCAAAGAAGAGTGTACGAGCTCGCAACGCGAAGGTGATAATGCTCTTGTAGACGCGGTACCCCCAACCGGACTGGGCATCTTCTTTTGTGGATGACTTGGGCTTAACTTTCAACAGCACTGTTGTCAGCATGGGGATAATAGTCATCGCCAGCATCCAGGATATAAGCAGGGCGATAGTTACCACGTAAAAAATGTCGGCGGTGTACTCACCAACAGACGACTCGGCCAGCGCAATTGGCATAAAGGCGGCGCCTGTTGTCAGTGATGAAATAAGCAGCGGCATTTTCAGTTCGTCACCAGACTGTACGGCGGCCTCTATAGCACCCATGCCAGCCTCTCGTTTGACCAACACGGACTCAACCATAACGATCGCGTTATCGACCAGTAAACCCAGCGCGATAATAAGAGCTGCCAGCGATATTTGGTTAATTGTGATGCCAAACAGCTGCATAACAAAAAAAGTAATGATCATGGTAGAGGGTATGAGTACGGCTACGACCATGCCGGTGCGCAAACCCAGAAACCCGATCATGACAAGAATAACAATGCCAATCGCCTGAAGCAGATTGTTGGCAAAGTCATCCACACTCTTGGTCACGAGATCGGCCTGAAACCAGATTTTATTCAAAATGATTCCGTAGGGAAATCGGTTTTGAATGCCAGGCATGATTTGGTCGAGACGCTCTCCCAGTTTCAAAATATCGCCGCCGTCTCTTAATGAAACGGCAATGGCGAGAGCCGGTTGACCATTTACGCGAGTCAAGCTATCGGCCGGGTCAACGTAGCCTCGAAAAATCGAAACAATATCGCCCAGATAAATCAAACTGCCGTCTGGCACTTTAATAACAGTGCGACGCAACGCTTCAACGGACTCAATATTGCCTGTTGGTTCCAGCACGATGCGTTCGCGTCCGCTAACCACGCTGCCACCGGTTGAAAGAATGTTAGCGTCACTCAATACGGCCGACAGACTCTGAGGCGTGAGTCCAAGTTCTGTCAGGCGAGCGTTGTTATATTCAACAAAAATAACTTCCGTTTGACTACCGTGAATAGACACCTTCGCAATATCAGGTTCTTTCAGCAGCTGGTCGCGTATTTCGTCGGCAATGTCTTTTAGTTCAGCATTTGAAAAGCCGTCGCCAGACAGCGAGTAGACGCTGCCAAAAACGTCTCCAAACTCATCATTTACAATTGGTCCCTGAATGTCCGCCGGTAGTTCGCCGACGACGTCATCAACCTTTCGGCGCAGCTCGTCGAAAATAGGTCGCATCTGCTTATAGCTTTCTTTAAAGCTGACCTGGATGATGGAAATGCCTGTTCGAGTATCCGACGTAATATTGTCGACTTGAGGCATTTCCTGCGCTTTCTTCTCAATTTTGTCAGTTACCAGTTGCTCCATCCGTTCCGGGCTGGCACCTGCAAGCATGGTGGTGATGACTGCCGTCCTGATAATAAAGCCAGGGTCTTGCGCTTTGGGAAGCGACAGAAAAGCTAACATGCCGGCCACCAACAACAGTACAACGACCGTCGCTGTTACACGATTTTGTTTAATTGCTGAGGAAGTAAGGCTCACGTTCAATCAGGACCGGGGAAGCAGAACTTCAAGGTTCGGCCTGATAACAGACGTGCCCGCGGTAACAACTTTGTCTCCAATGTTCAGGCCGCTGACCACTTCAATGCCAGCTTCGACCAGTTCACCCGTAGTGATTTTCTTGCGCACAATAGTTGCCGTGGACTCGGATTTGGGTACAGCCAAATAGACGAACGTACCAGTTTCATCGTTTAATACTGCGCTCGCCGGTACCGTAATGGCGTTGGAATCAGACTGCGCAAACTTAAGCAACACTTCGGCTGCCATGCCACTGCGTATTGAAGGGTCAGTTTCTGTGAGTGTGACCGCAATCGGAAACGTGGCTGCTCCCCCGGAAGAGGCGGTACCTATTTCCGAAACTGTGCCAGAAAAAGTACGGTTGGAAAGTGCATTTAACGTTACCTGAGCGGGCATTCCCTCGGACACGTTCGTAATGAGACTTTCCGGGATTCCGACATTGACCTGAATGCCCTGACCACAGTTCACCAGCGCTACGGGTGCGCCTGCGTTTATATTTTCGTTAAGTTCTACGTCTAGCGAAGCTACGACGCAGTCCTCTGGTACCGTCAGTCGTGTATAGGAACGGTTCAACTGAGCAATCTCGAGCGCTTTCTTGTTGGATTGCACCTGAGCCTGCGCCGATTCTGCGTTGGCACGAGCGGCGTCGAGATCGTTTCGAGAAGCGTTGTTGCCGGCGTACAAGTCCTTGACCCGGTCGTAGTTCGATTCTGTGTTGCGCTGACTCGCTTGTGCTTGCGCCAAAGCGGCTTCCGCTTGCTGCACCTGTAAGTCGTAAGAAGACGGATTTAATCGGGCCAGCAGGGCACCGGCTTTTAACTGAGTGCCGGCTCTAGCCGGTAAACTTGTGATTGTGCCGCTCACTTTGAAGCTTATGCGCGACTCCTGGGTCGATTGGCTAACGCCTGAAAATGTGCGCTCACGTCCACCTGTGTTTTCAGAGATGGTGACGGTGCGCACGGGTCGTAGAACCGGTTCTTTAGTTTCAGGCTCAGGCCCTGAACAGGCGGTCGAGAGCAGTACGGCTAGTACAAGTGCTGGGGCGAGCATTCTCATGGAGTATCACCTATGGAGCCATTTCGTTGGGATTCACGCAGTTCAATGTAGTCAATCAGTTCTTGTTCAGCCTGTGTTTGTTCCTCACGGCTGGCGAGAAAATCAAATCTGTTCGTAGCGCGCTGCAAGTTCATAATGTCTAGTAAGAAATTATGCACGGCGTTGTTAGCGTTCAGGTCAGCTTGAAGGCTCTGATTTTGGGCGTCGAGCAAATCAAGAATGCTGAGCGTGCCTTGTTTGTATGACTCGGACACCAGTTCCAGGTTACGCCGGGCTGCTTCCGCGCCAATTTCGGACAGCTCAATATTAATGTATGAAGACTGAGCCGAGTAAAGTGACGCTCTAATCGATTGTTTAACGCGTTCGGCCGTCGCGTTCTGCACCAGCTTGAGCTGTCGTCTTTGCAGTCGGGAACGGTCCAGGGCAGCTTTGCGTGAATTGCCGGCGAATATGGGAATGCTTGCATTCAGCGAAACGTTCCAGTCTTCGATAGAATCGATCGACGATCCGGCACCGACGCCCGAAGCGGCAATATTGTCGAGATACTGGGCCTGCACGTTTACTTGCGGTAGCCAAAATTCACGACGTTTTGAAACGATATCGCGTTCAACCGCATCAATTTGTAACCGCAGTTGCCTGAGTTCTGGAGACGACTCGACGCCGTTTTGCATGCTGTACTCAACAAACCAGCCAAAGCGTCGAGGATTGTCTATGAGACTATCGAACTCTTCTGCCGAAATGAAAAACGGGTCGTCTTTCTTTGGGACTTCTAATTTAAGCGGTTGGTCAAGAGGCTGGTTCAAAAGTCGGCTTACCGCCTCGCGAGCTTGTTTGCTTTGAGCGCGTGCGGCCAATACGTTGGATCGGGCGGCGGCAAGATTAGCTTCCCAGCGATAGACGTCGGCGTTGCTTGCAGAACCAATTCTCACACGGTCTTGAGCGAGGTTAAGGTTTGCTTTACTGAGTTTAAGGTTATCCTGTTGAATTGAAAGCTGGTTGTCAGCTCTCAACGCCTGAAGAAAGGCCGTCGTGGCTTCGAGTACCCGGTCCAGCTGTGCTCCGGCGTAACCAGCCTCGCGGCCTTGCTGAAGAAATTTTTGCTGTTGGTAGCCGGACAGAATAGCGTCCGAATACACTACCTGACTCAAGGTAAGCGCGCCGGAAGTAGATTGTTCCGTTGATATCGGGCCTCGTAGAATATCGGAGCCACGACGGCGGGTTGTGCTTCCCGTAATACTAAGTTGGGGCAGCAGGTTTGCCTTGGCGGAGCGTAGGTCTTGCAGTCCAATATCGACGTCCACTCTACTTGCTGCAAGGTCCAGGTTTTGCACGAGGGCAAGTTCGGCAACACGTTTAAGTGAGAGGGCAGGGCCAACGGACTGTTCGGCCGTCTCGACAATTTCGGCCTCGCTTAACACATCGAATCGTGGCGAAAGACCAATTTTCTGTGCCGTTTTCATATTAATCGTCAGCTGGCGTTTGCCTTCAAACGAAATCGGCTGCTCTTCGGCACGTTCCCCGAGCATCACGGCCTGCATGTTTAGTGCGTTGCGACGGGCCAGTATTCGAAAGTCGGTCAACGTTGTGTAGGAGGCCAGTGCTCCCCGCTTTACTTCTGCTTCGCTGACGAGACTAAAGCTCAGTAAACCTCTGTCAGCCATGTCATCAAGAAATTGGTCAAACAGCTCCGCAGGAAGACGCGGTAGCCCTCCCAGCAGAACGGCTTGCGTGTCGTTGGGAATCAGGTCAATCAAGTTGTGATTGACACCGTCGTGGAGGACGAACGAAAACGTGACGTCCTCGGCCGCGTTTTGCAAAACGGTGGGGCCGTTTGGGATCGACTTCACGATCAAGCTATCGGAAACCAGCACCGCGTTTGAAAACGGAGAAACACGCCGGAACGAGGCAATGTCCTGGTCAACCGGAATCAAGTCGGCCAAATAGTTGAGATTGGATTTACCCGAGCCAGACTCAGCCACAGGCGCGCCGACAATGTCAGGGTTGAACACGAGGGGAAGAAAGGTTGGTTTTGGAAAATCAGCTCGCGACACAGTAATTTGGTTCGCTGCTATACCCAGCACCAGCACCATGTCCACAGACGAGTCAGAGTACGCCGTATCCAATGCTTGCACGGCACTTTGTCTGGACCACTCAGCCACGAGGGGTCTAAATTCTAGGTGGAATTCGTCGCCTACCAGCAGCTCAAGTTCTTGCTGGAAGACTTCCTGCACGTCTTGCAATTGATGTAACGGACCGTCCGTTACCACGGCGACAACAACAGAAGATTGTGCAAAGACCGGTGCTGTGGTGGTGAGTACCACGGCAAGCAGCAAGGTTGCGGATACCAAGAGAAGGGAACTCGGTTGCATTTTCATTATGTGAGAATAGTCTTAGCTATATTGCATTGCAATACAGAGTTGCCATGGCCTGAAACCAATTACCTTTCGGTTACATTAAAATTAGCACTGGTCGAAGAGTAACTGGTTTGCTCAATGCGACGAAGAAACCAAGAACCGTGGTAACTCCCGTGTAAACATCCGGATTTTTAAAGCCTTACGTTAACTTGCCGCTAACCTGTTGATGACTATAAATTGACAGATAAGGCATTGAGAATGACCGGGCAAACCCATCCACCACGATTCCGATTAGGCTTGCGCGATACCGTGCGCGTCCTGAGGCCATACGTGAAACGCAACTTCATGAATCAGATTAAAGGGATCTGGTTTATCGTGGCCTATCTGATCGTGTTTCAGATTCTGGTGTTGCGTCTTCCCATAGTTTACGCCGGAATGATCACGGCGGGCATTTTCCTCGTTGCGGTCGGTTTAATGGCGTTCATGGAAGGCTTGCGGCTTGGACTGATGCCGCTTGGAGAAGTCATAGGAAGCGTGCTGCCTCAGAACAGCCGCATGCCGCTCATACTCGGATTCGCTTTTCTCTTAGGTATTGGTGCCACCTTTGCAGAACCGGCGATTGCGGTTTTGAAAGCCGCCGGAAGCGGGGTTCCACCGAACGAAGCACCGCTGTTGTACTCACTGCTCAATGAATTTTCAGGCCAGCTGGTGGCAAGCGTGGGGGTTGGTGTCGGACTGGCGGTGATGCTGGGAGTGCTGCGTTTTTTCTACGGATGGCCGCTTAAGTATTTGGCTATACCCACTGTGTCGTTGCTGCTGGCGTTGTCGCTGGGTTTTAGTCAGGTGCCAGCGTTGTCCGACGTTTTGGGACTTGCCTGGGACTGTGGTGCTGTCACTACCGGGCCGGTGACGGTTCCTCTGGTTCTGGCGCTTGGCATTGGCGTCTGTCGTGTCGTGAGTAGCGGAACGGGTGGAGGAGGTCATTCCGGTTTTGGCATCGTCACGCTTGCCTCGCTCTTTCCTGTTTTGGCGGTCTTATTGCTCTCACTCGTGCACTACAACAAGGCTGACTACTACGGAGCATCGAACTACACGGGCGAACGCATCGCGGCTCGACTTGAAAGTGATGAGTCCGAGTCGGCTGAAACTCGCGATCATCCGCCGATTTCGGATGTCGAGTATCGCCGCTATTTAAGATCCGGAGTGGTACCTGCAGGCTACGAAGTACAGTTTTCGGGCGGCACTCCTCAGCTTGTCGATGGCGACGTAGTACTCACCGCGCCGCTGGTCGTCATTCGTAAAGAAGCGAAACGCAGAATTCACGCCGTAGGAGATCAAGCGTGGGACGAATCACTTGGTTTTGCCAATCAGTCACGCCAAGCGGTCATGGAAGCGATCCGCGCTATTATTCCTCTTTGTTTGTTTCTCTACGTCGTCTTGCGATTTGTTTTAAAGCAGCGTCTTTCTCGAGACTCTGACGTCGGCATTGGCATTACCTTTGCAGTGGTTGGCATGGCCTTGTTTGGCTTGGGCATTGGCTTGGGTCTGACTCCATTGGGTGGCCAGCTTGGCAGCAACGTACCACTAACGTTTGCCAATATCGTTCCGTGGGGCGGCGACTACCTCGAACACGCCATGTTTACTGAACATTTTGGCAAGCTTGTGGCCGTCGGCTTCGCATTTTTTCTGGGCTACGGCGCCACCCTTGCAGAACCTGCTCTGAACGCATTGGGCGATACGGTTCAGCGCATCACAGTCGGTGCGTTTCAAAAGAAGCTACTTATGCAGGCCGTGGCAGTTGGCGTGGGTTTAGGCATCGCAGCCGGAGTGATCAAAATGGCCTACGGCATACCGCTTATTGTGATGATTGTGCCGGGTTATCTAACGGTGCTGGTGTTGACGTGGCTTTCGCCTCATCAGTTCGTTAATTTTAGCTGGGACAGCGCCGGAGTAACAACCGGACCCATTACGGTTCCGCTAGTTCTTGCCATGGGCTTGGGCGTGGGTGCAAATGTTCCTGGTGTATCCGATGGCTTCGGTATTTTGGCGCTCGCTTCTGTGGGCCCTATTTTGACAGTGCTTACCGTGGGCCTTTACACGAAGCACCAGTCTCGCAAAGCAATTAAGAACGGCACCGATGCGATCGATGCACCATCAAACGTAGAGGTGCAAGCCTGATGAGCGATAATCAACAATCGTACTCAACTGTGACCGCCGTGTTACCCAAATCACGTTCCGGTGATGTGATTGATGACCTTGTGTCCCAAAGCGGGGCGAGTGCGTTAATGTGGAGCGCTCGTGGCACTCTGCTTCAGGACCGCTGGTGGCAGCGTCTTGTTCCACCCATTAGTCCAGCTAAAACCATGTTGCAAATGCTCGTTCCGGATAGCGCCGTTTCGAGCGTTATCGACACCGTCGTAACAACGGGGCGACTTCACCAGCAGGCTACCGGGGCGGTTTATAGCACCCGTTGCGACAACGTATATTTCGGATCTGAGTACCATCACTGGCCTGAACAAGAGGCGCAAAACAACGTTTTTGCTTCTTCGTCGGTAAATCAAAATCTCGGTATCATTTACTGCATGGTGAGCCAGGAGCGTAGTAATCGCGTCAGTCGTGCCGCTATTAGAGCAGGAGCGCACGGGCCTATTGTTCACTACTGTCAGGGTCGTGGACTTCGAGATCGTCTTGGTTGGCTGCGCATCACTAAAGAGCAACATCAGGAGATTCTCATCGTTCTTGCCGAGCGTCGTCATATCGAAGGGGTGTTCGATGCAATGGCAAGAGCTGGAGAGTTTCACCGGCCAGGACACGGCCTCATGTTTCGGATGCCGGTAGACAGCGGCATGATTAATTTGCCCAGTAGAATATCGACTCATCACTATGACGTCGACATGCAGCAGATCATTCGTGCTATCGATCATCTGTCGGGGCACTCTCACTGGCGCGACGCTGGACTCAGTGAGTCTTCAAGCCGGGTAAAATCTCAACGCAGGAATAATTCCGATCCGAATAGCAGCGCGCTGCGTGACCAAATTCGGCTTTCCGCTATTGTGCGACACAGCGATGCCGATGCATTTACGGATCTGGTTCTCGACGCGGGCGCACCCGGACTGACGGTGGCACAAACTTTTTTTGCCGCCGCTGACGAGGGGTGTCAGATTGCCGGTGCGCGAGTAAATGAAGAATATTCGCTTTATCGCTGCATCCTTTGTCAGGAGGTTGCGGACCATGTTCGCCGGGTAATCGAGGACAAGGCCGAAAATCGCGGCATTACAGACGTCTGTGTTTACGCTAACTCGGTACCCCAGGTAGCTCGATACGTAGCGGGAGTAACAGACCATCGCATTCAGCCTGTCTCGCTATTACCTGTTGCGCCAGAGGAACCGTTAAGGGAAAGCTGACTGTGCGTTTTGTCTGTTTTGATGCCAAGCGCCGGTATCAACCGCCAACGCGGCCAATACCGGCAACATGGACTCATTAAACGCTACGCTTACGAACTCTAAGCGTGGCCAAAGCCAAACAAAACAAGCCGAGTCCCGCGGGTAACGGCACGGGTGCCACAGAGGAATCTCTGAGTCGAATTCCGTCGATAGAGTGATATGACCGAGTGTTGTTCTGAAGCCTGAAGCTGATTGCGTGAGAGGCGGAAGTAGCAGTAAACGAAACAGTTTCGTCTACCCAGCTCGTGCTTAAAGCGAGAAGGGGGCCGCCGCCCATCACAACACCGTCAATCAGAAGTTCAATTGCGTTATCGCCATCAAAGCCAAAGCCGTGTCCAAAGTTGGCGTGATACCACGACACGTCGTAGCTTGTCCCAATACTGAAACCGCTTACCGTTTGGCCGAGTGATTCAAAGATGGACACTCCGTCGGCCCCCATTCCTACCCACGTTCCGCCATCGGGTGATGGAGACGGCGTGGCCTGAAATGTGTTGAATGGAAGTCCGAGATTGTTGTTCTCGTCCATGGTGTCCGGTGACGGGCTGACGGCTGACCAACCTGGAGGTAGCGATGAATTGTTAATTGGGCCTGTCAAAGAACCATTGGTTAAAATAGGCGCCGCATTCGCACTTGCATTGCAAATAAAAATGGACATCAGGGCTACTGCGTAGATGGAAATTTTCATGTTTGTTCGCCTTGGTTTAATTAACGTTCCGTTGTAAGAAGAAACCTGCATTCGTTATACATAATCTATTGAACATTGATGACGACGGTAACGACTAGTTCACGAAATCGGTGGGTAGAGCATCTACAGCGCTGCAAATCAGAGAAAAGACTAGTTATTAAAACGGTTAGCGGGTATTTCCGGTTAAGAGCAAACTCTCGCTTAATTCAGGCTCAAGTATGCTGCCACCCAACCGATACCCCTATATCGGCGTTGCGAATGGAAGGGCTCTGTCACGGGTTCCAATGAGCGGTCTCCATTCCGATGCAGCAAGCCAAGCGGAGACTTCATTGCAGAAAGTACACTTCATTTCGGGCTTGCCCCGTTCGGGTTCAACCCTTCTTGCGGGCATCTTGCGCCAGAATCCAGCCATGCACGCTGCCATGAGCAGCCCGGTTAATTCTCTAATACAGGGAAGCCTCGAACAAATGGGGGCCGGAAGTGAATTTCATTCGTTCTTTGACGACAAGAACCGTAAAGACATTTGTAGCGCCCTGTTTTCGGCTTACTACAAGAGTCACAGCGACAAAGACGTCGTGTTCGACACCAACCGGATCTGGACAGCACGTCTGCACCAGCTGGTCGAACTGTTCGACGATTTTAAAGTGGTGTGCTGCGTGCGCAACCCGGCCTGGGTTCTTGACAGCTTCGAGAAAATTTATCGAAAGAATCCGTTCGACTACAGTCGCATGTACTCACCTCAAAGCAGGCAAACCGTTTATACCCGATGCGAAACGCTTGCTAACGCAGGCGGGGTGATGGGAAGTGCCTGGACAGCGTTGAAAGAAGCTTTCTACGGCGAATACTCGGACCGATTGCTGTTGCTCGACTACGACCTGCTGACGCAAAACCCTGAAAAAAGCATGCAACTCCTCTACGAGTTTTTCGAGCTGCCCGACTTCGCTCATGACTTCGATAACATTGATTACAGCGAAGGCGAGTTCGATGAAAAAATCGGTGCCAAAGGTTTGCACACGGTAAGGCGGAAAGTCGAGTTCAAACCACGACGCAGCATTCTACCGCCGGATCTATTTAGTAAATACAGCGAAATGGCGTTCTGGAACGACACGGTCGGAACGGCTGCAAGCTGTATTGTCTCCAAGTCTCCTGTTCGTCTGGCGACCGCATCCGCGAGTTAAACGCCATTCAGAAGATTTGAAAATAAAACAATCCAATTTTAGACAAAGCGGGTGCAATTCGCCCGTGAGTCTAACCCCATAACAAGGCTAGTTTATGAAAAAGCATGTATTCACCGGCATCGCTTCATCCATGATTTCTTTGGGTGTTTGTGCAACTTCAACGCCTTTTCAGCCCTCTGGCAGCTACAGTGGCCGTGCTTACAGTCGGCAAACTACCGTCGCCGATCACCGGACACTCAATCCGGCGCAATCACGTCTTGTTAAAAACACATTGCTTGAAAAGTCGAGGTCAATGAGAGCTTCGTTGTCTGGTGATGAACTAGTCAACTCTGCGTTGAGTATGACAAGCAGCCATACGAACAATGTGCACGATATGGCACTTATGAGGAACACCAAGTCAACCAAACAGCTTGACGCGCCAGACTCTGAACACCTGTCACTTGTTCAACACAGCCCGGTACAACAGCTTGTGATTATTGACCACAACGTTCGCAACAAACATGTTTTGCTCCAGGGGATTAAACCTGGTGTTGACGTCGTTGAATTTAACGGTAACGAAGACGGCTTGGTTCAGCTCAAAAAGGCTCTGGGTCGCTATCAGGATCTGGCTACTCTCCATATTGTGTCGCACGGTAACGACGGCGTTGTTTATCTTGGAAACAGCGAGCTAACAGAATCCACTATGCGTGGTGAAATTGACAGTCTGGGTGCGATTGATAATGCGCTGAGCGACAATGCGGATGTATTGATCTATGGGTGCGAAGTTGCCAAAGGCGAAAAAGGCCAAGATTTACTCGAGTTGATTTCAAACAAGGCTAATGTGGATATTGCCGCCTCGAGTAACGTCTCGTCAGGTAATGCTGAGAGGGGAGACTGGCAGCTGGAAGTTCAGCGCGGAAACATTGAGTCTACGCTTGCGTTTTCAGATGCCGCGCTTCGGTTATTTGATGATGTTCTGGCGATTGACGACGCAATCGGAAGGACGATTAACACGAATGGGTTTTCAGCAGGGTATTCGACAACTAAGTCCTACGACGTGGATGGCAGTGGATATATTTTCCGGGTTACCACCAATTCGGGCAACGGTAGCTCGCTATATTCAGGCTTTGGCTATGTCGTTGCAAACCTAAGCGGTGTTATCGGAGGGCTTAACTCGGTTACTGTGGATCTTACAGGTGGAGAATCGTTCGATATCGACAGTATGGACATACAGTCGACCACAACAAGAAACTATGTGTTTACACCGAGCACCGGCTCTGCGACCACGTTGTCTGTGTCGAACGCGTCTTTTGCTACGCAAACGCTGAACTTCTCTGGTATTACAAGCTTCACCATTACCCGTCAAGATGGTGGTGATCTTGAACCCATATTTATGGATAACTTCGTTGTTAAAAATGCCTCGGCACTATCAGACTCCGACGGATCCTTAACAGCAGCAGGTGCTGTGACGGAGCCAGTGGCCATAAACACAACCGTCGATTCGGTAGGTGAGGCGATAGACGTCTTCGATTTTTCCCTTAACGACGCAGGTAGTGCAGACGGCCTCTCACTGGATGTCTCTCAGATTGTAATCAATGTCTCCGGCACATCATCCGATACCCAGCGCGGCAACGTAACCTGGCGTCTGGATGGTCCTGATGCCACCGATGTAACTGGCGTGTACAACGGAGGTAGCGACACGCTCACGTTTTCGGCCTTGAGTATTTCAGTGGCCGATGGACTCAGTGAAACGTATACCGTTAACGCGTACTACAATGACAATACCAGCCTGACTGAGGACCTGACCTACGTACTTAGCGTCGACGGCGATACTGACCTCACCGTTGGTGGCAGTGGTACCCAAATGGGAGCGACAAGTGCGGTAACTAACGGCAGCGGTAGCACAGCGAATGTCACCGCAACACAACTAGCCTTCACCACTCAGCCTGCTGGCTCGATCTCCGGCTCCGTGCTGTCCACACAGCCGGTTGTCGCCGCCCAAGATGCCTTTGGTAATACTGACACAGACTTTACCGAGACCATATCTCTGACCGAAGCCAGCGCCGGAACGTTGACTTCGGGCTCCAGGGCAGCTGTCTCCGGCGTAGCGAGCTTTTTCGCACTGACCTACACCGCGACGGCGGATCAACAACGATTTACGCTAACCGCCGACGATCAAGCAGGTGTGGGTAGCGACCTGTCTACGGTCGACGCCTCTGCCGTGGTGTCCGATGTTGTGGCAACCATGCTGGTGTTCGATACGCAGCCTGCGCCGCTCTTGGTAAACAGTGGCATTTCAACCAGCCTAACTACGGTGCCCGTTGTCGCTGCACGAGATGGTAATAACGTGGTCGATACGGGCTACAGCACTGACATTACTCTGGCCGAAATAAGCGGAGCAGGTTCAGCCACCATGACCGCGACGGGTGACACTGATGGCAATGGATCCACAGTAACAATCTCGCCCAGTTCTGGCGTGTCTACTTTTACCAACATGCAACTCACCTATACCGCGTCGGGCGGAAACAGTGAAAACTTCAACTTGCTGGGCAGTTCGGGAGGGTTGACTAACTCTGTCAGTCTTCAAATGACAGGATTTGTTCCGGACTCGGACGGCTCGTTAATCGCCGCCGGTGATGTTGCGGAACCCGTGGCCATTAATACGATAATCGATACGGTCGGGGAAGCAGTGAATGTCTTTGACTTTACTCTTACCGACGGTGGGGCATCTGACGGAAGCTCCATGAGCGTAAGTCAGGTTGTGGTGAACGTGACGGGCACCGCGACCGACACACAGCGTAACAATGTGACGTGGCGCCTGAATGGCCCTGACGTCAACAACGTCACGGGCACGTACAGCGCTGGCGCTAATACACTTACTTTTTCCGGTCTCAACATCTCCGTCGCCAACGGCGGCGCTGAAATATACACCATCAATGCTTACTACAGCGACAATACCGGTGTCACGGACAACTCAACGTATATTTTTAACATAGATGGCGATACTGACCTCACTGTTGGTGTCGGCGGCACGCAAATGGGTTCTACCGCAGCGGTAACAAACGGCGCCGGTGGCACTTTTGATGTCAACGCTACGTCGCTTGCCTTCTCCACCCAACCAGCAGGCTCAATCTCGGGGTCTGCATTGACAACGCAACCGGTAGTAATGGCACGAGACAGCTTTGGCAACACGGACACAGACTTTGTTGAAACGGTTACAGTGACCGAAGCCAGCGCCGGTTCTCTAACTTCATCTACTGCGACGGCTAGCGCAGGTGCTGCGACGTTTAGCAGTTTGACCTATACCGCCACGGCAGACCAGCAGAGTTTCACCCTGACGGCCAACGATGATGACGGAACGGGTTCAGATCTACCCACAGTTGATGCGAACTCTGTAACCTCAGACGTCGTTGCAACTAAACTGGTTTTCGATACTCAACCGGCACCTTTGTCGGTCAACAGTGGAGAGGCAACCGCTTTTACGACTGTACCTGTCGTCTCGGCGCAAGATGGTAACAATGTTGTCGACACCGGTTACAGTACGGATATCACTCTGGCCGAGGTAAACGGCGCGGGTTCGGCTGTCATGTCGGGTACCGGCGATACCGACGGCAGTAGCAGCACGGTATCACTGAGTCCCAGTTCCGGTGTGTCTACGTACACGGGCCTACAGTTAACGTACACGGCTTCAGGTGGTTCAAGCGAAACGTTTAACCTGCAGGCCAGCTCAGGCGGCTTGAGTACGGCCAATAGCGATCAAGTGACCGGTGTAGTTGATTCGACACCTCCAACAGTAACCGATGGTAACGTTTCCATTAGCGGCGCAAGCGGCACCGGAGGCGCGTATATCGTTGGCGACACGGTGACGGCCACCTGGAATAACACATCTAGTGGTGACAACAACTCCTCAAGTGGCAACAACAACCACGATGTCAGCACCGTCACGGTAGACTTTAGTCAGTTTGGTGGCGGGGCCGCTGTGAGCGCAACGAACAGCAGCGACACCTGGACGGCCACCTATACCCTGACCGAGGACGGTGGTGGCAGCATTGACGCGGCCAACCGAAACGTATCGGTAACCGCAACGGATGGAAATGCCAACGGCGCTACGACCTCTGACACTACCAATGCGACGGTGGACAACGACAGTCCGGTTGTTAGCGACGGTAACATTAGTCTTTCGGGCGCAAGCGGGAGCGGCGGGGCGTTCAAAGTGGGTGATACAGCAACCGCAACCTGGAACAACACGGCTGGCGGTGACAACGTAGGCGACGTCTCTGTCGTACAGATAGATTTTAGTCAGCTTGGCGGCGGCGTCTCAACGGCGAGTAACAGCAGTAATACGTGGACTGCTGCCTTCTTGATTGATGAGAACGGTGGCGGTGGAATTGATGCCGCTAATCTCAATGTGTCGGTTAGCGCGACAGATGACGCAGGTAACACTACGAACACCTCTGATACGACTAATGCGACGCTCGACAACGATAGTCCGGTTGTCAGCGAATCCACAGCAGTATCTACGCCTACAAACGATTCTTCACCGAACGTAACCATATTCAGTACAGAAGCCGGTTCTTTGGCAGTAGGCGGTGCTTGCGGTAGTGGCAGCGAAGGTGCGATCGCGTCAGGCAGTAATACAATTACGTTGACCCAGCCAGATAACTCGACACCGTTAGCCGACGGCGCTTACACTGATTGTACCGTCAGCGTCACAGATGACGCCGGTAACACCGGAAGCGTGAGTTTAACCAGCTTTACGGTTGACACCACCAATCCGTCAGCGCCAAGCGCGCTGGATTTGAGTGCCGTATCTGACACCGGTAGCTCGGAGACAGATAATGTCACCAGTGATACAACTCCAACTATTACAGGCACGGCCGAAGCCAGCAGTACGGTCGTTATTACGAGCTCTATTGATGGCGCGGTCGGCTCAATCACGGCAGGTAGCTCGGGCGATTGGAGTATTACTACTCCGGCGCTCAGTAGCGGATCACATACTCTAACTGCAACAAGCACGGATGCAGCCGGAAACACCAGTGCCGCTTCGTCAACTCTGGTCATTTCAGTAGACGTGACCGATCCGTCGACGCCAAGCATTCCTGATTTAGCGGCTAGTTCAGATACGGGTGATTCCAGTACCGATAACATTACGGTTGATACAACGCCGACCTTTGAAGGAACCGCAGACGCTGACGCCACAGTGAGCCTGATCAGTTCGATTGAGGGAGTGGTTGGTTCAGCGACAGCGGGCAGCTCGGGCGGCTGGAGCATTACGACGTCTTCGCTCTCTATTGATAGTCATAGCTTTACCGCCAGAGCCACGGATGCTGCGGGTAACACGAGTGCCCAATCTTCGGGCCTAACCGTTGTGATTAGTAATCCTGTTATCTCGCTTGTGAGTATTCCCAATACGGCCATGAAAGTCGGCGATGCTGTTGCCGTATCTATCGTTGCCAGTGACGCCGGGTTTACTCTGGAGAGTGGCTTTATTAACGGAGTGGCCGTAACCGGGTTTGGCGACGACGGTGGTGGCAGTTACAGTGCGGTCTATACGGTATCCGAAGGTGATACAGACCGTGCCGCCGGTGACGCTATCCCTGTGTCTTTTACCCTGCAGGACAGCGCCGGCAATGACACGAACACCTACACCACGCAGATTGTCCAGAATGCTGACTCGATTGATGCCAACAGCCCAGGCAGTGCAACCGGCACTTTGGCCGTTAATGAAAACGCGGCTGACGGTACACGGGTAGGCTTCGTAACAGCGACAGACAGTGCCGGCTACTCACTGACAGACGACGCCAGTGGCCGGTTCAGCGTTAACAGTGACAGTGGCGAGGTTTCAGTTGCCGACGGTACTCTGCTGAACTTTGAAAACGACGAAAGTCACAGCGTTACCGTTCGCGTTGAGGACGCATCCTCCAACGTAACGGACACTGTGCTGACCGTTACAGTGAATGACGTCAACGATTTGCCGGTAGCCACCGACAACAGCGCGAGCACGAACGAAGATAACGCCGTCATGATCGATGTTTTGAGTAATGACAGTGACGAAGACGGCACGCTCAATGTGGCCAGTGTGATGTTGGTTAGCGAGCCTTCAAGTGGTAGCACGTCGCTTAACACCGGCACGGGAGCTATAACGTACACACCAGACGCCGACGCGAACGGAACCGACAGCTTTACATACACAGTATTTGATAACGACGGAGGTCAGTCCAATACCGCGACAGTAACGCTCACCATCGCCGCTCAAAACGATGCTCCGGTTGCAGCAAATGACCTTGTTAATACCCCGGAAGATACGCCGGTCGTTATCAATGCGGCTGCCAATGACAGTGACGTAGATGAGGGCGACAGCGTTATCGGTTCGACACTGACCCTTGTCTCAACACCCGATGACGGTGACGTTAGCGTCGACTCGGGTGAGTTTACTTATACTCCGGACGAGAACTTCTTTGGTACGGACACCTTTACCTATACGATTAAAGATCAAAGCAATGCCACGTCCAATGTGGCGACCGTTACAGTGAATGTCAGTGGTGTTAACGATAGTCCAACGGCCGTAAATGATGCCGCGACGACCGATGAAGATACGAGCGTCACGATTGACGTTACTGACAACGACTCAGATATCGATGGCAGTCTTGATAGCTCAACGCTAAGTATCGTCGCTCAGCCCTCCCAGGGCAGTGTTCAGGTCGAAGGCGGGCAGCTTGTTTACACGCCGGATGCAAACTTAAACGGCGTTGACGCCTTTACCTACATTGTTCGTGATGACGGGGACGCAAGCTCTAATGCGGCGACGGTGAACATCACGATTAACCCGGTAAACGACAATCCGGTGGCCCGTAACGACACGGCCACTCTGCTGGAAGACGGCACGTTGATGATTAACGTTCTTGGCAACGATAGCGACGTAGAAAGCGGTTTCGACGCGGCAAGTGTCACTCTTGCCATTACCCAAGCACCTGAAAACGGTAGCGTCAACATTGAGAGCAGCGGCTTGATCACGTACACGCCAGAAGATTTGTATAACGGAAATGACAGTTTTAGTTATACGGTTACCGATGTTGATGGTGGTACGTCCAACGCGGCTTTAGTCAGTATAACGGTCGAATCAGTCAACAACGCGCCGCTTGCGAACAACGACAGCTTCAGTACAAGCGAGGACGTCGCTGTAGTGGTGAATCCCGTGGTGAATGACAGCGACGTTGACGGGACGCTTAATGTGAGTCAGCTCGTGATCGTTGAAGGGCCGGCCCTCGGTACGCTTGAAAACAACGGAGACGGTACGCTCACGTTTACACCGGACAGTGATGTGAACGGAAGTGACCGCTTCAGCTATACCGTTGCGGACAACGAAGGGGCAACCTCCGAAGTTGCCACGGCTACAATAGTTATTGAGCCGGTTAACGATGACCCAACCATTAGCGGTACGCCATCCGGCACAGCTACCGTTGGTCAGGTTTATACATTTGTACCAACTGTTACCGACATAGACAGTACAGGCTTTACGTACGTGGCAGAAAATCAGCCATTGTGGTTAAGCCTTGATCAAGCGACAGGTGCTTTAAGCGGACGTCCGGCTGCGGGCGATGTCGGTACCTACGACAGTATTGTGCTGACCGTTAGCGACAGTCTCGGTTCGGCTACGCTGGCTACCTTCGGTATAGAAGTTCAGCCTGACACAGACGGAGATGGTACTCCTGACAGTGTTGATTTGGACGACGACGATGACGGCATTCCGGATACGTTTGAAATTGCCAACAACCTGGATCCTCTGGACCCGGTCGATGCACTTCTGGACGCTGACAGTGACGGCCTGAACAATGTCGGAGAGTTCGAGCAAGGCTCAGATCTTTTCGCCGACGACCAACCGCCCGTATTTGGTCAGGCGCCAGCGGTCGACATAGACGCCAGCGGTCTGTTGACGTCGTTGCCGGGCGATATTGCACCAACTGCTATTGATGCTGTTGATGGCGAAGTGCAAGTGCGTCTTTTGGATGACAGGCTTGGGTTTTTACCGGGGCGCCACATGATTAGCTGGGGAGCCACCGACGCGGCTGGTAATAGCAGTGAAACGATTCAAATAATCAACATCTATCCGAAGGTTTCTCTGGCCAAAGACAAGCTAGCCGTGCGCGGCGGCGACAGTTCGATTCGTCTCGTGTTGAACGGCGAGGCTCCAGAGTATCCGTTTGCGGTCAATTACATCATATCTGGCTCGGCCCAGTTGGATATTGACCACACTCTGGAAAGCGGCAGCGTTACGTTTGAATCAGGTGTTCAGGCACTTGTTCCGTTTGCCGTGCTTGTTGATAGCACCGGTAGCGGTGGCGACAGTATTACGGTTACATTGCAACAAGAAGGT
The DNA here is from genome assembly GCA_045107075.1 of Gammaproteobacteria bacterium. Classification (GTDB taxonomy): domain Bacteria; phylum Pseudomonadota; class Gammaproteobacteria; order Steroidobacterales; family SZUA-146; genus SZUA-146. Next base: position 81,284 of record JBGCFV010000046.1, read on the forward strand.
CTGAATCTGGGAGAGAAATCGACTCAGGTGATATCCCTTGTCAGTCGTAACCTCGCTCCGAAATTAAGCGTCGGAGCAGAGCAGGGAGGTTTGCTAACGTCGGTCGTTTCTATGGACTCGGGGTTAGTTGATTTGAGTTTGACTATCGAGGACCTGAATCCGGGCGACACCCACGAGGTAGTTTGGATGTCTTCCGAGAGCCTGGTACTTGAGGCCGTAGACGAGTTGAATCAACGTTTTGATCCAGCGTTACTGGATGTTGGCGTTTATACGATAAACGTGAGTGTGACCGACAGCGGTGAACCTGTAGAGGTTTCCAACCTGCAAATAAGTTTGAAGGTTATAGCCGAAACACCCGTGCTTACTACAGCCGATACCGACGGCGACGGAATCAGCGATATGGATGAAGGTTTTGGTGATAAGGACTCAGACTACGTGCCAGACTATCTCGATGCCGTTGAAATCAAGAGCGTCTTGCAACAGCTGGTAGACGTTGGTGACAGTTTCCTGATCGAAGTAGATCCTGGAATTCAACTTTCTCTGGGCGAATGGGCTCTGGCGACAGATGACTTTGGTGCTTCTTTGAGTGCTGATGAATTCACATCGCTTGTGGACGATGAAGTGATAGAGCGAGACACGATTGAGAACGTCGGCGGATACTTCGACTTTCTGGTACGCGATTTGGAAGACCGGGCTTCGGCAGTGAATTTTGTCATACCGCAGCTTGCTGCTATTCCGGAAAACGCCGTATATCGCAAATACAATCCGGCAAGCGGCTGGAGTAATTTCATTGAAGATGCCGACAATGCTTTGGCCTCGGCGCCGGGTGAAGAAGGTATTTGTCCGTCACCCGGCAGCTCCGAGTATCAGGCTGGGCTCACGCCAGGTCACTGGTGTGTGCAACTAACCATTGAGGACGGTGGTCCAAACGACACCGACGGCGAAGCCAACGGAACCATTGTTGATCCCGGTGGTGTGGGTCAGGAGGCACCTCCGGC
>JBGCFV010000047.1:0-113761 GCA_045107075.1 Gammaproteobacteria bacterium
GCTACTGAAGGTCCAGGAGCTGATGTTGCGTCTACTCCGTTGGTGAACTTCTCAATGCTGATACCTGAGTTTGCACCGAAGTAGAAACTTGGGTCTGAATCAGACTGTGGTCCGCCAACAGGATTACCGTCACCGTCAACACCCTGGCCGGTGGCTGTACCGAGGTTCATGTACTGACCGGCCGTGGCTATGCCACTACCGGTACACGTCATGCTCTCGCCTGCAGCCAATGTATCCATTGGACAGGTTACCGAAACACCCTGATCATCTGCAACGCTCACGCCGGAAAGCGCAACGTTACCCAGATTAGTCACGACATAAGTCCACTCAACTGAATCACCAATTGCGATCGACGGTCCAGGCGCTGCGGTGACATCAATACCGTTGGTAAATTTCTCAATGCCGATACCGCTGCTTGCACCAAAGTAGAAACTTGGGTCTGAGCCAGTCTGAGGACCGCCAACCGGATTACCGTCGCCGTCAACGCCCTGACCTGTTGCTGTGCCCAGGTTCATATACTGACCAGCTGTGGCCGTGCCGCTACCGGTACACGTCATGCTCTCACCAACAGCCAAAGTATCCATCGGACAGCTAACCGAAACACCCTGGTCGTCGGTTACATTTACATCCGCCAAAGAAACATTACCCAGGTTGGTTACAACATAGGTCCATTCAACTGCGTCACCCACAGCGATAGATGGTCCAGGTGCTGCAGCTGCATCCACACCGTTGGTAAATTTCTCAATACCAATTGACGACGTAACACCAAAGTAGTGACTTGGGTCGCTGGCCTCAATGTCAACGCCGAACGGGTTGCCATTGTTGTCTACGCCCTGACCGGAGAGCGTGCCAATGTTGGCGTACTGTCCGGCAGTTGCAACGCCGCTACCTACACAGGTCATTGACTCGCCGGGAGCAAGCGTATCCATTGGGCAAGTGACTATTACACCCTGGTCATCCGAGACGCTCAGGTTAGCGATGGTTACGTTACCGTCATTGAACACTTCGTAGGTCCATTCAACCGCGTCACCTACAGCAATTGATGGCCCAGTTGGCTCGTCGGCATCCTGTCCATTGGTGTACTTCTCAAAGTTAACTTTGCTGACGCCACCAAAGTAGAAACTTGAATCAGCATCAGTCTGAGGAGCACCGACAGGGTTACCGTCACCGTCTACGCCCTGACCGGTGACAGACCCCACGTTGGTGTACTGACCAACAGTCGTGATACCGCTAGCGTTACACGTCATACTCTCGCCTGCGGCAAGTGTCGCCATTGGGCAGGTAACAGTAACGCCCTGGTCGTCAGTGACGACCACGTCCGTCAATGTAATGTTGCCCAGATTCGTGACCACATACGTCCATTCGACATCACTGCTGATGGGCAGGTATGGACCCGGCGCTGCATCCACATCGATTCCGTTGGTGAATTTCTCAATGCTGATACCGGTGCTGGCACCAAAGTAGAAACTCGGGTCGGTGTCGGTCTGTGGTCCGCCTACCGGTTCGCCGTTGCCGTCAACGCCCTGCCCCGTGACCGTTCCAATGTTCATGTACTGGCCAGCGGTGGCTGTACCACTACCGGTACAGGTCATGCTTTGGCCACCCGGCAATGCGTCAAGAGGACACGTAACAACAACACCCTGGTCGTCCGTTACAGTAATACCGTCAAGCGTAATATTACCCAGGTTAGTCACTACGTAAGTCCATTCAACCGTTTCACCCAAACCGATTGAAGGGCCAGGTGCAGCCGTGGCATCAACGCCGTTGGTAAACTTCTCAATGCTGACGCCGGTGCTGGCACCGAAGTAGAAACTCGGGTCGGTGTCAGTTTGCGGCGCGCCAACCGGATCGCCGTTACCGTCAACGCCTTGTCCAGTAACTGAGCCGAGGTTCATATACTGACCTGCCGTCGCTGTGCCGCTACCGCTACAGGTCATGCTCTCACCGGCTGCAAGCGTATCCATTGGACACGTCACTGCAACTCCCTGATCGTCTGTCACGTTAATACCATTCAACGTAATGTTACCGAGGTTTGTGGCGACGTAAGTCCAAGTCACGTCGTCCCCAACGCTTATAGAAGGACCAGGTGCGGCGGTTGCATCTACGCCGTTGGTGAACTTCTCAAGCCCAATAGCCGCGCTGCCGCCAAAATAGAAACTCGGATCGGTGTCGGTTTGTGGCGGGCCAATAGGCTCTCCGTTGTCTTCAACTCCCTGGCCCGTAACCGAACCGATATTGACGTACTGACCCGCAGTGGCTACTCCGCTACCGGTACATGTCATGCTCTGTCCAGCGGCCAGAGTAGTGAGTGGACAGGTCACAACAACGCCCTGATCGTCCGTTACCACTACTGCGTCCAGAGTAATGTTACCGGTATTGGTAACGACATAGGTCCATTCAATCGCTTCACCTACCGCGATAGACGGTCCGGGTGCGGCCGTTGCGTCAACGCCGTTAGTAAACTTCTCGATGCTCACACCCGTAGTCGCGCCAAAGTAGTTACTCGGATCGTCAGCTGAAACCGGCGCTCCGACAGGATTACCGTTAGCGTCCAGTCCCTGCGCCGTTACGCTACCCAAGTTGGTGTATTGCCCGGCCGTCGCGATACCACTACCGGTACACGTCATGCTGTCGCCAGCGGCGAGAGTTTCCATCGGGCAGGTAACCACAACGCCCTGATCGTCGGTGACGGTGATTCCGCCAATCGCAACAGAGCTGTTATTCGTCACAACATATGTCCAGCTGACCGCTTCGCCAATGCCGATAGAGGGCCCAGGGGCTACATCGGCATCTACGCCATTAGTCAGTTTCTCAAGAAGGACTGATGGCGAAGACCCAAGATAAAAACTTGAATCGCTGTCGCAGACTTCATCACCGCCAGACTGGCCGCAAGCCGTGCCGACGTTAACGTACTGTCCGGCTGTCGCTATGCCGGTTCCTGAACATGTCGTGCTTTCACCCGGCTCCAGCGAATCGACGGGACACGTTACGTCGACGCCCTGATCATCATTAACTGTAAGGCCCGTTAGAGGCAGGTCGCCCGTATTAGTAACAACATAGGTCCAGGTAACGGCTTCACCGACGGTGAGTTCAACGCCGGGAGCAACGTCGGCGTCCACGCCGTTAGTCAGCTTCTGAATCTCGATTCCACCCTCACCGCCAAAGTGGTGCGTAGGGTCTTCGTCGCAAAGAAGCTCTTCACCCTGAGGTGCACAGACGGAGCCCGTGTTAGCGTACTGTCCAGCTGTTGCCGTGCCTGTAGCAAAACACTCAATGCTCTGTCCCGCCGCGATATCAGACACGGGGCATGTGATTGGACCCAATACTGAATCGGTCACTTCAAAGCCAAACAGATCTACGTTGCCATCGTTGGTAACGATGTACGTCCACTGCACGTCACCACCAACTGGAATGGTAGGTCCCGGAGGCGTATCGGCGTCAATGGTGTTCGTCAGTGTTTCAATCGAAATAGCCGCAATCACACCAAAATAGTTCGACGGATCAGTCGCATCCAGAGTGGCACCTTGAGGATCGGTTCCGACAACGCTACCAACGTTTGTGTAAGGACCGGGTTCAGCTGTTCCGGTGGCCGTACAGACAATGGTTTCACCCGCCGGGATTTCCGTAACGGGACAGGTAATCGGACCCAACAGGTCGTCCGTCACCACAATATCAGTCAGTAGCGTATTTCCTGTATTCGTGACGTTATACGTCCAGGTGACTGTTTGACCAACCGGAATCTGCGGCGCAATTGACTGCGTATCAGCGTCCGAGCCATTGGTTCGTGTTTGAATTGTAATGCCACTGACACCACCTAAATAGTGTGACGGGTCTTCTGCACACAAAAGCTCTTCGTTTTGTGGTGCACAAACGGTACCGACGTTAGCGTATTGGCCGCTAGTAGCAACACCTGAAGCGGTGCAGGTCACCGACTGTCCCGGAGCCAAATCGGTAACGGGACAGGTAATATCGCCAAGAATGTCATCGCTTACGGTAAAGCCGAACAGACCAACGTTACCGAGGTTTGTGACTACATAAGACCACTCAACGGGCTCACCTACCGGAACAATCGGTCCGGTTGGCGTGTCGGCGTCAATACCGTTTGTCAGCGTTTCTATCGAAAGCTCAAACAAGACACCAAAGTAGTTACTTGGATCAGAACCCTCCAGCACCGTACCCTGAGGGTCGCTGGCCGTTACAGAACCGAGGTTCGTATAAGCTCCGGCTTCAGCAGTACCCGAGGCCGAACAAATAAGTGTTTCGCCAGGTTCAATAGAAGTCGAAGGACACGTTACTGCACCCAACTGATCGTCAGCTACAACTACGTCAGTCAACAGAACCGTTCCGGTATTCGTAACGCTGTAAGTCCACGAAACCGACTCGCCTACATTAATTTGCGGAGCTGAAGACGGGTTGTCTGCATCGGAGCCGTTGGTCCGCGTCTGAATTGTTAGAGCGCTGGAGCCACCAAAATAGTGCGACATGTCTTCGTCGCAAATAAACTCTTCGTTTTGCGGAGCACATGCCGTGCCCGTGTTGGCGTACTGCCCTTCAATAACCGTTCCGTTGGCCACACATTCAACCGACTCGCCGACCAGCAGGTCGATTGTCGGACACGTTATGCTTCCGAGCACGCTGTCGGTCACCGTAAAACCAAACAGATCCACGTTACCGGTGTTCGTCACAATGTAGCGCCATTCGACAGAATCACCTACGGATAGAGTTACCCCCGGTGGCGTATCGGAATCTTCGTTGTTGGTTAGTGTTTCAATATCAATCAGAGCTTCGAAGCCAAAGTAGTGGCTTGGATCCATCGCCATGACCGGCTGACCGTCAGGTGTCTCAGCTGTCAACGTTCCCGTATTTGCGTAAGCGCCGGATTCGGCAACGGAGCTGGCTGTGCAGTTTAGTGACTCGCCCGGTTCAACCGTCGTCTGAGGACAGGTTATGGCGCCAATCTGGTCATCAACAATAACAATGTTGGTAAGCGCAACGTTACCTGTGTTCTCAACTTCGTAACTCCAGGTAACTGAAGAGCCAACCGCAATCTGAGGTGCAACGGCCGGTGAATCGGCGTCCGAACCGTTGGTGCGAACGTTAAAGTTAACTGAGGCCATAGAACTGGTGCCAAAGTAAAAACCTTCGGCCACGTTTGAGAGCGGAGTACTTTCTCCGTCTATGGTTCCTACCCATGTGGCGCTATTAGAGAACTGCCCTTCTTCTGCCACACCGGTTGCCGTGCACGTAATGGTCTGCCCGGGAGCAAGAGATTGAACCGGACACGTAACATTCGCACCTTCACTATCCGTTACAACAGCGTCCATAATAATAGACGCGCCGCTGTTAGTAATTGAATAAGTCCAGGTGACGGTTTCTCCTACTGCAATCATTGGGCCCGGCGGTGCGCTGGCTTCTACACCGTTCGTCTGCAGGCCAATAATCAAATCGGAAGCAGTACCGAAGTAGAAACTGGTATCGGTCGCAGTAACAATAATCGGATCTTCTTCTGGTACTGAGCCTGTCACTGTACCTGTGTTCGAGTTCTCTCCCGCTACGGCAATGCCGGCAGCGGTACACGTCATTTCAACGCCGCTTTCAATCGTCGTCGACGGACAACTCACCGTCACATCCGGATTACTGTCGGTGACTTCAACGCTGTCCAGTGGCACGTTACCGGTGTTGGTTACACGGTACTGCCATATAATTGTTTCACCCGCCGCCACACTCAAATCGCCCGGCGCGTTGGCGTCTACGCCATTTGCCAGAATCGTGAGCGTGATAGATGGATCTGCGCCGAAATAGTGACTTCGATCCTGAGCTGTGTAGAGCGTGCTGCCTTCCGGGCTGTCGGTAGCCTGCACCGTGGCCAGGTTGGTGTACTGTCCAGCCTGCGCATCGTTAGCTGAGGACGTACACGTGAAGGTTTCGCCTGCCTCAAGCACACTGGCCGGACAAGAAACAAAAACACCCTGATCGTCTTCGACAATTACGTTGTAGAGTGGCAGGTCGCCGGTATTGGATACAATGTACTCCCAGCTAACGTTGTCACCCACCGCAACGTAAGGTCCGGCCGGGCTGTCAGCGTCTTCGCCGTATGTACGAGCTTCCAGAGCAATTTCGATCACTTGCTGTTGCACGACACCGAAGTCAATATCGGTTTGTGTTTGAGCCGACAGCACGGTGAAGTTAGCTGTTGCACCCAGACTGTTACCGTCGTTGTCGAGCAAATCAGAATCACCCTGATCTTTCTCGGCAGCTACGTAATTTTGGGGAATAACAAACTGGAGCCGGTACTCACCAGGTTTTAGCTCGGCAAACTCGTAGCGACCGTTGCCGTCAGTAGTGGCGTTAATTCCGGTTGGTGAGCCGTTTTGATCCAGCAGTAACACGTTCACACCGCTCATTCCTGACTCGCCGTTTTCCTGAACACCGTTGCGGTTAGTGTCAAGCCAAACGTAATCACCGATGCTGCCGTGCTGATAAACACCCACGTCGACGTTGTGCAAGCCTTGTGCTGACTGTAGCTGAATCGCATCCGAACGCAGCGTGACCGGGTCCAGGTCGCTGTCGTACTGGGGAGTCGAAGCGTAATCGTCTGTGAGGTACTGCCCTTCTTCGAGTTGCGTCTCGATCAGGTAGCAGCCGTTGTTCAGATTTTCAAACAGGAAATTACCCTGTGCGTCGCTAACCGCCGTAAGAGCCTGACCGTCGAGGTCACGAACAGCCTGGCCATTACAGTTAAGCAACGAAATGGGCACGCTACCTAAACCGGGTTCATTGAAATCCTGTACGCCGTTAGCGTTGAGGTCGTGCCAGACGCGGTCACCAATTTCAGAATTCTGAATCTGCATGACACCGGCGTCGACGTTAATTTGATAGGTTCCGGCCGTGATCTCAAAAGGAGCGCTGGTGCGTGTTGAAGGATTCACGTCGCTGTCGTTGGTCACATCACCAGACGACCCGGTACCACAGTATCGGTAGCCTTCAATGTCGGCGTAACGCAACTGGTAGCAACCCTCACTCGCCACAAATGGAATGACACCTACGTCATTCGACAAGCGCGATTCAATAAACGCACCATCACAAGTGAACAGTCCCACCATGACGCCGCTTACGCCCGGCTCGTTCAGGTCTTGAACGCCGTCGCGGTTGAGGTCTTCCCAGAGTTTGGTGACCACCATACCGGCATCGGTCGCAATCGCTTTGTCAGCTGATTGGGCTATTACCAAAGACGAAGAGGAAATGAACGTTGCCAGAAACATGGCAACAGTGACTTTAAACGCACGCAACTGTCCGGAGGACGCGTTTGAGAACAACATAGTAGACCCCTAAAATTTCATTAAATTGAGCTCATTCGATCGAGCCCGTGAACTTTTTTTTATCTTTCCCAGGCAGGCAACATAACGTGAGTTACGAAGTCCCATCCGTCCCGGTGAATTTACATCGGCGCTTGTGCACCTTTATTTTCCGTGATCTTGTTCTCAAATACTAAAACATTTATTCCTCTTTAACATGCGCATTATGTTGAAACTATTAAGAAAAGGGAGCTTGCTGACCGCCCCAGTCACTGTCGCTACTTGGCCGCAGTTAAAATTGCGCAAAACACTGAGTATTAAGTAAAATCTTTATATTCAATCACTTGCATTAAGTTATCTAAAGTGTGACCGCTTTCGCAGGCGCAGTGCACTATTTGTGGCAGTGTGGAACCAGGCTTTGATTTTGACAGTCGAACCTCAAAAGGGCGACATTATTAACAAACTGAGACGATTAAACCGAGAGAGACAGTGATTAACCGCGCAACGATGACCGCATTTTTTATTCGACGCACACTTCTGGTGTTCAGTGCGACGTTGCTTGCGGCCTCTTGTGCCGAATCACGCATTAAGCCTGACACGACTTCCGCCGCCGTCACTACCGCCCCTTCCAGTGCCAGTCATGTCCCCGTTTACCCACATCTTCACTGCAAGAAACCCGGTTACGACACCCTCGATGCCATTGTTCGCGTTGCCAATATCTCTACAGGTGGAGGTGACGGGAGTGGCGTCGTTATTGCACCCAACATTGTTCTGACAGCCGCGCACGTACTGGAAGACTCAACGGTCGGTCTGGTTTACATCGGCAGTCAGTACAAGGAAGCCACCATAATCGGGCGGGACACCTATTCCGATTTGGCTTTGTTAATGGTCGGCACCGAAAACCTTGAACCCATTCAAATAAGTGACAGAGGCCTGGTCTCCAACGAATCAGTCTGGGCAGTAGGCTTTCCGCTTGCGCTCGATCAGGCAACAACAACCGGAGAGTTCTTTCGTTATCGTAACGGTGGGTTGTTAACTTCGGCCGGTATAGATGCAGGATCCTCGGGTGGTGGTTTGCTCCACTGTGAACACGGCCAGTTCAAGCTGGCTGGCATGATCCGCAGTTATCTTGCTCGTATGCAGCAAGGCGAAGCCGTGGCAATACCTCATCGATCGATTTCTGTACCCGCCGATGCAATAGAGGCGTTCATGAGTTTGCACGGCGTGTCGCGCTAACACTCCGTAACGTTAACCGCCAAACCTCCGCGCGAGGTTTCCTTGTAAACCGAGTTCATATCCATACCCGTTTGACGCATGGTTTCTATCACCTGGTCAAGCGACACCTTGTGGGAGCCATCACCGCGCAAGGCCAGACGCGAAGCATTTATCGCTTTTACCGCCCCCATCGCATTGCGTTCGATGCACGGTATTTGCACTAGTCCGGCAATAGGATCGCAGGTAAGACCCAGATTGTGTTCCATTCCAATTTCAGCGGCGTTCTCAATTTTCTCGTTCGATCCGTTTAACGCGGCCACAAGTCCGCCGGCCGCCATGGAACACGCCACACCGACCTCTCCCTGGCAGCCCATTTCAGCGCCTGAAATCGACGCGTTCATTTTGTACAAACTGCCTATGGCCGCTGCGACTAAAAGAAATCGTATTACGCCCTCTTCGTCAGCGCCTTCCTCAAATTTCAAGTAGTAATGAATAACGGCTGGAACAATTCCTGCCGCGCCATTTGTCGGAGCAGTGACCACTTTGCCGCCTGCTGCATTTTCTTCGTTTACCGACAGCGCCCAGGCTGTTACCCAATCCATGAAAAGCGTTGGGCTCTTGTAGTCAGGAGCGATAAGCAATTCATTGGATCGCGGTGCACGTCGCGTCACTCCCAAAACACCCGGCAATTTACCGGTCTGGGAAAATCCCCTTTCGACGCACTGACGCATGACCGACCAGATTTTCATCAGCTTACCGCGCACGGTTATTTCGTCGTCCAGATGCAGTTCGTTAGCCATAGCCAGCTCTGCAATAGTCATCGAGTTTTCATGGCAGATCTCGAGTAGATGAGCGGCCGATGTAAACGCGAAAGGTAAGGTCTCCCCCTGATCGCTCAAGTCTCGATTCACGTCGGCTTTCGAGGTGATAAAACCACCACCGGTAGAAAAATATTCACGTTGAAGAATGTGTTGCTCGTGTGCGTCAAACGCCGTAAAACGCATGCCGTTTGGGTGTTCTGGCAAATACTGCTCAGTGAGAAAGAGCAGATCCAGCTCTTCGTCGAACGCGATTGCATGTCGCCCGCTCAAGTGAAGCTTTCGTTCTTTGCGAATGCGCTGTACCTGCTTCTGACCCTCATCAGGGTCGAGTGTTTCCGGACTTATGCCTTCAAGTCCCAACAACACCGCCGTATCGGTACAGTGACCGATACCTGTTAATGCAAGTGAACCAAACAGTTCCGCGGTTACATGCACAACGTCGGTCAGGCTACCCAGTTTGTCGATTTCATCGACAAACCGCGCCGCGGCATTCATGGGCCCCATGGTGTGAGAACTCGACGGCCCCACACCAATTTTCAGAATATCGAAAACACTAAAACTCACTGCCAGCTCTCCACTGCATTCAAACAGGACTTCTACTAACTACTGGGCTGCAACGACAACAGCGTCGTGTTTCCACCGACGGCCGCCGTATTAGTGGTGATTGTTTTCTCTGTTGCATAGCGGTGCAGGTAGTACGGGCCACCCGCTTTCGGTCCGGTACCGGACAACCCGCAACCACCAAATGGTTGCACACCGACCACCGCACCAATTTGATTTCGATTGACGTAAATATTGCCAACGTTGACGCGCTTTTGAATATACCGGGCTGTGCTTTCAATGCGACTGTGAATCCCGAGCGTCAGGCCGTAACCGGTTTGGTTAATTTCCTCGATCATTTTGTCGAGGTTCTCGCTGGAATAGCGCACTACGTGAAGTATAGGACCGAAGACCTCACGCTCAAGCTGCGATATCGAATCAATTTCAACCGCAACGGGAGCGAAGTAGTGTCCCTCAGGCAAGTCTTCCGGTAACGCACATTCGTGCACGAGTTTACCTGTCGTTAACAAGTGCTCCCGATGGGCCTTAAGCATAGCCAAAGCGGCTGGATCGATAACCGGGCCACAGTCAGTGCTCAAGAGTCCCGGGTTACCGACAACTAATTCATCCATATAGCCCGCCAGTAGCTCGAGTACCCGTGGCGCAATTTCGTCCTGTAAGAACAGCACGCGTAACGCTGAACAGCGCTGTCCGGCGCTGTTGAAAGCCGAACTCACAACATCAAGAACCACCTGCTCAGGAAGTGCAGAACTGTCCACCAACATGGCATTCAGCCCACCCGTTTCCGCAATCAGGGTAGCAATCGCGCCGTCTTTGGCCGCTAGAGCACGATTAATGACTTTCGCGGTCTCAGTCGAACCCGTAAAAGCGACGCCTTCGACATCCGGATGCTCAACCAGTGCCGCTCCGACTTCAGCACCTATGCCGGGAACCAGCTGTAATACGTCCTCCGGCACACCGGCTTTGTGCAGTAGCTGGGTGACTACGTGAGCGCACAGCGTGCTCTGTTCGGCGGGCTTGGCAACAACCGCGTTTCCGGCTGCAAGCGCAGCGGATACCTGGCCTGTGAAGATAGCGATCGGAAAGTTCCAGGGACTGATGCACACAAACGTTCCGCGGCCTTCGAGTGCCAGCGTGTTGCTCTCTCCCGTAGGTCCCGGCATGACTTTGGGCTCACCAAAGTCTTCTGCAGCCCGGGCTCCGTAGTAGTAGAGAAAATCAATTGCTTCACGCAGCTCAGCGTGTGCATCAAAAATAGACTTCCCAGCTTCACGAATACAGAGGTTAAACAGTTTAGCTTCGTTTTCCTGCAGCAGCTCCGCGGCTTTAATTAAAATGCGCCCCCGAGCTTCACCGCCGAGTTTGTTCCAGCGCGTTCGTGCGGTTTTGGCATTAGCCATGGCTTTATCCACATCGGCTTTACTGGCCGCCTGCCACTCGCCCACTTCATCCGCAAAATTAGCTGGATTCAACACTTTGATAACCGCACCGACGACATTGTCTTTGTTGTTCAAACCTTTTATCAAAGGCTTGGTGCTATAAGTGTCCGAATTATGCGAAGCAATGTCGCGCGACATCGACTGAATTTTTCCAGCGTCGAATAAATTGAGCCCGTCCGAATTATGCCGTTCCTGACCGAACAGGTTTGCCGGTGCTAAAATTTGGGGATGAGGCTTGCTTTCAAGCGCTGCAATTTGACTCACCGGATCTTCGATAATTTTATCGATTGGCGCACTGTCGTCGACAATGCGATTAACGAAAGATGTGTTAGCACCGTTTTCAAGTAATCTGCGCACGAGGTATGGCAACAGGTCCTCATGCTCGCCAACGGGCGCGTACACACGACACGGCCGGTTAAGCTGATCCGGACCAATCACCTCAGCGTATAACTCTTCACCCATACCGTGCAGGCGTTGAAACTCAAATGGTTTATCACCAGCAAGTTCCACGATCGATGCCACCGTGTGGGCGTTGTGCGTCGCGAACTGCGGATAAACAGCCTCGGGAGCGTCAAGCAGAATGCGCGCGCAAGCCAGATACGATACATCGGTTGTCGCTTTGCGTGTAAACACTGGATAGCTCTCAAGCCCGAGTTCCTGACCGAGTTTAATTTCAGCATCCCAGTACGCTCCCTTAACAAGGCGAACTGACATGCGTCGGCCGGCTTTACGGCCTTGTTCGACCACCCAGCGGCAAATTTCCACGCTGCGCTTTTGATAAGCTTGAAGCGCAATGCCGTAGCCTTCCCAATTCGCGCAGGCCGGCGAATGAAACACACGACCAATAACCTCGAGCGATAGCTCAAGGCGTGCGGCCTCTTCAGCGTCAACGCAGAAACCAATGTCGTATTCGCGCGCCTTGATTGCCAACTCCTCCAACATGGGAACCATTTCACGGAGCACGCGTTTACGATGATGCAAGTCATAGCGCGGATGAAGTGCCGACAACTTAACCGAAATACCGGGCGACTCGAACGTACTCTTGCCCTTCGATGCCTTGCTCTTGCCAATACGCTCAATCGCCATGGAATACGCGTCGAAATATCGCCGTGCGTCTTTGGCAGTCAACGCCGCTTCACCCAGCATGTCGAAGGAATACCGGTAGTCCCGGTTATCCTTTTTGAGCGAGCGCTTGAGGGCGTCATCAATATTACGACCCATGACAAACTGTTTACCCATGATGCGCATGGCTTGGCGCATGGCTGTACGCACAACGGGTTCGCCCGCTCGCGCCACCATTTTTTCCATAAAACCGGAAGGATCGTCAACAGCATCTTTCTCTGCACCCAAAATTTGGCCCGTGAGCATCAGGCCCCAGGTTGAGGCGTTCACGAACATTGACCGGTTGCCGCCAAGATGTCCTTTCCAGTGTCCGCTCTGAAGCTTGTCTTTGATGAGTTTGTCGGCCGTATCACCATCTGGAACCCGTAACAGCGCTTCGGCCAGGCACATGAGTACGATGCCTTCCTGAGACGACAAGTCATACTCCTGCAAAAACGCGTCGAGCCCTCCTGCTCGTTTTCGGTTTGCACGCACGCTGTGCACAAGCTGTGTGGCCATTGTTTGCACGCGCGAGCTGGCGGCGGGTTCAAAGGTCGCCAGTTTCAAAATAGCTTCTACGCATTCGGTTTCGTCAGCAAGATACAATCGATTGATTGCTTCATTAAGAGGGGTTACATCTTGCTCAGTAGAATTAACCAGGAATTCGATATTCGTCGACATGGGGCAGTCCTTTATCAAGGCACAAAACGAAGTTTGCAGTGAGAGAGCTTTTGATTCATTTACGGACCGTGCCCGATGTTTATCACCGCCGCATTGCGGCATTCAAACACCGGTTTCGTTTGTTCGTAATGAGTCATAAATGCGCTGTATTACAGTCCTTTTACCGCCAGCCAGAGCAAAAGACAACCATTGTCAATTTATTCTCTGCATCCGATTAAAAAGACGGCTGGTCCACAGCACATAACGCCGAGGTGAGACGTTTTAGTCGCGGTGTGAAGCGCTGCGAACTGGGGGCAACTTACTAGCCGTTGTCGCGGTTAAATTGAATGATTTTGCGACGGGATTTCTTGTCTGGCCGACGGTCTGGACCAGTTGACGAGGCCGCTCCGAGTCTTCTCTGCTCGGCCATGGCTTCGCGCGCGACCTGACTGCGCTCGGTTTCGCTGTACCAGGTACTCGCGATAGATGCCGCAGCGCGGCGCGTGCTGAGCTCTACGACCACAACTTCCATGTGGAGGGTCTCACGCCGGATACTCAACACGTCGTCGATCTTTAGCGCGTGCGCTGGTTTGGTGCGCGCATCGTTGAGTAAAACCCGCCCCGTTTTGACCGCCTGAGCCGACAACGCGCGGGTTTTGAAAAATCGGGCTGCGTGGAGCCACTGATCGAGCCTTACGCTCTTGGTGTCTTGCTCTTTTTGACGCACAATACGTCATCCTTCAAGTGTTGCCTGATACACTTCGACGTTACTACAAAGGAGCGTTTTGTGACCACTGAATTTTTACAACGATTGCGCCGGCGCACGGCCGAACTGAAAAAGTCCGGTTTGTTCAAGGCAGAGCGGCTCATCGAGTCACCGCAAAGCGCACGCATTCGAGTTGGCGAGCGAGACGTGCTGAATTTTTGCGCCAATAACTACCTTGGGCTGGCCAATCATCCCGACGTTGTGGAAGCCGCCAAGAAAGGACTCGACGACTACGGATTTGGCATGGCCTCGGTACGTTTCATTTGCGGTACCCAGACGATCCACAAAGAACTCGAAGAACGTCTCTCAGCCTACCTTGGCACAGAAGACACCATTTTGTATCCGTCTTGTTTCGACGCAAACGGCGGTTTGTTCGAAACACTTCTTGGAGAGAAAGACGCTATTGTTAGCGACAGCTTGAACCACGCCAGTATTATCGACGGTATCAGACTGTGTAAGGCCCGGCGTTTGCGATATCAAAATAACAACATGGAAGATCTTGAATCCAAACTCAACGATGCCAGCAGTTCTCACATGCGCATGATTGCAACAGACGGTGTCTTTTCAATGGACGGGTCTATCGCCAAAATGAATCGTATTTGTGAGTTGGCCGAATCGTCCGGTTCGCTTGTAATGATGGACGACTGCCATGCGACGGGCTTCCTTGGCGACACCGGCAAGGGTACGCACGAATATCACAACGTTATGGATAAAGTAGATCTGATCACGGGCACTTTGGGCAAAGCGCTCGGCGGCGGCGCGGGTGGTTACACCAGCGGACGCAAAGAACTGATTAGCTGGCTTCGTCAGCGCTCGCGCCCTTACCTCTTTTCAAACACGCTTGCGCCACCTCTTGTGGCGGCGGCTCTTAAAGTGATGGATTTGCTGGAACAAGGCGACAACCTGCGCGTCAAGCTGCACGAAAACTCACGGTACTTTCGTGAAGGAATGGAAAAAGCCGGCTTCAACCTTCTTCCAGGCGAACACCCGATTATTCCGGTCATGCTCGGTGACGCATCGCTAGCCACCAAAATGGCCGACAGCCTTCTCGAGCGCGGCATCTATGTTGTCGGTTTTGCCTATCCGGTAGTGCCCGAGGGTCAGGCGCGAATTCGCACTCAAATGTCTGCCGCCCATGACCGCGAACATTTGGACGAAGCGATTGCGGCCTTCACCGAAGTCGGTGAAGAACTGGGTGTAATTGGTGGTGAAAAATAGAACGTTCCAAGTCTTGCCGTTTTAAACTCAACCCATTCGAAAGCAGGAGCTATCGATGAAAGCACTGGTCAAAGCGCAGGCCGAACCCGGCATCTGGATGAGAGATATTCCGGAACCCGAAGTCGGCAACAACGATGTGCTAATCAAGATAAACAAGACCGCTATTTGCGGTACGGACATGCACATTTTTAACTGGGACGAATGGGCGCAAAAAACCATTCCCGTTCCGATGGCCGTTGGACACGAGTACGTCGGTAAAATTGTCGACATGGGTTCTGACGTGCGGGGCTTTAGTCTGGGCGACCGGGTGTCTGGCGAGGGCCACCTGACCTGCGGTTTCTGCCGCAATTGCAAAGCCGGCAAGCGCCATCTGTGCCGTGCCACTCAAGGGGTTGGCGTTAATCGTCAGGGAAGCTTTGCCGAGTATCTGAGTATTCCGGCCTCTAACGCGTTTTTGCTACCCGACAATATCAGTGACGATATTGCCTCAATGCTTGACCCACTTGGTAATGCCACCCACACGGCGCTCTCGTTTGACCTGGTGGGCGAAGACGTTCTGATCACCGGTGCCGGGCCAATCGGCATCATGGCCGTGGCCATCGCGCGACACGTCGGTGCCCGACATGTCGTCATTACTGACGTGAACGACTACCGTTTGGAGCTGGCCAGAAAAATGGGCGCTTCGCATGCGGTCAACGTTATGCGCGACTCCGTGACTGACGTCATGGGCGACCTTGGCATGACCGAGGGCTTTGACGTGGGCATGGAGATGTCTGGCAACGGTGAAGCGCTGCGGACCATGATTAGTGTGCTAAACCACGGAGCCAGCCTGGCTTTGCTCGGTATCCCGCCATCCGATACCGCCATAGACTGGAACCAGATTATTTTTAAAGGAATAGTAATAAAAGGTGTCTATGGTCGAGAGATGTTCGAAACCTGGTATAAAATGATCAGCATGCTGCAGAGCGGTCTTCTGGTGGACAAGGTCATTACGCACCACTTTTCGGTCGATGAATTTGCGCAAGGATTTGAAATCATGAACTCCGGACAGTCCGGCAAAGTGATTCTGAACTGGCAGTAAGCAAGCTGACAGTTGTCAACTGATGTATTCGAGGAACTCCAAATGAACAGAGCGATACTTTCCACTGTTGTCCTGATTCTCACCGTCACCGGCTGCGCTTCAAACCCGGTCACCGGCAAGAAACAACTTAAGCTCGTCAGTAGTGCTCAGGAACGTGCCATTGGCGAACAGCAGTATGGCCCTTCCCGCCAAATGCAGGGTGGTGATTACACCATTGAGCCCGAGCTAACGGCCTACGTTCAGGAGGTAGGTAACCGTGTGGCCAGAGCCAGTGGCGTAAATCTTCCGTACGAGTTCACCATTTTGAATAACTCGGTTCCTAACGCGTGGGCCATGCCCGGGGGCAAGATTGCCATCAACCGCGGACTGTTAACGGAAATGAATAGCGAAGCGGAGCTCGCTGCTGTGCTAGGTCACGAAGTCACCCACTCAGCGGCCAGTCACGGCGCCAGTGCCATGACGCGCGGAATGTTGTTGCAAATTGGTATGATTGCCGTGCAGGTCGGACTCCGTGACAACGACTATGCCCAGTATATTGTTGGAGGCGCGAACCTTGGCGCACAACTCATTTCGAGCAAATACGGCCGCGACAAGGAACTTGAGTCGGACTTGTACGGCATGCGCTTTATGTCAGAAGCGGGCTATGACCCGGCCGCTGCTGTCGATTTGCAGCAGACGTTTGTCAAAATTTCCCAAGGTTCCGGTCGTCGTAACGACTTTATTTCAGGACTGTTCGCCTCTCACCCGCCCTCGCAGCAACGTGTAAACACAAACCGTAATACGCTGACCACACTGCCTCCCGGTGGCGAATACGGTCGCGAACGCTATCAGCGAATGATTGCCGGAATTAAACGCAACGCACCGGCCTACAAAGCGCACGACGACGCCGTTAATTCGTTACGTGAAGGTAATTATCAGCGCGCAACCCAGCTGGCCCAACAAGCCATCAACCTGGAGCCGCGAGAAAGCAAGTTCTACAGCCTCATGGGCGACACCTACCGTGCGAAAGGTGATCACACAACCGCCATTCAGTTTTATAACACCTCACTTGAGCGCAACAGTAACCACTTCCAGCCTTATCTGACACGCGCCATTTCCAACCTGCAACTGGGTAACTGGCAAGTGGCCGAGCAAGATTTGAAGCAGAGCATTCGGCTGCTGCCCACCGCACCGGCTTACCACCAACTGGGCCTGATAGCGCTCGAAACCGGGCGCACACAGGAGGCGGTTCAGTATCTTGAGCAAGCCGCTACATCCGATTCAGACGTAGGCCGCGCCGCCGGCGCTACCCTCGCCAAGCTACAGCTTCAAAGCAATCCTGAACGCTACCTTCAAGGCCGCCTCGGACTCGATAACCGTGGTTACCTTGTTGTTCAAATTCAAAATGCAGCGCCGGTTGCTGTCAATAACGTACAGCTCGCCATTGTGCTACTTAACCAGCAGGGTCAGATAGTGCAGAAAGAAACCCTTAACGTGCGTGAGACACTACCGGCTCAGCAGGTGCGAAATTTGCCTACGCGACTAGGGCCCATTACCGATCAAAATCAACTTCAATTCATGCGCGTCGTGGTCGAACGCGCACAGGTTGCTCAATAGCCCGACAGCGGTGCGCGTAGCTGCGCGCACCGCTGGGTCGCCCTGTTCCACAATCAATACTCTGGTGACCTAGCCGCTCGCTCGTAATGATTTCCCAATTCGTTTCACACCTTCACTCGTTGTAAGAGCCACCCGGCACAACGGCGGATTTACCAACATGCGTTTGATCTTAAGCAGCTTCCTCATCACCCTAACCACGACCTGCCTGGTTACCATGATGGCGGTGTTTCTCGGTAACGAGTCTCGCACGCTGGGCATTGCCCTCCTCGTTCAAGCGACTCTGACCCCATTTGTCGTTGCGGTATACCTGTACTACACCTGGCTCGCCACGACACGGGTTGGGCTTGGTGATCTGCTCATGCTGTATCGACGCTTCGTCGCCGGCTGGATGTGGTTCGTATTCTGGTCAATTAACACACTCGTCATCGCGGGCGAACTGTCCTTTTTTATCGTTGAGTGGGCGTCCGACGAGCGTCCGCCGTGGCTCCAGCACGTGCCGTTATGGTGCGCCGCGGCCTGCACGTTTGCGGTGCTAGCCATCTACATGTGGGGTCGCGTACGACACCCGGAAACCGACTAAAATCTGGCTAGCCGACATCGCGAGCGCACAGACGTTTACGCGCTATACTGCAACCTGTGCTGCCTTCTGTGTAGGGCGTTGCTATTCACTCGTGTCCACATCAAACCAATCAAGAGCCATTTTGAACATGCAAACGATGCCCCACATTCGAAAATTGAGTTACGTTCGTAAGGCCGTCGCAATCTGCCTCGCTATGGCTGTCGCGTCATGCGCGAGCAACAGTCCGAAAACGACAGACAACGTGACCCTTTCTGTCATAGGTACTAACGACGTACACGGCCAGCTTCTCCCCGGACGCTTTAGCGGCGGGATGGATGTATTTTCCGGCTATTTAAATGCCGTCAGGTCAGCTAGACAACTGGACGATGGGGGCTTTCTTTTAATTGATGCCGGCGACATGTGGCAAGGCACTCTGGAATCAAATCTCTCCGAAGGGTCCGTAATGGTCGAGACCTACAACGCACTGGGCTACGACGCGGCCACCATTGGAAACCACGAGTTTGATTTTGGTCCGGTTGGCGAACGTTCTACGCCAAGTAGTCCAACCGAGGACCCTCGCGGCGCGATAAAAGCTCGAGCGACCGAAGCCGACTTTCCACTGCTCGCCGCCAACCTGATTGATTCAAGCACCGGGCGTGCGGTCAACTGGCCCAACGTGCAACCGTCAATTATGGTCAACGCAGCGGGCGTAAAGGTAGGCATTATTGGTGTCATGACGTCTGGCGCTTTGGCAGCCACCATAGCGGCAAACGTAGGCGGACTGAGCGTGGCGCCGTTAGCTGAAATGATAGAACAAGAGGCACGCGAGCTACGCGAACAAGGGGCTAAGGTGATTATTGTTACCGCCCACGCCGGCGGCAGCTGCGGGAACTTTGATGATCCATACGATTTGTCATCGTGTAACCCGGACGACGAAATCATGCGAGTCGCCCGTGCTTTGCCCAAAGGTCTGGTTGACCAAATGATTGCTGGCCATCACCACAGAGGCATCGCCCACTTCGTTAATGGCATTGCGGTAACGGCTAGCTATTCGAGCGGCCGCAGCTTTGGCCGTGTTGACTACACCCTTGATCGCAATAGTGGTGAGGTACTTAAACGGAACATATTCCCTCCTCGTCGAATTTGCCCTTTCATCGAAACAGTCAGCGGCAAATGCGCTTGGGTAAATGACCCTGAAAAATCACTGAACGTTGCCACGTACGAAAATCGGGACGTAACGGCGGATCCTAAGATCACCGCCATTCTAGACCGTGCACGCAGTAAGGCGCAGGAACTAAAGGCCAGAAAGCTGGGAGTCTATTTGGCCACACCCCTAACGCTTGAGAACCGTCCGGAAGCGGCGCTGGGTCATTTAATGACCGATGCACTCCTCGAAACCTCCACTGCGGATGTGTCATTGCACAACGTGAGCGGGGGCATTCGTGCCAACCTGACCGCTGGCGAACTCACCTTTGGCAAGGTTTACCAAATGTTTCCGTTCGACAACCGGGTCGTGCTTCTTAACCTGACCGGCGCTGACATGCGCAAGGTAATTGCCAAACAAGCCCACAAGGAAGAGAAACGAGCGGGATTTTCAGGCATGAGTGCATACGTTCAGTGTGACAACAACCAAATGAAGGTCACCCTGCGCCGCAAAGATGGTTCGGAAATTTACGACACCGATGTCGTGAAACTCGCGGTTAACGACTTTCTGGCCCTGGGTGGCGACAACATTCTCTCGCCTGTTCTTCCTGAGAACGGCTTTGCGTATCCGAGTGACACACCGCTTGCCAGAGACATGGTCGTTAAATGGCTAACTGAGAAAGGCGGCACACTGACAGCAGACCAATTTCTTGGGGAACAAAATCGTCGCTGGCATATGCCTGACAGCATACCTTCTGACTGCAAACTATAGACCAGTTTGCAGCCTGTAGGTGCCCTGTCACCACCAACTGAAATTGAGAATGCGCTGAAGCACGGACCAAATTTTACCCAAGGCATCAATCAGTAATTTGGGCGACAGAAAACCGACAATAGCCGCCGCTACGGCTGTTATCCAAAGTAAGTTTACTGGCAACAGCAGGGCTGCGCCGGACGACCAGCGATTGACGGCAAACCAAATCACAAAGGCCGTTGGTACAAAAAATATTAGCGCAAAAAAGACGCCTATGAGCCGATCACCAAGATCAAGCTTTTCATTATTCATTTTGTCTCGCACTTTAATTTTTGATTATCGGCATCGCCTTAATCATATCTCAACAACAATTAGTTCTCTAACCCGCTCCACACCTTGTGGGGTCCGTGCGTATCGCCTCCGAAGAAAATGTCCATCGTTGGATTGGAACAAATGCTAGAGAAACCGACGGAACCTTCTCTGTTCCGGCTCAACCACTGAGTCAAAACAACCATGACTTCAAATATCAACTCGCGTCCAAACAGGCTATCCAACGCTCCACCTGAGCGCGATGAGGTGACCAAGCCGTCCAAACCTCGCCAGCCCATTGCTCTACCAGATAGCAATGTTGTTCAGCCGTCTTCGCTTGAATGACATTTTCCACTGTTAGCTCGCCTTTGTTGGGCGGCGGCTCAAGCCAGGTAAAATCCAACTCTTCAACACTACGACCAATCACCGCAGTAGCTTCTTGATGAGACAATTTGCGTTCCAGAACCATAAAAAGTGATATGAGGTGAACCGCGACTGACTGAACAGATTGCCGTGATGGACGCCCCGGGTGCTGTACGGCGTAGGCATCAACCGTCAAACGATGAACTGCCATATAATCGGGACTACTGTATTCTCGCGCCAGTATTTTTCCGTACGTAGCCCAACACGCCGGGGAAGACTCCATGTAACGATGAACAGGCCCATTTAATGAGGGTGATTCTAGTTTACATCCTGGGCACGTTTGCATTGAATTACTCTGGAAGCTGAAGTTTATTCTTGGTTTGCTCCAGCTCTGTTTTTAGAATTCTACGAGAATAGTCTATCTAACATTTCTGGC
The DNA here is from genome assembly GCA_045107075.1 of Gammaproteobacteria bacterium. Taxonomy (GTDB): domain Bacteria; phylum Pseudomonadota; class Gammaproteobacteria; order Steroidobacterales; family SZUA-146; genus SZUA-146. Next base: position 21,315 of record JBGCFV010000047.1, read on the forward strand.
ATTGATTAATTGCTGGCAAGGAGAACCGAATGTTGAATGTAAAAAAAGCGCTTGTTTTTGGCGCTTCATTCATTGTTTTGGGCTGCGGTACACCTAGCGTACCTGACTCGAAAACTAATTGGGACCGTTATGAACAAGAGCTACTTGATATTGTCGACGGAAAAGAATGTGGTTTGGGGACCACTGCACTCGGATTCTGCTCGTCAGATGTCTCTTCTGCACGTTACAACTCGCAGATCATGGGCAAGGAATGCAAGGGCGATCCGGTCACCTATTTGCGCAACATATATGAGGCGTCGAGTGCGACCGAGATCGATCGAGCCAAGTCGAGTATTAAACAAGCACTGCAGCGCGACTATTTCGCTACGCCGCTTCCAAACTCAAATTCAGAAAGATTAATCGAAGCCCTCTACCACCGGGATCAAGCTTTAAGATTTCTTAAAATTGCTGATGTGGAAGCAGACCGGAACCTAATGGACTCAATCAAATGGGTAACTATTTGCGGACATGCCTATTTTGCCAAATTGAAAATAGACAGTTACCTGGATCAACATGGTTTCAAGGCCTTGGAGAACGATAAAGACTTTGCCAAAAAGGCGTGGATACTGATTCAGCACAGCGATTTCGATCCTGACTATCAGCTTCGACGGTCAGATCAATTTGCTCAATCCCCGCACACTCATATGAAGAAATTCGCGGGCTACCTCAAAGACAGAGGTTTGGTGGGACTTGGCAAGGAGCAAGTATGCGGCACTCAGTTAACCTGCATTAACGGAGAACGTGCGCCCTTCGCCACCTCGGACAGACGTCGTTTAAACGAACGCCGTTTATCCTTAGGCATGACGACCATTGAAGAGCGGCTCGCTAAAGCGAGTCGCTGTCGAAAATAGCTTATCTTTTCAGAAGTCTGCTGTTTCTTTAAACTTAAAGCGTACGGTAATACTCTGAACGCCATCAACGATCTTGATATCTCTCACCGCGCCGAAAAGCCCCTGCTCTTTTGACCGAAGCTTCATTTCTTTTGTAACCGCCGGGTCATCTGACAGAAAGATTTTGGTCGCCCACTGTCGCCCGAACTCCTCTGACTCAAGCGTAAAATGAAGATGAGCGCCTTCCCGGTGAAGGTGATCTGGAGCAGGTCGAATCGTCTTAAACTGAAACTTCCCGTCTACATCTGTTTGTATCCAACCCTGAAGCTCCCAGGTTGTAAATTCCCGGTCGTTGGTTCCCAATTCGAAACCGTCATGATCCCGGTGATACGCGTGCACGATCACGTCGCTCGCGGGCGTTCCATTTGGCTGTAAAACGGTGCCATTGATGACAAGCGGCGTGCCCGGCTCGTCTTCAGTCGCAATCGTACTGTGAGAGACCAACACGGCCGGTCGTCTCTCCTGCGCCTCAGCCCAGCTCTTTAGCCACGCCGGGTCTGCTTGAGCGTGGCTGCTCTCGATTACAAACGTAGCGCTCACCGTGATCAAAATGCTCAGCTGCAAGATGTGCCTGATAGTCATGTGCGCTCATCCTTTTTCGATTTTTCTAACTCTGGCTACCCATAAGTGTACGGTAACCATTCCGGTTAGCCCAATGTAGGATTGCGCAAATAGAGCAAGGCCGGGCAACAGCATTGCGGAGGTGGCCCAACCGTACATATGATGATCCGCGGACCTGGTTTAATCGCCTAGAACTAGTGTTTAACCGTTTTCGGAAACTTGACCGTAAAGCGCATTCATTTTGAAGGCATTCACACCGATAAATACGTTTTGCACTTAGATCTGTGGAAATTCCTTTGGTAAGTCGTACGGCTATGTTTTGCCGCTCGACTATCTAGAGCCGCGCAACAGTCGAATTCCGCTCAGGGCAGAAAGAAAGAGTAGCGCCGCACCGGGTAGAGGGACCTTCGTAGTTTCATATTGAATGCCGACTTGAACAAAATCTTGAAAGTTGTCTTGATTTGCTACGAACTCGTCATTTTGAATTAACACATGGAAGCCACCGCTCAGTAGCAACTCGTCCAGTAAAAACTGCTCCACCTCAAATTCAAACGAGATCATGACATCGAGTAGCGGATCGGTGAACAGAAAATCAAAGTTAAGTAAATTGAGGCCTTCAATTGTGTCATCTCTTACGCCTATAGAGGTTAACTCAATCGTTCCGGGAATAGATTCAAAGCTTAAATTCGCTTTTTCCCCAAACGGCTGCGTGTAATCACCGCGTGCAACAAATGTGAGCAACGCACCGCTTCCGTCACTCTCGGGCAGGTCTGAGAACTTGATATCAAAAAACTGGCCGTCCTCGTCTATGTTTTCTGTCGCCTCGTAAGAAAACGTTGACGCTTCAACCTTACCCGGAGCTACCCAGCAGATAGCGAGAGTAACGAGAACAAGAATGGATAGCGAAAGAGTGTATTTGTGAGTCATGTGAAATCCTTCTGCTTATTATTTTATGTAGATTGTACTGATCTAATTCAAAGATCAACTGCCTTCTTTTTTAATCTTGACAGCTCAATTTCAAAACGTTCGTATATGCCATTCAGCAGACCTGAGCAGGATCGAACTCTTTAATATTAGGCCAGTGAAACACCCGCACGATACGTCAAACGATTCAAAAGAACCGGCCAGCAAATGCTGGCCGGCGTCCTTAGGTGTTAAGTCCCACAACTCGTGTTGAGTGCGCTTGGACCAGGCGGGTTCAAGAAACGCGACTGGAACGGCGCAATGTCGATAAAGTTAACCACACCGTCGCCATTGATATCTGTATCAAGATCACCGGTAGACAGGAAGTCTCCGGTGAGTATCGCAAGGTCAACGAAGTTGACGATGCAGTCGTTGCTGAAGTCAAAATCGCACACGTTGCCGATACCGTCACCGTTTGAGTCACGTTGATCAGCGTTTGCGTCTAACTGACAGTTGTCGAGCGTGTCAGTGATACCGTCTGAATCATTGTCCCCTACCGTTAACCACTCAAAGCTAACCGATGTTTGTAAGCCGCTTGACCCGGTAGTGGCGGTAAGAGTGACTGTATACGTACCACCAAGACCCGCGGTGGCACCCGATATAACGCCTGTGTTTGCGTTGATGCTCAGGCCCGCTGGTAAACCGTCAGCGACGTATGAAATGGCGCCCGAGTTGTTGTCGCGAGCTGTAACCGCGACATTAACCACATCGCCCACGTTGTTTTGCTGCGTACCCGGGTTCAGCACGTACGGCGGGAAGTTTCCATTGGGCGCGGAAGCGGCCGGCTCGCTATCGTCAATTTGCAACAGATAGCTGGCCAGGTTATCGAGGTCGCTGGCGCCGAGACTTGTGACGTCTATGCCAACCGTAGCCTCGTTAGTGTGAGCGAGTATGGCTTGTTGCACGGTGGCTGCTGAACCGTCGTGCAGGTAAGGCGCACCGTGCCAGAGTCCGCGCAGCGTTGGTGTATCAAGCCCCCCATCCACCAACGGCGTTCCGAGGCGCCCACCTGTATCGGCGTCAACGGTTCCAACATTGTGGAAGAATCCGCCCAATGGGCTGTCGGTGAACTCGCTGTTCGCGTGGCAACGACTACAGTTAGAACTCGCGAACAACGCTTGTCCGGCCTGACCGTCTGTGGTCAGGTTGCCATTGCTGGCTCGATTTGGGCTGTCGCCCACCGAGTTCAGCGTAGCCGTGTAGCCAGCCAGAGCGTCTAGGTCGACGTTCAAACCACTCTTCGGCACACCCAGCGTGTCAGATGTCAGGGCAAAGTCCGCGTTGGAAAGCAAGCCTGTACCATCGAATACGCCACGAATGTCGTTTTCGAAATCGTGAATCTCGTCGAAGTTAGCCGTCCAGTGTACGTTGCCGTGAGCAATACCACCGCGACCACGCAGGTCGATAGTGTTGCGCAAGCCTTCGCCGCCGTCGGAGAAATCCCACGTGCGACCATCGTGACCTGCATCGTCGTGACACGTAGCGCACGAGATATATGCTTGAGAACTCAGACGTGAATCAAACGCATCGAAGAACAGCTTCTTACCGGTCAGCACAAACGGGTTGAGCGTTTCGGCGACAACGGTCGCTACTTCGGCATCCAGCGAAATGCTGTTTTCGATACCCTGCATTAAATTGCTGGCATCGTAGACTCCGACCGTGCGGTCAAGATAGTTATGCACGTACAGAAGCTCACCGTCAGGCGACAGCGCAATACCGCGCGGCGCAGTTCCGGCTGTTCGCGTCACAATAATTTGATTGGCGTATACGTCGAGCACGTGAATGGAACGACTGCCCTCGTGAACCACGTACAAGTGGTTTCCGTTTGGACCAAACAGAGCCGCCGTGGGCTGGCTGTTGTCGTCGAAGTCAAAGCGTTCTTCTACCAACTCCTGCTGAGCCGTCATGTCCAGACGCGCCAGCAGACTTCTGACCAAGCGGTCGTGCTCGCGAGGGTTTCCGTCGCGGAACGAACCGCGATAGATGTTGCTGATGTTGGAAGGCACAACGCCTACGGTTGCGTCCGGAGATAAAGCGGCACCCATTACGTAGTTTGGAACACCTCGCGATGAATCCTGCGTATCAATTTCATCGTTGTACGCCAGCACCATCGTATTCAGAACGGTCATACCGCCGGTATCCACTCTCGCCACTTCACCACCGCCACCGGTCGTTACGTTACGAGTGCTTTCGCCGGGAACCGGAGCCGTAATAAAGCGCGACACATACAGCTCGCTGCCGTCGGCGTTGAGCGCCAAATCGCGAGGTCTGAAATCAAGTGCGAGCGAAGAGTCAATCTGGTTCAGTGCCAGATTAATTTTGACGACACGTTGCTCGGCGAGCAGAGAGACGTAGGCAGCCGTGCCGTCGCTGTTAACCACAATCGAATGCGGGCTGGCACCGTAGTCGAACGACATCACCGTCGAGACTGCGAACGTGTTTGTATTGATTTCGGAGATAGAGTGCGAATCGCGGTTAATTGCCCACAGCGTGTTGACATCAATTTGAGCAATACGCGTTGGATTATCTCCTACACTGATTTCCTGCAAGAACAACTTATTTGGAACGTTAATGGCCGTAACCGAATCGTTGTCAGTGTTTACAGTCCAAACCAAATCGTCAGCACCTGCACGCTCTTGATACAAAATAGTGCTGGATGAAACGGGCTTCGTTGCCGATAACGGTGCATGCACGTTCTGGAAGAAAATAAACTGATCAGAGCCAACCGTGTCGGTCAGCGTAACCGTAACCTGGTAGCGGCCAGGTTCTGCAAAGGTATACTCGAGCGTAGGATCGGTGCCGGTAAACTCTTTACCACCATCACTAATACTCCACGAGAACTCGGGGGCTACCCCACCTGTGACAGTGACTTCCATTGTGCCAGCAACGCCCGCTTCGAGAGTAACCGGGACAATTCCACTGAATTCAACAATCGCTGGTGCTGCGTCGTTAATGTAAATTGCGTAACGACCTTCGTGAGCGAAAACCAAATCCTGGTTACCGTCAATGTTAACGTCGGTAATCACAACGTCGTAGGATTCTTCTACTCGCCACTCCGGGTCCGCAAAGACGTCAAAGTTGCCTGAGAAATTGCCCGTGGTGATAACCATTTCATTCAATTCATTCCGCGGATCTGGATTCAAACCCGTACCCAGCATTTCAATACTGGACATGATGTAGTCAGGGTCACCATCGTTGTCGAGGTCACGTATAAACGCAAAGCCGTGCTTGCCGTTGTCACCAATCATGTCAGGGTCAAGTCGTTTCAGGTAGTCGACGAACCCACCGGTCATGGTTCCTTCGCTTATAAACGCCGTTGGACTGAAGTTGTCGGCATAGACTCGCATGTCAATCATGTTGTCGCCGTTAAAATCGGCGCCAACAGGCATGTAGGTCAGGTTGTCGAGGTCGAGGTTCTGTATTCCGGAGTTTGGAAAGTTGCCGTTGCCGTCATTGTAGAATATTGACTGCACGTTCTCTGAGCCGGCGATACCAATAATGTCCACATCTCCGTCATTTTCAATATCAGCGAGCTGGATCTTGCCCACCGAGTCGAGCACGTTAGAGCCAAGGCGACCGGTGGTTTCATTCGTAAACACGCCGCTGCCATTGTTGACCAGGTAGTTGCGACTACCGTTTGAACGCAACAGGATAAAATCCATGTCTTCGTCACCGTCCAGGTCGGCTGACTCAACCATCGTCACACGGCTTGACGCAACGCTTACCGTAGTGCCGCCGTCAAAACCCAACCAGTTGCCGTTACCGTCATCACCGTTGTTCAAATAAAGTGCGGGACGTTCGTCGACTCGACCAAAAAACAAATCGCTCCAGCCGTCGCTATTGACGTCGACAATTTCAACGTCGTAGCTGTTACTGCCGAGCCCCGTGCCGCCAAACAGCGCAGCGCTATTGGTAAGCACTCCGTTTAGATTGAGAAACAGTCGCGGCACGTCACCACGGCGAGCGACAACAATGTCCTCAATGCCGTCGTTGTTCACATCACCAAGCGCGAGCTTTTTAACGCGGGTATCACTAACGGACACGCCGGCCAGATCAAGGTGATTTGTAGTGCGTTCATCGAACACCGGTTCGGCGAAAACACTTACGGACAAAGCCAGCCCTGTAAGACCCAACAACAAACGTTCGCGCGCGCGAGTGAATCGGCGAGAATCTTTATACGTCATGACAACCTCTTATCCACGATTTAATGCCCCATGCCAGTACTCCGGCTTAAACAAGTCTGACGCCTGTTGTTTTTTTCGTGTGACGTTCGAGACCCGACTACCCCTAACTCTAGCAAAAAATGCCGGCCCACCTTCTGAATGGTCGGTTTTTCAGCACATTACGTAGATTGACTTTGGTTATACCAACCGTACCGACCAGCCGATTCGTGTGGCGCAAAACCAAGACAAAGGCTGCAATGGTCTCGATCGCCCTTTATACCTGCAAAACCTTGCAGCTATGCCGCCAAAAATGAATGTTTTCCAAACAAATACAGCCGCCCCAAGGGCGGCTGTTATTTCGTTTGGAATGTTCTCGTGCTATACAAAACAACAGGCTGTTGCTGGACAACGCAAAGCACCTTGTATCACAGGCCCTGACCGAGCCGACCTCAGCCGGACATGAATTAGTCCAATGCGCAAAAACAGTGGAGATAAAGGTGCGACGGGTCGTTGAATCGAGCAATGGCGTTTATGTCATCGCTGAGGTCGCGAAACACCCAGGACTGCATTACTTCGCTTAAACCGACGCGATTACTGCGCGCACTCACATTGCCTTTCCAAGCCGTCATACGAGTGGAGAACATCAGCGTCAGGCGCTCTTCGAATGTCATCTCGCGTTCAACGTAGTGAGGGACATAGTTTTCGCCAATGCCGGCTAACTGCGCCGCCGACAAGACACCGTCTTCAAGCGTTCCAAGTCTATCAACCAGGCCAATGTCCAGCGCGTCTTTACCACTCCACACGCGACCCCGAGCAATCTTGTCGATTTCTTCAATGGTCATGTTACGAGCTCTTGCTACATTTGAGATAAATTGAAGGTACCCGTTCTCCATGCTTTTTTGCATGATTGTTTTAACGTCCTCCGACAGCTCGCGGTCAACCCTGAACGAACCGCTCATGCTGGTAGTACCAACACCGTCAACATTAATGCCAGCACGAGCCAGAGTGCGTTGAAAGGTTGGAATAAAACCGCCAATGCCAATGGAACCTGTGATGGTGTTTTCACTCGCCCAGATTTCGTCGGCTTCCATCGCGATCCAGTAGCCGCCCGAGGCCGCAACGGCACTCATAACAGCCACAAACGGTCGACCGGTATCTTTCCATAGCCGGGTTTCACGCTGAACAATTTCAGAAGCAAACTTTGAGCCACCACCGCTGTTGACGTACAGAACCAGCGCTTTGAGAGATTCATCTTTACGGGCCTTACGAATAAGCCGGGCAAGTGAATCACCACCAATGGACCCAGGAGGTTGGTCGCCGTCCATAATGTTGCCTGAAGCGACAATCACACCCACTTTTTGCTCGCCACCGGGAATCGACACGTTGCGATCCAGCAGGGCCGCGTAGCTACCCATGTCGATGGACGCATAACCGCCGCTCTCGGTGTCCACCTTAACGTGTTTTAAAACGCGCTCACGAAACTCGTCGCGTTGAATCAATTCATCGACAATGCCAGCGTCAATTGCAGGCTTGGCCAGATCGCCGTTACTTGCGACCACCAGATCCGCAATATTGTTCGCGTAGTTCGCAACAGAACCGGGCTCTATGCCTCGTGCGGCCTCCACGTCAGCTTGAAACGAAGACCAGAGCTGATTCATCCATACCAAGCTCGACGAACGATCTTCTGGCGACATGTCATTTCGAAAATACGGCTCAATAAATGACTTGTACTCCCCGACTTTGAACACGTTCCAATCAATAGAGAGCTTTTCAATTGCGTCTTTATAGTAGGTGCGAAAGCGACCGAAGCCGTCGAGAAATACCGCCCCTGACGGATGCAGGTAAACTTCGTCAGCGTGCGAAGCAATCAGATATTGCCCCTGGCTGTAAAAATCCCCGTAGGCAAACACTCGCTTGCCAGAGGTTTTAAAGTCGTCAATGGCATTACCAACCAGCTGAAGATTAGTCATACCGGCGCCAGCCATACTGCTCATGTCCATCACAACCGCACTAATATTGCTGTCGTTTTTGGCGGCTTTTAATACTCGCAGCACGTCGCGTACGAGCGTTTGCGCTTCACTGCGTCCGGTCAGACCGTCTAGCGCGCGCTGCACAGGGTCACCAGACAGCTGGTCAACAAGAGGCCCCTGCGGATTCAGAAGCAGCGCTGAACCGCTATCGAGAGCGATCTTTGGTCCGCCCATCAATGAGGCCGCAATAAGGAAAAAGGTAAGCACCATCAGAACGAAATGCACCGACTTACGGAAAACGTCCAATCCTTTGCCGATACCTTTAAAAAAACCTGCTATGACTGACATTCAAACCTCTCAGGCCGACAGCGTGCTGCCAGCTACTTAAACCAAACGGACAAAGCGGGTACGAACGTAATGATCAGTACCGCGACAAATAAAATTAACAGGAATGGCAGCGTGGCGCTGTATACCTTCATAATGGGGGTATTAAATCGGTAGCTGGCGATAAACAGATTCAACCCTACCGGAGGAGTCAGGTAACCCAACTGCATGGCCGCCAAAAACATAATGCCGAGGTGCAGCGGGTCTACGCCGTACTGAGCCGCTATCGGCAGTACGAGAGGAACCACCAACACAATGGCTGAAAAAATATCAAGAATCGCGCCGAGAACCAGAAGAAACAGTAGCAAGTACAGCAGGAAGCTAATGCGCCCCGCTACATGCGATTCGGTGAACGCAAACAGCTTCTCGGGAATGCCTGCGTCAATCATGTAATTGGTAGACGCAAACGACACGCCTAAAATCAATAAGATGCCACCTACTAACATCATCGATTCTCTGGCAATGTCAGGCAGTTCGCTAAATTTGATTTCCCGTCGAATAAACACCTCGACCACGATTACGTACAAAGCGGTTACCGCCGCGGCCTCGGAAACAGCCAGATATCCTGAGTAGATGCCACCCAGAACAATAAACGGCAGCGGCAATTCAAGTGCGGATTCTCGCAAGGCACCGAGCACTTCGCGACCGGAAAAACTGTCAAAAGACGTGCGATTGTGACGCTGTGTCCACATGCAGTACGCCGCCAGCAGTACAAGCATTAACACGCCCGGAACAGCGCCCGCTAAAAACAAATCGTCAATGGGTTGCTTGGCAACGACGCCGTACAAAATAATCGGAAGTGAGGGTGCAAACAGCAGGCCAAGACTACCGCCAGAAGTCACCAGTCCTAAATTAAATTTGTCGTCGTGGCCAGCCTGCTGAAGAGCCGGATACAAAATCGCGCCAAGCGCAATAATAGTGACTCCGGACGCACCGGTAAACGCGGTGAAAAAAGCACACGCAGCTAACGCGACAATTGGCAGCCCTCCAGGCACCCAACCAAGCAGAGCCTGAGTGAAACGCACGAGGCGTCCAGGCGCATCGCTTTCACTTAGAATGTAGCCAGCCAGCGTAAACAAGGGAATTGCCAGCAAGATGGGGGTTTCAGCAATACTGAACACCTCAACCGGCACCGACGTCAAACTGACGTCCTGACGATAAAAGCCCCACAAGGCACTCGCCGCAATAATCACAAACAGCGGTGCACCGAGCAACGCCAACACGATTAAAATAATTCCGCTAAAGATCATTCCGCGGCTCCAGTGTGCCCACCCAGTCTGCGAAATGACCAAAGAAGATAGCGCCAGGCCATAAGCCCAAAACCAACGGGTAAAATACTTTGGAACCACCACAGAGGCTGGGTGCCAAACGCGAGGTCTTCGTACTCACGCGTTTCCACCACGAATTGAAAACTGTAGTACGCCAGTACACCGCAAATAACCGCTGTAAATACATCTACTAAAAAGTTGGTCCAGCGTAAAATCCTGGGAGACATAAATCGCGACAACACATCAATTCGCAGATGCCGGTGATCACGTGAAGCGGCTATAGAACCCAGCAGCGCAACCCACAAAACCGTAAGCCGTAAGAACTCGTCCGCCCACACAAACCCGGTGTTGAGCACATTACGAGTGAAAATTTGCCACACTGCGACGCCCAGCATCAAAGCCAGCATGACCATAAGCAGAGCGTTTTCAGCGAGCCGGCCGTAACGATCGAGCGCACTCAACGCCGAAGGTTTACTCATTTTGTTGCGGCAGAGGCGCGTGACCTGTGGGTTTCTAGCAGCGTTTCCAGCTCCTGCAATTTGTCAGCCGGAATAACTTTGGTCTTGGCCATGTCTCTCCAAAGCTCACGAGAGCCGTTCTTGAGTTCGTCAAGCAAGCCCGGCTCCGGCTCCACCAGCGTCAGACCACTTCCCAGAAGCGCTTCCATAGCTTTCGCGTTGTCCGGCTCGTTCTGTTTGTCGAAGTTGGCGTATACTTTTTCAAACACATCGGAAACAATTTTTTGATCCGAAGGTGACAATTTTTTAAAGTGTTTGTCTTCGACAACCATAACGGCAAACAAATACGACAAAGGCATGGTGGAGATGTGTGACACTTTTGTGTGCCACTGTAGAACTAGCGCACCAATTGCCGATGAACCAATCACATCAATGAGACCAGTTTGCAAACCTGTCAACACGTCCGTCGTTGGTAGCGTCACCGGCGACAACCCGAATCGTTCCATGGCGGCGTAACTGATTACGTCACCTTCAGGTACCCAAACGCGTTTACCTTTTAAATCGTCAATGTTCTTGACCGGATAATTCGACATGATTTGGGCGAACCCGCCGGTTGCCAGACCAAACGAAACAAGGCCGGAATCGAGCAGGCCTTGCTTAATGTATCCGTCCATAGAACTGCGTACAAAGTTCGCTTCCGCCATGTCGTTGAACACCAACGGCATACCGTAAAGATTCATGCCCGGAAAACGCTCAGCTAGAGAACCCGCCGTAAAGGCGCCGCCATGAAGCTGACCGTTACGCATTTTGCGCATGACTTTCTTGTCATTGCCCATGACACCGCCACCGTAAAACTTAAACTTCACTCGGCCGTCGGTTTGCTTGGCAATCTCTTTCGCACCGGCTTTCATCTGGTTCATCCAGTCGGAGCCTTCAGGCGCAAGCGTCGCAATTTTGAACGTCTTCGTTTGCGCGGCCACGTTGGCCGAGAACAAAGACATAGCAATCAGTGCCACTGCACTTAGTAACGTTTTCATGTTGGTTCTCATATCAAAAATACTCTTCAGCTGATTCCAGCAACCGTTTGGCCTCGTCCTGCGCCATTACGTTCAAAAGCGTACTGGCGCCCAATCGGGGGTCGGCGGCCAATACTTCATTCAGAAGTTTATCGTGCAACTCCCTTTCGTAGAGAGTTCGAGCGTAAAATCTTGCATAGCTGACTTTGGCACTCAAGTCCGTACCTTCTGAAAGCTCGATGGCCCGTTCAAAATAAGCTTGCCCCTTCTCAGGGTTTCCACCTAGCGCAGCAGGCCGAATAGAGTTCAAGACCCCCAAATACAGCGTAATATTTCCTTCTTCGTAGCCGTCGTTAATGTCGCCGAGACGATTAAGTAACGCTTCCGCTTTCGGTAGCTGGGCCAAAACGGCGTAATCGCTTGCGTTTGACTGCACAAAGGTTAGCCAGCTGGTCGCCACACCAAACAAGGCCTCCGCATCTTTTGGCCCTCTGTCCGCCAGAAAGGCGTTCCAGTCGTCAAAACTGATCGAGCGGATGTCACACCCTTGAGGATACTCAACGCAAAGCGCGTGCTGGGCGTAACCCCACGCACGAGCCGTGAGCTTTTGAGCTCGCACCGGATCGTCTACAAACACGCTGCCATACGCTGAGTAGAGGGCAGCCGTGTTGTAGAGCATTGCCGGATTGTCAGGGTCACCCTGTACAAACGAGTCAAGCATCAGCAAATAGGCTGGCGCCGCCTGTCGCACGGTCTCTGGATCGTCCTGATCCATCATCGACCGCGTCAGGTTAGTGGCAACGCCGTCAACCGCGTTGTCGATGATCGAACCGCACCCGCCCAGAAACAGGGCCGACAAGACGCCAACCCAGACCAGGCGGTGATTTACCTTTCGTAACATTCGTGCTTCTCCCGCGAAGTACCTGCACCCGCGTATTTGAGTCCCTGCACTGCAGAGAGTTCCTGATTATCAGTCACTTACCGACAATATTACCTGATTTACCCGCTTTACAAAGGCCGCCGGATCGCTAAGTTGGCCACCCTCCGCCAAAATCGCCTGTTCATAAACAAGAGACGAGTACTGTTTGAACAGCTCATCGTCTGTCACTTCACCCATGCGTACGATTAAAGGATGTGTCGGATTCAGCTCGAGCACGGGCTTGGCCGACGGCATTGCCTGGCCCGCTTCCTCCAGCATGCGCTGAAGAAAACCGCTCGGCGCGCCTTCCTGAGCGACAACACAAGAAGGTGATTCCACCAGTCTCTTCGACAGTCGCACGTCCTCTACTTTGTCACTTAACAGCGTCTGCACGCGAGCGACCAGTTCCTTGTATTCTTCGTCCAGTTGCTTACTGCTTTCGTCCTCGGCGTCGTCTTCGCCGAGATCAATGTCGCCCTGAGCCGCCGAGCGCAGCGTTTTACCTTCGTACTCGTGCAAGTGCGACACAAGCCACTCGTCAATGCGGTCTCCCAAAATCAGTACTTCAATACCTTTCGCTCGAAGCCCTTCAATGTGAGGACTCGAGGCCGCCCCTTCTTTGGTTTCACCCACCATGTAGTAAATCGGTTCTTGCGTGCTCTTCATACGACCAATGTAGTCATCAAGCGTTACCGTTTCATCGAGATTGTCGTTGTGGGTAGAGGCAAAACGCAGCAGTGGCGCAATGCGGTCTTTGTTACCCGTATCTTCAACAATACCTTCCTTGAGAACGGCGCCGAACAGGTTCCAAAATTCGGTGTATTTGTCGGCGTCGTTTTTGCTCATTGACTCGAGCACACCGATGATTTTCTTAACCGAACCCGAACGAATCGCGTCAACTACACGATTGGATTGTAAAATTTCCCGCGACACATTCAACGGCAAATCGTTTGAGTCGACTAGTCCGCGCACAAAACGCAGGTAGCGAGGCAACAGCTGCTCTTTGTCTTCGAGAACAAACACTCGCTGAATAAACAGCTTTATACCGTTTTGCTGCTCACGTTCGTACAGATCGAACGGGCGTGACCCTGGAATAAAGAACAAAGACGTGTACTCGTATTTGCCCTCTACACGGTTATGGCTCCACGCTAACGGCTCGTCCATGGCGTGCGCCATAGACTGGTAAAGATCTTTATACTGCTGCTCTTCAATTTCGTTCTTGGGTCGCTGCCACAGGGCCGTTGTGTCGTTAATCGTTTCAACTTCACCGTCTTCACCGGTCAGTGTAATCGGCACGGCAATGTGGTCTGAGTAACGCTTTACAATAAACTTCAATCGCATTTGGTCAGCAAACTCTTTGTCGTCTTCGCGAAGATGCAACGTGATGCGTGTGCCGCGCTGATCAAAGTCGCTGTCCTCGAGCGTGTATTCACCAGTGCCCTCTGACCTCCAGCGAACCGCTTCGGTGCTTCCGGCTCTGCGTGAGTCAACTACGACTCTTTCGGCCACAACAAACGCCGAGTAAAAGCCCACACCAAACTGACCGATAAGCTGTGCGTCTTTTTTCTGATCGCCGGTCAGTTCGTTCAAGTACTCACGGGTACCCGAACTGGCCACGGTACCCAGGAACTGCACAATCTCATCTTTGGACATGCCAATGCCGTTGTCGGTAATGGTGACCGTGCCGGCTTCCTTGTCGACATCTAGCGCGATACTGAAGTCTGAGCCTTCAGACAACAGCTCAGGGTTTTGGATACCTTCAAAACGCAGCTTGTCACATGCGTCAGACGCGTTAGAGACGAGTTCGCGCAGGAAAATTTCTTTATTCGAGTACAACGAGTGAATCATCAACTTCAAGAGTTGTTTCACTTCGGCCTGAAAGGCATGAGTTGTGGTGGTCGTCATGGTTCTTGTCCTGTCAAAAAGAGAGGGTTGGAAGATGTGGGCTTGGCGCTCATTGCGTCCGCACCGCTTGGCGGTGATTTGGGGGTGATTCCCGGTAATTCAAGCCTGTTTATGAAATTTACTCTTCATCCCTATCTGGGCACTCCGGACCCAAGAATACCGGTCTAGCGTGAATTTCGGGTAGCAGAGCGTATCCTTGCAAGTCAGTATAAAAGACCCTCGACACGGAGAGTGCGTAAAGAGAACCACCGCCATTGCGAGTCCGTATAGCGAACCTCCGTCATTGCGAGCCCGCGTAGCGGGTGTGGCAATCTCCTTCAGGCTAAGGCGAACCAGAAAGACAAGCCCCTGAGTCGTCAGGAGATTGCCACGCTCTTCGCACTCGCAAAGGCGAGATTACCGGGCTCACACAATGACGGGGAGAACGCTCCGCACGTTCTAACACGACATTTCAGCCAGAGACACAACGCAAACAGCGGGCACTAGGCCCGCTGCAGAATATTGCGTCGAAAAAATGTTTAGATCTTTTCTTTAATACGCGCCGCTTTACCGGTGCGCTCACGCAGGTAGTAAAGCTTGGCACGGCGTACGTCGCCGCGGCGCTTTACTTCGATTGAGCTGATAACCGGACTGTACGTCTGGAATACACGCTCAACGCCTTCGCCGTGAGAGATTTTACGGACGGTGAACGCAGAGTTGATGCCGCGGTTTCGCTTGGCAATAACAACACCTTCGTAGGCCTGCAAACGCTCGCGCTCGCCCTCTTTAACTTTCACCTGCACCACAACGGTGTCACCCGGTGCGAAACTTGGAAAATCAACGTTCATCTGTTCTTTATCGAGTTCGTCAATGATGTTCATGTTCTTGTCCTGTGCTTAAATCTACAGCTGCTTATCTAGTACCTTGTTCCTCGATAAACTCATCGAGCAACGCTTTTTCCTGGCTATTCAGTTCCCGTTTGTCCAGCAAATCGGGGCGTCTCAGCCATGTTCGTCCCAGCGCCTGTTTCAGCCGCCAGTTTTCTATCTTTTTGTGGTCGCCTCCGACCAGAACATCCGGTACGGCCATGCCGTCCAGTTGTTCAGGCCGCGTGTAGTGCGGGTGGTCGAGCAGCCCGTCTACAAACGAATCAAACTGTGCAGACCGGGAGTCACCCAACACGTCAGGTAACAAACGAGCGACACTGTCGATCACAACCATGGCGGCTAACTCTCCGCCGCTCAACACGTAGTCGCCAATCGAGAGCTCTTCATCCACTCCCGCCGTCACTACGCGCTCATCAATACCTTCGTACCGCCCCGCTACCAGAATCAGTCCTGGCAAGCGTGCGTACTCAGCGGCTTTGGCCTGATCAAAACGTGCGCCCTGAGGCGACATCATGACGACCCGACTGCCTTTTGCACTTTGGTCTCTAGCCTTATTAACAGCTGCGAGCACAGGCTCTGCTTTCATCACCATGCCGGGGCCACCGCCGTAAGGCCGGTCATCCACCGTTCGGTGTACGTCGTGCGTAAACTCTCGCGGGTTTACGCTGGTGCAGTTAACAACGCCGCGTTCTATCGCGCGTCCCACAACACCACCTGACTTTACTGCGTCGATCATGTCGGGGAACAGCGTGATGCAGGTAATCTGCATGGGGTCACTCTCCTCGAAACGGTCACCGACTCATCAGCACGTTCGTTTGGTCATAGACTGCAAGCGTTTCAGCGCTTACCGTTCAGACCTGACGTTTGGTCCTGAATTAAAAATCCGGGTCCCAGTCAACGCTTAACACCGCGTTGTCCAAATCCACCTTCTTAACCACTTGACCTTGTATAAACGGTACAAGCCGTTGTCGTTCGTTATCGTCAATAATCAACACGTCGTTTGACCCCGTGGCCAACATCTCGGTCACTTTACCCAGAGGCACGTTGTCGATCGTAACGACATTCAGGCCGACCAGGTCGGCCCAGTAGTACTCGTCGCTCTCAAGTGAGGGCAGCTGACTGCGATGAATCGCAACTTCTGTTCCTCGCAAAGCCAACGCCTCGTCGCGGTTCTGAACGTTGTCCAGCTGAACGACCATGCCTTTACCTTGCACTCTGGAGGACAGCACTTTGCGTTCCTGCCAGACGTCGCCTTGTTTCAGGTACCACGGGGAATAATCGAGTAGATTGCCCCGAGGTGACGTAAACGATGCGACTTTTGACCAGCCTTTAATGCCGTGAGCCGTACCAAGCTGGCCCACCACAACATACTCGTCTTGCTCCTGCTTGTTCATAACCCGTCGCTCCGGACACGCACAGCGTGATCCGTCACAGTGTCATCAACAATTATGCAGCGGCGCTAGCTTTAGCGTCTTTCTTCAACAGGTAGCTAACACGGTCGCTCAGTTGAGCGCCCTGGCTGACCCAGTGTTGTGCACGTTCAGCGTCTACGCTGAGGCCTTTTTCCTGACCGCGAGCAAACGGGTTGTAGTAGCCCAGTCTTTCAATGTAACGACCGTCACGACGGTTGCGGCTGTCCGTTACAACAATGTGGTAGAACGGCTTCTTTTTAGCGCCGCCTCGAGATAAACGAATGGTAACCATGCTTTATTAATCCAAATAGCGTACAAAAAACCCACGGCGCTTGACGTCGCGGGCTGACCAACCCGGGATTGTACTGCAAAATGCTGAAAAGTGAAGTCTTATTGCAGTGCGATTCGAGAGACTGTTGAGAGAACCTGTTTCCGGGAGGATTCCCACACCCTGCCCGAAGAGACATAACGTTCTAGCGGCCACCCATTCCGGGTGGCATACGGCCCTGAAGGGAGCGCATCATGCCTTTCATGCCCCCTTTTGAGAATTTCTTCATCATTTTGGCCATTTGCAGCTGCTGCTTCATCAGGCGATTGACATCCTGAACCTGAAGGCCCGCGCCTTGCGCGATACGTCGCTTACGTGACCCATTGATTAGTTTAGGAAATTTTCTTTCTCGCGGGGTCATGGAGTTAATCAACGCAATCTGTCGACGGACTGCTTTGTCGTCGGCTGCGGCGGCTGCCTGCGGTGGCAGCTTGTTGGCACCCGGCAGCTTGTCGATCATGGCGGCCATACCGCCCATGTTAAGCATTTGATTAAGTTGTGAGCGTAAGTCACCGAAATCAAATGCCTTACCCTTCTTGAGTTTCTTGGCCAGGCGCTCAGCCTCGTCCTGATCAACTTTTTCCTGAACGTTCTCGACCAGGCTTACGACGTCGCCCATGCCCAGAATACGACCAGCTACCCGCTCCGGGTGAAACGGCTCAAGGGCGTCAATTTTTTCGCCACTCCCGAGAAATTTAATCGGTTTGCCTGTTACGTGACGCACGGACAAAGCCGCACCTCCGCGCGCATCACCATCTGTTTTGGTTAAAATAATGCCAGTCAGCGGCAGTGCGTCATTGAACGCTTTGGCGGCCACAACCGCGTCTTGTCCGGCCATGGCGTCGACCACGAACAGCGTTTCAACCGGTCCGCACGCGGCATGAACACTTTGCACTTCGCCCATGAGTGTGTCGTCTACGTGCAAGCGGCCTGCGGTGTCGACGATGACGACATCCATAGAGAGACGCTTGCCCTCCGCTACGGCGGCTTTTGCAATATCGGCGGCTTTTTGGTCAGTAGAACTGGCCATGAAGGTTGCGCCAACCTGGTCGGCCAGTCGCTCCAGCTGCAAAATAGCCGCAGGCCGATAAATGTCGGCACTGGCCAGCAACACCTTTTTCTTCTGCTTTTCGATCAGCAGGCGAGCCAGTTTGCCGGCGGTTGTGGTTTTACCCGCGCCCTGCAAGCCGGCCAAAAGAACGACCGCTGGTGGCCTCGCACTCAGGTCAAGTGATTCGTTTGCCTGCCCCATCACGCGAACAAGTTCGTCATTGACCAGTTTGATAAACGCCTGACCCGGGGTCAGGCTCTTGCTAAATTCAGTGCCAAGCGCCTTTTCTTTCAACACGCTCATGATGTCTTTGACGACCGGCAAGGCCACATCGGCCTCAAGCAGCGCCATGCGCACCTGACGCAGCGCGTCCTGAATATTGTCTTCGGTCAAACGACCCGAGCCGCGCAGCTTCTCGACTACACCGCCTAACCGTTCGGAAAGATTATCAAACATGGCTACCTCAAAATTTTGTGATCCATCAGTATACAGGCTCCAGACGGAGCGCGTCTTGAGGAATTCAACAGAATATTCCGCCGGACATCGTGCCGTGTGCGATCAGAACGGACTAAGTCGCGCAGGAGCGGCAACCTGCCGCGATTAAGACACCGATTAGCGAGGCTGGAAGTGCCCTTGGGGTGCGATAGAACAACAGCCATCTGTGCATGTTAAGGCGATGGCCTGAATGACTTTGGAGTCGTTACGCTCCAGTGCAGGCTGCCCGTATTCACCGATCCAGAATGCGCAAAATACAATTCAGGACCCTACAGAGCCTGGAGTGACAAATGATCGCAACGCCTGCAAGATGGTCTAAGCACACGAATTTCTCATCCTTTGCGATCGCTCGCACTTCCCCCTTAAACAAGAATACTTCTCAACCCGACCGGTTCTGTGTTAGTTTCTCCTAAGTCAGCGTAATCATTAGAGCTTTTTAGTGTTTCAAGTCACAATCCCTTTGGCATTAGCAACGGCCTACGTCGTCAGCGGCACGCGTCGCATGCGTGCGGACGTTCCGCGAAGCACGCTAAGCACCCTTTTTGCTCTGGTCATCATTGTGGCTCACGCCTCCTGGCTTGGGTACGAACTGATTTTTGAGCATGGCCGACTGACCGTTGCCCACGTGCTGTCACTGTCAGCGCTTGCGCTCGCGTTAATCGCTACATTAAGTTCGCGACTACCCGGCGGCTACGCCTTCACCGGCCTGTTGTTTGTATTTGCCGGAGCGACTACGGCGTTAACCGCCATTAACTTTACCGACGCGGGTATGCCCACAACGCAGGGCTGGCCACTCATCGCACACATTATTTTCTCTACCGTAGCCTACGCGCTGTTCGGCATCGCCGCGCTGGTCGCTTTTATGCTGGTGTGGAAAGAGAAACAAATTCGGCGCAGCAACGTTTCATCGTTTGCCGAGAAAATGCCGTCACTGCTGACCATGGAACAAGTGCAGTTCAGGGCCATTACCATTGGTTTTATCACACTAACCCTGTCGGTATTCAGTGGCCTGATTTTTATCGACGACATACGTGCACAGCACCTGACGCATAAAACAGCGTTAACCGCATTAGCCTGGATAGTCTTCGGCGGCCTTCTACTGGGTCGCTGGCGTTTTGGCTGGCGCGGACGCACCGCAGCTGGCTGGACCCTGACAGGCTGCCTGCTACTGGTACTCGCCTACTTTGGCACACGGCTAGTGCTCGAAGTCCTGCTTCAAAGGCAGTGGGGCTAGAACTTGGAACAAGGTTTTAGTACGCCCGTTCTCATCGGGTTTCTGTTCGGCCTGATTCTTCTCTCCGCGTTCTTTTCAGGTTCGGAAACCGCTCTGATGCGCGTCAATCGCTATCGTCTTAGCGCCAAGGCTCGCAAAGGCCACCGCGGCGCTCGTGTAGCGGCCCGCCTGCTTGAAAAACCCGACCAGCTTATTGGCCTGATTCTGCTCGGTAACAATGTGGTCAACATTGCTGCTACGGTGCTGGCAACCCTCATCGCGCAGCGGATCGGCTGGGGCCCGGAAATCGTGCCGATCATTCTGACCCCCATCGTGCTTATCTTTGCTGAGCTGGCACCAAAAACGGTCGCAGCTTACAAGCCCGAAAGCATTGCCTACCCGGCCGCCATCATCTACGCACCGCTCCTTTGGGTGTTCTTACCCTTCATTTATTTGATTAATAAAGTTGCGAACGGCCTGCTCAAACTGTTCGGTTTTGGCGACGAAGACGAATCGTTAACTTCGTTAAGCAGCGAAGAACTCCGCCTCGCTGTGAAAGAAGCCGGCACGTTAATTCCTCAGTCACGTCAAACCATGTTGCTGCGTGTGCTGGATCTTGACAGCGTCACGGTCGAAGACATCATGATTCCTCGTGCCGACATTAACGGCATCGACATGGACGACGACTGGGACGACATTGTCTCCCAGCTACGTAACAGTCCGCATACGCGTATTCCGGTTTATCGCGACGAGTACGAAAAAGTTGAGGGCATTTTGCACCTTCGTAAAGTGGTCCCTCAACTGATGCGCGACTCGCTGTCACCCGAAGCCTTGCGTTCAGCGATGATCCCCGCTTACTACGCACCTGAAGACACGCCGCTCAACAGGCAGCTTCTTAATTTTCAGAACGACCGTCACCGCATGTCGCTGGTAGTCGATGAGTACGGCGACGTTCAGGGACTTGTCACACTGGGTGACCTGCTCGCCGAAATTGTGGGCGACTTTCAGGACGGTCAGATCGTCGACATTCCAAATACAGAAGAGCTCGAAGAAGGCATCTTCCAGGTCGACGGCGCCAGCAACTTGCGCGAACTCAACCGCTCAATGGGCTGGAACTTTCCAACCAACGGTGCAAAAACACTCAGCGGCCTCATCGTAGATCACCTCGAGACCATTCCAACTCAAGGCACTAGCCTGATACTACACGGCTACTCGTTAGAAGTTGTACATGTACGTGACAACACAATTAAGACGCTTAAAGTAAGCGAGCTTATTGACGTGAACGATCCGTCCGACACATCCGAGTAACCACTTTAATTCTCGGAACGTCACGAGATCCAGTTCAACTCGGCGACAGGAGATAATTTAATGAAACACGTTCTTTTGGTTCTCATGCTGATTTGCCTGGCCGCCTGTGGCGACAGCCAGCCGGCCGAAAACAACGCAACGGAGTTGCGCGACTGGGCTAAAAGCCAAACGTCACGCGCTGAGCTCACCACAGAAATTGCGACCGCTAAAATGTCTTTGCGTCTGCTTCAGCAAAGCGACCCACAGGGTAAGGCAACAGTTGAACTCAAAGCCCGAATTGCGGCGCTTGAAAAAGAACTCAAAGAACTGGAGTCAGTGACGAAACACTGAAAACAAACTACGCTTTTCTGCTTGTCTCGCCTCAGGTTATACGTTTGACACGCCTCTGAACGAGCCGGGACGACTAACCATAGAGCAATAGAGCGGTTGACAAAATCTGCTAAGCACGTCTTCTACTTACAATCAAACAAACGTCTGGGGCAGTGAATGTATCTCCACCTTCACCCTCCAATCCTCCAGGAATTTCACCAACGGCGCAGGATCTTCATCGTGTGGAATTTCTAACGTCTCCAAAAGTCGACGCTTGTCAAATATATCCATGACGACCATGGGTTTTTCCGAGGTATTAATAGTCCGAATTTCGCATCGCTCTATTTTGCGATACTCAATCGTTTTCGGAAACTTGGATTTCATCGACTGGATCGCGATGACATCTTTATGAAGCGTTATCGTTCGGTTTACAAGACCTGTCAGAAAAACCACCGGTAGAATGGCAAGCGCTGTACCCAGTGGAATGTAAACGAGCTGCGGCCCAAATACGTCCTCCCCTCGAATTGCGGAAACGAAAATCATAAGCAGAACTATAGCTATGGCCAAAATTGCGGATCCTTGAAACGCTTCTTTAAGCAAACTTGTGTTTGCTTCTTTGCGCTTAAGATCTGACATTCTTCGGGTTTCTCTCCAGGAAATCGAAGTGGATTTAATTCTATATTTCATAGACTCCTAATAAAACTGAGGCGAACTATCTGGGCAACAAATAATTCGGGATAGCTGTTAACACACTCGAATAGCAACCACGGCTAGAGCAGATGCTCTCACCGTCATGATGCCCGATCTAAGGGAAAATGAAACCTCTGTCTATTCGTCAACGAACACCGACATCAACCTAATTTTCTTGTCAGAAACCCGCACTCGGACCAGGCGGCATAAAAAACAGCTCGCTCATCACCAAAAAGTCGACAAAGTTAACCACACCGTCACTGTTAAAATCAGCGACCTCGTCGTTAGATAAGAAGAGCATTGAGAACTGACTCAAGTCGATAAAGTTAACTATTTTATCGCCGTTCAAGTCTGGGTCACAGGCGTTACCAAACCCGTCAAAGTCGGCGTCCTCTTGACCCGGATTGGCTGCTAGCGTGCAATTGTCAGATGAGTCGGGTACCGCATCTCCGTCTGCATCAGCTTCGACAATATCTTGACAGGTAATCGGCTGAGATCCGCCGCTGTTAATTTGGCAAATCACTTTATCGCCCGCGCTACTGGTCAGGTAAGCAAACGCAAGATTCACCCCGACTCGCGAAGGCTGGCCTGATGTTTCCATCCACGTAAAGTTACTACTGGTTGCGACCAGCGGATCAGCAAACTAGCTTTCATTCCTGTCCACCACTACCTGAGTAAACCCCGGTCCAAATAGTGTATTGAAATCGGTAAGATCAGGCACACCGGACGTAAAAAGATAAATGGGAATATCCGGCGTGCCCGTTTCAAACACCAGCTGGGAATCCCAGGTGGCTGGGTCAAAAATCGCGGACGTCCAACCGGTCAGACCTGTATCAGAACTGTTTGCCGCTGAATTAATGTGTCCCCACGCTGCCATCCGCCAAATAGCTCCAGGCGGCACAGGTGGCTGATTGATGGTAACTGTGTAGATACCACCGTCACCGTCCAGAATAGGCACTTCAGTGACATAAACGTCGGGAAGACTACCTGCGTAACCGCTCGATGCGAACAGGCACAATAAAATACTGGCTATTTTCTTCATGTTAATTCCCCCAGGTAAATAACATGGTGCGAAGGGGAAGCATCTACAGTGTGCTTTGAGAGTTGATTTGGCTCACCGTCATTGCTACGACCTGACACCTCGTGTCTTCCTGCAAAGCACGCTTTGAATTTAACTTGACCTTGCAAAAAGGTCTATTAGGTTTACTCCGCCACACGTCACGCTGTCAATTCAATTTGCCGCTGTCAGCGATTCAAGAGCAAAGATCATAAACTTACGCCCGATTAAGACACTGAAGACTCGTTCGAAATGGAGTTAAACGTTTGGAATCGGTTTAGTTACGCAGGCACATGGACGAAGAAAGCACGTTAGTCTCACGCGTGTCACCGGGCGTTTTGAAAAACTTAAAACGGTCAAAAACTATCTCGTTTCTTCCAGCAACTAAGATTGCTCTTCACTAAAAGGCACAGACCACTGCCCTTTTGTAATCACAAACCCACGCAGGCCCAGCACGACGTACATGGCTAGAATAGGTGATATTAAAAGTACCTCCGCCTGATTGAATTTGTTGTTACGAGCGCCGTATTCGGATGCGATGGCTCAGTACTGATAGACCGCGAGAGCCGTTAATGCACCGCTTAGATACTTCAGAACTATTTGAAGTTTCGCGGAAATTGATCAAGGGTTTTCGTCTTGCGTTACACCACGGCGTTGCGGAGACTTCATGTGTTTGATTTCGCACATCAAGGCCCCCGTACAGCATACAGAAAGGCAGTCGATATGCTACTGTATCCAGGCGCTTACGACCCGTGCCAGCCGGTCTCGATGTGGCTGCTCACTGAATCTACGACTCGAAAACAGGCGCAGTGCCTCATTAATTAGTCCGTAGCGAGTATTAAATGAAACATGAACTCTATGTATTAGTCATACTCGTGATCACGGTAACTGCCTGCACCCATACCGTTCCACCACAAACAGCATCAACGCTGACTAACCTGACATGGCTGGAAGGGTGTTGGCAAACAGGCAACGGTGTTGAAGAAAGCTGGATGCGGTCGAAACAAGGCGACCAGCTTTTCGGTTACAGCGTCACAACGAAAGCGGGTCAAAGAGTATTCTTTGAGCAGCTACGCATTGACTTAAACGAACAGCAAGCTACTCTTTTCGCCTATCCCAAAGGCATAGGACCCACGCCGTTTGACGCTAACATCAACAAACCGTATTCAATTGAGTTCATCAATGCTGAGAATGACTATCCACAACGCATCCGCTATTCAATTGTCAGTGGACGCATTGAAGCTACAATTTCTTTACTTGATAACACCAACATGAACACCTGGAGCTATGAACGCTGTGATTAGGTCAAAACCGCGTTACGTCATGGCGAATCAGTACCAGCACACCATTGCCGCTATCAACCTCTGAAATAGAGAGATTTTGAAATGACTTACAACTCCCATTTGCAAAACAGGTTATCGCGGCGCACCTTACTCACATTTGCGCTCATATTAACCGCGTTGATTTCGACTGAAGGCTCGTACGCTCAACACCAACACGCCGACAAGATGAAACGCCAGGAAGGTCAACAACAGTACGCACAGTTAGGAAAATGCAAATTAGAGAACGGTCAAACGATCGAGTCCTGTCGCCTGGGCTACCGCACTTACGGCACTCTCAACAAGAACAAAACCAATGGCGTGTTGATTCCAACCTGGTTTACCGGTGACTCCAAGAGCCATGCGTTTCTTGCGGACAAAAACCTGATTGATCCGGAAAAATATTTCATTGTTGTCGTTGATGCATTTGGAAACGGCGTTTCATCTTCTCCCAGCAACAGCGATGGACAACCCGGAGAATCGTTCCCCCGGTTCACCATAGGAGATTTGGTCGAATCGCAACATCGGCTGTTAGAAACTGAATTTGGAATTCATTCGCTTCACGCGGTCGTAGGAATTTCCATGGGCGGCATGCAGGCCTTCGAATGGGCTGTTAGGTACCCCGGTTTCGCCACAAAAACTGTCTCGGCGATTGGAAGCCCCCGCCTTGCGGCATTTAATATTGCTCTATGGGAAACACGAAACCGAATTCTGGCACTGTACCGGGATTGTGAATGCGTTAATGCAACCGCGGCTTTATCCGGTTTCGGCTATTTGCTGATGGTCCCTGAAAAAGTCGAAGAGCTGGCGCCCAGGGAAAATGTAAGCGAGTCATTACATGAACTTGGTAAAGCTCAGTTCACCAACCTGTCTTCGTTGCAAACGTGGGATCAACAACGTCAGGCGGAAGCCATGATCACACACAATATCGCTGAGGGTCTGCGAAACGACATGAATAGCGCTGCTGCAATCACTGAAAGCGAATTCCTTATCGTCGTCTCAGCTGACGATCGAGTTGTCACACCCGCCCCGGCTTTGGCGTTCGCAGAGCTTGTAGGCGCCCAAATTGAGATAATGGATCACGATTGTGGTCATGGAGATCTCACGTGTGCGCCAAACAAGTTTGCCGGTTTTGTTCAGAGCTTCCTTAACAAGTAGTCTCTCAACAATTTATTCCGCGAATCAATTAATTCTCTAACCGTGAAGAACCCTTCCAGTTCTAATACCCATCATTGAGCGTTGCGTATAGAGCAGACGCGCTTGGAGCTGTCAGCATTGCGTTTACACTGACAGCTCCCATTTCATAACGCAGTAGACAGCGTTTTTCATCACTCCTTGTAGAACGCTTACTCGGCTGGACTATTGCAAGATGGCCCTGGTGGCATCAGGAACATCCTGGACAAACGCGAAAGATCAATAAAATTAACCGCCCCATCTCCATTCAGATCATAGACTGCGTTTCCCGTTAGAAAATTGTCCGACCATTCTGCGATATCAAGAAAATTCACAACACCCGAGTTATCGAAATCTCCGTCACAGGAATTACCATGCCCATCCCCATCTGAGTCCAGCTGAATATTACCGCCGTCGTCTGTTTCAAGCGGGCCATTCGGAACGTTAATGCAGTTATCGCCACACATGGCAACCGCATTCGCACAGCTCCCCAGAATACATTGAACGCTTACGGTATAACCTCCGGTCGAGAGACCATTAAGATCGCGTATGAGCAATGAATAGGCGCCCGTTATTTGGGGGACAAACTCTCTGCTGAACGAACAACTGTCGAGACAGCTGTACATATCTTCAACACCATTTATAACCAGATTATTATTTGGGTCGCGAATCTCAACTGTTGGATCAAGAAAATTGGCAAATGACGTTACGGAGATCTGAACCAGGTCATTTTGAGTGCCGCCAAAGAGAAAAATATCTGCATCGATTGCGGGTGAAATCTCATCGGACGCGACAGTGCCATAACTCAACACCGCGGGCGTGTCGTAGCTAACACGAGGGTTTCCATCAACAACGCCGTCTGCGTCACTGTCACACGGACCGCTAATGCACCACATAGAAATATCATAGCCTCCGGTCGATATTCGCCCCCGATCGCGTATAAGCACAGAATACATTCCATCCAGAGTCGGCACGAGATCTACAGTAAATGAACAGCTATCCAGGCACTGTGCGCCATCTAAAACACCGTCTATTACCAGAACATTATTAGGATCACGAACTTCAATAGTTGGGTCCATGAAGTTACTGAAAGCCGACGCGCTGATACGAATCTCTGTACCCACGGTTGCGTTTATACGATAAAAATCTGCATCAACGTTGGGTTCAATCTCGGCACTGATCTCCGATACGTAAGAAAGCAAATTACCCTTCTCGTCCGGCGCACCATCACCATCACTGTCGCAGTCACCCGAGATACACCACAGGCTAATGTTGTATGCGCCAGTTTCAAAGCTTAACCGATCGTACACAGCCACGGAGTACCAACCGTCAACGTCCGGCATAACGTCTTTGGAGAACGCGCAGCCATCCAGACAAAACGCACCATCGTCAACACCGTTTACAATGAATGACCCATCCGGACGGCGCACTTCAAAAACCGGGTCCATAAAATTAGCCAGCGCTGACCCGTTAATGCGAACTGCCGTACCGGTGACACCATAGAACCGGAAGAAGTCACTATCTGTATGAGGGGCTATTTCGTCGACCAGAGTTTCGTCATAACTCAAAAGCTGAGAACTCGAAAACGCCGGATAGTGACGCTCGAGTTGCAGCGTATAATCACCGGTAGACTGAGTACTGTTGTCAGATAAAAACAACGTATGGCAGCCTGAATCAACAACGGTATAGTTCAATGTTAATGCACAGCTATCAAGACACACCTCCTCAGCCACAATTACCCCTGAAGGGTTGCGAACCACAAGTTTCGGGTCGAGAAAACTCGCCAACGCCGCAACTTTGATATTGACTTCATCACCCACCTCCGGACAGAACTCGAATCGGTCTAAGTCTGAAGGGTCATCAATATCACAGCCCGTCGTGTGCTCCCCGTACTGTAAGAGCTGCACTGATTCATCCGTTGCGCACGCTATTGAAACTTCCGTCTGCTGCGCAAAAGCGGTGGCTGAAAAACCAAATACCGCAACTAATACACTGCACCAAAACGCTTTAAATATAGATCGAATCCACTCTTTCACCGTCGTTCTCCCGTTTGATTCTCTAGCCTCTGAAATGTATTGCGTACGCGGGAGGTAAACGGGGCAATCTTTTTTTCTACATCATTTTATTATTCAGCCACTGGTCATCCGACCATGACAGCCTATACTGAAAGGGAATGGTTATAAGACTAGGGGGCACATGAATGCCTGAATCAGGAAACAATTCAAATTCTTCTGATCGTTTTTTAGTGTACGAGAACGAGGATCCGGTTACATCCACAGATGACAAAGCCCTTTATCGTGAGCTTCATCGCATCGCCGCTTATCTGATGTCCGCCGAACAAGCCGGTCACACTTTGCAGCCAACCGCTCTAATTAATGAAGCCTGGCTTCGCTTAAATCAGAGTAACTCCATAGAAACTGAAAATCGGCAGCACTTTGTTGCGGCTGCAGCGTTGCAAATGCGCCACGCGCTGGTTGATCATGCACGTCGAAAGAACGCCGCCAAACGTCCATCTCGTGGACTTCGACTATCTCTCAATCAATACGAAAGCAGCGACGAAATCACTTTCAGCAACCAAGCTACAGAGATTGTTGATATCTGCCTTGCAATAGAGAAGCTGGAAAAACGGAACGCCCGCCCTGGTCAGGTATTTGAGCTGCGTTATCTGGGTGGACTGAGTGTTCCGGATTGCGCCAACTACCTCAACGTGTCGGAACGTACCGTTAAAAGCGACTGGAAGTTCGCCAGCGCCTGGATTGCCCGACACCTTGAACTAACGCACGAGAAGCCACAGCAAAAATAAAATCACCTTCCGGAAGACACCGCACAAAAAGTTGCGACAGGACACCAGAGTCATGGCCACCATACAGCACGATGCTATTGCGACTATCTTTTCCCACGCAAGCTCTCTTGACGAGGAGCAACGCAATTGCTATCTGGATGAAGTCTGCGCCGGCAATCCGGAACTCCGTACCGAAATAAATAATCTGATGCGGCATGCGGAAGCCGGCAGCACCCGATTTGGCATAGCACCTGATTCACATCGCTTGCAAACATTATCGCAGATTGTGGCCATGCCAAAACATGTCGGACCCTACCGTTTACTCGACATTTTAGGCAACGGCGGCATGGCCATCGTTTATCTGGCGAAACAGGAATCTCCACAGCGCCAGGTTGCCTTAAAGATGATTAAGCTGGGCATGGACTCTGAGCAAATCCTTCATCGGTTTGACGCCGAACGTGAAGCGCTCGCGACTATGCGACACGAGGGTATCGCCACTATCTTCGACGCCGGCT
The DNA here is from genome assembly GCA_045107075.1 of Gammaproteobacteria bacterium. GTDB lineage: Bacteria > Pseudomonadota > Gammaproteobacteria > Steroidobacterales > SZUA-146 > SZUA-146. The sequence continues at coordinate 50,369 of JBGCFV010000047.1, forward strand.
TGAACGAAGATGGTCGGTCGTATTTTGTAATGGAGTATGTAGAAGGCACAAATATTGTTGAGTTTTGCAAGCATCACACACTCACGTTGCCCGACCGAATCAGGCTGATTATTCAAGTGTGCCACGCCACGGCACACGCACACCAAAGAGGTGTAATTCATCGCGATTTAAAGCCTTCGAATATTCTGGTTTGTACTGTAAATGGAGAACCGTCTCCCAAAATTATCGACTTCGGAATTGCACGCAGCATATCGGGTCCAAAGAGTAAAGCCAGACCAGTCACCCAACACAACCAGATCATTGGAACCCCGCAATATATGAGCCCGGAACAAGCGGACGCTTCCATTCATGACGTAGACACACGTACTGATGTGTACTCACTCGGAGTGGTATTCCACGAACTGATCATGGGCTGCCGCCCTGCTCTAACTGATTCGACGAAGGTTTCAAGCACGGTCTCGATACAAAAAACGCTGAGTAAGGTGAGCGATGAAGAACTCAAGGTACTCGCCCAAGAACGTCGCTGTAGCCCCGGCGGTTTCACCAAGTTTCTTGATGGCGACCTCAACTGGATCATGTGCAAGGCTCTGGAACCGGACCGAAACACCCGTTACGCTTCGATATCAGCCTTCTCCGACGATCTGGATAGCTTTCTGCGAGGACGAGCGGTAAGCGCCCACCCGCCGAGCCGCCTTTATCAGCTAAGCTGTTTTTTGCGCAATCATACGGCTGGAGTAGCCGCTACCTCAGCTATCGTTCTCGGGCTCATTATTAGTACCGTAGGACTGGCCATTGGTTTTAATCGAGCGGAAGAAGCGTTACTGGTGGCGGAAAACTCCAGGCAAGTAGCTGTCCAGGCACAACTTGCGATGGAACGGCAAAGTGCGCTGGCGCAGCTGGAATCACGTCGCGCGCACGAAGTCACAAATTTTATGATCGAGCTATTTGACGTAGCCAGCCCAACAGGGGCTAATACTACCGACCTGAATGCGCTTGAATTGCTCAAGCGCGGCGTCAGTAATATTGATAGCGAACTTCGCAATCAGCCGCTAGTGCGCTCCTCGCTGCTTGAAAGCCTGGCTCGCGTCCACCTGAACCTGGGTCAATATGGTGAAGCGAAGGTACTCGCGGAAGAAGCACTATCCATTATGGAAGAAAAGGCTCGCGACGAGCAATACCTACCAGCGCGTGTTCAGGCCTATCGAACACGTGGTCTTACTCATTTCTACCAAGGTGAGTACCAGCCGGCTGAATCCGTTTATCGAAAAGCAATTGAACTGCAGCTACGTATTGAGCCAAATCAGACTGTCGAATATGCCGAGCTCAAGCACAATCTGGCTAATGCTGTATTCGAACAAGGCGAGCAGCAAGAAGCCTTGACACTCTTTCAGGAGACGCTCGAAATCCGTGAGCAGTTACTTCCTGAACCGCATGAAAAAATAGCCGAATCTCTCAACAGCGTTGCATCAGTCCATCGCCGACTTGGTAACCTGGAAGAGGCTTTGGAGCACTACCACAAGTCGCTCAAAGTTCGCCACTCATTGGGACAAGACACGCACCCCGATACAGCCATCACGCTAAGCAACCTGGGCGTCACTCACTTCAACTTAAAACGCTTTGACGAGGCCGAAGTCTATTTGCTGGATGCACTCGCCATGCAAAGAGTCGTTTTTAGGCAGGACCACCCTCAGGTAGGGACCGTTTTGGCAAACCTGGGCGCTACGCTTGCGGCATCAAAACAACTCAACAAAGCAAGTACTTACTTAAGCGAGTCGGTAGCATGGCACCGAAAAACGCTTGGCCAGAATCATCCTAACACCGCCAACGCCCTTCTAAACCTCGGATCCGTACTACAGCAGCGCGGACAACTGGATCAGAGTGAAGCGCTCTTCCGGGAGTGTATTGCCATTTACCGCAAGAGCGCGATCAAATCACCCGTTCTTGGGTTAGCCATGGCCAGTCTCTCTGAAACACTGATGCGTAAAAACGAAATACTGGAAGCACTTACGCTCGCAGAAGAAAGTCACACTCAGCTTGTAACAACATTGCCAGAAAAGCATCCGTGGCTGTATGTGGCCCAGGCAGCCGTAGGAGCCGCGGAGGGAGCCAATGGCAACGTAACACGCGCCCGCTCGCTGCTAACCGATAGCCTTCCTGTTCTGGCAAAGACGTTTGGCGAGGATAGCGCTCGTACCGTTTCTGTACGAAACTACTTGCTCAAGCTTGATACACCTTGAGATGAATTAAAATGTAGCGAGCCGCTCAATTGGAACGCCCTTCAATCAGCTCGCGATTCTTACGAAGCACATCAACCAAAAACTGCATTACACATTGAATGCGGGGTGTATCTCTCAGATCCGGGTGTGTCAGCACCCACAAGTCCAAACCACTAAATGCCCGAGCTCCGGGCAATCGACTCAACCGGGGATCTGGATCAGCCATGTAACAGGCATCGATAATCATGCCGTGCTTCTCCAATGCCGCTTCGTGCCGCATGATGACGTCGTTTATTTTCAAGCCTACCGGTGCGTCAGGAAAAGGCGACTTGGCTAACAGTGTTTTACGCACGCTGTTATCCGCGCCGCCAATCCACGCGTAGTCCGATTCCATATTGTCTTTGAGATAGTCAACGTGACTGTAATAACAAAGGGCGTACGGAAACAGACGTCGTCCAACCAGGTGATCGGGAGGTTGCTTCGTACCTCTAACAACAACGTCTGCCTCAGAACGATCGAGATTAACCAGACGATTTGAGGGGCCGACCACTAAATCAATAGCCGGGTATTCACGCTGAAATTTGGCTAACTCGGACAAAAGCAAAAATCGGTAAAGCGTATCAGGCACCGACAGCTTTACCTCACCTGACAGGTCCACAGCCTCGGCGCGACGCTGTCGTTGCGAAGCGATGACAATCAGCTCCATTTGTTCGGCGCTCTCAATCACGCGATCACCGTGTGATGTCGGCCGGTAACCACCCACAATTTTCTCGAACAGAGGCCCAGCGGCAGCCTGATTGATTGCCTGCAAGCGCCTGGACACCGTGGAGTGATTTACCCCAAGTCTTTGTGCTGCGCCCCGCAGCGTACCGGCCCGATCCAGTGCCAGAACAAAGCGATAGTCGTCCCAATTTTCCATTGGTGCATTTTTGCACCGTCTAAATCGAAAGTAAATCCGCAATTATCGGAGAATTTTCAGGTCATATGGTGCGTATTTGCAATATTTAGCCCATTAGACCTACAGGAACCCACATGCGCCTAGAATCTCTCAAATTGTCACTTACCCTATTGGCAGCCCTCTTCTCGCTCTCCACCGGATGCGCCACTGCACCAGAACCCGCTAAAGCAGCGGCGACCGAAACAGCACAGACTTCACCCCTCCCTCAGCAATCCGTTCTCGAATTACGTGCCGGGCAAGTGCTTTCATTAACAGCACCTGTGCCTCGAGAGAATGCCAGCGATCTTCGCAAAACCTACTATCAACAAGCCTTTCCGCTCGCACGAAAAGAAGGTCTCGCACGAACCCTCGCGCTCGATGTTACCGGCACGCTAGTCGGCTCTTTTGCACCGGGTGGTCTGGTGTTTTTTACATGGCCTGATGAAGCCTCGGAAAAAGCCTTTACCTCTAATCCTGATTGGCCTGCTATCAAAGCCACCCGACCTGATGGTTGGGAGGAGCTGCGAATTTACAACTCAAAAATAGAGCGTGATATGTCCATTACGTTTCGTCACGACAAGTTTTATACGGCTGCCGTAGCGTGGATCAGTAGCGAAAACCCGGATGACTACGAGCGCTACTTGAAGAATATTGAAAGCACCGTAAACGCGGTTGGCGGGCGCTTCCTGTACAAGATGAAAAACATTCGCTACGAAACCCACACGGCACCGTTCGAATCGCCGGGGCAAATCACGTTCGTGGAATGGGACACTCAGGAAGGACTTTCGAAGCTGACGTCGTCCAAAGCGTACAAGCAAAATAATCGGTTCCTGCGAAGCGGCACAACGCGTTTCGAACTTCACAGCATCGCGCCTGGCACCGGTTAAGCTAAGTTAACGCTTCAATGGCTCCGATTAACCGCTTTACGCCAATCACCTCAATGCCCTTCACAGGCTTTTTGGGGCGGTTAGCGTACGGCACAACCGCTCGTTTGAAACCTTGCTGGGCGGCGGCGGCAATGCGTTCTTCGCCATACGGCACAGGTCTTATTTCTCCGGCGAGACCTACTTCGCCAAAGGCTACCGTCGCTTCGGGAATTGGCTTGTCACGAAAGCTCGACATAACGGCCAAAAGAATGGGCAGGTCGGCCGCTGTTTCGCTAATGCGCACGCCACCTACGATATTAATAAACACGTCTTGGCCGGCTAAAGACAAGTTGCCGTGTCGCTGCATTACCGCCAATAACATAGCCAAACGGTTTTGTTCGTAACCCACCGCAACGCGTCGCGGATTCCCCATTGGGTTGTCACTTGCCAGCGCCTGGACTTCAACCAGCAACGGACGACTTCCCTCTCGGGTAATTAACACGCAGCTGCCGGGAGCCGCCTCGCGGTCGGAAGACAGAAATATAGAGGACGGGTTTTTAACTTCCTTAACACCGACGTCCGTCATGGCGAACACGCCAATTTCGTTAGCGGCTCCAAAACGGTTTTTGGCCGCCCGAATCACCCGGTAGCGACTCCCTGCGTCACTTTCGAAATAGAGCACGGTGTCGACCATATGCTCAAGCACGCGCGGTCCGGCAATCACGCCCTCTTTGGTCACGTGGCCGACCAGAAATATAGCCGTGCCGCTTTGCTTGGCAAATCTCACGAGCTGCGCTGTACATTCACGCAGCTGGGTCACGGTACCCGGCGCCGAGGGCACCTCACCGCTGTACATGGTTTGAACTGAGTCTATGACCAGAACGCCGTGCCGCTTCTTGTCGGCCGTGGCGACAATGGCCTCGACGCAGGTTTCGGCCAGCAGCGTCACGGGCGCTTGCTCAACGCCAAGACGACGAGCACGCATACCGATTTGCTCCAACGACTCTTCGCCGCTGACGTACATGGCCGTGGTGTGCTGACACAATGACGCGACGGCTTGAAGCAAAAGAGTGGATTTACCGATGCCCGGATCACCGCCAATCAAACTGATAGAGCCTGGCACTACTCCGCCGCCCAATACCCGGTCAAGCTCGCCGATTCCAGTGGATAACCGGGGCTTGGCGGATTCCGGCGCGGAGGCCAATGACTGAGTGGCCCGCTCTCCCGCATAACCCCCAGCACGTGTTTTGACGACCGTACGGCTGGAGCCTTCTTCAAGCGTGTTCCACTCGCCGCAGTCGCCACATTGCCCTGCCCATTTCGGGGCCGTCGCGCCACAGGAACTGCAGGTATAAACAGATTTTTCGCGTGCCATAGTGGCTTAACCGTCTTAGTCAAAGCGGAGGATGTTATCACGCCCTATTAAGGACTTAACCAAATCCGAAAAATCACTACTGGGTCACACTATAACTGTAACTTTTACAGGCTGTTATGCTCTATACTTCGTTGCTAAATAATGGTTACTGGTATTTCGTGAAAAAACCGATCGACATTCTTTCAGCCGACAGGCTCGCAGGCCTTCTGTACGTGGCGCTTTTTGCGTTGGCCGCTCTGTGGTTGGCTCAGCCCGGTTTTGAACGACTTGAAACAGCTGGCTACGACAAAATGATGCAATCGGTCACCTTTACTCCTACCGATCGAATTGCCGTAATCGACATAGATGACAAGAGCATCGCTGAACTGGGCCGTATGCCATGGTCGCGTGATTTGTACGAACGCATGACGCAGCTGCTCGAAAGCGGCGGCGCTAAGGTTGTCACTTACGGACTGCTGTTCTCCGAGGCACAAGTCGACCCGGGTCGCGACACTCTGCTCGAAATTCAAGGCGAATTGACAAGACTGGCTCAGGCCGCCGCATCGGAAAACGCTGACATCGGTTCACGTGCCAATCAAATAGCCAATAGCGTCGAGGCCGGACTAAACGACCTCGACTACGACGCCCGACTCGCTGCCAGTTTCGGCTCATCCGGCAACGTTCTCATTCCAATGATGTTTGCTTTGGGCCAGCCGAGCGGCCGACCTGACGCCGAACTGCCCAGCTACATTGTGTCGATGGCGGCAATATCAGAGACACAGTTTGTCGGCATTCCGGCGAGCCAGGTGACACTGCCAATTGAAAGTCTTGCGACGCGAGCACTGCGCATCGGCCACCTCAACCAGACCACCGACGCACACGACAGCGTGCTGCGTAAAGAGTCTCTGGTCGTCGACTATTACGGCGAAGCCTTTCCTTCGCTGGCGCTGGCAACAGCTGCCGCAGCACTTAATCTTGAACCTGAAGACATAGTCGCCACGTCCGAAGCTGTAATGATTGGACCGCGACGCATTGCGACCGACGGTCTCGGCCGGTTTAACCCTGTCTTTTATTCAGACGACAACAGTACGGCATTTCCAGTCGACTCATTTACTGATGTGTTTGCGGCCAAAGTGCCAGCCGACAAGTACCGCGACAAAGTCGTTCTTATTGGCGCAAGTGCAGCGGGTGTAGGCAATCGCTTTGCTACGCCTACCAATCCGGATCTGGCCCCGGCGATGGTGCTGGCCCACAACGTATCCAGCATTCTGCAAGGAGACAGCATTGCTCGTCCCGCCTGGGCAGTCCCTGTCGAAATGGGCATCTGCGTCCTGATCGGGCTTTACATTCTGGTGCTGCTACCTGGCATGCGCTCGCGGACCGCTTTGCTGACAACAAGTGCTGCAGCCATTTTGTTGGTGGCCGTGGCCTTCGGCTTCTTTTCAACCTCACAAGTTTGGCTCAGACTGATTACACCTCTTCTGTTTTTACTCGGCGGACATTTGGTCATGACGCTCAAACGCTTCGGTGTCGTTGAACGACTCCGAGCCAACTCTGATCTGGCCAGCGCCGAAAGCAATCGCATGCTGGGACTGGCGTTTCAAAGTCAGGGCCAGCTGGACATGGCCTTCGAGAAATTTCGCAAGTGTCCGCTCGACGACTCCATGATGGAGCCGATGTACGCTTTGGCTCTGGACTTTGAGCGTAAGCGACAGTTTAACAAGGCGGGCGCGATCTATTCATACATGGCCAAACACGACGCTAATTACCGCGACCTGACCAAGCGTATTCAACGCAATCAGTCGCTGGATGAGACCACCATTTTAGGTCAAGGCAGTGGCGTCGGTGGTACTCGACTGTTGATTGACGAAGACGACAACGGATTGCAAAAGCCAATGCTGGGCCGTTACATGGTCGAAAAAGAGATCGGCCGAGGCGCTATGGGCACGGTGTACCTTGGAAGAGACCCTAAAATTAACCGCATCGTGGCAATTAAAACTATCGCCCTAAGCGAAGAATTTGACGAGGACGATCTCGCCACAGCTCGAGAACGCTTCTTCCGTGAGGCCGAAACGGCGGGACGTTTAAACCATCCGGATATTGTCACCGTATTCGACGCCGGCGAGGAGCTTGACCTCGCCTATATCGCCATGGAATTTCTCAACGGCAAGGAACTTAGCGACTTTACCAACCAGGACACGCTGCTGCCGGTTAACACCGTGCTCAAAGTCGTCGCGCGGGTCGCCGAGGCGCTGTCCTACGCGCACGAGCAGGACGTCGTGCATCGTGATATAAAACCGGCGAACATCATGTTTGAGCGCGATTCAGGCGATATGAAGATCACCGATTTTGGCATTGCACGCATTACCAATTCGTCGAAAACCAAAACCGGCATAGTGCTCGGGACACCGTCTTACATGTCTCCTGAGCAATTGGCGGGTAAAACTGTGACCGGCAAGTCAGATTTATTCTCCCTAGCTGTTACTCTGTTCCAGTTATTGACTGGACAGTTGCCGTTTCGGGCTGACTCAATGGCAACGTTAATGTATAAAATCGCCAATGACGAGCACGCTCCACTACACTCAGTGCGACCGGAGCTGCCTCCTCAGTTGGCACACGTAATCGATACAGCACTATCTAAAGAACCAGCCGACCGATATGAGACCGGACTGGAAATGGCCCACGACATTCGCGAATGTCTTCAGCACCTGGCAGCGTAAAGCGTGAACAATGAGTCTTAAAGGGAAAATTGAACACTACGCGGTAACCGATACCGGCATGGTCCGAGACCATAACGAGGACGCCGTAGGCGCTGATATGGACATTGGTCTGCTGGTGCTCGCCGACGGCATGGGTGGCTACAACGCAGGCGAAGTAGCCAGCGGCATAGCTGTGGGCACCACTGTCGACATCATGTCCGATTTCGTCAAACGCGAGAAACGCGACGCGACGGACGAAGAGACCGGCCTTATGCGTCAGACGGTAGCCCTGAGAGACGCTGTGGTGAGAGCCAACAAAATTATCTACCAAACCTCGAAATCGAAGTCAGAATGCGAGGGAATGGGCACAACAATTGCCGCCGCTTTATTTTACAATAACCGGATTTCGATTGCCCATGTTGGCGACTCTCGGGTGTATCGGCTGCGCAACGGCGAGTTTAGCCAGGTAACGAAAGACCATTCGCTGCTCCGAGAGCTGGTAGATCGCGGTTTTTATTCTCCTGAAGAGGCACAAAGATCACTAAATCGTAATTATGTGACACGTGCATTGGGGATTGAACCGAAGGTTGAGGTAGAACTGACAGAGGAGACGGCGCTGCCCGATGATGTGTATGTTTTGTGTTCAGATGGCCTGACAGATATGGTCGAAGACGAGGATATTCATTTAACTATCAGCACGTTTAATGCTAATCTTCACACGGTAGGTCAACAGTTGGTAAGACTGTCAAACGACAACGGCGGTAAGGACAATATATCCGTGGTCGTGGCCAAAGTCGTGAAGCCTTTTGGTGAAAGTAACAAATTGCTTAGCAGACTAAGCAATATCTTTAGTTAATATTTATTGAGAGCAACACATGGCACGCCTAGTACTGAGCTTAGACGGACAAGTTCTTGCAGAATACAATATGCAAAAAGAACGCTATACGGTGGGTCGCCTGCCGGATAACGATGTTCGTATAGACAACCCTGCCGTCAGTGGTCATCACTCGCTGGTCATCAATATTCTGAACGACTCGTTCCTGGAAGACTTGAACAGCACCAACGGCACTTATGTTAACGGCAAGCTCGTTAAGAAACATGCGTTGCAGCACGGCGACGTGATCACTATTGGTCACCACCAGCTGCGCTTTGTCGACGACGACAAAGAAGACTCTGACGACGACGAATTCGAAAAAACCATGATTATTCGCCCCGGTTCCCAAACCGATGCGCCGAGCATGGAAAACGTCGAAGAAGCCGTGCGGGCTGCCGGTGCAGCCCCGGACGAAGGGCCTAGCGATCAACACCGCCTGCCCTCTTTCGGTTCGGCCGCTGTTGCAAGCCCGGCTGTTAAACCACACACAGAGACCATGGCCGGGACCGGCGCCAAGGTTCTTCCGAAGGCCAAACTACAGGTCCTGAGCGGTGCGTTTGCCGGCAAAGAACTGGTTCTGACCAAAGCGCTAACTACGCTTGGCCGACCCGGTGTACAGGTTGCTGCAATTACCCGAAGAGCCGAAGGTTACTTTGTCGTCCACGTCGATGGCGGCCCTTCAGGCAACTACCCGATTGTTAACGGTAAACCAATTGGCCCTCAGGCACGACGACTGAACGACAACGACGTGATTGAGCTGGCTGGCGTCAAGATGGGATTTTTCGAAAGCTAGTCATCCTGTTAAAAGTGTCATATCGACGGGCCGCGTTAGCTGTAACGCGGCCCGTTTTGGTTTAGAGAGAATGTTAGTTAACCTGTCTGCAAACGGCGCTATTATCAACAATAATGAAATCAGCTTAAATTGGTCGGCTGCTGCTACCGGTATGCGCTGACCCGACTTGAGAACAAAAATGAATCAAAACGCATCTCCTTACGCCCCACCTCAGGCCGACGTTGTAGAGCGATCCACAAACCTGTCGGGGTTCGAGCAGGCTCGGCGCGGACGCCGGTTTTTAAACTTCGTGATCGATTTTGCCGGCTATATGATTTTTGGCATCATCATTACCGTTGCCATCGGGTTCTATAATGAGTCTTATCTGGACAGCCCGGCGCTCGAAATTTGGGTCGGCTACCCGGTTTATTTGCTCTACTATTTCCTGTGCGAAAGCCTGACAGGCAGCAGTTTAGGCAAACTGATCACCCGTACACGGGTTGTCGACGCTGAAGACCATAAACCAACGATGGGTAAAATCTTTCTACGTACACTCGCCCGAGTCATCCCGTTCGAATCGTTCTCTTTTTTCCGCGAATGCGGTCAAGGGTGGCACGATACGCTTACCGATACGCACGTGGTACTCGTAAGAAAACGCCAGGAGCCAACACCATCATGAAACGAACGGCCACTCACTCAGATCAGGCACCACAAGCAATAGGTCCCTACTCGCAGGCGGTGTGGAGCGACGACCTGCTTTTTTTGTCGGGCCAAACGCCGATTGATCCCGCCACCGCCTCACTCATAGAAGGCGACATTGGCGAGCAGACTCAACGCGTATTCGACAACTTGCTTGAGGTGTTAAAAAGTGCCGGATTAGGTTTCGAGCACGCCATCAAGCTAAACGTTTATCTTACCGATATGGCTGACTTCGCTGGCATGAATGAGGTTTACCTCAAACAGTTTTCGTCACCATTTCCCTCTCGCACGACCGTGGCCGTGGCCGGTTTGCCGTTAGGCGCCAAAGTCGAAATTGAAATGGTGGCGCGCAAAACACCGTAAGTTAGTCCAGCGTTTGTGGCACACACTCTGCAATGCCGCTAGGCCCGGGTGGTTGAAACACAAGCTCCGACAAACGAGCCAGATCCAGAAAATTGACGGTCAGGTCGCCGGTTAAATCGATAACGCCATCGAGCTCAAGAAACGCTTCGCCTAACAAAAACACATCCAGAAAATTAACCGTACAGTCACCGTTGTAGTCGCCGTCACAGGCATTACCAAAGCCGTCGCCGTCGGCGTCCGTTTGATCCGGATTTGATACATCGACACAGTTATCAAGGCCATCCTGAACGTCGTCTTCATCCCGATCAGCGAGGAGCAGTGATGGGGATGCCACTGAAGACAGGTTCCCCGAACCGTTATCAAGACTGTACGCCATGGCCACATTTTCGAACTCGCAGCCTTGTGGAATCTCCGTTAGCACCAGCTTGCTGCCCGCTACCAGCTCACCGTCTACGCGAAACGCGTTAACACCGCAAATTAAAGTGATGTCCTTTAGCGTTCCTTCCAACCCCGAATCGATTTCCAGATACAGCTTGCCAGGACTGTGATAAACGTCTGTGCAAGTCGGACAAAACTGCCCTTCTGGCTGACCGTCTGTCCAAGGTGTCGCCTGCAAACCGAAGTACTGCGACTGGGGACACGGGTTGTCAATATTGGTGCCTGGCTCATAGTTCAGCACGTAGCCTGTACGACAATCGTCGAACGCTTCCTGCGAGGTAAACATATCGAGAGCGACCGTGCTGGCTCCCGCAAATAATGAAACAAGCTCAACCTCTGATACGCCGGGCCGAACGTCGTCAGGAAGAGCGCAATTAAAATCTGGGCAAGGGCCTGCCGTTAAGCTTGTGCACACTTTATCGACTGCACCACAAATACTGATGCGGCGAACTTCGTCGGTGCACTCGGATTGTGTTGTATTGCAAAATGCAGCGCTACGACCAAGGTCGACTCCCGAACTATAAAGCTCCTGCATAATCTGGTGCGGGCTTGCGTTGTTCGCGATTGTCCACGCCGCGGCGGCGGCCGACGCAACCACCACGCTACCGACTGAACTACCGGTCAATATTTGCGTGGGGAATGGCGTGGCACCCTCATTTACTGGCGCTACGGCGTGGTCACCAAACGCCGTCAACCTCGGTTCACCCCCCGGCCGGGTTTCCGCTGCCGCCCCGGTTTCGTCAACGGAACTAACGGCGTAAATTAATGGCCGGTAAGAGCCTGCAATGGTTAACGGGTCGGGCGTGAAACCAAACAGGTTATTGCACATAACGGCATCAGGAGCAGTTACGTCTTCCCAGCCACCCGGCAGTATTGGCCCAGTCATAGCCGTTGGCCCGGTGACACGGTTACCGGCTGCTGCAATCACCAGTGCGCCACGACAGGACGCGTAGTTCAGAGCGCGATACACTGCCTGAACGGAAACCCGGCTGCTATTGATCGGGTCGTCGTCACCATAAAACGAGTCCCACCCCAAGGAAAGATTGATCACCAGCTTGTTCACGGAGGCGGCACGCCAGTTCTCGACCTCTGTATAAATAGCGGTAGCCAGCTGACCGATCGTGCCCGCATACCCCCCCTGACTTGGGTCAATGCAAAACCCCGTATTACTGCCGCACCGCTGCATCGGCAGTGCCAGCTGAGAACGCAACTGAACCGGACAAGGACCTATCGTGGGGCAAATGCTATCGCGCACAATATTAAGCAACGTAAAGCCGTGAGAGGATACTCCGGAGCCGTTACGGTCTTGATTAAACCCGGTGGGCTCGCTATCCAGAATGGAGAGACGAACGTTTTGCGGACCAACCGGCAGCGCGCCGAATGATCCAATTTGCTCCAGAAAAAACTCGCGAAATCCCTCCCACATAAGATTGGCACTATCGCTCGCCATAGGAGCTAGCGACGCAGAGTCACGATTTAGCTGTGTCAAACATTGGTCAAAGCCTGGATCAACCGAGCACAAACGGTTGGTTAGAGGAGCCGAGTTAGGGTTGGTCACATTGCTCTCGAACACGCAGTAGTTTGACAGTCCTGTTTGAAACGGTATTTCCGCGTTGTCGAAAAGACGCTGACTGGTCCAGCCCGGAATATCGTCCGGACACGGCTGCCCGGCGGTTTGGCCTACATATCGCCACGCAGTGTCGGCCGAATTCGGCTGCAGGCAGGCATCGGTCGGCGGTGACAAATTATCGCTACTGCCACAGGTAATTGATTGCCTCGCCCGACTACTCTCTGCCTCGGCATGAGCAACAGCACTCCAACAGCACACCGTAAACATACACGTAACAAGTGTCAGTAATTGTGTGATCATCCGTTGCATAACTATCTCCTTAAATTCGAACTACCGCGAAATTAACCGGTAAGCGGCCCAGTCTGCCTGTGGATGCGATTCGATTAACGCTATTTGTGCCAGCCGTAATGCATGCTCGGGCGCCTGACCACGGATCCAATGAGAGTAAAACTGCTCGATCACCCTATGCGCCATATCGTCACGAACCGGGCGTGAAGCCGCTAACACCTTCTGGCTTCCTGCCAGTAAAAACGCATTGGCCAGACTCATGCTTTGCGAGGCTGTGCTGGTGGCTTTGGCCGTTTCGCAACCCGACAACACGACCAGAGGCGGTGAGTGTTCCAGCGTTAACACATCAGAAATTCCCAAGCCGGAATCTGACCCGAGTTTAAGCTCGCTTCCCCAACCGTATTCACCGGCAAACCGTGCGTGCCCCGCAAAGTGAAAAAGATCGCTACGCTGTATGTTCTCTAGCACGCTGGAAAACTGAACCTGCTCGTCAACCAGCGTTTGATAAGACCAGGCGAGAGAAGCGGTCAACGTATCTGCGACGTTATTTAGTTCACGACGTGCAGCGGCCAGGTCGCCGCCCGCATCGGCCACCAGTAGTGCGCGATTACCTCGCGTTAAAGCGTTTCTTGAACTGGCAATATCCAGACCATAAACAACAGGAACCCGGGAAACCAATGGCTGACCTTTTACGCGAAGGGCATGCACATCAATTTCGGCCATAGCGCCCGACACCAACATTCGCAACAACGGCGCCGCCGATATGTCTTCGAAGACGGTTTCAAGCAGACACTCCATTTGTTCAGACAGGTCGGTGCGCAGACAGCTCGGCTGCGTAACCCGAAGCGTGGTGCCGTCGTGCGTGAAAAGAGCCCAGGACGTTGGCAATTTCTGAACCAGCACCAACAGCTCATTTACTCGAGGAGGTAACAGCGACGGAGACTCAATCTCTCTAAACACATCTGCAGCACCATCTAAAATCTGTCGCAGGCGAGTCTTTCGTGTTGCGTTTTCACCGGCGAGCTCTACCAGTTCATCGGCCGGCAGCATCCACGCGGACTCCACGGCCACTTCCAACTCTTTACGCAAATCATGATACTCACCAAGCAGTTGCTCCCACTTCCGTTGAGCAGGCTGCGACAACTGCTCAACGCTGTGAGCTACATTCACGGTATTGAGTGCGCGTCTGCGGGCTTCGCGTGCGAGCGCAAATGCTTCGTCGTAGCGCTGCACATCTAATAGTAGAGCAATATGTTCATTGGTCACGTTTGAGCGTGCCGTTAGCAAAGCCTCCCTGCCTTGATCTATCGGAATTGATGGCAAAACATCGAGCAGTAACCAGTCAGCCTCCATGTACGCGTTAAGCGCCGCCTCCCTATCGCCGGTCGCCGCATAAGTACGTGCGTGTCCTGCTAAAGCACGCCACTGGGCCTGATGAGAAAGCGTCGCTTTGGCGAGCAGCTGAAGCTCATCGTATTTTCTGTGGGCCAGCTCAAAGTCGCCACGGTCGAGTGCAATGCGAGCTTCGATGTCCAGTAGCCACAGCGCGCTACGCAGATGCATTGCGTTCGTGTCGCGGGCTTTTTCTATCCACCGCTGCGCACCAGAAAGATCGTTGGCGTGCCACCGCGCCAAGGCAAGATTGGTTCGGGTATTTATAACGACTGTTGGGCCACATTTCTTCTGAGCCAACTCATCTGCTTTGACTAGAAGGTCGGTAGGATCCTCGGAACTCCTACCAGCCTCCAATAGCAGAAGAGCTGCCCAACCCATGTTGGTGAGCGCAAGCGAATGTTCACATGGACGTATATCGTCAGGCAGCGAACTCCAACGAGACAAATAGGCTAGTGCTTCCTGGCCACGCCCCACTCGCTGCAACTGTACGGCGAGTAACAGTTCGGCGTACAACCGCTGCGCCGCCGTACCGGTTCGTTGCGCCTGCAAGGCGGCCTCGTTCAGCCGCGTCAGCGCTGTTCGAGTATTGCTGGTGTTGTAAGCCAGTAAACCAAAAAAATAATTCAGGTTATACGCGCTGTCTGCATCGAAGAGCGCGGGTGCTACCGTGTCATTCAAGACCTCGCGTGCTCGCTTGAAATCGCCCTTACTCATCAGGGTGTAAACAATAACCGTTGACGTGCGCAAGGCATCAGAGTGTTTGCCAGCCTTCATGTCGGCCGCAACGGATTGCGACAGCAGCTCTTCGGCTTTAGCAATATGACCCAGTCGGCGTTGAGCCTGGCCTAGCAGTCGTAACGCGGCGCCTGCCCAGTGCGGATCAATTGACGACATCGAAGTGTTAAGCAGAAGAATAGACTCTTCAAGCTTCCCTTCCCGATTCAGTGTTCGGGCGGTTTCAAGCATCTTAGGCCGCGTATTGGACTCAAGTTTCAACGCTGCCGTGCGTAAACCGTCGCTAAAACTCAGCGTTGAAACTCCTTTGGGAACGTCGAGTTTAAACCGGGTGCCCCCCAAAACTCTGAGCGTTGTAGCGTTTGATAGCGTAGACAGACTCATCCTGTTGCCATCGAAGCCAAACGACACACTATCGCGCAGCCCATGCTCTACCCAGACCGTCAGTGTGCGGCTATCGTTGAGAGTACAGACGTTTTCCGCAGAAACCGAAGCGCAGCCACTGACCTCAACACGTAGCAGATTGTCGTCCGAAAAAGCCCACGGCATTGTTACAAGCCATAGACTCACTGCGAGTCTTCGGACTCCATTTTTTGTACGTAGATGACTCATCGGGGATACATAAGTGGTCTTATGACGTTGGATATAGAGGCATACGCAGGTAGCGACCGTAATCTGACACGAACACGCATTTCACTGTCATGGCACCACCCGCACCGGCACGCGCCACGCCTGCCAATCGGAACCGACAACGACTTCTTTTTTCTCTAGTGTCTCAAAAAGCTGGCCAAGTTCAGGCAAACTTCCCTCCAAACCAATCACAACAAGCAGACTGGTAGATCCCTGGACTAGCTCCAACTCCGTTCCCAATCGACCCGTAATGCGCACCGCACCAGAGGGTGCGATACTAATAATGGCCTGCTCAGCACGCTCGAATCCGGCTGCTGTTTTTGCATAGAGCCGTGCCTCCATCGGCTGTTGTGTCGCCGTAGCTGGCACCAGTCTTAACTCCAGCCGATCACCTCCTGTAAATTCGGGCAACTCGGCCGGTGCGCCTGATCGAAACGTCGACCCACCGAGTAACGAAAGCTCGTAGCCCGGTAGACTGCTTTGTACCGCATCGCTAAAACCGCTTTGCCCTGAACCAAACTGCCACAGGCCGAAGGCAAGCAACACCGTTGCAGCAAACGCAATTGGAGCAAACACCTTTCGGTTTCGCGCTTCGAAGTTGACAACCTTGCTATCTGATTCAGTTTCTTGTTTGACATCTGTAGACAGTTTGTCGATTGCGGCAAGTTCAGTCTGTATACGCTCTGAGATCTGTTGCTGAAACGACTCTCCAAGTGGTGCAAACGCGGCTTTTAACGCTGTCGCCTCTTCCGCAGTCACTGACGCCACAAGATCGGTCAGCTCCGCATCTGAAAGCGTGCCCTCAGCGTATCGCTCCCACCGCGGATCAAGCTGGTCAGCGGCTTTTTGTTTACGCGCCTCACCAGCCAAAGCTGTTAACAACGTATCGTCGTTCATCGATTTATCCTTCTCGAAACGTGCTGAATGTCCGTCTCTTCTTGCTGGAGTTCAAACTGACACTGCTTCGCCTGTTTACGCAACCGACTCCGCCACGCGTAAATTGCGTCGCTCTTAAGCCCTGTCTTGTCTTGCACTTCGGCAACACTGCACTCTTCAATATAAAGCAGTTCAAACAATTGCCACCCTTGAGGGCTCAGAGCAACGCGAAGCCGGTCCAGCAGCGTGCCCAAGTGGTCACTATGAATAATCTGCGCTTCGACCTCTGCGCTCAGACTAACCGGCTCAGCAGCTTCTTCGAGCGCTTCGCGCTCGCGCCACGGATTGCGCTTGCCGCTACGCAAAGCTGAAATCACATGGCGTTCCGAAATTAAACCTACAAAATTCTCAAGAGACATGCCTCGATCGGCCTGCCAGCTTTTTAACT
The DNA here is from genome assembly GCA_045107075.1 of Gammaproteobacteria bacterium. Taxonomy (GTDB): domain Bacteria; phylum Pseudomonadota; class Gammaproteobacteria; order Steroidobacterales; family SZUA-146; genus SZUA-146. Next base: position 67,529 of record JBGCFV010000047.1, read on the forward strand.
TTTTCGCACCGTCCTGAAACAGAGACAGAAATATTTCCTGGGCAAAGTCTTTTGTATCCTGACGCATATCGCGGTAGGACCCGGTACCGAGCAGTTTGCGGGCCACTCGCGCATGTATCACGGGAGTGAGCCGATTTACCAACTCACCTATCGCTCTGTGATCGCCCGATAAGGCGCGCTGTAATGTTCCTTCATTATCCGACGTCAACGACACTTCTCTACTGGGAGAGCGACGGTCGACGCCAATCCATTTTACTCTCGCCATACCGTGACGCGATTGAATAGACATACGCGACCGTCGCGTGATGCTTCTAATAGCGTCAGTATACAATGGAACTGTGGGCTCCTCGGCGTAATTGGAAGAACGGACGACTGGGTGCTCTGACAACATGATAAAGCCCTCAGACTTGTTCCAAACAGTAACGGGTGCGTAAAACTAAAATGTCACGCACCCGCTCGGTTATCTTGAAATGGTTCACCTTAAAAAAGGAGTCGCTCAGAGCCTTAAGATAACTTCGAGCAACTCCTTTTCCAAGAGCCTGTTAAAAAAACAGTTTTCAACCTGTCGCTACGGTGAGCACAGGTTTGGTTCAGCAGCCGGACCCGGGTTACCGAAAAAATAGGTCCGCAAGAAGAAGAGATCAAGCAGATTAACAACGCCATCTGAATTGAAATCGGCCGGAGCGTTATTCGTGAAGAAAGCGTTCCTGAATAGTGCCAGGTCAGAGAAGCTGACTTCACAGTCGTTGTCTAAATCGGTGTCACACCGGTTACCAATACCGTCTCCATCTGCATCAATCTGGTTCGGGTTGTCGACTAAAATGCAGTTGTCGATGTTATCCGGCACACCGTCATTGTCAGTATCTTGTTGCTGAGGTGCAGCCACCGCAATCGCGTCGATATTGTCGAAAGCGTTGGCCGGCCCGTCAAGAACCACAAAACTATTTCCTGTTAAGAACGACCCGTAGAGCGTTGACGGCACCAGTCCACCTGATTCGTCAATGGTCGACACAGGATTATTAGGCTGCACGGTAAACAGCATGGCTAACGCTGGTCCCTGCGGTGTTGGTAACCAAACGAACTCAAAGCCGTCGATGTTAACGTCTGCGGGCAAACCAAAATGCAGTGGCCGCAACGCAACTGATGGCGCTGCTGGACCTGTGAACTGATAAATATTGCCGGGGTTCAAGCCCATACGACCTTCGGTATCCACGCTAAAATAGTGCACATCGCAACCGTTAACAGGGTTACGGTCAAGCGCATCCACGTCGTCGTCGTTGATGAGACTTCCAAACGTAGGATTAGGTGACAAATCGGTATGAACCTCAGATTCATCGCGCAACGGCCCCATTCCGAGGAGCGCTGCGGGAAAGCCCCCGCTCACGTCCAGGTTCACGCCGAATACTTCGTCCTGACCGGTAGTTGTACCATACAAAAAACCGAGTGCAGAAAGACCTTCAACCGGTATTCGCGGTGCGCCGGGAAAACCCCATCCGGCCGTGGAGTCGTCGCTGTACGACAGCGCGACGGTGCCAAACGGATACACGCAATCAATCGGCGCATTAGCTCTGAGCAGCGGTTGCGGCAACGGTGCATCAGGTGAAACATCGAGCTGATTAATACGTGCCGAAATGGCATCGTAAGCATCGATATCGAAGAAGTTTGTGTACAGACCCGGCGTTCCAAGTGGCGCTGCCGAAGCCAGAACACCCTGTACGGGGGCGGGGTCAACGCCGCCAAACAGATCCGCGTCATCGAGTCTCGGTGCAATAGCCATAAGACTTCCTGCCACCTGACTGGAAAAATACACGTCGCCAGGATCGGCAAATTCTCCCGGATCGTTTGCCGGATCAGATATTTCCGTGTCTGACCCAATGTCCAGCGAGAACACTAATTCAGCGTCCGCGGTTGTCGGGTAAAGAGTGAGCGCCAGCACAACGGCTGCGCCTAAAGCGTTGAGTGTTCGGTCCATGATTGACTCCTTGAGTGTTTGGATGAGGGCTTACCATAAGTTCCCTCTGTGCCAAGGAGTTCGCACTGCCATTCAAAAATCTGACAAGCTGGTGCAGATTAATTTACTGTCCAACTTCAGACTCGTTTATCAGACCCGTTTAATGCAACGTCATATTGCTTGCGGCTCCGGGCTTAATTTTCAAACCGAATTCTTGGAAATCAAACCGCAGTTGGTCGCTTGCTCGCGCTCACGGCGTTATGGGCCAGCTTGAGATCACGGACGAAGAGCTCGTATTCGAGCTGGGCGTTGGGTGAATTGCCAAGGCGCAACAAGTAAGACGGATGCACGGTGACGATGATTTTGCGACCGTTATCGTCTTGAAGTAATCGCCCCCTAACGTCTTTGATTCTACAGGGGTGGCCCAGCAACGAGTGCGCAGCCGTCGCGCCCAGCGCAAGCGTAATATCAGGATCTATATGACTGCGTTCCTGAGTTAGCCACCAGCGGCAGTGTTCGATTTCAGAGCTGTCCGGTCGTACATGAAGTCGCTGCCGACCGCGTGCGCGATATTTGAAATGCTTGACGGCGTTGGTTAGATAAATATCATCTCGCTCAATATTAGCGGCATTAAAGGCGCGATTTAAAACTACACCCGCTGGACCGACAAAAGGCTTGCCCACAACGTCTTCCTGATCTCCCGGCTGCTCGCCCACAACCATAAGACGCGCGTTATCAGGACCTGCACCAACCACAGCTTGCGTTGCGCATTGATGTAGCGAGCAACGTTCACAGGCCCTGATTTTGACAACGAGCTCTTGCAGGCTGCCGACGGGCTCTGGCTCTGGTGCCGTTCGTCGCTGCTGCGAAACGAGGCGCTTTGCTTTTACGACAGAGGGTCGGGTGCCGGTTGGCGCTGCAAGTTGATATCGATGAGCATCACGTACCAGGTCGCCGATCAATCGACTCTCTGGCAAATTATGCCAATACTTCTTGGGCATCTCGGAACCCATCGCCTTCACTTTTAGTCGCGCAGGATTAAAAATGCTCGCATAGTATGTTCGCCACCAGGACTCAAGCGCGTCTGCGTCGGGACAGTCGGCGCGTGTGGCACCGTCGCCAAAACGTAGCGAGCACTTGTCCCAGTGCACACTCCGTGAGGGCGTCACAATAGACCAGTGCATGCCGGCAAATCGTTTTTTGAAAAAAGGCGCTGTGAATTCGACTATGTGGTGATCAGGCTCAAACCACGCTATGAACACCTCACGCTGACCGTCCGGCACCTGACGAAACCGCACAAACGCTTTCATCTTGTGTGCATCCCGACGAACAGCTTTTGCCATACGATGGAGCTGCCAGACATCGTCATCGCTTGCGTCGTCGAGAAGTCGCGGCGCGGACTGCAGTCTCCATAGTACTCGATACAGAAGTGCAAAACGCGCACCGTCACTGTGACATATAACTTGCTCTGCCAACGGTTGAAAAGCTCGAGGAACGCGCACTGAAACAGGCGTAACCGCCCCTTTCGTGAGCGGCTCTGCAAACAGGTCGCCATTTTCGAAAGGCAGCCGAAAGCTAACCTGGTCAGGCGAAATGCCCTGATTCAGCAGCTCACGCGCCGCGTCGCGCCAAGCCCGATAGTCGGCTGGTGACTCCAGCTCTACCTCAACGCCAGACATTACTCAAACAGACTACGCTGCACCGGAGGTGGGGCTAACTGCTGACGTAACGTGGCCTGCTCAAGTAGCTTCGTAGGACGCCAATCGGGGGTGACAACGAACGGTCGCAATCGATGAACAGACGTGGTTAAGCGCGCAAGATCGGTAAGTCGCAGCGCATGAACGCGCCTGGCCTTGAGCACGGCTGCTACGCCGCGAGTACCGAGCCCCGGAATGCGCAATAACGTTTCTTTGGGTGCCTTGTTGATATCGACCGGGAAGTCCTGTCGATTTCTTAACGCCCAGGCAAGCTTTGGGTCAATGGCTAAATCCAGCATACCCTCGCGCCCGCCAGACATGATTTCATCGAGATCAAACTGATAAAAACGCAATAGCCAGTCCGCCTGATAGAGCCGATGCTCTCGCTGCAACGGTGGTGGTTCCGGCGGCAGCTGCACGCTCGGATGAGGGGTCGGACTAAAGGCGCTGTAGTAAACACGCTTTAATTTGTAACTCGAATACAAAGTTGTACTCGTGGCCAGAACTTTACGGTCGTCCGAATCGTCGGCGCCGATAATCATTTGGGTGCTCTGGCCGGTAGCCATAAAACCTTTCGGATTGCGGTGCCGACTACGCTCTGCCTTTTTCTCATCAATTCTCAGTCTGACGTCGGCCATTGCCGTTCGAATACGCCCGGCATCTTTTTCAGGCGCCAGATTTCGCAAACTGACACGGCTTGGCAGCTCAACGTTAATGGACAGACGGTCTGCGTAACGACCGGCCAAGTCGATTAATTCAGGCGCCGCATCCGGAATCGTTTTTATATGGATATAGCCTTGAAACTGATGTGTGTCCCGCAGCTGCCGCGCCACCTCAACCATTTGCTGCATGGTGTAGTCAGGGCTCTTAATGATGCCGGAAGACAGAAACAAACCCTCAATGTAATTGCGCTTATAAAAGTCGAGCGTAAGGTTGACCAGCTCATCAACGTTAAATCGGGCGCGACGTACGTCACTTGAAATCCGGTTAACGCAGTACAGGCAGTCGTACTGACAGTAGTTAGTCAGCAGCACCTTCAAAAGAGAAATACAGCGACCATCGGGCGTATAGGAATGGCAGATGCCGGTCCCGCCCGTCGAGCCGACGCCACCGGTTCGGGTGGAGTCTTTTCGCCCGGCTGCACTGGACGCACAAGAGGCGTCGTATTTCGCAGCATCGGCCAAGATAGCTAGTTTGTTTACGGTTTTCAGGTGAGTCATCGCGCTACGGTCCGGCAATTTAGACTCAATATACTGTGTTTATATACAGTATTTGTCAAGCGCTTAATCGAACCATTTGCTCGTTACTCCTTACACCACGCCCTCTGCGATCTCGCTCAGGTGGTCCATCTCGCGTTGGCGAGGACGCTGTTTTTCAGAGCGCTTGTCGTTGATCAACAACAACAGCTGAGCGGCTGCCTCGGCATCACAAAGCGCGCGGTGATGAGTCTCGAGCGATATGCCGTAGGCCTTGGTCAGGGCGGCAAGACTGTATGAGGCGTGCCCCGGATAGTGACGGCGCATACCCGCAACCGTGCAAAGACGAGCCATCTTGAAACGACGGCCTATGCGACGAAACTCTCTTCCAATAAATCCGTAGTCAAACGCAACGTTGTGGGCAACGAAAATAGCGTTTCCAAGAAAGTCAGCCAAGGCGTCAGCGATTTGCTCAAAGCGCGGAGCGCCGTCCACCATTGTTTGGGATATACCCGTTAAACGAGTGATCGCCGGCGGAACTGAGCGACCGGGGTTTAACAACGTTGAGAATTGGTCGACTATTTTGCCGTTGACCACCTTCACTGCGCCAATTTCAGTTACGCGATGCTGGTCGCCTCGCCCTCCCGTCGTTTCAACATCCACGACAACATACGCCTGCCTGGGATCGAGCGTCCATTGGGTCGCTACAACTTCCGCCCGAAAACCAGCGTTGGTTAACTGCTGTAGTTTGGCGAGCTGATGGCGACGCAAACTGTCACCTTCCGATTTGATTTCGACGAACTTTACCCCGTGATCATCGACTAACAGCAGGTCCGGATAGCCGGAACGCATCAACGGATAGTTCTTGCACATAAGCCGCAATATGTTTTCAACAGCCTGCAATGGCGCTTCTTCAACGAGCACAAAAAGCGCATCAAGCGTCGACTGCCGCCAACGAAACACTCCGTTTCTTGTACCGAATTTTTCGGTGGCCACTTTTAGTAACGTAAGCTTTAAACGCGCCCGGCTGTTAACTTGCGCCAAACGCTTATCGACGGCCGAAGTATACGAGGTGTAAAACAAGCCCGTTGCTAAACTCTGTGGCAACGTATCAAACGGAGAGTGGATCTCTGCCGTCCGATTTGAAAACAACATGTCCCAAAACACCATGCCAAACAACATTCTCCAGAGCGCGTTTTCACAGTGATAAGCCCGCATACCTTTTTCGGCGAACCAGGCAACCGCGGCTTTTTCGGGAGAGCCGACGAACTGTTCGTCAATTTCAATCGTGGAGGCCGCCTTTAATACATCGGTTGTGGCCAGCGTTCTTTTGCCTTTAAATGTTCGGGCATACAGGTCTCGAGCAAACAGTGCTTCTTCGTCGTTTCGGGGCGTTTCCATGCAGCTCAAGAGACACGTACTGGCGCTGTCTCTGTCGCCCAATTTGAGCATCAGCCGAATAGCTCGCTCTGTGCAGCGGGTCGACTCGGCGTAGCGGTAGAGCTCGATTGCCCGTTTTAAGTCTTTTTGCTTTTCTTGAATAGAACCTAGTCGCCATGCGAGCCTGTCGCGTAGCTTCGCCGCGCCCGCTGAGACGGGTTCGGGCCATTGTCTTGCTTCACGAACCAAAATGTGGATGTCGCAGGACGATGGTGACTTCTGACGAACTTTTAACAAACGTGACGCAAAGTAAAAGTGCTCTCTTGCGCCCTCTTCATCTTGAAATCTTGGTTCGTAGTCAGTTTTCAGGTCCGCAGGCTGAACAAGCCCCAAGTCGCGCAAGGCGAAGCTATCCATACCGTCCCGGGTTTTGCCAAAATACAAGAACATCAAATATTGCACTGTTGACGTTTTGCGCTGGACTATTAACCTTGACGGATTGCACTGGCTCAGAAATGACTCTGGTTCACACGTTGCCAATGCCAGTTCAACAAGCTCGTTTTTCAGAATCGTTTTCGGCAGCCCCGCCGTCTTTAGAGACAGTATTCTGTGAATTTCGCTCTTGGTGAGCAATTTGAGCAGCTCGGAAAAGTGATGAGGTCCGGGTTCCGAAATAAAGCCGGCGCTTCGCAAGCAAGTCAACGGCTCGTTCAGCTTGCCAATTTCCGGATAGTTCAGCTTGGCACACGAGAACACGGTGCCCTTACGGTTTACAAGGCGGACATAAAGCGCTTGGGCCAATTCATCGAGCGCTTGAAACGAAGATAGGAAAGCTTGGTCAGCTACGCCTAAAACGTGTTCGTAGTGTTCCTCTACGAACTCGAGCATTTCGACAAAATGGTCTCGGTAATAAAAAGGCTCTAGCTGCTTCCCGCGAGAGTATCGTGGTTTTAAGGACTGATTGAAGTTCATCTGATGAGGCGCTCATAACGAACCTGTACTGTATATAAATACAGTATCGCATGCAATAGCAATGAATCTCAACAAATTTTTGAATGTGCGCGCTTTCGGCTGACTTGAACTCGGAAAACCTCTCGCACTGTGCCGCCGCATCAACTCCGGCCATTTCCATCACGCTTGACCCGGCGGTCAAAGGTGTTTGGCGTGCGTGAACCAATACGTTTGCCGCATCAAATTTGCGGGCAACCAGCTGGGCTAACTTCGCCGCTTCGTAATCCAACTCGGCAAAGGCACCGTCTTTTTTCTTGCTTAGACCCAAGGCTGTAACGACCTTGTTCAACTCCAGGTGTTCGTCCTGAACAAACCACACGTGAACCGGTTAGCAGCGAACCAGCTCCCAGTCCGTATTGCTGTCAAGCCCGGCAGGTAGCTGTGTTCACGCGACTGCTTAACGACCAGATCAGGTCCGGCGTCTTCAATTTTACGCAATATCGCTTCCGTTCTTGAGGAGTCCCAGCGCACGTCATGAAGGACTGTCACACCCTTTGAGGCGAGCTCAAGAGCCATGTCGGCCATGCGTTTTCGGTTGCGGTTCATGACCTGCTTTTTGTCTTCTTCGAATTTGCTGTACGCTGAAAACAAGTGCTGTTCCGATGACGTATCGTGCACGACGTGAAAGAGTTCTATCTCACACCCCATTGTCTTGGCCAAATCGAGCGCTCTCTTGATAGCGGGCGAATTGAGCGGGGCTTCAAACGTGATCTGGTCGGCATTCAGAATGACCAGCACGCGTTCAAACAATGTCTGTTTAGACAAAATAATGTGCTTCTCCTGTTGCTTAAAGTGCGTTAGTAAATCGAAATTGTTGCGTTATCGCAACTATATCAATGCCGCAACCTTTTGAATTATAGTGGTGGTCCCACTGGGAGGCCCAAAATCAACAAAGACAACGAGAATCAAATCGCTCAGATGGAGCTGCTGGACCGCGCTCTACGCTATGCGCGAGCGAAGTTGTCGCCGGATATCACGGCGCAGCGACTGCTTATTCTGGTGTGCGTGTCGTTTCATGAAGGACTCAGTCAACGCGACTTACTCCGCAAGCTCGAGACGACGTCAATCACAGCTTTGTCCCGCAATTTGGCCGACCTGTCAGAGCTGACGACCAAAAAACTACCCGGACCCGGATTAATCTCACTCCGCCCGGATCCGATGAATCTGAGAGTAAAACGGGTTTACCTGACCACCAAAGGCAAACGTTTTATGCGAAGCTGGACGGGGGCCATCTCCAAAAAAACATAGATTGAGGCTGCGCCCACGCGCCGGCGCAAGCGACTATCCGGTAGAGAGATAATCCGATGCCATAACGTGCTGGACCAGATCTTCTACGGTGAGCACGGGTATATCGTGCTTAAGGCCGTACTTCATGACTTCCGGCATGCGCGCCATGCTGCCGTCTTCGTTGCTTAATTCGCACAGCACACCAAACGGGGACAAGCCAGCTAAACGCATGAGCGTTACGGTGCCCTCCGTATGCCCGCGACGCTCAAGCAACCCACCCGGAGCCGCACGAAGCGGGAAGACGTGACCGGGTCTCAGCAAGTCGTCCGGTGCACAAGCAGGCGCACTGGCCACTTTGACCGTCTGCACTCGATCGGCCGCGGACACGCCCGTCGTAACTCCAACACGCGCTTCGATTGAAACAGTGAACGCGGTGCCGTTTCGACTGGAATTCGTCGTAACCATAGGCGGCAGTTCCAAACGCTTAACAGCGGCGTCTTCCATACACAGACAGACAATACCGCTGCAGTCTCGAATCAGCCTCGCCATTTGAGGAGTAGTGAGATGTTCTGCCGAGAAAATCAGATCGCCTTCGTTCTCGCGATCCTGATCGTCCAGCAGCAACACGCCCGAACCCCGACGCAAAGATGCCAAGGCATTCGCCACGCGTTCGTCAGGCGTGCCAAAGTCGTTTATAAGTAAGTCTTTCATGATTATTCCCAAGCATGTAGAGCCAACAGCGGCTGATTCTTGGGGGTGACGATTTACGCAGCACTGCATAGGCGAATAAACGCCCAACACAGACTGGTACGGTTCGTGCCGATGGCACAAACTGCACGCTACTCTCTCATCCGGACTTTAACCGTCGGCTCTGGAATCACACCAGATCTGCTGACCCTGCCACAAGGTGCGGCAGGCGCTCGCGGGCTTTCAAACGCTCTTTTGAGCGATGATTACCGCCGGTAGGGAGTTCCACCCTGCCCCGAGTACGTGTGCAGGATACGGCTGCTTCGCTGCAAGGTCAATTGCCAGAATGCCAAGTGGCTTAGCCCCCCGAATAAGCCGGGAAACTCAACTGGCTCTTGGGGTATGCGCATCAAGAGGCCTTTGCTTCGCCGGCCCTTGGCCGACCGCACACCGGCAGCCTGCACGACTCATCTTGCCGCGATGAAGTACGCGACAACCTGTCTGAAATAAGACGCCCATCGCGGCTGGAAGCCGTTCCTACCTACCTCCGGCGCAAATATCCAGACGGGCACGGGCCAAGTGCGCATTGCAGCAGGAATTTGAACCCCGAAAGTCTTTAATTCGCCCTAATCGATCTCGTCGATTAACGCCAGAACAGTCTGATGAAAGTCCGCTACACCCTGTTCCGCGGCCCCCAACGTTACCCGTTCAATTGTGCCAGACGACAGCCCCAGTTGACCCAGTTCAGCCGCACGGAAATCCTCACCGCCAAACACGTGGCCGTCGAGCAGCTTAAAGCTTTCACTCCAATGCAGCCTGTCGTCCTGGCTTGCAGGCGCTTCCGGGATCAGCATGTAATCTTCGACCACCGTTTCGTCAACGTTCTTTGGGTAGATCATCATTACATTGATGTAATCCGGACTGACTACGACAACCGTCGCGGGTATCAAACTGAACGAGAAGGTAATGATCTGGCGTAGGGTGTCCATTGAATCATCAGACTTTGCTTCACGGTAACCGATTCTCGCAACGGCGCTGCGAAAATGATCACCAACGCGATCGGATGCCGTGATGGAATCAGCGAAAAACGGCGCAATAGAATTCTTGTGCAATCTCTGCACGTGGTAAGACTCCAAAAACGCATCCATGATGAGCTTCCAGTTAGCCGTCACCTGATGTGATGTTTTTTGGAAAACGTGAGCCTCGGCTAACCCGAGAGTCTTAAAGTCGTCGGCGATATCGCCCAACACGCTCTCTGGTTCAATTGATTTCCCGTCCAGCCGCGTCCAAATCAGGCCACCCGCCTCAATCACAGGTAAACGGTTCAGCCGGTAGCGTTGTTTGTCCAAACCAGGAAAACTGTCGGGAAGCGGAAGGCCTTGCAGAGCACCTGATAGCGTGTAGGTCCAGGCGTGATAAGGACACACCAGACGACTGGCCGATTGCACGGCGCTTGTTTCCACCAGTCTTGTTCCCCGGTGTTGACAAACGTTAACCAGCACATGCGCAACTCCCTCGGCGTCACGAGTAACCACCAAAGGAACGCCGTAATAGTCGTGAGTAACCGACTGACCGGACGTTAAGCGCGCAGTCGGTATTAACGCAACCGGTCTGCTCAGGAAGAGCGCTTCTCGCTCTTTTATAAAATGTGCCTGATCAAGATAGACGCTGGCGGGCACGTATTGCACACGCTCACCATCAGGCTTGGAAGTTTGACGCAAGCGCTCGACCAGAGAACGCATGGCAGGGGTTACTCTTCTAGAATTCGCGTCGTCTCGAGATGTATCGCGTCCGCTTCCGCTCATGCTTTTCCAACCCCTCGAATTATTGCCTCCGACGCGCCATGACACATCGCAACCGGCCGAGTCATGTGCGCTCAGTCGCCGAGGTATACGCACCCCGAGTTACAGGTCTCTCGAACCACTACTTTACTTAACCCTGGCAGCGACGCAATCAAGTGTTGCCAAATCCACTTCGCCAGATTTTCACTGGTCGGATTTTCAAGCCCTGGTATATCGTTCAAATAATGATGATCGAGCTGTTCATACAGCGGCTTAAACGCTCCCGAGATATCGGCAAAATCAACTACCCAGCCGGCCGGCTCTTCTACTGGCCCGCTGACGTGAATTTCAAGACTAAATGAATGGCCGTGCAATCGGCTGCATTTGTGCTCTGAAGGCACGTTCGGAAGCCGGTGAGCTGCCTCAATTTGAAAAACTTTAAAGACGTCCATTCTGATCGCACTCCGGTAAGGTCGATCCGCAAGATACACAGTTTACGGTCTAATTTCTACGTGCATCGCGTTCGCTTTTACAATAGTGAGCCTGATTCCTTCTTGCGCCACTCTCAGCTGACGCTGGAACATCTGAACCTATTGTCTTGGTAAGCCTGCCGTCCGGACGACAATTGGTTGAACACAGTGTGAATAGACCTAGCGTGACGTTTTCGAATGCCCGCATTATTTTCAGTTGGCCACTCTGCTCCACTCACAGCCGAAGCGATTATTCTTCAGCAGGGGGAGCAAACATGGCAAACAGTTCGGCACCGGTCATATTTTTGGTTTCGTTGGAAAAGTCATAGTAGTCCGGTTTCGAATCTATGAAGACCTGATGGTCAAAGTCGCAGTCAGCTTCTACGCTTAATAAACCGGCCGGCATGATGTACTGACCGCTTTCTTTGAGTCGATAAAACATGTGTGTCCCGCAGGTAGCGCAGAAACCTCTTTCGGCCCAATCAGATGAATTGAAAACAGACAGAGTTTCAACGTTTTCAAAATCCACATCGATACTACAATCAACCCCCATGTAGGGTCCGCCACCCCACTTGCGACAGGTATCGCAATGACACGCGCCGACTTTGAGATCGATGGTATTGGCTTTGAACTTGACCGCGGCGCAAAGGCACTCGCCTTTACCTTTCATAATTTCGCTCATGTCAGACTCCTGAATACAATTCGCTTCGTCGTGTTTTGCTGATTATACAGCACGGCGCTTCACACCCTGAACAGGTGGCCATCCAAGCAATATGGATACACTCGCATTGCATATCAGGCTGAAATTCTCCAGCAGCGACCGGTCGTGATTTAAAACGCTGCATTTAGCTGAAAGAATTGGCTTTTCGCGGCAGATGCCGTTCATAAAGAAATGGCGCCGCGAGATTTTATCGGTGTCGTAACTCCTTTCGAATTACAAGCTTCAACGCCGACCAAACATCGTTCACTGCACACACCTTGATGTCGACCAGGCCCAACGGCAAAGCCACCTCCCTGATAGTGTCTTCTGTCACCTCGGAGGCCATTCCGGAAGACTTCTTTGGCCAAGAGACCCATATCATGCCGTTTTGTGCTATCTCGTTTTGAGCGTTTTTCAAGGTCGTCGCCAGCTCTCTTTTCGAGCAAGTAAACACGTGCCACATATCGATGTTACTGCGCAACCGATTTGACAGATACAGGTTATCAGGAAGCGGTGAAAGCATAGACAAATATTCATTCGGCGCGTTACGGGTTTTAATCCGAAAACTCGCTTTGACACCCAGTTTGTCAACCAGCGCCCGACCGGAATAACCGCTACTTTTTGACATGGTTAAATTCTTCCCTATCCGCCGCCTTTGGAAAACAAATGATTTGGAACTGATACGAGTACACTGCGTGTCTCCGTGCGCCCCATCATCTTCGGGACAATCGATATTCTATACGAAGAATTCGCGATTAAACGCGCTCTAACGCATATCGCTAAATCCAAACAGAGCCATAATATCGGCTACTGAACCATAAGCCGATGCACTGGCACCCGAGTAATGAACGGCCAAAAGCAGCATCCAAAACGTTATTAGCACCTTCTCATAGGTTCGCAACTCATACCGATAGGACGTGTACGGTAGTAGCGTTGCGGTTAGTTTACTGAGCTGATTACGACTGTTTCCAATGAGTCTATAAAGCGGTTTGCCCCAGGAGCCCATACCAATCCAGGAGAGCCCATAGCCCAGTGGAAACCAGACGGGTGAAGCACGCATGAGCTTGAGTAACGCGGCCCAGCACAGTTCATGCTGACCGTCTCCATCAAAAACCACCCAACTATCGTTGTCGCGTAGCAGTTTGTGAGCAGCCTCATCGGTTTGCGCGGCGGCAATACGGCAGCGGCCGAGCATAAAAAACGACGCGAAAATAAAACAAATTTTTCGACAGAATCCGCAGGGTTGATCGTAGTAAATTCGAATGTCATGACGCTTGGAAAACACTGACCGTTCGCTAATCCAGTCGAACACGCTGCCCGGCACCATTAGTGTTGCAAGCACTAATATCAGACCGTACTCGAATGCCTCAACGCCCGTCTGGGCTCTTATCGCAAAAGCTACCGCGGCTACAAACAGTGTGATGAATATCAGACGCAGTGCGCCCAGTGTCGGTAACAGCTGCGCCGCAATAATCGAAAGCCCTGCAACAACAGGCCAACGCGCCTGGCCGACAGATAACGACGCGGCAATAACTCCGGCAACGCAACCAAACATAATTAACAACACTGCGACCGTGCCGACCGAAGCATACGAATTGTCGATGACCGGGTAAGCGCCGTCCTCCAAAGCACCCCGGTCCCTCGCGTCGTCCAAAGAGAAAAAGCGAGCAGTTGGCAAAAAGACGCACAGTAACAGCACCGCACAAATCAACGCATGGTAACGGTCAGCGTCTGGTCCCATATGGAGGCACGCGTAAGCCAACCACAATAAGAAAGCTGACCAGCGGGCTTTATAACCTTTTGCAAACGAGGCAACGCATGCGAGGACGGCAGCCCCGGCCAGAACCCGCTGCCACTGCAACGAGAAATCGAACGGAAGAAAGCCTACCGTTTGAACCGCTACGAAGCCGTTTACGAACAGTTCTACCAAAAGATAAATGGACAGCGCTATTCTAAACAATGCCAGTGCGCGCAAGTCGAGCGACACAAGCTGCTTTAAATAAGTTTGTTCCGTTATCATGAATCGGTTTTCATAGAAGTATTTTCATACATAAGCAGTAGTGAATGATCGATCCAGGACTCATTAAGACTGAGAGGCCGTCATTGATGTCCGGCGACCCAGAGCCCCCTCATTGAGCGTCGAACAGATTAATAGTACGCAGCGGCAGTTCCCGCGTCATTTTCAGCGCATTACCATCGAAAAAGAAACTCCGCTCCACAATGGTAACCGATTGAATTGTGCGATTACCCAAAGCGCTCATGCCACCCGAATTACTCCAAAACTGCCTCGGAGAATGCAGAGCATACAGACCTTGCTGTACGTCGCCGCGGGCATTGCGATTACGCACAAACTGTTCGACAAACTCGTAAAACAGCTCAGCACGTTTCTCGTCATAGGTGGGTAAGCTCTGTGCTGCCTCAAGGGCGTATACCTCTTCCATGGAGGTCGCGTCGTTTAACTGAATATTATTAGCATGGCTTTTGGAAGAACCATAAGGCCCGACCAATACACCGTGCTCTCGCACCAGATACGTGAAGCCGACCATCGTAAACGCATCTTCATACGGCGCAAAGAACCTCGGGTTCAAGCGCACTTCCGTACCATCGTCAAGTGTGGCTTTAACCTGATACGTATAGCTGAGCGGAGTATCGTACCAGGCTAAAACAGGCGGCTCGGCCCAGTATGGTCCAGCGATGATAAGCAACATGCCAAGCGGTAAATATTTCCAGCCAAATATGCCGTGTATCAAATTACGGCGATTAGCGACTATCAGCAGCCCAATCAGGACCAGGTCCAGCACTATCCAGGTCCAAAAGAAAAAGCCAAAAATGAAGAACACGCCTAGATGGAAGCCGATGGCACCACACAGTAACAGCAGCGCTACCCGGTAACGCAGAACAAACAGGGCAAACGCGGCTTCAAGCGCAAAAGCACAGTATTGAAACACCCCGGTTAACCCGCTTAACCCATTCGCCAGCTCGACGATTTGAGCAGGATCTTGTTCACCGCGCCAGCCGTGAGCGTAAGCGGCCAAAGGCACCATGTTCAACTGATTACTGGATAACCAGTCAAGTTGAAATTTGGCCCAAGCCGGAAACCAGTAAGTCGCAGCGACATAGCAACCCAAAATAAAGATCAGACCCCCGGTACGGTGATACCCCGTGACAATGCGGACAATGTGGAAGGCGGCGAACAGCTCAATCGCTCTCAACACTTGAGTTTTATGGGGTATCACGGAACCACCCAGAGATGGTGCCGTGAGCTGGGCGAACAAAACATAGGCCAGAAACAGGAAAACGAGAACAAAGGCCGGTCGCCACACGAAAAGAATAAGCGATACCAACAGCAGCACGCGATCAATCATGTGGCTGGCGTCTACTGCATAGTTGTAACCGTACGTGACAAAAGGCCACGCCATTGAGAGTGCCAGGATTGAAAACCCGACTCTTAGCGCATGCCCACCTTCGAAGTCCTGCCAACGAAGCCGAGCCGGATCAAGCAAAGCAATGGTGACAGCAAACAGCACGCCCAGAATTCGCGCGGTCCCGCCGAAATGAGCAAATACGGACGGTAGTAGAAAGGCATTGGCGTAGGCCGAGAGGGGCGCCGCCGTTGTTGCATTTACACACTGCTCGATAAGCAGATAAACGATGAGAAGCGCGGCAGAATAAAGTGCCAGACCCAGCACAGGTCGCTCCACCAACGACTTGAAACCGGACGGCAGACCAGCTCCTGTGAAACGTAAATTACCTGGGCGAGTATCCCAATAATGTCCACCGGCATAGCCGGTTTCACTCATCATCCAGTCCGTCTAACTGAGAGGACAAATTATCCAGCGCCGACTGATCAAGGCCCGCCATCGGGAAATCGGTCGGTGACACGGCTTCGCCACGGTCCGTGCCTTCAAGCAAGTCTGTTATGTTCGCCATCATATTGTCTGCCAGCTGCTCAATACGTTCCTGACTGTGTAGACCCGGACCAAACGTCCAGTCGATCGAAAGGCAATTATCGCGAATGACCGCGTTAAGTTCCAGTTGATACGCCCGCTCAGCATCTGGATGACGGGTGACGCCAAATCGATTCTGCACGAGGCTAAGCATAGCACCTGAATCTTGTTGGCCTTCTTCTACCCCAAGATAATTAAACAGGACGTTAGAGCGGCTCTCGTCTCTTAACGCTCGTTGAACCTCTGTTCCTGCAGCGAGATACTTAAACAGACC
This sequence comes from Gammaproteobacteria bacterium, assembly GCA_045107075.1. Taxonomy (GTDB): domain Bacteria; phylum Pseudomonadota; class Gammaproteobacteria; order Steroidobacterales; family SZUA-146; genus SZUA-146. The sequence continues at coordinate 83,850 of JBGCFV010000047.1, forward strand.
ATGACTCAATCCCTTGTCCGGAATCGCACGTAGCTGATCTTTTACACCTCTCAATGAGTCGATTGGCGAGGTCCAGATTTTTTCCGTACCGCCCATAAAATTGATCGGGAACACGGTAGTGAACCAGCCAACCGTTTGCGAGATATCCACGTCATCAAACAACGTTTCGCGACCGTGGCCTTCGAGGTCGAGAGTCAGATTCGGGCTCTGCGTCCAATTGGTTAATGTACGCACCAAGCCGCTGATCAGCATTTCCTGAACAGATGCCCGCAGCTCTTTCGGGGCTTCAGTACGAAGCTTTTCTGTGAGCCTCTCGTCGAGCAAACGAGTCACTTTCTGACAGTGCCCTTCCAGATTGCTGCCACCCTCTTCCCCCTCCAGCGGCAAACTAACGTTTGCCTGACGAGCGTGCTCTAACCAGTAGTCGGCTGAACGCTGCAGCGATTGGTCACCAGCAAGTTTCTGCAAAGCCTCAGCCCATTGCTTGAGCGGACTGGTTTTTTCGGTCATCGATTGTGAACGTTGGCCGCCAAGCAGCTGTTGCAGATCATTCACAATAACTTGCCAGGACACGGCGTCAACAACCAAATGATGCGCTATCAAATTGAGGTAATCGTCACCTGCGTCGTTTCGAAAGTGCAACACTTTCAACAGCGGGCTGTCAGCGAGACTCAGGTTTGCATTGTGCGCGTCCGTAATCGGTGTCATCTCGGCAAGTTGGCCAGCCTCACCGCGACTCTCCAACTTGTGTTCAACTACTACCGGCTCCATTGACTCAGCGATTGTGCATGTCCAGGTTTCTCCCTGACATGAAAACTGTGAACGTAGTCCTGCGTGAAGCGACAACAACTGGCCAACAGCATTGCGAACTGCGTCGGGTGACACGTGTTTTAAACTAAACAGATACGAGTGATTCCAGTGATTTCTATGCGTTTCAAAAACGTCGAAAAACCAACTCTGAATCGGAAGTAATGGTGCGGTTCCGTAGGCTACGACACTCGCTTTACCCTGTTGGTCGTTCGCGCCTGCCAGCTGAGCCAGCTCGGCAATGGTTGGGTGTGCGAAAATGGCGTCCGGCTTGATCGCGAGCCCCGCTTTCGACGCTCGGGACAGTATGCGAATAACCTGAAGTGAGTCTCCTCCCACTTCAAAAAAGTTATCGAACACGCTTATCTCGTCGATCCCGAGCACGTCCGACCAGATCTCAACCAGAGTGGCTTCAACATCGTTGCGAGCTGCCGTCATATCCTGATCGCTAACCACGTGGCTCGACGCTGACCAAAGGTGTAGCCGCATAGCGTTTCGGTCCAGCTTACCGGTAGGCGTCAAGGCCAGCTGCTGCTCTATGAACCGTTGCGGCACCATGTGGGTAGGAAGCCGACTGGCACAAAGACTTCTTAGCTCTTCTTCATCTACTGCGCTACTCGTTTGGTAAAACCCGACAAGCCGCCCTCCCCTGGACGGCATTGCGACACCTATCTGTTGCAGACGTTCTTTCAGAAGTCGCTTCTGCTGAGGCGTAAACTGCTCAACACGCTCTTGCAATTCAACTAGCGAAGAAGAGTTCATCACTTGGTGGCCGCCACGACAACCATCGAATCGGACCACCACGCATCTTTGACGTCATCGGGAATGTTAAGCCCTCGAATAACCTGTAAATCAATCTTGGAAAAATGGTCAAACAACAAGCGTTGATGGGTTCGGCTCAGAGAGTCAATTTCGTTGGATAAATACGTGAACACACCGCCGGACTCGAGATGGTCGGCCGCGTGCTTGAAGAAGTGATCAGCAAACGTCACGCTCTGACCAATCTGTTGCAGTAAATCGTCTTCGTTCAGCGGGTACGTGTGGAAAAACACACCGTCAAACTTGCCAAGTTCCGGCAGGGTATCCTGCCACAACCCGTGTACCATATTAAATTCAGCCCCATCGTAGTCTTTCTTCCAGTTTTCGAATCGTTGCACGATTGAGTCGTTGCACTCGATAATGGTGTGCGAGCGCACACCCTCGTCCTGAATCATGGCCGAAGAAACGCCTCGACCAAAGCCAATTTCTAGTACGTGCCCGTGTGACCGGGTGACCGCTTTGGCCATCTCCTGCATCAACGGTAGCTGCCAATCTTCCATGATCTCCTGATCACTTAAGACGGCCTGAGTACGATCTGAAGTCGCCAAACCCGCATCGCCGCCGGGCGCGAATCCTTTCGCCAATTCGTCAAGCTTCTGTAAGTGAAAGACGAATTCGTTCAGAGCGCTGTTCACCAGCCAATTGCGCTGCTGATCTGTAGGTGGCCGGATAAAGGTGTCGTCCTTTATTTGCAGGGACACTTCAACCTGTTGCAGGCGTTTTAATCGTTTCATCATATTTTAGGTAACTCCGCGGAGCTCAAAATGCTTTGAAGAGCTTGCTCAACATCCTGGTCTCCAAGCTGTTCGATATCGTTAACTGTTTTTTCCAGAAACGCCTGATGCGCTTCGTAAGCTGTAGAGAGGGCGTCGTTGACTACGACGTCAAGATCACTGTCGTCAACAAGTACAACTGCTGCTTCTACCTGCTCGTGCAAACACATTGCGGCTTCGACTTCGCCAGGCTCAACTCGAAAGCCACGGACTTTAAGCTGATTGTCTATTCGTCCCAGATACTCTAATTGCCCGGACTCGTGTAACACCACTTTGTCACCGGTGCGATAATAGCGCGAGCTGCCGTCCGTTGGTTGCACAAACGATTCGCGGGTGGCTTGCGGGCTATTAATGTAACCGTCCGCGAGATTGGCGCCGCTCAGACACAGCTCGCCAGCAACACCCTGAGGCACCAGTCTTTGCTGTTGATCAAGCACCATGATCTGGTTGTTCGCAATAGGCCGACCAATAGATACAGAGCGATCATCACCGCTAAGTTCATCGGCCGTTACCCATACGCAAGCCTCACTCGGACCATACTCGTTGTACAGCTTAACGCTCTGCATTAACGATGCATGTCGTTTGACTAACGAAAGTGGACAGGCTTCTCCGGCTACAATAATTGAGGCAAGCGAGTCACAAGCTGTTTGCTCAAACGCATCGAGCATCAATGCGTAGAGGCTCGGTACGCACAGCGTATGGCTGACTTTTTCCGCCACGAACGTTTGAATCAGCGCGTCAACGTCGAGTTCGGCACGCTCGGCGGGCATTAACAAAGTACCACCTGTACACAGCGTCCAGTAAATGCCAGCAATGGAACTATCGGTTGCGAGTGACGACAGCAGCGCAAATACCGCGGGCGAGTCAGGGTAAAAATCGGCTCGGGCCAGAGTCGAGTTAGCCAGGCTACCGTGACTAACCTGAACCCCTTTTGGCTTGCCGGTGGAACCAGACGTGTAGATTACATAGGCGGGTGAATCGCCTTGAACAACGTGCCTTTGCCTACTCTGTGCACTGGGAGATGCGGTAATAAGCTCATCGATGACCAGAACATGATGTTGCGCATCAAGCTTACTGCTCACCTTTTCGGTCGAGGTGGTAATCAACTCTGGAAAATCTGTACTCCCCTCTGCGGCGTAAGCCCGCATAAGATCGTTCATGACAAAGTCGACTCGACTGGCAGGATCTTTCGCGTCCAACGTGACGTAAATTTTGCCAGCTTTCAAAGAAGCCAGCTGACCTACGATAGCCCACTGGTTGCGCTGGCAATAGATAACAGCTGCCGGTGAGCGAGAAGTGTTCAGATTATCGGCTAACTGCTCTGCAAGACCGTTAATGTGTGCATAACTAAACTGTTCATCAACTGTACTCACAGCGGTTGCGTCAGGCGTCTCGCGAACGCAGCGTTCGAACTCAGTCAGAACCGTCGAGCTGTTTATCGCGACAGATGGTCCTCGCCCCAGACTGACAGTAGACTCACGCTGCGCAGAGCCCAACACGTCAATTGACGCTACTTTTTCCTGAGTCACAATTTCTTCGAGCGTATGAATGAAATTTTCAAGAAGACTGTTTACCACTGTTGTCGAGTAGACGCCTGGTTGGTGCACCGCCATTAGCTCGGTAGTAACACCCGGAACAACCAGCAATGCCAACGGATAATGACTGTATTCTCGAAACTGTTGGTCCTCGATATTAAATTCCGTTTCTCTGTCGTCAACGAACTCGGGAAAGTTCTCGAATACCATAAGTGACTCAAACAAAGGTATTCCCGGTGGCACAGAGCTCATCTTCTGGATCACATTCAATCCAACGTGATCAAAGTTACGCTGGCTTGTTTGATCTGACTGAATAGCAGCCAGCAATGAAGCAACGTCTTGATGTTCATCTAACTTGATTCGCAGCGGCAGGGTCGCGATAAAAAGACCCGCGGTTTTTTCAATGCCACTGAGCGCGGGCGGGCGTCCGGCGGACGTTGTGCCAAACACAACATCGCGGCTATCGCAGTAACGACCCAAGACGAGACCCCAGGCTGCAACATAAAGCGTGTTCAGCGTAACGCGAGCTTCGCGAGCAAAAGCAGGTAAACGCTCAGCCAATTCTTCTGGAACGTTAACAGTGGTTTTTATCGCTTGTCCGGTTTTGGGCATACCGCCCTCAACGGCTATACGAGGAGTAGTCGGGGCACTAAAATCGCCGAGGTACTGTTTCCAGTATTGCTCGGCTGCCTCAAGCGACTGCTGCTGTTGCCAACTCACAAACTGCTCAAACGTAGGGGCTGCAACTGCGCTGTATTTCTCACCGCGAGTTATCGCCCGGTAGCGTTCTTGCACTTCTGCAAGCAAGACAAGAACGGACCACCCGTCGAGTATCAAGTGATGAAAACTCCACGCGAGACGCGCGGAAGTCTGCGTCAACTGCATTAGCCTGATTCGGATGAGAGGCGCTTGATCGAGCACAAACCCGGTCTGTCGATCTTTTTCAAGATAACGATTCAGATGATCATTTTGTGCGCCCTCATCCAGTTGAGTAAGGTCGTCAAGGGCAAACGGCACTTCGACGGAAGTGCGCACAACCTGTAAAGGATTGTCTCGTTTCTCCCATGTGAAAAACGAGCGTAGCATGCCGTGGTTATCAACCGTTTCTTGCCACGCCTTGCGAAAGCGTTCCGGGTCGATCGCGCCGTTTAATAACGCGGTGTACTGCTCAAAATAAGCACCAGGCGTCGACGCATCCAACGTGTGAAAAAGAATCCCCTCTTGCAGAGGTGTCAGTCTGAAAATGGATTCTATGTTTCGCGCTTTCATACGCAGCTCACCCACTTCTCAACGCTTTGAAGCGCGTTTATTGTTATAGAGGCTGACACTAGAGGTCTCCGTAGTCAGCTAACAGATCATCCAGGTCATCCTGATCGATTCCGGCGCTTGGAAAATCTTGTGGCGTCAGCTGGGCATCGGGCACCGTCACACAGTGATCGACCAGCTTGCGTAGCCTCTGGCGAAAAGCTGTCGCAAGCTCATTCATTGTCTTCTCGCTAAACCGCGAGGACGAGTATTCCCATGTCACGTTCAAACAGTCATCAAAGAACACCGCATTGATTTCCCATTCGTACGGTCGCTGATTTGAATCACCATAGGAAGCAGACAGAGGCTCGCTAATTTGTAGCAGGCCACGCTGCCGATTGCGCCACATTCCCAGATAGTTAAACAGCACAGGAACCGGCGTAGACGGGACGAGCGAACGCTCCCCTCCGTTTTCAGAGTAACGAAGAGCGCCGTAGCTAACGCCACCTGTTTCGACATCGCGATGCGTATCTCTGACTCTTCGCAGCAATCCTGATTCGTCACGCTCGGTTACATCACACTCGATGCGAAGTGGATACACGCTGGTGAACCAGCCCACCGATCGGAGAAGGTCGACTTCCTCGCTGATCATTTCTCGCCCATGTCCTTCAACGTCGAGCGTGATTGCATCTTGGCCGTTCCACTCGCTAATGGTTTCAACCAGCGCGCAAATCATTAAATCGTGGGGTTGTACTCTCCAGGACCCGGACACATCGGTCAGCAATGAGCGGCTCGAACTGGCGTCCAAAACGAAACTACAAGTAGTCACGCGCTCAGTCTCTCCCGGCTCTAACTTCGTCTGGCCGTCTCTGACGATGGTGAGAGGCCTAACCTCGCGTACAGCATCCTGCCACATTGGCAGATCCCGCCTCGCCGCCTCACTGGCCGCAAAGGTTTTGTACACATCAGACCAGTGGCGCATGGAAGACGTTTTGACGTGCAGGTCAACCGGCTTGCCTGCGCTCAGAGCGCGATAGCTTTCTTCAAGGTCGTCAACCAGCACCCACCAGGAAGACGCATCAATCACCAAGTGGTGTGCAACCAGTAATAGCTGGCAGGCATCGTTGCCCAAATCAATTAGCACGGCTTTGAACAAATTGCCGCGGCCCAAACTGAACTCGTGTTGAACTGATTTAACCAGTGACTTTACGGCTTGCTTGACATCAGGAGCATCAAAGTCAGACATCGATTTTACGGTCAAAACGTTGTCAACTGAATCGGCAGGACCAAAATTCTGCGTCCACATGCCGTTTTCATGCGTGAATCGGGCGCGCAGAACGTCGTGGTGTACGACAAGCTGACGAAGCGCTTCCTGCAAAGCGAACTTATCCAAAAATTCTTCACTATCGAGCAACACGTACTGACAGTATTCTTGAGGCGCGGTCAAATTCCATTCGAAAAAGCGCCGTTGGATTGGCGTCAGAGCGACGTCACCCGTCACAGGACCTTGTTCGCTTGCCAGTTGCGACGCAGTGCCCGCCACGGAGGCAAGCCCTCTAATAGTCGGAAAATCGAAAACCTGCTGCGGCGACAGCAGCAAACCGTGCTTGACTACACTTGCAACAATTTGAATATTGACAATGGAATCGCCACCCAGCTCGAAAAAATTATCATTAACGCCGACATGTTCAATACCGAAAACGCCCTGCCAGGCTTCCGCTAACACGGTTTCAGTTTGACCGACGGGTGCTTCATAGCTAACGGCCAGATGCGAGCGACTTGCCGCGGGCGATGGCAGTGCATCTCGATCAATTTTACCGTTGGGCGTTAACGGCATAGAGTCCATTGCCACAAAAGCCGTAGGGACAAGTCCTTCGGGTAGCTGTTGCCTTAACTGCGACTTGAGTTCGTTGGTATCCAGTTTGTCTGACGCTACGTAGTGAGCCACCAGCACAGCGCGCTGACGAATACTCGACGACGCGGCTCTGGGCGTGTAGTCAATTTCATTCAGGATGCGGTTGACGTTATCTACGTTGATATTGTCATCGAGCTCTTCCCGTGCAGCGTCACGCTCTTTATGCCCCAGCCTCACGTCCCAGCTATAAGGTAGTGAGTAGTTGTGAAAACCGCGCTCTTGCTTGTGTACGAAAATTCCAGCCTCGTTTATCAGGCAGTTGGTAGAGCGACCTGTATCGGCTGGACGCACCCAAGGCACTCTATCTCTTAAATAGTCGAGCATGGTGTCAAGAGACACATCTGTGTAGCGATAGTAATCGACGTACTGGATGTCGGTAAATATAGCGTCGTCATCGAAATGCGCGACGTCCATCAATTGTGAAACGGCGTCGTCTGCGCGATGGTATGCCTTGCGCGCTTCAACGATCATTGAGTCAATGCGTTCAATGTCGAACTCGCCCTGACGAAACAAGTCGGCTACGCGGGTTTCAAAAATCTGCCCGCGAGACAGGCCGGTAAAGATATGTTTGATCCCGCGCTCCTGAGCCAACTTTAGACTGAGCGTATAAATAGTCTTGAAACAACCGTTGCAGACGTTGCTGAATCGATTCAGGCTGTCGCGAAAAATAGCGTTCATTGCGGGAGTCGAACCCGACACGAGCTCAAGCCCCAAATGCTTGACGACTCGAGCAATATTGTCTTTGGCTCCCTGCGACACAAAGCCGTTATCAAGCGTAAACACAAGAGGTTTAAGCCCCAGATCGACCACCTGACACAGCGCGTAGGTGCTGTCTTTACCACCGCTTAACAGCATCATGCAATCGGCTGCTCCGTCCGGACGGCTCGCCGACTCCGCGTGAATTTCTTTCACAATCTGCTCAAGGTCATCGCGCCCGCCAAAGTAGTCTCGCGCTTTCTGAGCTTCGGCATCGTAAACGTGGCAAATCTTGCACACGTCCTGATCGTCGAGTTGCGCTGACGGGTGGCGGCTGGAAATACCGCAACGAACGCAAAAATCTTCATCTGAGCCAGCCGTTTGTTCGTCGCCCGCGTACAAGGAGACAACCGCCTCTGAAATGTGGGGTGTTTTAAGAAGCGCCTGTTCAATTTCTCCGGGTTCAATGCGGAGCCCGTTTACTTTCAGCTGTTGGTCTACCCGGCCCAGGCACATAAGTGCATCGCTTTCACCGTCGGCATTCAACCGCGCGCGCGTCAAGTCACCGGTACGATACATAACCTCGCCGGGACGAAACGGGTTGCTGACAAATTTCTCGGCTGTCAGTTCGTCGTTGCCAAAATAGCCGCGTGCCACCCCGGCTCCACCAATATAAAGCTCCCCCACAACTCCGGGAGGTTGTAGCTCGAGGGCATTATTCAGCACGTAGAGATACGCGCCATTGACACTTTTTCCGATCGGCACAGAGGACGATATATCGGTGTTAGGCACAAAACAATGAACCGCACAGGCTACCGTTCCTTCGGTCGGACCGTACTCGTTGTATAGATTAACGCGACCGCCAAAATAATTGTCGACCGAACGCGCCAGCTCCGTTCGAAAATCTTCGCCACCAACAACCAGGCTCTGCAATTTAGAGGTAGACAGGTCCATTGCTTGCAGCAAAGACAGGTGAGCAGGCGTGAGTTTAATAATGTCGACTTGATTGTCTTCGATCACGCGCCTTACCGCGATGTCACGCTCATCGTCGCTCTCTTCATAAACGACCAACTCCCCGCCGCTGCATAGCGGCACGAATAACGAAGTCACCGTTAAGTCGAAGGCCAGCGACGAAAATAGCGGCCAACTCAACGCTGGACCTGGCTGGTAATAAGCTCTGGCCCATTCAATATAGTTAGCGAGGGACCCGTGCAGCACTTCGACACCTTTGGGTTGCCCCGTGGACCCTGAAGTGTAAATAATGTAGGCCGGCGAACTCGCTGGCGTGTCAACCGGTCGTTGTGGATTTGTCTCGGCTTCGTCCTCTACCGACAGGCTCAATGTGCTAATCCCATCCGCGGCGGTTGTCACGTCGTTTTTCTGAACTACGGCCAGTTTTACATCGGCGTCATCCAGAATATATTGGCGTCTGGCGTCAGGGTACTGGGCGTCGATGGGAACGTAAGCCGCTCCGGCCAGCAAGGTGCCCCAAATGGCTACCACCGCTTCAGCCGAACGTGGCAACACGACGGCCACTCGATCACCTTGGCCTACGCCTTCAGCACCCAGCCGCGCAGCAAATGCGCTGGCATGATTGTGTAACTGCCGGTAAGAAAGCGTGCTACGACCCCACCTCACGGCAACGCTGTCAGGCGTACGCTGTACTTGCTCGTAAAAAGCCGATAGCACCGAAGACATGGGTATCGTTGTGGTATTGAGCGTGTCAAAACCCTTAGCGAGATGGTTGGCTTGCTGCGCGTCAATCAAACTAGCCGATAAAATTTTTTGCTCCGGTTCAGAAGCGAACGCATCGATCAGGGCACAAAAATGCTGGCCCGCCATGCTCCTCTGCGCTTCCGGAAACGCGAGCTCGTTCAAGTCGAAAAACACTTTGAGGTTATCCAGACCATCGAAGCTCTCAACTTGTACTCTCACCAGATGATTGCGATCTCCGGAGTCGGGATGTATCCATTTCGACGTCATCGGAATAGAACCAAAAGAGCCGAACTCAGCGGTGATGTAGTTGAGTACAACCTGCACGTCACGGTTTATCGCAAAATTACTGACGCCGGGACCTGTATTGATGAGCAGCTCCTGAACGCTTTTAGCTACTTTCTTGTAAAGATCCAGAAACGAATCGTCTTCATCGACCTCTACAATTAAAGGATAAAGCTCAATGAAGAGACCGGGGGTATTTTTGTGCGCTGCCAGGCCACGATTGTGTGTTGGCATGCTGAAAGCAACAGTCGAGTTACCCGTCACCCGGTACAACCACGAAAATAACGCCGTAGCAAACACCTGGAATTGGGCAAGGTCCGCAGTCAGTGCTCTGCAGTCTTCGGAAAGCGCTAACTGTTTCACACGCTCAATCCGGTTCTTGCCAAGCTCACACGGCGTACGCCGTGTCACTCCAGATCGTTTCCCCGGTAGCTCAGTATAAAAACTCGAGGCTGGAACCCGCTGCGCAGGCTTGTCTTCCCAGTATTTTTGCGCTCGCACGTTAGCCTTCGCCGACTGCCTCTTCTGTTCATAGTCAACGTACTCGCTGAATGCTGCAAAACCCTCGCCGTTTGCGTCGTTGTTGTTACGAAGACGTTGGTATTCATTTGCAACCGCGCGATAAATCAACGCCGTTGATGAAGCATCCGTAACCAAATGATGCTGATTGAAATACCAGATATAGTGATCGCTATTGAGTTTCAGCAACACCGAATCGAAAAGACAGCGCTCCAGATCAAAGCAAATTCGTGTGCGTTCGTCGAGACAATCAGTGGCGGCGCTGTGCGGATCACTCGCCTCGCTGAAGTCAAGTAACTCTACGTCGTACAGATATTGTTCGTGAAATCGCTGTCGGGCCACGCCCGCGTGATGCTCGAACGTGGTTCGCATGGCTTCACTGGCCTGCACTACTTGCTGGAACGCCTGTTGAAAAATAGAGTAATCTATCGCGCCATTGAGACTGAACGCCATGGCCATGTTGTACAACGGCTCGTCTGGCTGCAACCGCTGACCCGTCCAGATCAGCTGCTGGCTTCGCGTCAGGGGTCGAGTAACGCAGGTCTGCGATAAAAACCTAAGACCCAAGACCACTCTCCTCTTTACGCTTCTCGAGGTAAATCATTAGCTGATCCAGCGATTTAAAGTGATCTACGATAAAGTCTTCCGGTGGGATAGCGATATTAAATGTTTCATCGATGAAACCAATCAGTCGCAGCATACCTAGCGAGTCGACCATGCCGTCGCTAAGTAAGTTCTCATCCGCTTCAATGGGCTCCTCTTCTTCCAGCAGCTCTTGGGTTATAAAGCGGTTAATCTGAGTTTGCATATCCAATTCAAGTTTCCTTTGTTTCCAATAACGACTCGTTGTCGAGCCGGTCCTGAGCCGATAACTGTAACCTGCGACGATCAATTTTTCCGGTAGTGCCGCGTGGAAATTCGGAGCACGTAGTGAGCGTCGAGGGCACCGCATACCAGGGCAAACTGCCTTTCAACTTGCGCATCAGCAGTAACGTGTCCGAGATTGGAGTCTTTACCGTGATTTCCGCATGAATTTCACGTGAACCATCGCTTTTTTCGAGATCATAAGCCGCCCCTTCTTCAACCTCTTCCAACGCACTCAAAGCAAGTTCGACTTCATCCAGTTCTACCCGGTAACCGCGAATCTTGACCTGCCGGTCTTTGCGGCCGATAAAACGCATGACCGAATCAACCCTCGTTACGAGGTCGCCTGTACGATAGTAGGCGTCGCCCGCTTCGCCCGGCTCGCGGAAGATTGACCGCCCGGTAAGTCCGGGTCGGCGCCAGTACCCGCTCATCATGGAGGCTGAATGCACCAACAGCTCACCAATGTCTCCGTCCACAATCGGCTTGTCATAATCATCGACAATCAAAGCTTTTGCATGTTTCGCAATCGGACCTATAGGAACGCTTTCTGTATCAGCCTTCAATTCTTCAACCGTAAAGTGCGACACGCCATTCACTTCGGCGGGTCCGTAAATATTGTCAAACTTAACGTGCGGCAACTCCGCCATGAGCGCACGAAGATGTGCTGTGGGAAACGGTTCACCGCCAAATATCGCGTAGCGCAAATGGGTCAAATCACGTTGTTCCAGCGCACCCCTCAGAAGCAGCTGAATCAAGGCAAACGGCACAGTGTACAATACGGTGATTTTACGGTCAGCTATGAGCTGCGAATAGCTCGCTGGAAGCTTGGTGTAGTCCTCGGGAATAATCACCACGGTAGCGCCGACTGCAACAGATGAAAAATAGTCCATGATAGACAGATCGAAGTGTAACGGCGCGTGATTGCTGAGTCGGTCAAGATGTGTGAATCCGTACTCACGTGCAGCCCAGAGGCTAAAACACAGTCCGCTACGATGGGTGTGCATTATTCCTTTCGGCGCGCCGGTCGAACCCGATGTATAGATGATGTATGCCAGGTCGTCTGCACCCACAACGTTTTCCAGTGGACTATCGGACTGGTGAAAAACCTCATCCCAACTTGCATTCTGCCACGGTGAAATATCGCAGTCGGTTCCTATCAGACGCTGAAGACAGGTTTCCAAACGAGAGAGCTTTTTTAGCGATCTGCGCTGCTGGGACGACGAAATGATCACGCTGATGTCGCAGTCGTTGACAAGCCCTGCGGTACGTTCTACCGGCGCGGAAGGATCAAGCGGTACGTACGCTGCCCCCGCTTTCATAATGCCAAACAGGGCAACGGGGGTTTCGATCGCCTTGGGCATGTATATGCCAACGCGATCCCCTGGCGTTATACCGATGCTGATGAGATAGCGAGCAAGCGCATTTGAGCGTCGCGCCAGCTGGTCGTAGCTAATAATCTGATCGAGAAACTCAAACGCCGGATGATCAGGACGTTCCAGCGCGATAGCATCGACGTAACCGTGAATTACGTCTGGCTCAGATACAGGTGTTACTCGGGTCATCGTGAAACTACCGACTAAAGTCCAAGCATGCGGGCAACAATGTTGCGCTGAATGTCGGATGTTCCCGCGTAAATAACACCGCCGACCGAGTCTCGCAGATTCCGCTCAATGCCCGATTCGCTCACATAGCCGTGAGCACCGTGGACGCGAATTGCATCGAGACTGGACTCAACAAAGCATTCACCAAGGTGTAGTTTCAACATAGCCGCTTCAGCCATAGCCGATTTTCCACACTGTTTTAACCACGCCGTGTGATACAGAAGCAGTCGTGAAGTTTCGACGCGTAATCGCATATCAACAATTCGATTGGACACGGATTGATATTTGCCAATCGCTTTGCCGAACTGCTCGCGCTTTCGAACGTAGCGGATACACTCTTCGAGCTGACGTTGCATCGTGCCAATTTGACTGGCGAGAATCGAACATCGCTCCCATTCCAGAAAGCTTGTCGACAACGACATGCCGGCGCCCTCCGGGCCAAGACGATTGCCTTCCGGAACAAAACAGTCATTAAAACTGAAGTCGCCAAACGGGACGGTACGTAACCCCATCTTCTCTCGGTTCGGACTCACTTCGAGTCCGTCGCTGTTAACTTCGACGAGGAAGGCACTCACGCCCCACTTACCGGCGTCCGGATCGGTCAACGCAAACACCAGCGCAAGATCCGCAACGGGACCAAGTGATACGTAGCGTTTCTCCCCGTTAAGCCGATAGCCGCCTTCGCAGCGTGTTGCAGTAGTTTGCATACTAAATACGTCGGAGCCTGACTCCGGTTCCGATATCGCATGAGCTCCGATCAGTTCGCCGCGACTCATGGCCGGCAAATAGTGCGCTTTGAGCTCGTCGCTTCCGAAATGCAACACCGGAAGCTGCACCGTCCACATTTGAGCGTTTAACGCAAACGCAAGACCGTTGTCTTTACAACCGTAACCCAGTCCTTCCATCGCAAGAATAGCGGTCAGAAAATCAATGTCATCTTTGCCCGTGTACTCCTTGGGCAAGGACATGGCTAACAGGCCAAAGTCGGCACAACGCCGCCAGTTCTCATGTGAGAACACGCTCTCCCGATCTCGCTCAACGTCATCAACTTCGAGCTGAGTCCGGGTAAATTCGACAATACGCGCCTTCAACGCGAGTTGTTCCTTTGTCCAGCTAAAATCCATAAATTTCCTGCGCATGCAATTGGCGCTTAACGCCTGATCTGTAAAAACCTGTTTCGATCTCGACGAAAGACCTAGCCCGAACGCCCCAAAATAGCGTTGACAATCGCGCCTGCCGGGAGATCGTACTCAAACGCACGCTCTATGAACCAGTACATGGATACGACAATCAGAATCACCGCGCAAACGGGTAGTAGCGCCTTAGTGTAAATCCGGAAACGAGCAATCAGAAACAGAATTGGAAACAACACGCCTACGATGGCGAGCTGGCCTATCTCTACGCCGACATTAAAGCCCAGTAGAGAGGGAACCATGTAGTTAGCGGGAATACCCAGTTCACCCAATACGCTTGCGAATCCGAAGCCGTGAAAAAGGCCGAACACGAAAACCACGAACCAGATACGTCGTTTGAAAATCGGGCGTAAAATATCGAAGGCCGCAATGGCAATCGAAATGGCAATAACCGACTCGATGAGCCTCGATGACAGTGTGATCGCCCCTAGTGCAGCGAGACTCAGTGTAATGGTATGCGCCACTGTGAACACGGTGACAATTTTTACCACGTGGATCAGCGAATCTTTAAAACTCGCCGCCGATTCCCAAGTGTTCCCGGACCGACTCACAACGGCGGGGAGCAATAACGCCAGCAAGAACAGAATGTGATCGATACCTATCCAGATGTGATGAATACCGCTACGTATCTGGGCCATCAACCCTGTCCAGAAACTGGCGTCTTCGAGTACGAGCGATTGTTTTTCCTTGCCCGGTTCGAATACCAGAGACACGATCTTTTCGTTATCGAAGGTGCCCGTTTTCCAATTGGTTTCGATGACAGCCAAGCCGCGATGATCGGGCCGTTGTTCAAACAAAACGGAATAATCAAAGTCAATTACTTCAGGTGTTTTTGGCAGGTCTTCGAACGCAAAGTGGAACTGCACGTACTGAGCAAACTCAACGTGCTTCAGCTTGACTTCGGTAACGGGTAAAGCAGCCTCCGAACCGTCCACCGAAAGACTTACGTGTTGTCGCAAATAACTTTCGATGCGCTCGATATACGGCTCGAGATCGCTCATCTCCAACGGTCTTTCCGTGACCATGTTAATGCCGACGGCCGCGTTGATATCGACTACCATCATGTCGACACGACCCGACACTCTGGTGTCTTCAATATTCAGAAACACGTAGCTTTGGTCGAGAGCATGAGCCCACGAGCTGGCACCAATTGCCCAAAACAGCAATGTAACAAACCCTGCAAACAATCCGCGTTTAAGCATGAATGACCTCATTTATTGGAGATTTTAATTATTATTTTCCGACGTTCGTCGAATTGCGTTTACGCCTGGATAGGTTATCACGCAATACGACTCTTAGGCTTGGTCTCAACCGCCTCGAGCTGACCTTCCAGTGCGGCCGCCATTTGTTTCACATAAGGCTCTCGAAGAATCGAAAAGTGATTATCACATTCAATCTTTACCACGTTTGCCTTACTCGACAGCCGCGACCATCCAAGCGTCGAATCGTTTATTCGCCAGTAAGGTTGCTTGGCCAGCCTAAAAACTGAAATGGTGGCATCGACATGGTAATCAGCAGGCTTGCGATCGGCAAACCCGACTTGTTTGATCCAGGGATTATCCAGCCCGACGGCCGAATCGGCCGGCATGAATTGGACCGCCGGCGCCTGGTTCGCGTTTGCAACCCCTGACATAACGTTGTCCGCTACCGCTGGTAATAAAGCGTGCTGAGGACGGCCCAGTTTTTCGCTTGCAAGGTCGGACAGGCGTTTCCAATAGTATTTTCGAATACTGGATAACCGATGGAGATAGAAGCGCTTTGAAATTGAGTACATGCTCCAGGTATTTATAACCCCTGAAAAGCTCACTCTCTCCCCCTCTGCTTCGAGCTTGCGTGTCATATGAAACGCAATGTGGGCACCTGAACACATACTTAACAACGAGTACGGTCCCGCCGGTTGAATGTCACGCAATGCTTGAACGTACTCAGCTGCGATTTTCGGTAGCTCGTCGGGGCTTAGTTGTTCGAGGTCGTCACTGAGAGGTGGAGCTTGAAGCAGAACGACATTACGATCATCTGACAAGTGACGCGTTAGCATGGCGTAACCCAGCGTGTTCACCTCGGGCGATGCGATACAAAACAAAGAAGACCCTGTATCACCCGTTTGTAACGGCATGGAAATACCGGTTCGTAACGGCCATTTTTCATTGACTAGCGTCTCAGCCATTCCTCTAAGGCTGGCATTTTCATACAGCGCAAGTAACGGAATGGCTTTGCGTGTTGCCGCCTCTAGTCGGGTGTGTAGAGCGGCTGCACGCAGCGAGTTCCCACCTAACTCAAAGAAATCCGCATCCAGTTCTATTTCATGGTCAACGGCCAACACCGAGCGCCATTCAGCACACAGCAAGTCCTGCATGGCATCTACCTGAACGCCGGCGCGCCCTTTGGATTTAGACAGCTCATCGGGTGCTGACGGACCGATATAACCTGGCTTCGCGTACTGCTCTTGCTCCGTTTCTTCCTCAATTTGAAAATCGAGCGAACAGAACTGACTCAGCGCTAACTCAGGGTCTGCTTCAATCAACGATTCCAAAGCCTCGAATACGTTGCGCAAGAGACCGCCAAGTGGCATCTCTTTACCGGTTGATACATTGGCGCGCAGAATTAAATCGTCATCGGTCTCAATAACACTGATGGTGAGTGGATAAGCAGTTTTGTACTGCTCTGAAATCGGCTCCAGCGGCAAACCCTCTTGCACTACCGCTTTTGACTGCAGGTTGGTCTGAGCCAACCAAACAACCAGAAGATCAAACATCGCTTGATCAGAGGGTATCGATGAACACGTTCGCAGTTGCGCCGGAGACAAGTAATCGTAAGCGGCGTTGGCAAACTGTGCCGCGTTCAAGTCGCGCAACCAGTCGGCAACCGTTACATCCTTGCCCAGACGCACACGCACCGGAAGCGTGTTGATAAAAGAACCTACTATTTCTTCGACGTGCGCCACGGCGGCGGGTCGACCCGCGACGGTGACACCAAACACTACGTCCTGCTGACCTACCAGCTTATTGGCCGCCAAAGCAAGCGCCGCCTGTACCGCACAACCCAGCGTAATGCCGATTTGAGCACTAAACTCTCGCGCCTTGCGGGTGACGTTTGAACCGATCGAATGGCTGGCTTGAAGTGAACCTGCCTCATCTTTCAGATACGCACTGGCGCACATACGCCCAACGCTTGTTGGTCGTTTGAAACCTTTCAGATAGTTAAACCAGTGGTCGTGAGCGGTTTCGCTGTCTTGTTGTTGAATCCAGGCTATGTAGTCCCGATAGGATGGGGCTCGTTTGGTCGTAACGGGACTCAGCGCTGCGTGTGCAGCGTAGTAACGTTGAAATTCTTCGATTAGCTGGTCGATACACCATCGGTCTACAATCAGGTGATGACTGCTCCAGACCACTCGCCAGTCTGTCTCGCTTAATTTCACAAGCGTAAAACGCATGAGTGGTGCACGACGGAAGTCGAATCCCAGGCTTCGATCCTTGAGAAGCAAGTCACTAATCCGCGCTTCATGCGTCGAGTCATCGTGTGAGCTTAAATCCACGACTTCGCAAGATACACCCACGCTCTGCCTGACTACCTGCTGGGGCGAATCGACCCCCTGCCAGATGAATACCGTTCGCAAAGCGGTGTGCGCTTCTACCACCTGATTCCAGGCACTTTCAAAAAACGATGGCTGTATCGGCGCGTCTACACAGAAGACGATTTGATTGAACAGCGTGTCCTGACCGCTATGGCTCAAGCCATGCAGCAACATAAACTCCTGCATCGGTGATGCCGGATAGATATCCTGGACGTTTTTCATGAACCGGAACCGTAGTAAATAACCGTGTATGTAAGCGTGTGTAAAATCGTTTGAAGAGCTGCGCTAACCACCGGATTATCCGGGTGATTGCGTTATTCTTGCTTTCCCCCCATTCTAACGAAACTGTAGTTCCAATACTGTGATTTTTGGATGAACCCAGAGCTTAAGTTTATGAATATTATGGCAACTTAAGACATCAAAGCCTGAATCTGTGACTACTGGGAAAGTTTGACTTAGTATAAAGCCATGATGAGTTCATACGCTGAAAAACATAGCTTAAAGCCAGCCGTCGCGTATTGGCGAAAAACGCCGCATTGGCCTTTAACCACATCGCTATAGACCAACCCTGACACCGACAAGACACGTGAAGAGTCATTTTGTTAAACAACAACACCATTGAGGTCTACGATTTTTCATTGGCGACTGAGCAAGCCGGGTATGAACAACGCCTTGAATTACTCAGCCCTGACGAGGTAGAGCGCGCTGAGCGTTTTAAGTTTAATCACCATCGCATGTGCTGGGTCAGCAGCCGCGCGGCACTCAGATCGATACTTGCAGCCCATCTGGAAGTTCAGCCGCATGACCTCACCTTCACCCTGCGAGACAACGGCAAGCCTCAGCTCCAGTCAACATCATCCGCGCGCTCAAAGAAGCCAGACGCTGGAAAGACAAAAAATGATCGTCTGCATTTCAACCTGTCTCATTCTCACGAGCGAGGACTCATTGCGTTAAGTAAGAATCTGGAGGTAGGTTGCGACGTCGAACACGTCAAACCAATTACCGACTGGGCAGCCATTACAAGACGATTCTTCTCTCAGGTAGAGCAGCAAGAACTTTTTGCCGTTGATTTGTCACTCAGACCTCTGGCCTTCTTTTTAGGCTGGACAAGAAAGGAGGCGATCATCAAGGCAACAGGAGAAGGACTCCGGGCGAAACTCGACGCCTTTGATGTAACTCTGACACCTGAAGAAGAAGCGTTGGTATTAGAATACCGGGATGAGTCGCAGGTAGACGCGAACTGGCACCTCCGACACTTTGATCCTCATCCCAACTATGTCGCAGCGGTGGCGGTCGACTCGCAGGTCGAACCCGAGTTTGTTTTTCACCAAGACTGCACGCCTGGCGAGTAACACCAACACAGCGCTGTGAGTTGTTCATTAAGGCAACCTTTGAAATAGGCAAAAAGTCTTCTCGATCACCAACGCCTTGCGTCAAGCGAATAGATGAAACAGATATCTACCCTCTCAAGCTCCCGCATGAAGGAAATCTAAAGGGATTGCTGATACTGTATTGAAAAACAAAAACAGCGAATTCCGATTTCAGGGATATGCAGACCAAACAAAAGGGAGTTTCACATGTTTGCTCATTCAAGCACCTCGTTCCGCTTTATCCTGACCTCTTTTATCCTGGCGGTCATGTGCGTAGCACAAGCCGGAGATATGGATAGCGACAGCGACGGAGTTACCGATCCGTTTGACAATTGCGTACTCGTCGCGAACGCTGCCCAAACAGACACCGACGACGACGGTTGGGGAAACCGCTGCGACCCTGACTTCGACAACAACGGCGTCATAAACTTTCAGGACATTGCCACTTTGGCCGCGGCCTTCCTCACCCCGGACCCCAACCTCGATCTGACCGGTGATGGTGTCGTTAACTTCTTTGACATCGTGATTATTCGCGACTTTTTCCTGGCCACACCCGGGCCAGCTGGTTACGCGAACTGGGTCAACCCGGGTGACGGTGTTTGGAACGAGGCATCGAACTGGTTTCCGGCAATAATTCCGCCCGCGGAAGCACGTGCTACAATCAGTCAGCCGGGTGATATCACGGTCACCGTCCCAAGTATGTCTGGTGAGCTGGCAGCGGCTGAGGTTGTGCTGGATGAAACACTGCTCTTTACAGGCGGTCCAAACGATCGCCTGACTGTTTCAGGCCGGTTTCTCGCGAACGGAAATATTCACCTGCAAAGCGGCACGCTGGATGCAGGCGTACTGGATATGGAAGGTCTGCTTTTTATTGAGAATGGCACTCTTGCCAATGCCACTCTTCAAACCTCAACGCCCCCACTCGCACTCAATAACGTCAATTTTGGCACGTTCGACAATGTGCTACTACGCAACGATCTTGAACTCAGCGATCAATCGCAACTGCGCATACGCAACGGTCTTACACTTGATTCTGTCAACCTCGACCTCGACAGCACGACCGGTTTTTCCTACCTTAATTTTGAAGGATCACAAACACTCGGTGGCACCGGCGACATTCGATTTACGGGAACAAGCCTGACCGACACCACTTCGCGAATCCGGGCAACTGGAGCAAACAACGTGTTAACCATTGGGCCAGACATTACTGTTCGCAGCGTAACAACCGGTGGTCGCATTGGTGAGAACACGAGCATGCTCGTTCTTCAGGGCCGTGTTATTGCCGACATCGAAGATCGCACAGTCGCTCTTCTGGGAGACCTGCTGACATTGGACGGCACGGTCGAGGCCTCAAACGGCGCGACGCTGCGCGTAGACCGAAACTGGATAACGTCCGCGACAAACACCATTACCGCTAATGCATCCACACTCATTTTAGACGGCAACTGGCAAAACTTCGGCACTATCACCGCTACCGATAGCACCGTTGAATTC
This sequence comes from Gammaproteobacteria bacterium, assembly GCA_045107075.1. GTDB lineage: Bacteria > Pseudomonadota > Gammaproteobacteria > Steroidobacterales > SZUA-146 > SZUA-146. Next base: position 104,256 of record JBGCFV010000047.1, read on the forward strand.
AGCAGCATCGATTCCGAAAACTGGTCCAATCTTGGCGCCATCAATCTGGTCAACTCACCGGTCGATGCCGGTGGCACTTTCTTTGTTTCAGACTTCGGCACCTTTAATTCGGATAGCTTCGTTTCCATAGTCGGCATTCTCGATAATACCGGCAGCACACTCAACGTAAACACCGCTACGGGTATGGCTGACCTGCGTATAGGGAACGGAGGTACGATTCTTGGTGGATCTATCGTCGGCTCCGGCGGCCTCGTTGTAGGCCCGAACATTTCTACGGCTACGCTGGACGGTGTCACGCTTGAAACGGACCTGATGTTGCTGAACGCTACCCAGTTAGGAGTTGAAAACGGCCTGACGCTCAGCGGCGGAAACATTCTGATGAATCCAACCAGCAGCTTTTGCTACCTGAATCTAAACGGTACTCAAACACTGGGCGGTAGTGGTGACATTCGCTTCAGCGCGGACGCGGCTAACGATTCAAACATTCGCCTTCGCAACTCAGTCACTGGCGCAACTGTCACCATCGGTTCTGGTGTTACTGTTGTGAGTGACACTTCAGGAGGTCGCATCGGCGAGATCAGTCGCGACCTGATTCTCGAGGCGAGCGTAATATCAAATGTGCCCGGCCGTGTAATCGCATTACGAGGTAATGTTTTAAACCTCGAAGGCGATTTGACAGCCGTTAACGGTGGCGAAATTCTGATTGACGGAAACTGGACTAACGCAGCGGGCAGCACCATTGACGTTACGGACGGCCAGCTTGCCCTCGACGGTGAATGGGTCAATAACGGCAATATTAGCGCTTCCAATTCAATGATTGAATTTGGTTCCAGCTCTTTCGACTCGTGGCAAAATCTCGGAACTATCACGTTAAACGGCTCACCGCTCGTACTCAACGGCAGCTTTCTGGCTTCCGATCTCGGCAACCTCACAAGCGACAGCGCGATCAGCGTGACAGGCGAACTGGATAACACGGGCACGACCCTTAATCTTGACAGCGTTGTCGGCAACCCGTTTTCAATCGGGACGAATGGCACGATTATAGGCGGCAGTGTTGCGGGCAGCGTTCCTCTGACAGTTGGACCTAGCGTGTCAGGTGCCGTGCTGATGGATGTCACCATGGAAACCGATCTCGTCATAAGAAACTCCTCTCAGCTATCTATAATGGGCACGCTTACATTGGACAGCGTCGACGTCAGCCTGGAGTGCTCGCCTTCATTCTCTTATTTGAATTTCGTTAACTCGGCCGTGCTGACCGGCACGGGAGAGGTCGTGTTTAACGGCACCACCAGTTCAGATTCCAACTGTCGTGCTCGCCCTGTGAGTTCAGTAGCAGAAGCCACCATCGGCCCGAATATCACTGTTCGTAGCGGACTTTCCGGAGGTCAGCTCGGGAACATAAGCAGCACTCTGAATCTGCAAGGCGAAGTTATCTCTACGCTAACTGAAAGAGAAATCCGAATCATTGGCAGCCCTGGCAATATTATGGGTCCCGTCACAGCCACTGACGGTGGTGAAATAAACATCGACGGCACGTGGTCCAACATGGCAGGCAACGTCATCTCAGCCACAGACAGTTCATTACTTCTGCAGGGTGACTGGATCAACAACGGCAACATCACTGCGCTGGACTCAGCGGTGACATTTGGAGGAACAACAGCTGATACCTGGAACAACGCTGGCACTGGGATTATTACCTTGACGGGCACACCCCTCTCAATGGACGGAACCTTTAGCATTGCTAATTTGGGAAACTACTCGAGCGACAGCTCGCTCCTTATCACCGGCACGCTCGACAATGCGGCAGCGACCCTCGACATTGATGCCATTAACGCATCAGACCTGGTTCTCGGCACCACCGGAATAATTGATGGTGGCACCATCACCGGCTCTTCCACTTGGCCGGTCGGTCCTTCCATTAGCGCTACCCTTCGGGGAGTAACGCTTGGTCTTGACATGAGCCTGCTGCAAAACACACAGCTAACCGTTGAAGACAACCTTACTCTGGTCGACTCTTCAATTGAACTGACCGCGTCAGCAGGCGGTTTCAGCTATCTAAATGTAAGCAGCAACCAGACCATTGGCGGCACCGGCTCCATCGTCTTTGCAGGCTCTTCCAATTCTGACACGGCGAATCGCGTGCGTCGCGTAGGTACAGGCCTTACTACTTTTGAGGCCGGAATCAACTTCGAAACATCAGCTACCGGCGGGCGTATTGGCGACACCAATCGGGAGACCACCATTCTCGGTGACATTCTGTCGAACGTTCCCGGCCGGGCCGTTTTTGTCATCGGCAACCTGCTAACCCTCAGCGGCGACACCAGCGCGGTCAATGATGGCGAACTGATTATCGACGGAGACTGGCAGCTGGCTACAGAAGCCAATATTGACGTAAATTCCGGAGACATCAGGCTTCTTGGAAATTGGCAAAACTTCGGATCAATTAATGCCACGGACACGTCAATTCGTTTTGGTGATAACGAAAGCGACAGCTGGGACAACGAAGGCTCCATTACGCTGATCAATTCCCCACTGATACTCGACGGATCTTTTGTAGCAGATAATCTAGGCTCGCTAACCAGCGACGCCGCACTGACGGTCTTTGGCGCTATTAACCTTGCCGGTGAAGCATTGGATCTTAACAGCCTAGGAGGCAGCTCTATCGATATCGCAAACGGCGCGCGGTTCGTGGGTGGCATACTCACCGGCTCAGCCGTTTCGGTTGGGCCATCCGTTTCGTTCACACTCGACGGCATTACCCTGAATACAAATCTGAACTTGTTGAACGCCAGTCAAGCCACCGTGCAGAACAATCTGGTGCTCGACAATGCAAACGTCTCTCTTCAGTCTAACGGCAGCACCACCAGCCTCACGCTAAGCGGCACGCAGTCAGTTAGCGGCATCGGCGAAATCTTATATGGCGGCACAACATCTGGTAACTCGTCAAATCGCATTAACACTGGAGGTTCAGGAACGATACTGACTATCGAAAACGGCATTACGATCAGAACCGACACCGCTAACGGCACTATGGGTTCGAGCGGAGCAACCATTGTTATGAACGGTGATATTGTCAACCGGCGCACTGACGGCAACGTTGACGTGTTCGGGCTAAATTTCGAACTGACAGGTACTGTTTCACTTGGCGAGACGGCACTGCTAGACGTTGATACAACTAACGTGATGCTACTCCCGGCCGCAACTTTGGATATCGATATCGGCTCGTCAGGTAACGGTTTGTTCGAAGCCCAAAACGCAGTTACTTTGGGCGGCACGGCCAATTTCAATCTCGCAGGCGGCTTCACACCAACCAGCTGTCAGCCGTTTACGTTTATTTCTTACAGCGGCTTCTTTGGCGGTTTTTCAGGCGTCACCGGAACAGGTGGCGGCGAGGCGTTCACGCTAAACGAGCAGGCCCTGGAAACTTCCGGGGTGGCACCGGGCGTCGGCTGCTAATCACTTATCCGGGGTGGTCACCGCACTTCTATCCAAGCGCATCTTCAAACGACCCGGGCGACGACGTATCGCCCGGGTCCAGAGCTTCGGCCTAGGCAGGTTGAATTTGCTGCGAATCATACAGTTTCATAACGGGCTTTGCCGTTGCCAGCTGACTGATCTCGTTCACAAACCGTCCGGACGCCGGCACTGCAAAATGAATCTGAAGAGCATCCATACTTTGCCACTCTTCAAAGAAAACAAGTCTGCAACTGTTTTCGGCATCAACGCAGACGCTGTGACTAACACAACCTGGCTCTTCACGTGAACGACGCACGTGACCAAGGCTTATCTCAAGCGCAGCTTCGATTTTTTCTTCGGCAATTTCGATCACGCCCCAAACAACAATCATCACATTCTCCTCAGAGTTTGGATTCCGGAGGAAACGTGCACCCGGATAACGCAAACACGTTTCTAAAGCGCGCAGTGTACCATTTAGGGCATTCCGCTAAGGGTATACGCTTGATAATGAACATCACACAGAATTAACCGCGCTCTTACTCTTGTTCCGCGCAAGACAGTAGTCGTGTAATTAGCTACTATCCAGTGTCAGTCGATGCTGTTTTCGACTTCTCAGGCTGTCAGCTCATGCTAAAAAAAATGTATCAGGTAGATGCCTTTACAGACGAACTATTTAAAGGCAACCCGGCTGCTGTATTCTATCTGGAAGAGTTTTTCCCGGAGCACCTGATGCAGTCGCTAGCCGCCGAAAACAATCTGGCTGAAACCGCCTTCGTTGTTAGTCGTGGCCAGTACTTCGACCTTCGCTGGTTTACCCCGACACACGAAGCACCCTTCTGCGGCCATGCTACGCTTGCCACGGCACACACGCTTATTTCAGAGTACGGACTGTCGGGACCGCTTGAGTTTCACACTGTTAAGGTCGGTAAGCTCAAGGTAACGGCGAAAAACGACGGCTTCTATGAACTGGATATCCCTCGTCTTGAGCCACAACCTTGCGACCTCGACTTAAGCGATGTGCTTGGAGTCAAGCCAAAATACGTATTTCGTAATTTCGAGAACGTGTTTGCGGTTCTTGACTCATCACGGCATGTGCGAAATTTCATTCCTGACCTGCGATTGATTGAACAGGTTAACGCAGGTGGTGTTGCCATTACTGCCGCGGGAGACGAACCCGCTGAAGCTGATTTCGTGTCCCGCTACTTTGCTCCCCAAGGCGGCATTCCTGAAGATCCGGTGACAGGCTCCACCCACGCCAGCCTGGTGCCGTACTGGGCCGGACAGTTTCAAAAGAATGAAATGGTGGCGGAACAGTGTTCAGCGCGTGGCGGGCTCCTTCAGTGTACGCTTACCGACGAGCGCGTGTTTCTTGGGGGCAAGGCGATAACGTATATGGAAGCCACCGTACGCTTACCTTCTCTTTTCGACATGTAGCATGCCGCGGACCCGCCCGCGTAAACGCCGTTAGCTTTCATTTCTGACGACCGCACCCTGTATCAAAACCGTTTTCGATTGACAGCCTAAGGCTTGGCATGGCCACTGCTGTCATCGACCTCCAGCTGTTGCTGCCATAGCTTGGCGTACTCACCCTGCCGTGCGAGCAACTCAGAGTGAGTGCCACTCTCTGCGATGCGACCGTTTTGCAGAACAATAATGTTATCGACGTCCACAATGGTAGACAAGCGGTGAGCAATGACGACCGAAGTCCGGTTCATGGATACCTCTCGGAGAGCATCCTGAATATTTTTTTCCGTCGCACTGTCCAGCGCCGATGTAGCTTCGTCAAGCATCAGGATGGCCGGATCTTTTAGAATGGTCCGTGCAATCGCGACTCGTTGTTTCTCTCCACCCGACAGCTTTAACCCCCTCTCGCCCACAATGGTGTCGTAACCTTTTGGTAAAGACAGAATAAACTCGTGAATGTTGGCAAGCTTCGCGGCACGCTCAACTTCTGCCTGACCCGCTTTCGGGTCGGCGTAGGAAATGTTGTAGCGAATGGTGTGGTTAAACAAAACCGTGTCTTGAGGCACCATCCCAATAGCCCGTCTCAGACTGTCTTGCGTGACACCACGGATATCCTGACCATCGACCAACACCTCTCCGTGCGTGACGTCATAGAAGCGAAACAGTATTCGACTAATAGTCGACTTACCTGAACCTGAAGGACCCACAATCGCTAGCGACTCTCCCGCCGGAACCGTAAAGCTTAGACCCTCAAGAATTTGACGATCGCTGTCGTAGTGAAAATTTACGTTACGAAACTCAATGCGACCACGATCAATGGAAAGTGGCACAGCGTCTGGTCTGTCTGTCACTTCAATTGGTACGTGCATCAGATCGAACATTTTTTCCATGTCGACCAGCGCTTGCTTAATTTCACGATAGGCAAAGCCCAAGATGTTAAGTGGCTGATAAAGCTGCATCATTACGAGGCTAATAGCGGTTATGGCACCAACTCCGACTTCACCACGGCTCACCGCTTTGGCTGCAAATAGCAGCATGGTGACAAGGCCTGCGTTAAAGATAAGAGCTTGGCCAATATTCACTACAGCCAGTGACACGTTGGAGCGTACGGCTGCCTCCTGATACGCTTTCATCGTGCTGTTGTAGCGCTCGGATTCGAATTCCTCGTTGTTAAAATACTTGACCGTTTCGTAATTGAGCAGGCTGTCAACGGCGTGCGTACTGGCCTCCGCGTCCATGTCGTTCATCTGTCGACGAAACTTCAGTCGCCACTCGGTCGACGCGGCTGTGAACCAAAAATAGACCGCCACCGTTATCACCGCGACCAGAGCGTATACACCCGAATAGGTCAAGCCAAAAATCACACTGACAATGACCAGCTGTACAAGCGTTGGCCCAATGTTGAACAATAAAAATCGAAACAAAAAGTCGATGGACCGCACGCCTCTCTCGATGACTCTGGAGAGCCCACCGGTGCGACGTTCGAGATGAAAGCCAAGCGACAAACTGTGCAAGTGACGAAACGTTTGCAGCGCTACTTTCCGCTGGGCTCGTTGCCCGACCCGCGCAAACAGAAACTCTCGGGCCTGCGGAATCGCTGCACCCACCAAACGGATAAGACCATAGCCAAATATAAGCGCTGCGACAGTAGCCGGTAGCACCATCGGGGATTCATTCGCCGCCAGTTCGTCAATGGCGTGCCCTAACAAAAACGGCGCGGCAATAGTGAGCTGACCCAAGAACGTCACAGCAAACGCCAGCACGACACGTACCCGGTCTGCGGGTCTATCGCGGGGCCACAGATGAGGCAATAGAAATCTCAAATTACCAAATTGTTCGCGCAGGCTTGTATCCGAGGTAGCGTTTACATTTCCTGGTGAGCGATGCCTCACGTTGATAACCTGCTTATATTCATGACTTTCCGCAACATATATTTTTCTTCACTGACACCGGATTAATTCATTTGCCACGCAGGAGTACCCCGAGGGCACTTCCAAGCCTGTCCCGCTGAGACAAGTGGAGTGCGCACCCCAAGGGCACTTCGCCTGTCCCGCTGGGACAAGTGGAGTGCGTACCCCAAGGGCACTTCCAAGCTTGTCCCGCCGGGACAAGTGGAGTGCGTACTAGCGGGATTTTGCCGCGATTGAATTACGCAACAAACCCAATTTTATAACGCCCTGTCTCGGCAGGAAGGCGCTCCCACCGTCTTCGACTTCGAAATCCAAACGGCCTTACTGGTTAAGCATAGCCACTCGTACACGTTTTGAAATACCGCAGACGAGCTCATAAGGAATTGAGCCGGCGCTTTCGGCGATCGTCTCAACGGGCAGACCTTGCCCCCAGAGTATCGACTTGTCGCCTTCCGACACATCCGTTTTGTCACCCAGATCAACTGCAATCATATCCATCGATACCCGGCCAACAAGTGGATACTGACGGCCGTTCACCAACACCGGCGTACCGCTTTGCGTTCGCCACGGATAGCCGTCACCGTAACCGGCCGCCACAATGCCTATGGTCGTATCGCTCGGAACGACGTAGGTACCTGCGTAACCGACCGTTTGACCCGCTTTGACCTTTTTCACGGCAATGACCCGAGACCAAAGTGTCATGACAGGTTTAAGTCCAAGATCGGCGCCCGTTTTTCCATGGATGGGAGAAATTCCATAGAGCATGGCACCCGGCCGTACCCAGTCGGCGTGACTTTCGGAATAATTCAAAATGCCGGCCGAGTTCGCAAACGTACACTCCCCATCCACGCCGTCAGTTGCTTCGGCAAAGCGTTTAATCTGCGCCAGGCTCATGGTCTGTTCGGCCAGATCAGCCGATGCGAAATGACTCATTACGCGGATGGGTTTACGGACGCACTTTTTCTTTTTCAACCGCTCAATCATCAAGGGCATATCGTCAGGCTGGAAACCTAACCGGTTCATGCCCGTGTCGATTTTTAACCATACGTTAAAACGACCAACGCCTTTGTAATGCTCGAGCGCGTCTACCTGGTCTTCCCGGTGAACAACAATTTCAAGGTTGTACATGGAAGCAATACCAAGCTCTTTTGGTCGCATGACGCCTTCCAGAAGTACTACCGGCTTGTCTATGCCAGCGTAACGTACATCCATTGCTTCCGAAATTCGGGCTACCGCGAGAGCGTCGGCCGTATCAAGGGCCCGGGCCACCTGCTCAATGCCGTGACCGTAGGCATTGGCTTTGATGACGGCCATGACTTTACTGTCTGGGGCGAGCTTGCGAACGACCGAAAGGTTGTGTTGCAGCGCTTCGCGATTAATGTCGGCGCATGCAAACGCGGTCATGAGAAGCTCATGGCCTCTTCGGCGAGGCGGTCAGGCGTGTAGTTTCTAAACCGAGTGAACTGGCCGTGGAAGCTCAGCAGCACGTCGCCCGTAGGACCGTTACGCTGTTTGGAAATAATAATGTCGGCCATGCCCTTGCGTGGCGTTTCCTGGTCGTACACTTCTTCGCGATAGATAAACATGATGACATCGGCATCCTGCTCAATGGCTCCTGACTCACGAAGATCGGACATCACCGGCCGTTTATCGGTACGTTGCTCGACTGAACGGTTAAGCTGGGAAAGCGCGATTACCGGCACTTCAAGCTCTCGAGCCAGCGCTTTCAAGCCACGCGAGATTTCAGAAATTTCGTTGGTACGGTTTTCACTTGTACCGGTTACCTGCATGAGCTGAAGGTAATCCACAACGATCAGGCCGAGACCGTGTTCACGCTTCAGGCGTCGGGCGCGTGCCCGAATTTCGGTAGGACTCAACGCCGGCGTGTCATCAATGAACATGGGCGAAGCCGACATCCACTTTACGGCGCTGTGAATACGTGGCCAGTCTTCCTCGGAAAAGTTACCGGTTCGCAGCTTACCCTGCCCAACCTGAGCAAGGCTTGATACCAGCCTGAGACTCAGCTGCTCGGCTGACATCTCCATACTGAAAATAGCCGTGGGTACGGCGGCTTCGGGATTCTCTTGAATAATGGGTGCGAGTGCTGCGTGCTCGGCGATATTCATCGAGAAACTGGTCTTGCCCATGGAGGGGCGCCCAGCAACGATAATGAGGTCGCCGGGCTGAAGTCCCGCAGTCATTCGGTCGAGATCGGTAAAGCCCGTCGAAACACCGGTGATTTCGCCGTCGGAATGATAAAGCTCATCGAGCTTGTCCAACGCACCCGGCATGACTTCTTTAAGCGATACGAAGCCCGAACCTTGGCGCTTGCCTGATTCAGAAATCTCGAATACTTTGCGCTCGGCCATATCGACCAGCTTGTTAACGGGCTCGCCGCCGGCTTCGTGAGCGAGGTCGGCGATTTCACCACCCACCTCAATAAGCTTGCGCAGCATCGAACGCTCGCGAACGATGTTAGCGTAGGCGCGAATGTTGGCCGCACTGGGCGTGTCTTTGGCAAGAGTGCCGAGATAGCCAAGACCCCCTACTTCGTTCAGGTTGTTTTGTGAGTCAAGAAACTCGGAGATGGTCACAACGTCGATAGGCTCGTTACGCTCGGCCAGAGAGTAAATCGCGTCGAATATCAAACGATGGTCGTGACGGTAAAAGTCGGCC
>JBGCFV010000048.1:0-15483 GCA_045107075.1 Gammaproteobacteria bacterium
TATGCCGATTAAGTTCTTTGATCGCCTTGGCATACCTCGTCTCTCATGATCCTCAACTTCTCGAACCGCCTAGTGCGGACCCGCATGCTAGGTGGTGTGGGAGGGGTTGGACAGATAGCCTGTCCACCCCTATCCCGATTGGTTCTAACGCGAAGTAACCGGACGGAGATTGTTGTACCCGCTCCGCGGCCTCGCGATGACGGAGGATAGGGACTGTACCCTGAGGATCAAGTCGGTCCCAATCCTGTTTTAAGCGTCGTACCAGTTATGCAGGTCATTGCGAGCGCGAAGCGTATGGCAATCTCTTGACGCAGCCGCGACCTGTTTTTGGTGCTAGCTTCAGGTAACCTGTGGGAGATTGTCGTACCCACTCTGCGAGCTCGTAACGATCAGGCTTAATCGTCCGGAGTCAGTTTTTTTACGCATTATCGTTAGCTTCATCGACTACCCAGCACCATTTTCTGTGGCAAGGAAAACTGCTCTATCCACCTGCCAAACACGTCATGAGACAGGTCTTGCATACGTGGTAAATGAGTTCGAATGTGGTGGCGGATGTCCATTGGATCGATGTAGTCCGCTACGGAGGCCAGTTCATCGACATTACAGGGTACGGTTAGCCAACGTTCGATCAGCGGTTCGTCAACTTCCAGATGAAACTGAAAACCGTATGCTGTGCCGCCGTAGGCATAGGCCTGTACCGGGCAAATAGTTGACTCGGCCAGCCACTTGGCTCCATAAGGCAGTTCGACATGGTCGCCGTGCCACTGGAAAAGAACTTCCGATTCTTCGAAGCATGACATTAGTGGATCGACTCGCCCGGCGGTTGTCGGGGTAACCGGATACCAACCGATTTCCTTGGTCTTGCCCACCAGCACACGCCCCCCTAGTGCTTTGGCCAGAAGCTGTGAGCCGAGACAAATACCGAGTATTTGCATGCCGCGTTGCAGAGCTTCTTTGATGAGTTCAACTTCGGTTGCCAGATTGGGGTAGTTCTCTACGTCGTCGGCGTTCATCGGGCCACCGAGAATAACCAGTCCGGAGTAGCCCTCCAGCGACGGGCGCTGGTGAGGATCACGAGCGAAGTTAACGTACCGGATACGAAAGCCTGCATTACGAAGCTGCGGATCGAGCGTGCCGAGTGGTTCAAAAGGTACGTGTTGGAAAACCAGGATTTTACGTTTGCGCATACGAAAAGTGTAACCGCCGAGTCTTACCCGGGCAATTGAATCGTGACCATGAGGCCGCCTACCGAGCGATTGGCAAGGCTCATTCGACCGCCGTGCGCTTCGACAATTTCACGGCATAGTGGCAGACCTAGTCCGCTGCCCGTTTTCTTGGTTGAATAAAACGGTAGTAGCGCGCTGGCCAGCACGGTTTGTGACATGCCGGTTCCAAGGTCGCCGATAACTATACGCCAGCCCGGATCGGTCGCCTGAATATCGAGCGTGACGTCTTCAGGAGCCGAGCCGCTTTCGTGCGCGTTTTTGAGCAGGTTAATCAGAACTTGCTCCATCTGTCCGGGATCCATGCGCACGCTGCCTGCGGGCAGGTCGTTAAACGTTTGGAACTGGATGGTCTGTTTTAAGGAATCGAGAAAACCTTCCCACTCGACTGTTTCAATTCGAGGTGCTGGCAGCCGGGCAAAACGCGCGTAACCTTCTATAAAGTCTTTGAGATGGCGCGCACGTTCTTCGATGGTGGCAAAAATGGTTTCCAGACGTTCTTTGTCTGCTGTGGAATCAGAGCCGCGCTGGTGTACGACCGAGCCGGAATGAGCCATAGATGAAATTGGCGCGAGAGAGTTGTTCAGCTCGTGGCTAATTACGCGTATAACCTTTTTCCAGGTGGCCACTTCCTGTCGATTTAATTCCTGAGTCAGGTGTTTAAACAGGTATAAGCGGTGATTGCGCACGTTAAGCGTAAAGTCGCTGCGTGACAGGTGAAAGGTTTGCGGTTCGTCACCCTCGATAGTGAAAAGACCATCGCTGCTGCGCGTGACAGCGTCTTTAAATGCCTTGTCAGCCAATGACAAAACGTGTTCAAACAACTCACCGTTAAGCGGTTTGCCTTGCCACAACAGCGTTCGGGCAGCCGCGTTGCTATAGACAATCTTTTTGTTGGCATCGACAAGCACCAGAGCGAGCGTTGTAGTTTGAATGACAGTGTCGAGCAACAGTTCGCGCTGGTAAAGGCTTTGGCGTTCCTGGCGCAAAACGCCGCCGAGCTCGTTGTGGGCGTTTACAAGGTCTCCTAGTTCATCGTGTCGCAAATTCGCGATTGATACGCTGAAGTCGCTGTCTTTCATGCTCGCGACGTTGTCTTTTAGAGTGGTAATTAAGTCAACGGCAGGCCGAATCAGACGTCGGGAACCAACGAGCCAAATGACGATAGCGGAGAGCAACGAGAGGCTCAACGCCAGTTTCGGATCGCTGGCGTAACTTAAGCTGAATACGTAAAAACCCACGCCACCGGCCACTAACAGTGCCAGCAAGCCAAGCAGAACCAGTTTTCCTTCGAAAGATGCGCGCATGATTTGTTGTGCTACCAGTTTGGCCAAGCCAAGAGCTTAAAGCATTTTGAGATCAAACGGGACGTACCTCAAGAGCATTTCATGCTTGCTCCTTTTAGAAATCAGAAGGTTTATTTAGCTATGCCGAATTTTTCCATGCGGCGATAGAGTGCCTGACGGCTGATACCGAGCTCGCGGGCGGCTCTTGCCACGACACCACCATTGCGACCAAGGGCCAGATGTATGGTTTCTTCGTCAACTTCAACTGCGACAGGTGGGGTTAAGTCTTGTTTCAACGCAAGGTCGGCGACATCAATGACGGAGTCTGCAGTCAAAAGGGCCGCGCGTTTCAGACAATTTTGCAGTTCGCGTACGTTGCCAGGCCAGGAATAGCTGCGTAAGGCTTGCTCAGCGGCATTGCTGAGTGTGAGATTGTCGCCGAGAAAATGTTGTGCAAGTGGCAGAATGTCGGCGGGCCGTTCAACCAATGGTGGAACGCATAGTTCGATAAGATTTAGTCGATACAGCAAGTCTTCTCGAAACTCGCCGCGCGCAACTGCTGCAGACAGGTCACTGTTCGTTGCGCTAATAATGCGTACGGTTACTGTTCGGGTCTTACTGCTTCCCAAGCGTTCGAACTCGCCGCTTTGAAGTACGCGTAACAGCTTGGCTTGGCCTTCCAATGGCAAGTTGCCAATTTCATCAAGAAATAAAGTTCCACCGTCGGCGGCTTCAAAGCGACCGGTGCGTTCCTTGCCGGCACCTGTGTAAGCGCCGGCTTCGGCACCAAACAATTCGCTTTCGATCAAATCTTGCGGAAGGGCACCAGCATTTACAGTAATGAAGGGGCCATCTGACACTGCAGAGTTAGCCTGAACAATGTGAGCAAGTCGCTCCTTGCCAGCACCATTTGCGCCGGTAATCAGTACGGGCACTTCCGACCGCGCGATGCGCGTGGCGACCGAAACGAGCTCGTGCATGGATCGACTGGCGTACACGAGCCCGCATAGGTCGTAGCTTTCTGCGAGTTTGTCTTGTGACATGCGACGTTCAACGTCGTTCTCTTTGGCAAGCTGCGTGGCTTCGCGCAGTTCGAGCAGGTTACGCACCGTGGTCATTAGCTTGGTGTCGTCCCAGGGTTTGGCCAAATAGTCTGAGGCACCTTCGCGCACCAGCTCTACCGCCGTTTCAAGATGTGTCCAGGCAGTGAGCAAGATAATGGGCAAGTCAGGGTCGATTTTACGCAAGCGGTAATACAACTCGACACCTTCCTCGCCCGACGTTGTGTCAGCCGTAAAGTTCATATCCTGAATAACCAGATCTACGTTTCCTTTGGCGAGCAGTTTCAGGCCTGTGTCCGTATCGTTGGCGGTAATGGTTTCGATGCCATTTACGTCCAGCAACATGCCAAGGGCGCTGCACACACCTTCGTTGTCATCAATGATTAAAACTCTGCTCATCGTTTAACGTCGCAACCTCTATAGTTGATTAATTCAGAGAACTTAAACCGTGCGCGTGGCAATCGCTGGCGAAATCTTCGACGCGCGTCGAGCCGGGCCTGCTGCGGCCACCAGACCAAGAATCCACAGAGCGCCTACGGCGGCTGGCACATACCAGTAGTTTAGCGTTTCTAATTCAAACTCGGCGCTTAACCACAGGTTGAGCATGACCGCTAAAACACTACCAATGGCAACACCAATTGTTGTTAGCAGCCAGTTTTCGGTCATGAAGTACGTTATGATATCGCGCTTGCGAGCGCCAATCGCGCGTCGTGTACCAATTTGTTTGGTGCGCTGGTTTACCGTGAAGCTGGCAAGACCGACAATGCCAAGTCCGGCAACGATAAACAGCAGCACTACAACAATGATCAAGATTACCGCTACAGCATTGTCGTTTTCGTAACTGCGCTTGGCCATGTATTTCATTGTTTGGGTTCCGTTGACGACTCGCGACACGTTACGGTCTTCCAGAGCCTTTTCAATTATAGGGACCATTTCGTCCGCTCGGCCTGGTTCAACCCTGACGATGTAGCGAGTCCACGGATCGTCGTCCACGTTTGGAAAAAGGGCCACATGGGTGACGTTGTCCCAGCCTACCCAAGACCCCAGCATTCGGTCTACAACGCCAATAATCTGAGAGCCATCTCCGAGGTTGTCGTACAACATACGGCCAACAACATCGGGTGTTTCGAACATATCTATGGCTAGATCCTTGGTAATCATGGTGAGCTTGGGCATGTAGTTTCCGTCAGCCTCGGCCAGCCTGCGGTACTCAATTTCTTCAGGGGTAAAGGTGCGTCCTGCATAAAGTTCGAAGCCGAGAGTGTCCTTGACGTCATCAGTAACCGTGAAGTAATTGGCTGATACAGAACGAGCATCTTCTTCGTCGGTAGCTCGCCACCCGCTGGCGGAGCCGCTTCCACTTAAAGGGACCGCGTTAGACGCAATTGCAGATTTGACACCGGGAAGGGCTTTTAACATGGCAAGGTCCTCGCGCACCGTGGCCAGATGGTCGTAGCTTTCACCGAAACCCTGCACGCGGGTTGAAACGATGTTCTCTACATCCATGCCTGTTGGACGGCCAATGTGTTCGAGACGCTGTTGAATGATGAACACGGCGTTGACCACGATGGCGAGGGTTAAAGCGATTTGGCCGACAACGAGAATGGCGCCTGTACGATTTCGCAGTAGCGCGCTGAGTATGGGTCGGATAGTCATAACAGTTCCTTTAAAACTCTATTGTGTTTTAAGTTGCGAAGAAGGTTGTACGCGACAAATTCGCCACGTGGGATACAAGCCGGCCAGTAACGTAGCGCCGAGCGACAGTCCAATCGCTATGCCGGCGAGCGTCCAGCTGAACGAGGCCACTTCACTGATGTCTTCGATCATTTTGGATAGTCCGGTCAAACCGATAATCGCCAGTACGATGCCGATAAGACCGCCGCCGATTCCAATTAGTCCTACTTCAACCAGATGCTGCGTAAAAATAGCGCCTTTGCTCGCGCCCACTGCGCGTCGCAGTGCGACTATAGGAGATTTAGCCATGAAGCGTGCCAGCAGTAATCCAACGGCGTTGAACAAACAGACAGCCATGAACAGGAACGCTATTCCAACCATGATAGTCAGATCGTCAGGCACCACTTCATTGGCGCGAATCCACGAGTTGACGTCATCCAGTTTGTTGTTCAACGGTCGCTCAAAGCGCCCCAGTTTCTTTTGTTCTGTCACGTAGTTGTCAATCCAGTTTTGGTACTCGTTCTTTTGACTGCGTGAAGTAAGTTCAGCCCAGAACTGGACCCAGATGCACTCACTCCTCAAGTGTCCCTGGTGACCTATGTTTTCTTCGTCTTTCCAGCAGTTGTTATTACCGCCGAATGGAAGTTCGAGCGCTTCGGTCAATGTAAAGGGAACGAATACGTCTTCTGATTCGGCGATAGGACCGTTGTTTACGTCGTAATATTTAATATGCGGTTCCCAAGTGTCCAGTACGCCGATGACGCGAAACGTGTGCGTATTGAAGCGCACCGTTTTGCCAACGCTGTTTTCGCCGCCGAACACTTTGTCGTTGGTTTTTTTACTCAGAACGGCAACCTGATCCAGTGATTCCTCGGCGGTTGCGTCCCACCCATTGCCGTACAGAAACGGCACGTTAAACATGTTGAAGAATTCTTTAGTGGTTTGTCGACTGACGACCATGAACGGTTTGACGTCTTCTTCGTCTACGTTCAGCGTAAAATACGATTTATGCATGGCAAGGTGACGCGTTGGAACGTCAGACTCAAGCAGCGCCGTGGCATCGCGATACGTTAACTGCCAAGGTGGCTGTTCCGGATTGCCTTCATTGTAGGGATTGTCCGGGTCCCAGCTGTCCAGAGTAACCGCGAAAAGCTGGTCGCTTTTCTCCGGAATGGGGTCTGCTGACAACGTGTGATGCAAGCTGAACAAAGTCATCGATACGCCGATGCCGAGCCCAACCGCGAGCATCATCAGAAAGCTCAGCGCGGGGTGGCGTCGAATGCTGTTGGTTCCAAGACGTAAATAGTAGCCAAACATGATGTGCTCCTAAGCGGCGTTAGTGGGTGCGTTGTTTGCAACCGGCTGACTGTTGAACTGGGTTTCAGGATTGGCTACCTGACCATCTAGCACGTGTACCGTTCGGTGCGCGCGTCGTGCCAGCTCAGGGTCGTGCGTCACCATAATAATGGTTGTGCCTTTAGCGTTAATGCCTTCGAGAATCTCAATGACCTGTCGCGCCATGAGTGAATCCAGGTTGCCGGTGGGTTCGTCGGCCAAAATAAAACTTGGGCTACCCGCCATCGCGCGTGCAATGGCAACGCGCTGTTGCTGACCGCCAGAGAGCTGCGACGGTAAGTGTTTAATGCGAGAGCCCAAGCCAACAACCTCAAGTGCTTCGTTTATGCGCGTGCGTCTCTCGCTGGCGTTGAAGCCACGATAGCGTAGCGGTACGTCAACGTTATCGAATATGTTTAAGTCAGGAATCAGGTTAAAACTTTGAAAAATGAAACCGATTTTTTCGTTCCGAATTTTGGCACGCTGATTGTCCGAGAGTGACGAAACGTCCTGACCTTCAAGAAAATAAGAGCCGTTTGTAGGCTCTTCAAGCAGGCCGGCAATATTCAGGAAAGTAGTCTTGCCGGATCCGGAAGGTCCTGTCACAGCAACAAACTCGCCACTTTCTACTTCGAGTGAGAACTCGCGCAAAGCGTGAGTTTCTACCAGTTCGGTGCGGTATACGCGATTTATGTGGGCCATTTTCAACATGACAGTTCCTCTGTAGTGAGACGTAAGTAAAAAGTAATTAGTTAGATAAGCGAATGGTGTCGTAGTCAATAAAATCGTCGTAGCTAGACACAATGATGCGGTCCCCAACCTGCAGGCCGGACACTATTTCGACGCTGTCGACACTTGAAGCGCCGCTCTCAATAAAACGTCGTGCTGCGATGCCGTCTTCTTGAACTACGAACACAAAGCGACCGCGGCTGCTGTCAAGAAAGGCGCCGCGACGAACTTTCAGCACGTTGTCGCGTTGCTCTAGAATGATCTGTGCCGACACGCGCTGGTTCTGACGCAGGTCGTCAGGCGTACTGTCGCCAAACGTTACTCGAGCAGTAACAGAATTATTTTCGATTTCAGGTGACACCGATTTCAGAATGCCAATGTGTTTTTTACCGCTGTAGCTAATAACGACGGTAGAGCCTGCACTGATAGATCCGCTGTAACTTGAAGGAATGAGTAGCTCAACTTCAAGCTGGCCCAGGTCGACAATATTGGCGATGAGAGCGTCGCGCGATATGGAAGCTTTCTGGATTACAGCCAGGTTGCCTACGACACCTGCAACCGGCGCCCTTAGTTTAAGCGCGTCTACCTGTCTTTGGGTGTCAGCTACAATTAGTGCCTGACGATCTCGTTCAAGTTGTAGAGCGTTAAGTTCGAAGTCGAGGCTTTCGAGTTCCAGGTTTGCGGCGCGTTGCGCGTGTCCAAGGCTTATTTCCGAACGCGACACTTCGTCAATGGCCTTCTCGTGATCCTGACGACTAATGACCTGCTTCTCCCATGAGGCTTCAGCTCGACGTAGCTCACGTTTGGTGGCAGTCAGCTCAACCTTGGCGAGGTCAACACGTTGCTGCGAGGTTAACGCTGCCCGTTTGTTTTCAATGCGGCGGCGGCCAAGCTGGGAATCGATTCGAGCCAGAGTCGACTCTTCCAGCTTCAATGAGTTGTTCAACGCCGGATTGGCAACGCGTGCAATAACCTGGTCTTTCTCAACGGAGTCGCCCGCGTTGACCAGCAACGTCACGACACCCGAAGTAGGGGCAAATACGCCGGGGCTTACGGCGGCAACCACGACGCCTTGAGAAGATACGTCGCGTGTGAAGTCGCCGCGTGATACTTCGGCAATGGAGACGCGGGCCATAGGGATGCTTTTCTCTGCCGAAGCGAAGCGTTGAAACATGACGACGACGGCAGCAATCACGGCTACGCCGACTACCGCGATCAGGATCCATTTGATGAACTTGGGTTTGGAAGACTCCACTTGAATATCCTGACCGCTTGTATCGTGAATCGGTTTCGAAGGTGAGCTCTGATGTAGGCGTTCAACAGAAGACATTAGATTGCATCCTTTTTAAGAATAGGCAGTCGAATTCGAAGTTCGAAGGACCAGATAAGTTCTATGGCGTCATTAGAGGTGTCATCGACAGTAACCTCGTTACTGGAGCTGCTCTTGGTCATGCTGGAATGTGTAGACAATCTGATGCTGGCAAGGCCAATCAGAACGGTGCAAAGCATAAGAGTCAGGATGAGGGTTTTCGTGTTCATGCCCTATACAAAGCATAAACCGTGCCAGTTCTTGTTCGGGTCTAAGTTATTGAAAGATATAGAAAGCGGGTGCCCTTAAGGTGACCGGAAACGTCCGAAGTGTCCGGTTACTGGAGTAACCGGACACTTTTTAAAGGGTGCGGACAGCCGAGTCCGGTATTAGTCGATCGTCACGCACTGAGACGGCAGTGTGGTTTGTGCCGCTTCGCAATTCGTCAGGCGACCGCTGATCCAGCCAGATCCACCCAGGCCAAGATAGACGAGTCCAAATTGATCTTTGCTGGCATCAATGGAATTGACCTCATCGAGTGAGCCTGCGACAAACTGACCGATACGCTGCCAATTCTGTGTGTTATCAAGTGAACGCCACAGTCCGTACTCGCCGTTATATTTGCCTGCAAGATACACAGCAGGGTAGTTGCTCCCGACGGCCCTTTGCCCAAAACCAAAAGCCGAAACGCGTGTCATGCCCGTTACGTTTGACCAGGTTTCCCCTCCGTCTACCGAACGTTTAAGAGGGGCGTCAATGCCGTTGAGTGCGCCGGTCGTGAAGAAAAGGTGGCCGGCCTGCTCAGGAACGGCTTTTAAAAGCGCGTTGAACCTGGAGAATGATTCGAGTTCGCCGTCGAACCGCTGCTGCCAGGATGCGCCAGAATCGGTTGACCGCCAGACTCCCGCATTGACTGTCTGACCGGGCTGGCCAGGCACGGCTTCACCGCTGTGGTAGTAGTAAAAAGTGTCGGCCAGTACGCGGTCGGCTGCAATGTGCTTGCGCTTAAGGAAATTGGCAAAATGGGAGCCGGGCGTGTCGCTCACTTCTCCCGGCAGCACGACACGCTGCCACGACTGTCCTCGGTCTGTTGTGTAGAACGGCGAGCGATTAAACGTCGGTGCCCAAACAATGTTGTCGGGATCATCAGCTGACACGGCGATAGAACCAAAACTCATGCGATAAGGATCGTCACTGGCAGCATCCGGAGGCGTCGGCAAGGTTGCGAAGTTCGACCACGTGCGTCCGCCGTCTTCGCTGTAGCCAGCCTGCACGGCCAAGCCATCCAGAGAGCAAAAAGCACAAAAACGGTGATCGCTGGTGTTGGCAACGACAAAGCCCGGCTGAGCCGGTGTCCAGTTCATTTGCCAGACACTGTTAAAGCGATTTGTCGGGCCGTGTGTTAACGGGTACTCGTTCTCGTCTTCAATAACGCGCAAGCCAAAGTCCCATCCGCCGAGTATGGGTTTTTGTTGCGGAGGGATGATGACATCATTAGCGACCAGCTGCTCAATGCCTTTGCTGATGCTGACGAAATTCAGAGCCGTTTCATCTCCGGATACGGAGGCGCGCCAGACGCCCACGCCGTTGACGAGGTTGATTTGGTTTGGAATCACCGGGTCAAACGTAACGTCAGTAATACTGAAAAAATTGCTTGGAATCCAGCTTATCCAGGGCACGTCGTCAGGCCCTTCAGTGCTTGTGAGCGGTTGCAGAGCTGTGAAAGAGGTGCCGTCGTCGACGCTACGAAACGCGTCTCCATTTATATCGAAAACATAGATCACGCCGGATAGCGGATTGATTGCAACGTCGCCGTAGTAAAATTGGGTAGGCGGAATGTTGGAGCTAAGGTTCTCCCACGCTCCGTTCGCGTAGCGCCAAACGCCGTCTCGCTCTCCGGCAATGTAGAAACTTCCGTCGGGAGCAAAATCGGCGCGACGGACAAAGCTCGGCGCAGTTGCAGACGTGTTCGGTAGGGGAGACCACGTCAATCCGCTGTCAGTACTCTTGTAAAACCCGGTGCCGTAAGACAGTGCCAGAAGTTCTCCCGATGATTGTGGAATATTCCATACAAGAATACCGGGGGAATCTGTTTCGGGAGAATCAGGGGTATCCACAAGATCAATAGGCGGCTCCACGTCGTCGGCGGCCGACCATGTGATGCCGCCGTCATCGCTACGCAGTAAACCGTCGCGAGCTGTACCCAGCAAAACGATATCGGCGTTGACAGGATCGACGGCCATCATGGTGCCCCACTGGCGATATTCGTCGTTTGGGTCCATGAAAATGTTGGCAAGACTCGTGCGCTCCCACGTGTTACCGGCATTGTCGCTTCGAAAAACGCGACCTGCGAGCGCCATGTACACTCGCTGCGGGTTACTCGGTGCGACGACAATTTCCTCAATGCCTACGCCATACGTTTCCGGAACTCGATCTTCTGGTGGCATGGATTGACTGGTAACGATCAGCGTCCAGGTGTCACCGTCTAACCGATAGGCACCGTAAGTATCGGCTCGTACTAATCGAGTTGTACCCGAAGTGTCTGCTGAGTACCCCGTAATCATGCCGCCCGCCCCAACTTTGGCCGGCTCCCATAGAAAGTGTGTTAGCTGTGCCGCTGGTCCAGGGGTTTGCAAAAATGCACTTCCCAATATGGCCAAATCCAGAAAGTTAACAGAGCCGTCGCTGTTGAAGTCCGCCACGGCATTCGCGCTGAGAAAAACCGACTGAAATAAAGCGAAATCCAGAAAGTTAATCGTGCCGTCGTTGTTCAAGTCGGCGTCACACGGATTACCAAACCCGTCGCCATCCGCGTCGATTTGACTGGGGTTCTCTAGCGTCGTGCAGTTGTCGAGTTCGTCACCGACGCCATCGCCGTCGGTATCGACGGCGTATGCGCTTGGCAGAGCCATAACGCACAGGACCAGAAAGATAGCTGGGTTTGCACCCATACGAGTAAATAATGAATTCATGTTTTATCTTCCCCATTGGCTGCCGACGCGGGCTCCCGAACCACACGGCTGATTACATTTTCGGTTTTTAGTCCACCACGCTAAAAGTGAATGCGGGGTGATTTTTCTAAAGCCTGAATGTGGCCGGTAAGACACGGGAGGTTCATTTTTGACTAGGGCGGGGAATTAATAAATTGACTATTTAGAACAGGTTACGAACAGCGAGCGTATATTCATGACATTTGTCAATGGTGGCCTCTCTACCTGCTGGGCCACACTGGTGTCCTGTTTGATAAGAGGCTACCAACAATGGAACCGTCTAAATCTCCACTCGCTATTGCCAACGCCTGTAAATCGTATGGGACAACGCACGCGCTTAAGAACGTATCGTTAAACGTTGACAGTGGCGGCGTCATTGCCGTGCTGGGACAAAATGGCGCGGGTAAAACAACTTTGATTCGCTCGGCAGTGGGTTTGCTCTCGCTTGATGAAGGCAGCGCTCATCTGTTTGGTAAGAAATCACCGCAGCGAGTGGCTCGGGAACGCATCGGCATTATGCTGCAAGACTCAGACCTGCCGGAGCTGTTAACGGCTCGCGAGTTGGTGGAGCTGTTTGCGAGTTACTATCCAGATCCGTTGTCCGTCGAGGCGACGCTTACTCTCGCTGACATTAACGATTTCGCCGGTAAACGGTACAAGCAGTTGTCAGGCGGGCAAAAACGCCGCGTGCAGTTTGCATTGGCCATTGTTGGAAATCCTGACCTAGTTTTTCTGGACGAACCCACTACCGGACTTGACCCGGATGCAAGACGGGCCTTGTGGGCGGTAGTCAGATCTTTTGTGAGTGACGGTAAAACCATTGTTTTGACCACTCACTACCTAGAGGAGGCTGACACCTTGGCCGACCGCATTGTCGTTATGCGTGAAGGCGAGGTAGTGGCTGATGCGCCGGCGACCGACATTCGTTCTTTGTTAGGTGGCTCCATTATTCGATGTCACACGACCTCAAGTGTTGAGCGGCTTAGTGCCCTTGCCGAAGTCACGCAAGTTGTCACCAGTGGGCGTGTTAGCGAAATTCAAACCAGTGATGTTGTCGTGACGCTGCGCGAACTGTTGGCACCAGAACACGAGGTCACCGACCTGAGCGTGTCGCGCCCAAATCTTGAAGACGTATTTGCCAGGGAGTATTCATAATGTTGTTCAAGTCACTCGTAACAGAATGCAGCGCTGAGTTGTTAAAAGCGCTACGAGCTCCGGAATACATGATTCCCACTTTGGTTTTTCCGGTCGCGTTTTATACGTTCTTCGGTGTAATCATGCCGCAAGGACCAAGCGCCAGCGCATACTTGCTCGCTACTTACGGAGTATTTGCTGTTATGGGGCCGGCGGTGTTTGGTTTTGGCGTTGCTGTAGCCAATGAACGCGACCGCGGTTGGCTTGACCTGAAGCGGGCGTCACCTGCACCCGGCATGAATTATATTTTGGCTAAAATCGTCGTGACGCTGTTGGTTGCGTCACTTTCAATTGCGCTTGTTTACGCCGTTGCCGGCTTTGCGGCGGGTGTGGCTCTGCCGCGCTTGAGTTGGGTGCAGCTGTTTCTCACTCACCTGCTTGCGACGCTGCCGTTTATTTTGATTGGTCTGATAATTGGTTTTTGTTTCGGTGCCAATGCAGCTGTTGCAATCGCTAATCTTGCGTTCATGGGGCTTGCCATTCTGGGTGGGCTGTGGATTCCCATTACCATGTATCCGTCGGTCATGCAGTCCCTGGCTCAAGTGTTGCCTTCGTATCATCTGGGCGAAATAGCACTGTATGTAGCGGGCGCCTCGGGTGAACACACCTTTACCAACCACGTTGTCGTCATGATTATCACGACGGTCGTTTTAGCGGCGCTGACGCTCTTGGCGTGGTCGCGGCAGCGCGACTAGTTGTCGGCTCTTTTTTCTTGTCTACGCTTTATGCATTCACGTTTGTTGCTTATACGTTTGGAGAATACCAGTGAATAGAACACTTATCTTCGCAGTGCTTGCAGTAGTAGCGCTTGTTTCGACGCTACTTGTTTTGCTTCCGACTCCCATAGCTAATAACGCTGCGATCAAAACCGGTAGCGCGTCGTCGACGATGATTGAGAACGTTTACCTTGTCAAAAAGGAAAGCGGGGGCAAACGGACAAGCGGATCGGTATTAATTGATAACGGTTACATTGTGCACGTCGAGGAGCACATTGATGCACCTGAAGGCGCAACGATTATAGACGCTACCGGTTTAACGGTAGTGCCTGGCTTAATCGATAGTCATACACACTCTTATGGAACAGCATTGGAAGACGCCCTGCGTTTCGGCATTACAACAAGCATCGATATGTTTTCGCCACCGGAGATGTTGCCTGCTGCGCGTGACCAGCGAGCATCGGTTGACGCGGTAACACAAACGGACATGTTTAGCGCCGGCATGCTGGCTACTACGGCGGGTGGGCATGGCACTCAGTTCGGTGTAACCATATCTACTTTGTCTGATCCAGCTCAGGCTCCTGAGTGGGTTCGCGAGCGAATAAAAGAAGGGTCAGACTTTATCAAGCTTGTGTACATGCCTTATCAAACGAGAATTCCGAGTTTGAACCGAGAGATCGCCAAAGCGGTTATCGATGCGGCGCACGCCGAGGGGCTTATGGCTTTGGCTCATATTTCGACTCAACGGGCCGCCCTCGATATGGTAGAGGATGGTATCGACGGCCTTGTGCATGTTTTTGCGGACGAGGCGGTTACCGATGAGTTCGTAGAGTTAGCCGTCAAAAATAACCTGTTCGTTATTCCAACTCTGGCTATTATTTCGGCAGTTGCGGGTGAAGATGATCCGACCGCCGAGTTAGCCGAGGTCACTAAATGGTTCTCGCCGATGCAGCGGTCTACGATTAGTACCGAATTTCCGCCTGGTATTCCGGGTTTTGACTTTCAGTTAGCGCTTAACAACGTAGAGCGACTGCACAAGGCGGGCGTAAGAATTCTCGCGGGTTCTGATTCGCCCAACCCAGGTACAGCGCACGGCTACAGTCTGCATCATGAGCTTAAACTGTTGGTCGACGCCGGGCTGAGTCATGCTGAGGCCATTCATGCTGCGACAGAATTGCCAGCGGCGGTTTTTAAGTTGAGCGCTCGTGGAGCGCTAGCACCTGGCAAGCGAGCCGATATGTTGTTGGTCCGTGGCAATCCTTATCAGGACGTTCGCGCCAGCCGCCAAATTCAACACGTGATTAAAAACGGTCATGTCGTCACAAGAGTTGAATCGGAGTCTGCCAAAGTCCCGGCGATCAGTAATTCAGTTTTAGGTTCTTTTGATCTGGATGCGACCGGACCGGATGGAATGTCGTGGGTTGCTACCGATGACCGTACGATGAATGGCACGTCGGTGGCACAGATCAGTCGTGTTGAACTTGTTAATGTAAACCTTGACGTAAACCTTGATGTGAAGGGTGATAAAAACCGCGACGGTTATGCACTGGCTGTTACGGCTGAGATCGGCAATGGTTTTGCCTATCCGTGGGCGGGCGCAGGCCTGGGATCAAGAGAGCCCAATTTCGCTCTGGATATATCCGCTTACGAGAACATTGTCTTCGAAATTAAGGGAACGCCAGGTACGTATCGTATGATGTTGTTTAGCGGTATGGGCGCCGGAGCTCCACCGTCGCGTGATTTTGAAGTCAGTGATGAGTGGCAAACCGTGTCGCTGCCCATCGAAAAATTCGCAGGGTTTGAGGCCGCGGAGTTCAGTATGCTCAGTATCGTGCCCGGTACACGCATGACGGCGGCGGAATACGTTATCGATGAGGTAAGATTGGAACCGTGAACACTCAGAATGAACCAGCGGGGAATACACAGAGCCTAAGTAAATTAGCTGGCTCTGTTGCTATGGGCGCGA
>JBGCFV010000049.1:0-129535 GCA_045107075.1 Gammaproteobacteria bacterium
GATGGTTATGCCGGGTGACAACATTCAAATGGTTGTTGAGCTGATTGCTCCTATCGCGATGGAAGACGGTTTGCGTTTTGCTATTCGTGAAGGTGGCCGTACAGTGGGCGCCGGCGTTGTTGCTAAAATTATTGACTAAGACATAAAGTTTGAGCAGGGGCAGGTCTGTTTTGCGGGCCTGCCTCGATTCAGGTATCACAAAGACTGTCAACTTAGGTTGACGTTCGCACGATAAAAATCTAAAGAGAAAGACTATGGCTACAAATCAAAGCATCCGAATTCGTTTGAAGGCATTCGACCACCGCCTGATCGATTCTTCAGCTCGCGAAATCGTGGAAACGGCGAAACGTACCGGCGCGCATGTAAAAGGCCCGGTTCCGCTGCCGACCAAGATGGAGCGCTTTACCATTCTGATTTCGCCTCACGTCAATAAAGACGCGCGAGACCAGTATGAATTGCGCACGCACAAGCGTTTGATGGATATTGTGGACCCGACAGACAAGACTGTAGACGCATTAATGAAGCTGGAATTGCCTGCTGGCGTTGATGTGCAAATAAAATTGAATTAATGATAGAAAGTAGCCTATAATGGGCGGCTCGATGGCCCGGAACAGTTAACCTTGTTCCGGGCCTTCAGTTACACGGCCCAGAGGGCTAGGTAACAACCCCGGATTATGTGATTTTTAGGGCAGGATGAGCGCCTCGAAGTGCTCGGCAGCCCGCAACAGCATCAACCAATCGAAGTTGATGTGGTGATAATGAGGTAATAGACAATGACGATTGGTGTAGTTGGCCGCAAATGCGGCATGACTCGTGTGTTTATGGATGACGGCCGCTCAGTGCCCGTCACTGTAATTGAGGCGTTGCCCAACCGAGTTACACAAATCAAGTCCGCGGAGTCTGACGGCTACCGCGCACTGCAGGTCTGTACAGGATCTCGCAGAGCTTCCCGTGTAACCAAGGCCCAGGCCGGACATTTCGCAAAAGCGAAAACCGAAGCCGGTCGCGGTATGTGGGAATTTCGCCTGAACGATGAAGAAGGTGCTGACATTGAGTTGGGTTCTGCGCTCACGGTCGACATGTTCGAAGAAGGGCAGGCTATTGACGTGACGGGTACTACCCACGGTAAAGGTTTTGCCGGTGCTATCAAGCGTCACAACTTCAGCATGCAAGACGCTACCCACGGTAACTCGCTGTCGCACAGAGCGCCGGGTTCTATCGGTCAGTGTCAGACGCCAGGTCGCGTGTTCAAAGGTAAGAAAATGGCCGGCCAGATGGGTAATGTCCGTCGTACGCAACCGAATCTTCAAGTTGTTCGTGTCGACATGGACCGAAACCTTCTTTTGGTTAAGGGTTCTGTACCTGGTTCAAAAGGCGGAGACGTAATCGTCATGCCTTCCATGCGAGGTAAGAAATAACCATGGCTATGCAAATTAACAGCCACGGCGGTGCAGCCGTCGAGGTGTCCGAAGTTACCTTCGGTCGTGAATACAACGAAGCCCTTGTGCACCAGGTCGTAACGGCGTATCTTGCCGCCGGACGCAGTGGTACCAAGGCTCAGAAAAACCGCGCTGCTGTACGCGGCGGTGGTAAGAAGCCCTGGCGTCAAAAGGGCACCGGTCGTGCTCGTGCTGGTACCATTCGTAGCCCAATTTGGGTCGGCGGTGGCCGTACGTTTGCTGCTGCTCCTCGTAGTTATAAGCAAAAAGTTAACCGTAAAATGTACCGCGGAGCCATGCAGGCCATTCTGTCTGAGCTCGTACGTCGTGAGCGTTTTGTGCTGGTTGACGAGTTCACCATCGAAGCGCCTAAGACTCGCGTGCTGGTAAGCAAGCTTAACGAAATGAGCGTTCCAGATTGTTTGATCGTGCTGGAAAGCTACGACGAGAACGTGTATCTCGCATCGCGCAATTTGCCGAACGTCAGTGTGCTGGAAGCTAGCGCAGTTGATCCGGTCAGCTTGCTACGCTACGAGAACGTCATGATGAGCGTCGCAGCTGTGCGTCGACTTGAGGAGAAATGGGGATGAATGAGCAACGTCTCGCAACAGTGTTGGTAAGTCCTCACGTTTCTGAAAAGAGCACCGTGCTGTCTGAAACACGCAATCAGTACGTGTTTAAGGTGCGCACTGACGCAAACAAAACTGAAATCCGCAAAGCGGTTGAGGTGATGTTTGAAGTGAAGGTTGAATCAGTTCAGGTGTTGAATGTCCAGGGCAAGAAAAAGCGCTTTAAGGCGACTTTGGGTAAACGTGCCGACTGGAAAAAAGCTTACGTCCGTCTGGCCGAAGGCAACACCATTGACTTAGTTGGCGCGGAATAACTCCCGCACCGCAGTAACGAAATAGATTTAAAGGCGAAGAACGATGGCATTACAAAAGGCCAGACCTACATCACCAGGACGCCGTTTTAAAGTTCGCGTAGTTAATACCGAGCTTCACAAAGGCAAGCCACACGGTCCGCTTCTTGAAAAGAAGACGAAGTCGGGTGGTCGTAACAATGCAGGTCGCATCACCAAGCGTCACACAGGTGGTGGACACAAGCAGCGTTACCGAGTGATTGACTTTAAGCGCAACAAAGACGGCATTCCTGCGAAAGTTGAGCGTATCGAATACGATCCTAACCGTAGCGCGCATATTGCTTTGTTGTTGTACGCAGACGGCGAGCGTCGCTACATCATTGCGCCTAAGGGTGTGAGTGCAGGTGCAATGCTCGAATCCGGCAGTGAAGTTGCGATCAAAATGGGCAACAACATGCCTTTGCGTAACATACCGCTTGGTTCTTTGATTCACTGTGTGGAAATGAAGCCTGGCAAAGGTGCCCAAATGGTGCGTACAGCCGGCGGTTCAGCGCAGCTTGCCGCCCGTGAAGGTAGCTACGCAACCTTGCGTCTCCGCTCCGGCGAGATGCGTAAAGTTCACATCGACTGTCGGGCTACGCTCGGTGAAGTCGGTAACTCCGAGCATTCTTTGCAGAAGCTCGGTAAAGCTGGTGCGAAGCGCTGGCGTGGTGTTCGTCCAACCGTTCGCGGTGTGGCTATGAACCCAGTCGACCACCCGCACGGTGGTGGTGAAGGTCGTACTTCTGGTGGTCGTCATCCTGTGACGCCATGGGGTGTACCGACAAAAGGTTACAAAACTCGTAAGAACAAGCGTACTGACAACATGATTGTCCGTCGTCGTTCGAAGAAAAAATAGACTGAGGGGTTACTGAAGTGCCACGTTCCGTAAGAAAAGGGCCGTTCATCGATCTTCACTTGATGAAGAAAGTTGAAACCGCTGCCGCAAGCAATGATCGTCGACCTATTAAAACCTGGTCACGTCGGTCAATGATTCTCCCCGACATGGTTGGTCTTACGATTGCCGTACACAACGGTCGAGCTCATGTTCCGGTATTGATTTCCGAGAACATGGTGGGCCACAAACTGGGCGAGTTCGCGATTACGCGTACTTACAAGTCGCATACTGGCGACAAAAAGTCCAAGTAGGAGTTTGAATAATGAAAGTGTCTGCTAAATTGCGATACGCGCGAATTTCTCCTCAGAAAATTCGCCTTATTGCGGACCAGGTTCGCGGTAAGTCTGTAGCTGAGGCCGATCAGACTCTGGCATTTATGCCAAAGAAAGGCGCGAAGATTTTACGCAAGATTTTGAACTCTGCGATTGCCAATGCCGAGCACAACAACGGCGCTGACATCGACGAACTCAAAATCTCATCAGTGATGGTTGACGAAGCTCCACGCTTCCGTCGTTGGGAAGCCCGAGCCAAAGGTAACGGTAACCGCATCATTAAACGCAACAGTCATATCACTCTGCAAGTTGCAGACGAGTAAGAGAGCAGTATTCAATGGGTCAAAAAGTACATCCAATTGGCATTCGCCTCGGTATCACCAAAGACTGGTCGTCTAAATGGTATGCCGATAGCCAAACGTTTCCTAAATACGTTGCTACCGATCACAAGATTCGCGAGTTTCTGAAAAAGAAATTATCGCAAGCTTCGGTTAGCCGTATTCAGATTGAGCGCCCAGCCAAAAAAGCACACATTACTGTGCATACGGCGCGCCCCGGTATTGTTATCGGTAAGAAAGGCGAAGACATTGAAAAGCTGCGTCAGGCTGTTTCGAAGCTGATGAAGCTGCCGCTGGGCGATATCCGCATCAACATCGCGGAAATTCGCAAGCCAGAGCTGGACGCTACCCTGGTTGCTGAGGGCATTGCCCAGCAGCTCGAGCGCCGCATCATGTTTCGTCGTGCGATGAAGCGGGCGGTGACCAACACTATGCGTCTCGGCGCAGGTGGCATCAAAGTTAAAGTAGGTGGCCGTCTGAATGGTGCAGAAATTGCCCGCTCAGAGTGGTACCGCGAAGGTCGAGTGCCTTTGCACACGCTACGTGCCGACATCGATTACGGTGTGGCCGAGGCGCTTACGACTTACGGCATCATCGGTGTCAAAGTCTGGATTTTCAAAGGTGAGATTTTCGACACAGCGGAAGCCGTGAAAGAAACCGCTGATACACCGGCTGCGCGCTAGGCCTGCGCTAGATAGGAGAGTTCGATGCTACAGCCAAAGAGAACAAAATTTCGCAAACAAATGAAGGGCAAAAACCGCGGTTTAGCCAGCGCGGCAGCAGCGTATCGTTCGGTGAGTACGGCCTGAAAGCCACCGCTCGCGGTCGAATCACTGCCCGTCAAATTGAAGCAGCACGTCGTGCGATGACTCGTCACGTTAAGCGTGGCGGCAAAATCTGGATTCGAATTTTTCCAGACAAGCCGATTACCAAGAAGCCTCTTGAGGTACGTCAGGGTAAAGGTAAGGGTAACGTGGAGTACTGGGTAGCCCAGATCCAGCCCGGTCGCATGTTGTATGAAATGGAAGGGGTTGACGAGACTATTGCTCGCGAGGCGTTTCGCCTGGCAGCCGCTAAGCTCCCAATCGCGACCGCATTCGTGTCACGGCAGGTGGTGTGATGAAAGCAAGTGAAATAAGAGAGAGTTCGGTTGCCGAACTCAATGACGAACTGGTTAGTCTCCGAAAAGAGCAGTTCAACCTGCGTATGCAGGATGCAACTGGCCAGCTCACAACTTCAGATCGGTTCCGCAAGATTCGCCGCGACATCGCACGAATCAAGACGGTCCTGAACGAAAAACGTTAATACGAGCTAATGGCAATGACTGAAGAAACTGCAGCAACTCAAACGAAGCGCACGGTAACGGGCAAAGTGGTTAGCGACAAGATGGACAAATCCATCACTGTCGCGATCGAACGCAAGGTAAAGCACCCGATGTACGGCAAGTACATCAGCCGCACTACCAAGCTCATGGCGCATGACGAAAATAACGAAGCCAAGGCCGGTGACACCGTGTCTTTGTCTGAGACTCGTCCACGTTCCAAGCGTAAAGCCTGGGAACTGGTGAGTGTCATCGATCAGGCGCGAGTGCGATAGCACCGCGTTAAGCATTAACTTTTAGAATTGGATAAGAAGCCATGATTCAGATGCAAACAATTTTGACCGCCGCCGATAACAGCGGAGCTCGGCGTGTCATGTGCATCAAGGTGCTGGGCGGATCGAAGCGACGTTACGCAAACGTTGGCGACGTGATCAAAGTCAGTATTAAAGACGCGATTCCTCGCGGCAAGGTAAAGAAAGGCGAGATTTACAATGCCGTTGTTGTACGTACCCGTAAAGGCGTACGTCGCCCTGACGGTCAGCTGATTCGTTTCGACGGTAACGCTGCAGTTCTTTTGAACGCGCGCCTCGAGCCAATTGGCACACGTATTTTCGGCCCCGTGACTCGTGAGTTACGTGGTAGCAAGTTTATGAAGATTGTTTCTCTTGCGCCGGAAGTGCTTTAAGCGCTAACGAGCCCAGGTTAAGGATTGCAGTAATGAATAAGATTAGAACAGGCGACCCCGTCATCGTAGTTACGGGTAAAGACAAAGGTCGACGCGGTACCGTGCTGAAGCTGCTGCCTTTCCAGCGTTTGCTGGTAGAGGGTATCAATGTAGCCAAGAAGCACATTAAAGGTAACCCGCAAGACCCAGCTGCTGAAAGCGGCATTGTCGACAAAGAAACATCGATCCACGCCTCTAACGTAGCCGTTTACAACGCTGCGACTAAGAAGGGCGACAAGGTGGGCATTCGCGTTCAAGAAGACGGCACGCGGGTTCGCTATTTCAAGTCCACTGATGAGTTAGTGGACCTTTAACAGGTAATACATACGATGAGCAGGCTGCAAACATTCTACAAAGAGACCGTTGTCCCCAAGCTGAAAGAAGAGCTGAAGCTGGATAACGTGATGGAAGTACCACGCATCACTAAAATCACCTTGAACATGGGTGTGGGTGAGGCCGTGGCGGACAAGAAAGTCATGGAACACGCGATGAGCGACATGGCGAGAATCAGTGGTCAAAAGCCTCTGATGCGTCCAGCACGTAAATCGGTTGCGTCATTCAAAATTCGTGACGGCTACCCGATTGGCTGCAAGGTCACACTGCGCCGCGAGCGGATGTACGACTTCCTTGACCGTTTGGTTAACATTTCGATACCTCGTGAACGTGATTTCCGTGGTCTGTCATCTAAAGCGTTTGATGGCCGTGGTAACTACAACATGGGTGTTAAAGAGCAGATCATCTTCCCGGAAGTGGATTTTGATCAAGTGGATGCTATCCGGGGTATGGATATTGCAATTACCACTACTGCACGTAACGACGACGAAGGTCGAGCGCTTTTATCAGCGTTTAACTTTCCATTTAAAAAGTAAAGTGAGGACTGCCTGAATGGCTAAGAAATCAATGCTGATGCGCGAGCGCAAACGCGAAAAGCTGGCTCTACAATTTAAGGCCAAACGCGACAAGCTTAAAGCAATCATTAAGTCGGTTAACAGCGACGACGAAGCAATCGAAGCAGCGGTTATTGCTCTTGCAAAACTGCCTCGCGATTCG
This sequence comes from Gammaproteobacteria bacterium, assembly GCA_045107075.1. GTDB lineage: Bacteria > Pseudomonadota > Gammaproteobacteria > Steroidobacterales > SZUA-146 > SZUA-146. The sequence goes on from JBGCFV010000049.1 coordinate 6,941, forward strand.
AGTGTGTCACGTCAGCGTAATCGGTGCAGCATATCCGGTCGCCCTCACGGCTACTATCGCAAATTTGGTCTCAGCCGCAACATGCTGAGAAAAGCCACCATGAATGGTGAGATTCCTGGCTTGCGTAAAGCTAGCTGGTAAGTAAGAGATTAAAGGAAACATTCATGAGTATGACTGACCCAATCGCGGATCTTTTGACCCGCATCCGTAACGGCCAAAAGGCGCGTAAAGTGTCTGTGGCCATGCCTTCTTCAACCAAGAAGGTTGCTATCTGTGAAGTGCTTCAAAGTGAAGGTTACATCGAAGGATTCGCAGTCGAAGCTGACGGCAACAAAGCCGAGCTGAAAGTAAGCCTGAAGTATCACGAAGGCCAGCCGGTAATTGAACTTATTAAGCGCGTTAGTCGCCCGGGTCTTCGGGTGTACAAGAACAGCGACGAGATTCCTAAGGTTTTGGGTGGTCTCGGTGTTGCTATCGTGTCTACGTCGCAGGGTGTGATGACAGATCGTCAAGCCCGCGCTAACAACCAGGGCGGCGAGGTGTTGTGTCTGGTCAGCTAAGGCTGAGCCAACACTGCACACAAGCGTATAACGGAAACTGATATGTCCAGAATTGCAAAACAACCCGTCGTGCTGCCGAAAGGTACTGAGTATTCAGTCGCTGGCCGCACGGTTACGATTAAGAACGGTAAAAACTCGCTGTCTATGGAGCTGCATCCCAATGTGGAAGTAGAGCAGGAAGGCGAAGAGCTAAACGTGCGACCAGCTGGTGGCGGCAAGCAGGGCGTAGCCATTGCCGGGACCATGCGTTCACTGCTGAACAACATGGCCATTGGCGTGAGCACCGGTTTTGAGCGTCGTCTCAACCTGGTGGGTGTGGGTTATCGTGCCCAGGCTCAAGGTCAGAAATTGAACCTGACACTCGGTTTTTCACACCCGGTTGTTTACGAAGTATCTGACAACGTTTCCGTCGAGACACCGTCAAATACTGAAATCGTGCTGAAGAGTTCCGATAAGCAACGTATCGGTCAGGTAGCTGCAGAAATTCGCGCCTTCCGTCCGCCAGAGCCATATAAAGGTAAGGGTGTACGTTACGCCGACGAACGCGTCATTTTGAAAGAAGCCAAGAAGAAGTAATCGGGCTTAAGAAGAGTTTTAGGAAATACTATGGACAAGAAACAATCACGTTTACGTCGTGCTCGCAAACCTCGCGCTAAAATGCGTGAGCTCCGGGTGCATCGTCTTAGCGTTTACCGTACCTCGCAGCACATATATGCCCAGGTTATTGCACCAGAAGGCGACAAAGTGATTGCGGCGGCATCCACAGTACAAAAAGATGTTCGCGGTGATCTTAAGAACACTGGCAACATCGAAGCGGCTAAATCAGTTGGTGCAGCCATTGCGGCACGAGCGATTGAGGCAGGCGTAGAGAAGCTGGCGTTTGATCGTTCAGGTTTTCGCTATCACGGTCGTGTTAAAGCACTGGCCGATGCAGCTCGCGAAGGCGGTTTGCAGTTCTAATTCCACATGGTAAAGCACGCGCTTTACCAGCAGTTTTAAATGGGCTTGGCCCAATATTAAGGTCGATATAAATGGCTAAACACGATAACAACAGCGCAGGCGATGATCTGCTTGAGAAATTGGTCGCGGTTAACCGCGTTGCCAAAGTAGTCAAGGGTGGTCGTCAATTTGGTTTCACCGCACTTACTGTAGTGGGTGACGGCAACGGTCGCGTCGGTTTTGGATACGGTAAAGCACGCGAAGTGCCAATTGCTATCCAGAAAGCCATGCAGGCTGCGCGCAAGAATCTGATGACGATTCACCTAAACGAAGAGACTCTGCAGTATTCAACCAAAGGTCGCCACGGTGCTACCAAGGTATACATGCAGCCGGCATCAGACGGTACTGGCGTTATTGCCGGTGGTGCGATGCGCGCTGTGTTCGAATGTGCAGGTGTTCGTAACGTGTTGGCAAAAAGTTATGGATCACGTAATCCAATCAATCTGGTGCGTGCAACCATTAACGGTCTTAACAACATTAAATCACCACAGTCTATCGCCAAGAAACGCGGTAAGTCTGTCGAAGACATTGTGAGTTAATCATGAGTGACGCTAAAAAAATCAGAGTGACTTTGATTAAGAGTGCTTCCGGTCGCCTTAAGAACCATAAAGCCAGCGTGCGTGGTTTGGGTTTACGCCGGATCCGCCACACTGTGGAAGTACTAGATACGCCACAGAATCGCGGCATGATTAATCAGGTGTCTTACATGTTAAAAGTCGAGGACGTATAAGATGCGCCTGAATGAATTATCACCGGCTAAAGGTAGCCGTAATCCTGTTAAACGCGTTGGTCGTGGCGAAGGCTCGGGCATGGGTAAAACCTGTACTCGTGGTCAGAAAGGTCAGAAATCGCGTTCAGGTGGTTTCCACAAAGTCGGTTTTGAGGGTGGTCAAATGCCACTACAACGCCGTTTGCCTAAAGTAGGTTTTAGCTCTCGCAAGGGTCGCTACGTTGACGAAATTCGTCTTCAGGAGCTGGTCATTGCGGCGAAGCATGCCGAAGACGGCGTAATTGACCTGGACGCTTTGAAAAAAGCCAACCTGGTAGCCAAAAACACGATGAAAGCGAAAGTAATGCTGTCCGGTGAAGTTACCGAAGCGTTTACGCTGAAAGGCATCAAAGCAACCAAGGGTGCACGCGCTGCAATTGAAGCAGCTGGCGGCAAGGTGGAAGACTAAAGTGGCAAGCTCAGCACCAACGGCAAAAGGACTAGCGAACGAAGGTTCCAAGTTCGGTGAACTAAAGCGACGTATCTGGTTTTTGGTACTGGCGCTGGTAGTCTATCGAATTGGTACGTATATTCCTGTGCCCGGAATTGATCCGTTGGCGCTGGAACAGCTGTTCAATCGGGATAACGGCGCAGGGTCCATGGTTGACGTGTTGGTCATGTTCTCCGGTGGTGCCCTCGAACGGCTCAGTATTTTTGCGCTGGGCGTCATGCCGTATATTTCAGCCTCCATTATTATGCAGATTCTGACGTTTGTCGTACCGACGTTCCAGGAATTGCGTAAGGAAGGCGAGAGTGGTCGTCGCAAGATAACCAAGTACACTCGCTACGGTACGCTGGCTCTGGCCTCGTTTCAGTCAGTGGGTGTTTCAGTCGCCATGCAGAACCAGCAGGGTGTTGTTCTGAATCCCGGCTTTCAGTTCGTCTTCCTGGCTGCCACTACGTTGGTTGCGGGAACCATGTTTCTGATGTGGTTAGGCGAGCAGATCACCGAGCGCGGTATTGGTAACGGCATCAGTATTTTGATTTTAGCGGGTATTATTGCGGGTCTCCCAAGTGCTATTGGCGGGTCACTTGATCTGGTAAATAAGGGAGAGTTGTCTCCTGTCATCGCAATACTGCTGCTTGTGCTCGTTTTGGGTGTACTGTACTTCGTTGTGTTCATGGAAATGGGTCAACGTAGAATTGCAGTCAACTACGCCAAACGCCAGCAGGGACGTAAGGTTTATCAGACGCCCACACAGCATCTGCCATACAAGTTGAACAGCGCGGGTGTTATTCCGCCTATTTTCGCCTCCAGTATTATTTTGCTGCCGGTGACTATCGCGGGTTGGTTTGGCTCGAGTGAGCAGTTCGGCTGGCTACAAGATGTAGCGAACCAAATTGGCCCGGGCAAGCCGTTGTACATCATCATGTACGCTGGCCTGATTATATTCTTCTGCTTCTTCTATACGGCGCTGCAGATGAACACGAAAGAAACCGCCGACAACCTGAAACGTTCCGGCGCGTTTATTCCTGGAATTCGACCCGGACGCAAGACCGGCGAGTACCTGGACACGGTGCTGACCCGACTTACGTTCTGGGGCGCACTCTATGTAACAGCCGTTTGTCTGTTACCTGAATTTATGATTCTGCAGTTCAACGTTCCGTTTTATTTTGGCGGCACGTCACTGCTGATTATTGTCGTGGTTGTTATGGATTTCCGTGCGCAGCTCGCTGCTCACCTCATGACAACCCAGTACCAAGGTCTGGCCAAGAAGGCGAACCTGAAAGGCTACGGCCGTTCCGGTTCAACTCGCTAAGCCATGCAACCAGGAGAAGTGCGGTGAAAGTACGCGCATCAGTAAAGAAAATTTGTCGCAACTGTAAAGTTATCCGTCGCCATGGCGTGCTACGTGTCATCTGCAAAACAGATGGTCGTCACAAGCAACGTCAGGGTTAATTGTCGGATTCTTTGTTAGCGTTTTTAATTAGATTAGTGGGAGACGGCTGAGATGGCCCGAATCGCTGGGATAAACATTCCCTTAAATAAACATATCGTCATCGGTTTGACGCATGTCTTTGGTATCGGCACAACACGCGCGCGTCAGATTTGCGTCGCTACGAGTGTCGAACCTTCAACGAAAGTAAAAGACCTTTCGGAACCAGAAGTCGAAAAGATTCGTAACGCCGTTGCGACGTTTACAGTCGAAGGCGACTTGCGTCGTGAAACGGCTATGAACATCAAGCGCTTGATGGATCTGGGCACCTACCGCGGTATTCGTCACCGTCGTGGCTTGCCAGTCCGTGGACAGCGCAGTCGCACCAACGCGCGTACCCGAAAGGGACCACGTCGTTTAGTCCGCAAGTAAGTAGCGGTTTAAACACACTGCTTGACGTTGGGTAAGACAACGATAAGCAACACCTGAATATTTTTACGAGTAAGTAACATGGCTGATCCAGTACGCAAGAAAAAGGTAAAGAAGCATATCGTCGACGCAATTGCGCACGTGCACGCTTCTTTTAATAACACCATCATTACCATCACCGATCGTCAGGGCAACGCCTTGTCGTGGGCGACGGCGGGTGGCTGCGGTTTCCGTGGCTCACGTAAGAGCACACCGTTTGCAGCTCAGGTTGCAGCCGAAAAGGCTGGCAACGTGGTTAAGGACTTCGGTGTTAAGAACATGGAAGTACGCGTCAAAGGACCAGGCCCAGGCCGTGAGTCGGCTGTACGTGCCTTGAACGCTGCTGGATTTCGCATTACGAATATTGAAGATGTTACCCCGATTCCACACAACGGTTGTCGTCCGCCGAAGAAACGTCGGGTCTAACGGAGAATTACCATGGCTAGATACTTAGGACCAACGTGTAAGCTGTCGCGACGAGAAGGAACTGACTTGTTCCTGAAGAGTGGCGTGCGTCCGCTCGACTCAAAGTGCAAACTTGATGTGCCACCTGGTGGCGCCGGACAAAGACGTCCTCGTACATCAGACTACGGTTTGCAGCTGCGTGAGAAGCAAAAACTGCGTCGTATGTACGGTGTGCTGGAAAAGCAGTTCCGTAACTACTACAAGACTGCCGCGCGCCGTAAGGGCTCAACCGGTGAACTGCTGCTTGAGCAACTAGAATGCCGTCTCGATAACGTCGTATACCGCATGGGCTACGCGTCAACTCGAGCGGCTGCACGACAGTTGGTTAGCCACAAGGGCATTGAGGTCAACGGTTCTCTCGTGAATATTCCGTCTTATCAGGTCGCCGCTGGCGAAGTGATTTCGGTTCGCGAAAAAGCAAAGAAGCAAGCGCGCATTCAGTCAGCTATGGACATTGCCTCACAGGTAGGTCGTCCAGAGTGGGTTGAAGTAGACGAGAAAGCGCTTAGTGGCACCTTTAAATCGATTCCCCAGCGCGATGATATCCTTCCCGATATCAACGAAAATCTGGTGGTCGAGCTTTATTCTAAGTAATACGTTTTATCTTAAGGGGTTACCTTTATGACAGGTTCCGTTTCCGAATTTTTGAAGCCGCGGGTTGTTACTGTTCAGCAGTCATCCGATACTCAGGCGCGCGTCACGATTGAGCCGTTTGAGCGTGGGTTTGGTCACACGCTGGGCAACGCCCTGCGTCGCGTTCTTCTGTCTTCAATGTCTGGCTGTGCCATCGTTGAAGCTGAAATCGACGGCGTGCTTCATGAGTACACGCATATCGAAGGCGTTCAGGAAGATGTAGTTGAAATCTTGCTGAACCTGAAAACGGTTGCTCTCCAAATGCACTCGCGGGACGAGGCGTATTTGACGTTATCGAAGAAGGGGCCAGCAGTTGTAACAGCCGGTGACATCGCTTCCGATCACGATATCACCGTTATGAATCCTGATTTGGTCATTGCCAACATCAACGCTAACGGTCAGTTGAACATGAACCTTAAAGTAATACGTGGGCGCGGCTACCAGCCAGCAGCTCAACGTAACCGCTTTGAAGAGATTTCAGGTCCTATCGGTCGTTTGCAGCTGGATGCGTCTTTTAGCCCGATTCGCCGTGTAAGTTATACGGTTGAAGCGGCACGCGTTGAGCAACGTACTGACCTCGACAAGCTACTGATCGATCTTGAGACCAACGGAACCATCGACCCTGAAGAGGCGATTCGTTTTGCTGGTAACATTCTGAAAGATCAGCTTTCGGTATTTGTTGACCTTCGCGGTGCTGATGAAACTGCGGCTGCGCTGGCAGAAACACACGTAGATCCTATCTTGCTTCGTCCGGTCGATGACCTCGAGCTCACGGTACGATCAGCAAATTGCCTCAAGGCTGAAAGCATTAACTACATTGGTGACCTTGTTCAGCGTACTGAAGTTGAACTGTTGCGCACGCCAAACCTGGGTAAAAAGTCACTGACCGAGATCAAAGAAATTCTCGCTCAGCACGGTCTGGCTCTTGGCACCATGCTCGACAACTGGCCACCACCACAGCTTCGCGGCGAAACCAGCCTCGAATCAGCCATTATCTAGAGCGATCTGGACTGGCCTAATTAATTTAAGTAAGAGTTTAGGAATACCGACATGCGACATCGTCAATCTGGACGGCAGTTAAACCGTAATAGTAGTCACCGTAGAGCCATGTTTCGCAACATGACCGCGTCGATTATTAAGCACGAGACTATCCGTAACACGTTACCAAAAGCCAAAGAACTGCGCCGTTATATAGAGCCGCTCATTACAATGGCTAAAACCGACAGCGTTGCCAATCGTCGACGTGCGTTCGATCGTTTGCGTTGCAAAGAGTCTGTTGGCAAGTTGTTCACAGAGCTTGGTCCTCATTTCAAAGAGCGTCCTGGCGGCTACGTTCGCATTTTGCGTATGAGTGAGCGTCCGGGTGACGCAGCGCCAATGGCGTTGGTTCAACTCGTAGATCGTGTCGTAATCGTTGAAGATGACGAAGACGACGACGAGTAGAGATTATATTTAGCGGGTTTATTACGCTGCTTATTAAGAAACCGGCTTTTAGCCGGTTTTTTTGTGCCTAGCCAAGAAGCATTCACCGCGATAAGAGAGTTTCCTTTGGACTATGCCAAGCGCTAGTCAAAGGGACGTCCTTCCGAATTAGTTTTAGTGGGTTAAGCAATCAGCCGAGCCCTATTAGTTCCCTGCGGCTATTTGTTAATGTCTACACACTGGCTATAACGAAGCGTGTGGTAACGAAGGGGGAGAGTGTGGCCCCCATTGCTCACCTGCTTATCCGGATACGTATTGCTCATACACGTCAGGTCACGACCTTGTTTTGCGGATCCTAAAGCCCCTCACCACATTGGTTTGAGATTGCAGAAGGTCCAGGTGTTCGCAAGAACTGTGATACCAGATACGTGTAGTCAATAAAATTGGCAACACCGTCATTGTTGTGATCAGCCAGCGGATCGTCAGTCAAAAAGCTATTGTTCGTAAAATAAAATACGTCGAAGAAATTAACGATGCAATCATTGTTGTAATCGGCATCACACGCGTTGCCAATGTTATCGTTATCGGCGTCAATCTGAGCTGGATTGTCTACCAAAAAGCAGTTGTCCAGAGCGTTGAGCACACCGTCAGAATCACAATCTGTGGCCGAATCACAGCCTTGCGGTACAATAAAGGTTGTCTGAGAAACGTCCTGAGCCGAAAAGTAAGCGGCGCTGCCGAACTGGCTAGCGGTAACCATGCACGTACCCTGAGCAAGTGGTAACAGCTGGTTGCCGTCAACAATCGAGCAGGTTTGCGGTGTGTTAGAAAAGTACTCAACAGGCAATCCTGACGTTGCAGTCGCCTGAAGCGTTAGAGGGTCTGTGCCGCTGGTGATGTCCGGTAACGGTGGAAAATTGAGTGACTGGGGCAGGGCGCCGAGAGCCACACTGCCGTACGTGTCCGGCATTTCACCGTCGCTGTTGATAGGCCAGGTCGCAAGGATGAGCGTTTCAAATTCATCTTCAATATCATCTGCGTGTCCTGCCTGCATACCAATCGTACGGTTCCAGCCTTGCTCCTGAACGTTGAGCCAAAAATCATCAATCTCGAACTCAAAGCTGACCACGTCGCCTTGCTGTTGAGATAACCCCGTGACGCCCTGAATAATGTCCACATCTTCAAAGCCAATTTGGACTATGAGCGTTTCAGAAGCGACCATAGCTACAAACAAATTGTCTTCGGCTTCTCCTGAACCACCGTCGCCGTTAAGATCGAACAACGCGTACACGCCGAAATTTTCGGCTTCGCCTGACTCGCGGATGCCGGAATAACACAGATACAGTTTGTTGTTTACATATCCTGTGTATATCTTTGCCGTTGAGCCGTCGTCATAGATCAACGGTATCGGATGCTGGTCAAAAGAGTAAGCCTCATCGGTGCAAAGGCCATCGAGTTTTGGCGCGGTAATGTTCGGAACCAGTTTGGGCGCAACGGCAAAACTACGTGAGACCGCCTGATTAGTCGCTTGTGTCTGAGGGTCTTGCACCGTTGCATTCAGTGAATAGTCGCCCGGTTCCAGAGCAGTAAAAGTCGCCGTCCCGCCGACGCCATTCAGAACGCTGGGGCCTTGCAGATCCCAGAACAATAGATTGTCGCTCACGACGCCTGTTTCAGCATCCTGAGCGGTAACGTTGAGGTTTACGGTTTCGTCAACTTCATAAACGGTACCGTTGCCAGGTCCTGAGATAGCAGCCACTGGCGCCCGATTCTCAACTGTCAGACCAGTGACGCTGCCGGTACCGATACGCACGCCATCATTGGCCAGCACGCGGATAGCGCCGGTGGCAGAACCGGCGATGTCGCGCGCATCGTCTATGGTGATGCTTGTCTGGGTCAGGCCGTTGGCGATATTCGACCACGTAGTTCCGTCGTCCGCGCTGTATTGCACGGTGTACTGTAGCGGGTCACCATCGACATCGCTGCCGGTCCAGTTAACCGTCAGTGTATCTCCGATGGTGCTGCCAGAAACAGGTGAAACAATAGACACTGCCGGAGCGTTGGCGCTGACGTTAATGGCCGAAAGACCCGTCGTCTGGTTTTGCTGCAACGTTATGCTCTCGGTGTCACCGCTCCACGGCACGATGGCAGCGAAGAAAAAACCAGCTCCGGCTGGACCGTCCTGACCACGCACTGGAAACACTTCCTGAGTCTGAACCACGGTGCCGTCACCATTCATTAACTCCAGCGTATAGCTTTGCGTTGTGTTGCCTTCACGTGATTGTTTTGAATACGCGTCTGCCGGAACACTTAAGCCTGCGCTTGGCAATGCCAGATTTGCCGATAGAATTTCAGCCGAAGACTCGTCTTCGTCGACCAGACCAAACACCGCGACAACATCGGACACCAGCTCCCGCGAGGAAGGTGCTGTACTGATGTCCGACTTATTGCCGACTGCGTTCACCACCAGATCCCATCGGTAGTCGGAGACCCATGCGCCGCAGTACGACATGTAGTCCGCGCGCTCGTCAGGGCGAAACACTGTTCTGCGGATACGGTTGTAGCCCCAGCCTGCGTTCGCCAAGATATCACCGCTCGCTTCGTCTACGCCGATAGAATCGTCGCGGTAGGGATAGACATCGTCAGAGCCCGAGCCATCAGGGAGGCCGCAGTTGATGTGCTGCCAGTTATCATTGTCACCATTAATCGTATTGTAGTTATGGCCAAATTCGTGCGCCATCGTTTCACCCGCTCCGGGTGAAAACATTTTGTTCCAGGAGTAGCCGAGTGCAAAAGAGCCATAGCCGCCTGTTACTCCGGTTGGGACCGCCGGATCTACCATAGCCGCATAATGTGTTCTGGCATTATTCCCGCCGCACCATTCGGGTGAGGTGTCAAACAGGTCATGCTCCCATAGCGCCGCTATCAAATGGTCTCCGTCCTGGTTGTCACTCAAATTGAACGGCTGAGGTGTGCCCAAAAACTGTGGCTTGCGAAGAGGTGAAAACTGGGTGTAGTAGAGCATTCTTTCTGCTGCATACAGTTCATTAAAGAGCTCAACAATCTGGTTGAATCCAGGTGTTGATGTGCCACTCGCAGCCGAGCGCGTACGATAAGTGATTCCGCTGGTTGAAGCAATTGGCAACAACTTGACGCACACGGGTGATTTAGGCTCAAACATCAAACCGGTCTCTAAAAAACCTTCCTCGACAAACTCGTTATTTAAAAGATTGGTGTCTAACACCGTCAGCGGAGTAATACTCGCACGCACCGATAAGTTGGCCTGACCCTGTATCCATTGCGGGGGCACTTCAAAATTGACGCTGTGCGCCAGGTTTTCACGGTCCAGCGGTTCTGACGTGTTCAGTGTAATTATCTTGGAGGGCAACGCCGGAGTAATCGTCGTGCCGGTAAGAAGGTCTTCAACTTCCAGAGTCACCGAAGCGCTGAGGAGATCGACGTTTGACGCTTCCAGAATATCAGGATACACACGTATGGTAGTTGATTTACCGGCCACCAACTGCACACGGTTGTCAGGTGTTTGCACGGCTTGCACCACCTCAATGGCGCCGATCGACAGGTCAGTTGAAACAGGTTGAGCAAGATTCTTGCGTAGCCTGAACAGCGCACCGGCCGAGTTGCGCCACCACAGCGCCGGATCAACCAGATTGGTTTGAACCACATCCTGAACGACACCGATATCCCCTGTAATGGGCAACGGCGTGCCGGTAGACCAAAGATTTTTGTCCAGCTTGTAAATAAAATTAAAAGCAGTGCCCGACCGCGCTCGATAGTAGTAGAGATCTGTATCGTCTGCGAGAATATACTCTATGGTGGTACCGTCGTTAATGTTGCTTAGTTGTACGCCATTTTCACTCGCTCCAATATTCGATAACGGTGCACGAACCAGCGTGCGATCGGAATTCTGAAAAGCAGAAATTAAATAAACGTAAGTGTCGTCAAACGTATAAGACTCGGTAAGTGGTCGTCCTTGAGTCACTGTAATTGCGCCGTCGCTTTCTTGAATGTGCAACAGTGTGTCGCTGAAAAAAGCTCCCCCTTCCAATGAGGTCACGAGAAGTACGCCGCCAGTCGGCGAGGCTTTAAGCTGTCGGAGTGGGCCGGCCAGGTTGGTATAGGCCAACTCGGGCGTGTTAAATGAAAACCGGGGAATCCGATATAGCCTGCCCGTGCTGGCCGTGTTTTCGGTCCAGTAAATGTGCGTATCGTCGTGCGCGATCTCTCCCGTTGAGAGTGGGTCTATTTTCGATGCCAGAGAAACTAAAGATATCGTCGATGGGGATTTAAAAGACCGATAAACCCTGGTCTCGCCAAGGAACCACAGATAGCTCGCGTTCATCGAAACATTTTCTGACCAGATATGCGCCGAATTTCCTGGTCCATCGTCTCTGTAAATCGAGATCGGAACGGGCTCATCCCAGTCAACCGGTACTCGGACTACGCTACACGGCCGAACGATATCGATCGCCGGACAGCCGTCTGTTTGAACGATAATGAGCCGGTCGTTGTCGCTAATAGTTAAGTGGGTGGCATTGACTTGGTCCGCCGGGCCGACCAGTTCGGGCATTTGGGCGATGCCAATCGGGGCTATGCCGAGGCAAATAAGAATAATAAGTTGTTTAACAGGCGGCATGTTGCTCTCCCAACAGCATACGACTCGGGCAGAGGGGTTCTGAACTCGAAACATTACTGTCTTATTTTCAATTCTTTCATGGGCTTACCCGTTTCCCCAGGGTGGCCCAAACATTTGGTTTTATTGGTCTCCATAGGTACATACGTAAAATCTGGCCAGAAACGGCATGCTTTATCGGCTAGGTGTTGGAAATTTTTTGGCTATCATTGTGTGGATGGTAAGCGCGTTTAACAACCGTCGCCGGTTTTACCGAGCGCCGGGCTATCTTCCTCGGCGAAGGCGACTGTACACGTTGGCGTTTTGATTGAAATTAGAAAGGCCGGCTGGCTTAACAACCGTTAAGAGCACCTTGTTTCGATCAGGTGTTTATAAACAATAAATGTCTTTTGGCGTTACACATTCGGTATGCCGCCGCTCCTTTCTCATTGGTGTCGGGAGCGGTTTCGAGCCTTGATGGCGCGTTCCGGTTGGTTAAACAAACAAGTTTGGTTTTTAACTTTAACGCCAGCCGGCTTTGTTAGTCTTCCAAGCCAATTCGCGACACTTTTCCGTCTAGACCATTATTTTCAATAAAGATCTGTTCGACTATGCCGTCGTTGAAGGCCTGCTCAAACGTGTTGATGCGATAATATTTGCTCGACTGAAGCACCGTGGTCACTGAAACGTCGTCAATTGGATCGCAATCAGAACGATCGCAAATTCGAATTCTCAAGCCCGCTGGCAGGTTACGTAGCGCCATCGAACGAATGCTGTCATTCGAGCAACCCAGATCACCGGGTGATAAAAACAGTTCGGTTGTTAACGGATCAATAGTGGCAATAATCGCTGCGTTAATCTGGCACTGTGCTTTGCCGAACGTATCGTTCTGATCAAAGAATTCAATAGTTGGCGGCGTTGCGGCCAGTGTGTCAACGGTGTCGTATTCAAATCGTGACACACTACCTGCGAGGCCGTTGTCTCTGAGCACAATCATTTCAACGAAGGGCGTATTGATGTCGCTCTCGAAATTATTAATCACAAACCGCTCGACGTTTTGCTTGATGTTGACTTGCGCCCAGTCGTCGTTTTCAGCTCCTTCAGGACTGTCATAAAGGCGCATGAACGTGCCAGCTGGCACGTCGTACATGACTATAGAGCGCGCCCGGTCGTTGTCACACTGTTGATTGGTCTCAAAGTTAAAGGCATTGCTGGGCTGCACAGGAATCGAACACAGTAGATCACCTGTACCGTTATCACCACTCATAATGTCAACGACGCCACCGATGGCCTCGAGAGCGTATTCAATACGCGAGACCCGATCGTTCAGGTTTCCCTGACCGTGACGGACGACACGAAAATCACCGTTGTTGAAAATATCTGGCGCGTTTGAGGTTAGGTCTTCCGGGTATAAAAAGGTCAGATTGGGTAATTCCTCAAACGAATCGAGAATAAGATCCTCAACGGGCTCCAGTACGACAATTTCGATCCAGTCGTCCTGAGATATGTTAGCAGGGTTAAAGCTGCCCAGTTTGTCATCGTACAGACGTATTACTTGACCTGGTTCGAGGTCGTAAAAAATGGCGGAATCGGCACTGTCGTTATCGCAAAGTTGGGATTCAGTGAAATCGATGCTTATAGGAACAGTGAGCAGTCCACGACAAACGCTACCGCCGCTGACTGCAACCTGTCCATTGCCAATGTCGTGTTTCTCAAAGAGGTGCCAGCCGGGCACACCTGACGGAGGTAATATCACGGTATTGTTGGCAATGGCCAAATCAACCAGATTGGTGTTCTGAAAAAAATCAATCATAACGACGTTGACGTTGTCGTCGTCCGTCCAGTGATCCTGCACGTTCTGGACCATTTGCGGATTGCTTTGAGCAGCCAGATTAAAAAGGTTGGCATTCAACTCAAGAATATCGCTGATCCCCGGCGTAAACTGCATTTGAAGTAAGTGAAACTTGTTGTTCAAGTTGGGCAGCGTCACCGTATTCTTACGCATGAGAGTGCCAAGTTCGGTTGTACCCGCAAAGGAGTTGTCACGCATCAGGTCCGACGATATCCAGATGTCATTGAACTCAGGCTGAAGTACGGGGTAGGGGTCTCGTTCTTCAAACCCGTCCTGGCCTTGCGTAAAGTCAAACGTGTCGACACCACTGGTATTTAGTTTTAGCTGGCATACAAGGTCTTCTTCTTGGGCGTTCGCAGACTTGTACAGTCTGACGAGACCTGAGGTACTGACAGTGCCGCCACCGTCGAAGTCGAGTCGAGACACGTCGCCATTGAGGCCATTATCGCTGGTGTAAACCACCTCAAGCTCAGCGTCTTCAAATGATGCTTCCAGTGAGTTGATAGTGCGGTAGTCAATGTCTTGTTTAACCAGGATCGTCAGGAAATCACTGCTAAAAGATTCCGGCGCCGTCTTGTCGAACAGCGTGATGAGAGAACCCGCACTCAAGTGTTCCAGCCGTAGCGACTGAATATCATCGTTTGGGCAGTTCGAGTCGTTTTTCTCGGGGCCAAAACCGACAATCACTCTTTTGTTGTTCTGCCACATCCAGTCGAACGTCACGTTGTGCATTTTATCAAGCGCGGTGTCGCCTTCAAGCAGCTGGCCTGTTTCCAGCAGGTCCGATTCGCTGATCATCAGGTCACCAAAACGCTCGCGGAAGGCGTTAATCAGAACTTCATGATCGGTGTCTTCAAAGCCATAGAAAAAGCGGTTGTCGACGTACACGATTTCCTGTTCGGTTTCGCTCAAGAATACATCTATGTCGTTGAGTACTTCAGCAAGAGGGGATCCCTCCAGCGAATGGCAAGTGAATATGCCGTCGCCATCACGCTCTTCACACCAGCGTAAATCAAGGTAGCGAATGCCGAACGCGAGCTGATCAAGTAGGTTAAACGATTGCGCCTGTGCGACGCCCGGGAGCTGCGTGGCAACTGTACAGGCGATACTGGGTAAATTAATAAAACAATCGCGCGTAACCGGGCTACTGGAGCTAATGGCGTAGGTGGCCGAGTCATGCGTTCCGGGTAACATTACATTGCGCAGACGTTTGTTGAGCAAGGATGACTCTATGTTTTGCATCCAGGTGGCCTCTGGCGGTAGCGAGAGAGATGTGTCTACCGTTACGTCAAGTGTTGACGGCAGACTGTCGGTTTCTCCATCGTTGACGATGAGTTCTATTTGCCATGCGCCTACCGCGTCGGGCACAAGTTTGGGTTCGAACGTGTTAGCGCTCTCCAAAATCGCGTTTGACCCCGGCGGTCTTTGGACAATCGTCCAGCTATAGGTAAGGTTGTCGTCATTGGCATCTGATGAACTACTGCCGTCGAATTCAATGATTTCATTCGTTTCGGCAGACACATCAACACCTGCCACGGCAATCGGTGTTGTGTTGGCTTCGGGAAGACCGGGGCCGGGTGGCGCAAAAATAGCGTTGGTTAAAATAACAAAGTCGGCGAAGTTGACCAGACCGTCGCCGTTAAAATCGGCGTCGGGGTTTGAGCCCAAAAAGTCGTTGGTCCACAGTGAAAGATCAATAAAGTTGACGATGCCGTTATTGTCCAGATCGGCGTCGCACAGATTACCGTAGCCGTCGCCGTTACTGTCGAACTGATCGGCATTTGAAACTTCGAGACAGTTGTCGCAGGCGTTAATGACGCCGTCAGCGTCAAGGTCAGCTTCCAGCGTGTCATCGAGACCGTTCAGGTTGCAGTCTTGGGCGTGAGCAACGCTTGTGTTTACGAACGATATCAACAGAATAAGAATTACCGCACGCGTCGCAATTAAGGCAGTAGAAAGACTTGGCATTTTTTCCCCCCAGGAAATAGTGCTTTATTATTTTAATCTCGAGCTATAAAGCTAGCATACTTGCTTAAGGCCAGTCTTATTCGATACTCGAAAGCGTGTTCGCTAGCACTGCGATTACGCCGTAATGGAAGGCATTAACTCTAAATGTCGTTCACGTTAAATTGTGCGTACGTTTTTTTCGAACAATTCAGGGGGGGGCTTAAACCGTATTTTACCAACGCCAGAGTTTTACCGCCTGCCACCAATCCCAGGCAATAAAACCGGCAATAACCACAATCGTGACTCGCAGGCTCCGTTCAAGAAGGTCGGCTGCTTCAATCATACCCGTTGTTAAAATCAGTTCGGGTTGTGAGACAAGATACAGGCAGAGCGCAAAGGCAATTGAGCTGACAGCAATTTCGATGACGAGTGCCGGTCGGGTCCAGTGACGATGCAGTAGTGTGAACGCATGAACAATAAACCAGAGTCCTGCCAATATATTTACCGGCCAGAAAAGAGCAGCCCACACTTCAGACAGGCTGATTGTAAAGCGCCCTTCGACGCCCGGGATCCAGTTCTGTAGCACCAGTATTTTGTTCCACCAAAGTAGAAAAACACCTTCGGAGACCAGGTTTGTCATAAGGTCGCTGCGGTTAGGTGCCGTAGCAGGAATGTTGCTCAATGAGCTGGCTTTCCAGTTGTCAAACCAGCCAATACGCTCACCGTAGTACTCGAGCGTAGCGAAGCTGATGACGATGATTGCGGTTAGCCACAGGCTCAACCGAATTACATTTTCAATAAAGCCGCCAATACCGGTACCCCAGCCGTTTGTGACCCACGTGATCATTTGCAACGAAATAACGGCTACGACGCTAACGGTAAAAACGGTAGACATCGTTTCAATGAAGGCTGGGTACAACTCTGGCCCGATTAAAAACCGGGGTTCTTTATAAGCGCTTGCCACGTTTATCGGATGGCCGTATTTATTCAAGACCAGTTCAACTTGGTCGCGAGTAGGGTTGTCTGTGCCAGCCAGCTCGGTTACCTCTTCTTCGAGTGATATCCGCAGTTCACCCAGAATGTCGTCGCGCTGTTCTTGCGGCAGAAATCGTCCGACTTCGTGCAGATAGCTTTCAATTAGTTGCATGTTATTTGACCTCAATTGCTGTTTTGACGCATTCATTCAGCGTCAGCCATTCTTCTCGAAGCTGACGAAAAACCGTGTGCCCTTCTTCAGACAGGTGATAAAAGCGTTTGCGGCGTTTGTCTTCCTCGCGCCACTCACTCTCTAGAAGGCCTTGCTTCTCAAGTCTGCGAATAAGTGGGTATAGCGTTCCTTCTTCTATGTTTATTCCCATATTATTCAGGCTCTTACCAAGTGAGTAACCGTAGTGTTCCTCGCGCAAGACGCCTAATACGGCGAGCACAATGACGCCTCTGCGCGACTCCTGTTTCAATTTCTCGAGAGCATCCGTCATTAAGCCTGTATCCTAAATAGTATGTGCCATATACTATGTATTACACAGTATAAAGTCAAGAATTGACATAGTGCGTTGAAGATCAGTCGTTTTGGCTTAAGCCCTGAGTTGGGCCGGTTTATATCAAAGCGTCTGAGATCACTCGTGCTATGTGAGCGTGAACTGCATTGGCTTCTTTGAGCGTGGGGTTCGGAGCATTGGTGAAGCTTACGATTAACAAGGGTCCGTTTGGAGGGGTTCCAGCGGGGGGCTCAGCAAACGCCACATTATTATTGGCATTGTTGGAGCTGGTGCCCGAACGGTCGCCGACCAGCCAACCGGTGGGTAGCCCGGCGCGTAACCGGGTCGTTCCTGTTTCGTTGGAAACAAGCCATTTTTTTAATATGCCCTGTGATTCCGATTGCAGAATCTCCCCGTATAACGCGTCTCTCATTACGCTTAACATGGCCATAGGCGTACTCGTGTCACGAGGATCACCTGACCTATTCTGGTTCAGGCTTGGCTCAGTTCTGTCGAGACGGGTAACGCGATCTCCCATTTTTCGAATCGCTTGTGTGAGGCCGGCGGGTCCCCCAACCGTTTCGAGCAGTAGATTGGCTGCGGTGTTGTCGCTTGTTCGCATGGTTGCACTGCAGAGCTCACCTATGCTTAACCGGCCGATGCTCCCACTCGTTTCAACCATTGGCTTTGTGACCAGTGACCACACGATCAGGTCCTCTGCTGTCCAGGACAGTGTGCGCTCAAGTGACTCTTCGCCTCTCTCTACCTTTCGTAAAATCGTCGCGGCGAGCAGCCACTTG
The DNA here is from genome assembly GCA_045107075.1 of Gammaproteobacteria bacterium. Lineage (GTDB taxonomy): Bacteria > Pseudomonadota > Gammaproteobacteria > Steroidobacterales > SZUA-146 > SZUA-146. The sequence goes on from JBGCFV010000049.1 coordinate 24,841, forward strand.
AACGTCGAACACATCGCGAAGCGTTCGTCCTGACGGTGACTCAACGTTATACCGGTATGCAGATTCGCACCGGCGACACCAATTCGGCCGCCCGTGCCTCGCTCTATCTCAATTAGCTGATCTTGTGCTTGTCGAATAGCCCCGGTGTTCGAGGTGCAACACTCGCTATGACCGCAGGCTGACAGGAGCGGCAATGAAGCGGAAGCCAACAAGAACCGGCGTCGGGAGAAATGAGTTTTCCAGTTACTGGCCATATTACTTTCCGGAGCGAGTGTGCGCGTTGCAAGAAAAAGAAATCGTCGAGACCCTTTAAAGGGCAGGTGTTAACGACGCCTAAAAGACAGCTTAATCAGGCGATGTGTCGAAAGATGGCAGATGGGTTTTCAAATCTGGGCCACTGATTCGCTCATGCTTCCTGCCGTGAAGTCAGACCCGGTTACCTTTGAGCCAGGGCCGTGATTCAGTTTGACGGGCTTGAATTTGTAACCAATCTAAAGTGCGCAATGGCCAGTCGAGACAGGCAACGTCTAGCCGGCAGTTGGTTGGGAAAACAAGACGTTTAGCTTGAGTCGTAGTTCGTTCACCGGGAATTCACCGCAAGCTCACTGGCTCGTGATTCGGGCGGCTATATCTTGATTATGTTCAAACTGTGATGACATGTTTTGAACGTCGCGATCAGTGAATGGGTTTGCACGTCTTTGTCTTTGGTGTGTCGCTTGTTGCAGTTAAGAGCTGTACGTCAAAGCGTCACATGCCAAACATCCTTGACGAGCGTACTCACTACTATTGCTTCGATGTTACTTCCGCGATCGTTTTAGCTTAGCCGGGCTCGCTCTCTTGCACGGTTCCGGCATGGTCACAGCTTTCTTAGCTGTGGCCTTTTTTTTGCCCCGAATCGTGGCTGCACAACTACTAACTTGCTCGCGACATAAAAGCTAATGATTGATAAACATTGGCTTATGACAGGTATGTGAAGAATGATTCATATTACTTGCTGGCGACAAGTAAAGCTTGTACAGTCACGCAATGCCCGAAAAGTCCCATCGAAAACTGACCCAGGACGAGCGTTCAGCGATATCTGATCAACGCCTTATAGATGCTGCGATTCAGCTCATCGTGGTGATGGGAACGGCTGGCACCACGCTCAAAGCGCTGGGTGAGGAGTCGGGGTATAGCCGAGGTCACGTCACCTACCGTTTCGGCACGAAGGCCGGCTTGTTCAAATCGGTCATCAAGCAGGTGTCGCAGCGTTGGGCACGAACGCTTGAAACCCGAGTAGAGGGTCTTACCGGGGCCGCCGCTTTGCTCGCTTGTTCCGACGCGTATTTTGAATTCGTTCGTGAGTCGCCCAACGACATACGGGCGATGAACATTCTATCCCAGCAGGCCTGCGAGCCCGACTCGGAGCTTAAGGAAATAACCTGTCGTGTTAAACAGACTCAGGCCGGACAACTCCGGAGATGGCTGTTGCAAGGGCAGGCCGATGGATCCGTGAATCCAGATTTGGACACGGATGCCTGTGCGGCGCATTTTATCGCTTTTAATTCCGGTATCACGTATCTGTGGATGCTTGATGCACAGAGCTTCGACTGGCCTCGTGTTCAGGGACATGCGAGGCAGCAGCTGATGTATGAGCTGCGAGTTGACTAATGCAAGGCAACGCCAAACGTTTTTCTCCGTCGCGTTTATGAACACGATGGGTTTTGCGTTCCCAGCATTCCGGACCCTGGTCCGCGGTTTACTGTCTTGCGTAGCCGGTAGCCGTCCGTACGACAAATACATCAGACTCTGCCGGTTTGTGACCGGATTAAGTGATCTGTTTACACGAAAGGGTGCTCGCTTTGATGTTTCACAGAGGTCTTGCAAACTCTCTAAATCAAGCGGGCAGTTTTCTCCAACTGCTGCACATGCAGCTAATTCGGTGGCCTAACTATGAGCACATTTTCAATCAGCACGACAGATCCATCTGACTACCAAGTGGTGACATACTCCGTGGATGGTCCGATCGCAACGGTAACGCTTAATCGTCCAGACGCCCTTAATGCTTTCAACACACCGATGCGCTCAGAGTTGGCCGGAGCGTTACAACACGCCGCCGAGAACAGTGACGTCCGCATCGTGTTGCTCACTGGATCAGGTCGCGCGTTCAGTGCCGGCGCCGACCTTAAAGACGGCATGCCCATCGAAGACCAAACTGTACAAGATCAGTTGCAAGTAGAGTATTTGCCAAGTCTTAGATTGATAAATGAGATGAACAAGCCGGTTATGGCCGTGCTAAATGGTGTTGCCGCCGGCGTAGGGCTGAGTTATGCGCTCAACTGTGATCTGGCAATCATGTCTGATAAGGCCTATATGATGTCTCCGTTCGCGGCTATTTCGCTGGTTCCGGATGGGGGAATGAATTGGCAGCTGGTGCACGCCATGGGCTACAAGAAAGCGTATGAGTTCGGTATTAGCGGGCAGAAAATGACGGCTGAAATGGCCGAGCAGGCCGGTCTCGTTAACAAGGTTGTGCCGGCCGAAGTGTTAATGGAAAGTGCCGTCAACTGGGCGAATGCGTTAACCAGGCAGGCGCCCCTATCGTTAGCTGCGACCAAACGCGTGATGCGTTTTGCCATGGAGAACACGTGGAAAAATTCTTTTGACCTTGAAGCCGCGGAACAGGTCAAACTGCTTTTGTCTCCGGACAACGTCGAAGGCATTAACGCGTTTCTTGAAAAGCGCAAGCCAGTCTTTAAGGGCTGAGCCCTTCACGGAGTTAAAAAATGAAACGAGTAATTTTCGAAGAAGAGCATGAGATATTTCGTGATTCGGCCCGGCGTTTTTTCAAGGAAGAAGTAGGGCCTAATCGGGATAAATATCGGGAACAAGGTATGGTCGATCGCGAGCTTTACCTAAAGGCTGGCGAGCATGGTTTTTTGATTATGCAGGCCGACGAAAAGTATGGTGGCGTCGGCGTTGACGACATGCGGTTTGAACAGATTTTGGCTGAGGAGGGTGTGCGACACGGCGACTCCGGTTTTTTCTACGGTCTTCACAATCGCCTGGTAGCGCCTTACTTGCTAGGGCTGGGTAGTGAAGAGCAAAAACAACGCTTTCTGCCGGGTTGCTGTAGAGGGGAAACGATTCTTGCAATCGCCATGACGGAACCGGGTACGGGAAGTGACGTGGCCGGCATTAAAACCCATGCCGTCGACCAAGGCGATCACTACGTCCTGAATGGTCAAAAGACCTACATTTCGAACGGCATACTGAGCGACCTCGTTATCGTGGCAGCGCGCACCGGCGAGCCGGGTTCTCGTTCAATGGGGCTTTTTCTTGTCGAGCGGGGCATGGAGGGTTTCTCTCGCGGGCGTAATCTGGCCAAAATGGGCCTTAAGTCACAGGACACTGCCGAACTGTTTTTCGATAACGTAGTCGTGCCCAAAGAAAACGTGTTGGGCGACGCGACCAAAGGGTTTTATTACCTGATGCAGTTTTTGGTGGACGAACGTCTTATGGGTGCAATTGGTTACCTTGCTGCGTCTCAGGCGGCTTTCGATCTGACCATGGACTACATTACCGAGCGTAAACTGTTTGGTCAGACCGTCGCGGACTTTCAGGTGAATCGTTTCAAAATGGCTGATATGCGAACTGAAATTGATATCGCCCAAATCGCGCTCGACCATTGTGTCATGCAGTTTAACCAAGGCAAGCTAACTGCCGATGAGGTAGCTCGAATAAAATTGTACGGCAGTGAATTGGAAGGTCGGGTGACCGACGAGTGCGTTCAGTTACACGGTGGAGCTGGCTACATGGACGAGTACCATATATCGCGTATGTATACCGATGCGCGCATCTCCCGTATTTACGCCGGGTCCTCGGAAATCATGCGTGAGATTATTGCTCGTTCATTGGGTCTTGATCCACGCAAAAAACTAGAAGAGGCTCAGCAAAAAGCGTCTTGAAAGCCTCTCTGGGTTAAAGCGGCTGAATAGCCGCTTTTTTCTCCGTCACCGCAGGTAAGCAATTCGGTTACGCCCGATAGGCTTGTTTATCTGTTTTCCAGTTACCGACAGATATGGCTCCGATCTTCGCCTGGGCGTGTATTTGTTGCGTCATGTTACAAAACGCTTTAGGTAAACCCTTAGGGATCCAGCCTAAAGATTTGTCTCGTTTGGTCGCCATAAAGAACGTCGAAACGTATTCGCGATCGGGTTCTCGAAGTGCTTCCAGATTATGTAGTCAGGTTTTCAGTCCGTCACAGTGTGTCCGCAACGTGCGTGTCACGCCTCGCGCTGTACTTTATTTTGTGCGTGAACACGATATCGGCCAACGCTCTGGACGCCACTCGGCAACCTTCGCAGTTGATCCATGCGTCATGGAGTCGCACCGATGGCATACCGGCGGAGTCTGTCTGGGCCGTCCATCAGTCAGCTGATGGCTATATGTGGATAGGTACAGAAGGTGGTTTGGTGCGTTTCGATGGCATCGAATTTAAAGTGTTCAGTAGCCTTACTCACGAAGCCTTCAGGGCTGACGATGTTCGCAGCGTTGTTGAAGGGCCACCCGGAACTCTTTGGGTATCGACCTACGGCGGAGGCGTTGTACGCATGAGAGATGGTGAATTCACTCGCTACGATAAAAGTAACGGGCTCATTCATGACGTCGTTTACTCAGCCGTTGTGGCTGATAACAACGATGTTTGGGTAGGCACTGCCATAGGTGCCTGCCGTTTGCGAAACGAAGAGTTTACATGTTGGTCGGACGAGGAAGGGCTTGCCAAAGGGCGCATTCTTCGCGTGGCAAAAGACGCACGCGGTCGGATTTGGTTCGCCACAATTGGTGGCGGGGTGAGCTCGTACGACGGCACTAAGTTCACCCGATACAGCATTGAGGAAGGTCTGGGAAGCGCTCAGATATTTATGCTGATAGAAGACCCGGTTCTGGATGTTGTGCTGGGAACGTATGCCGGTGATCATCATCATGTGGTCCCGGACGGTCTGGAGAAACTGGATCGAGGAGAGCTGCCCTCTGATCTTATTCCGTTGACTGGATTCAGAGATCGTCAGGATAATTTTTGGGTTGGTGGCAATGCCAATGGTGGGCTGTGGCGTATGTTGCCGGATACCCAGCGTCTTGACGACCCAAACGATCCTCTAACCCATATTTTTGGACTTACTGAAGACCGCAATGGCGGCCTGTGGGCCGGTTCGGCGAGCGGATTGCATCACTATCGCGCTGGCCCTTTCACGCCGTGGGGCGAACCCGAAGGTGTGGCGAATGGAGCTTTTGTCGTTGTTGCAGCGGCCAACGACGACGGTGTCTGGATGGGCGCAGAAGGCGAAGGTTTATTTCACGTTGGTGGCGACGGCAAGGTAACGCGCTTCACTGAAAAAGAAGGTTTGCCAATGAGCAGCGTGTCTGCGCTGCACCTGCAAAACGACGGCACGCTATGGGCCGGGACATTTGGAGGTGGTGTGGCGCTGGTTAGAGACAATAAAATTGCCAGCGTTCTGACGAAAGAGCAGGGTTTGCTCCATGATCAAATTTCCGCTATTTATCGTGACAGTGACGGAGCCACCTGGATTGGCAGTGCCGGTGGCCTCAATCGCTGGTTTGACGGAAAGATTACCCACAGTCTGACGGTGGCAGATGGGTTGGTCGCCAATCTCGTCCGCTACATAGGAGAGGACCGGGATCGTAATCTGCTTATCTCCAGCGACAGTGGCTTGGTGCGTCTGTCTCTCTACACATTGCAATTTGTCGATATGTTTGACCGTGAAAGTGGTCTTGCAGCGGATGTAGTCGCATCGACTTACGTAGACCGTGGTGGTGCAATCTGGATTGGCCAACGAAGCGGCGGGCTTGCGAGGCTGGACGGTGACAAATTGTTCCGCTTTGAACGACGACATGAATTGGGCATCGATTCGATAATGACCATTATCGAGGACTACGAAGGATACTTCTGGCTGGCCGCAGAGGAATTGTTCGAATTGCAAAATCGGATCTGGAAGATGTCGTCTCTGGCAAAGCTAAAAGAGTTACCTCCCGCGCCTTTACAGAAAACGACGGCTTGCGTAGCGTTCGGGTTCCTGGCGGATTCAGGTCGGCTTCGGCCAGAACGCGTGACGGTCGACTGTGGTTTGCCACAGCGAAAGGCCTCGCCGTCGTTGATCCACAACGCGTACCTTCTACCAGCGAGTCTATGGATATCATCATTGAAGATGTTCAGGCTGACGGCCGGTCAATTGCTGGAGGAGATCGTTTTACCATTCCTTCCGGAACTCAAACGGTCCAGGTCAACTACACGGTACCGCGATTACATGACGCTGAGTCGTTGTTGTTCCGTTATCGACTCGGCGGTGAGAGCGAAGTTTGGCTGGATGCTGGACGCCGACGGACGGCTTTCTTTACGTCCTTACCCGCACGCGGTAATGCCTTCGAAGTTGGTGTAACCCGCACCGGCCAAAGGTTTTCAGGCAACGACAATGCCAAGTTGATTGAGCTCTACGTTGAGCCTCTTTGGTATCAGACTTACGGAATGCGAACGTTTTTTATCGCACTGGCTCTGTTGATCGCATGGGTCATTTATTTAATTGCGTGCCGCCGTTATCGCCTGCGCCAGAGGCGTCTTGAAGAATTAGTCGGCGACCGAACGCTTGCGCTGCGTGAAGCTTTGGGCGAGGTCGAGAAGATATCGCGCACCGATGCGTTAACTCAGGTTTCGAATCGTCGCCATTTTGAACAGCGTCTGAGAGAAGTGTGGGCCCAGGCGGTCGAGCTGCGCCAACCAGTTGGCGTGATGATGATCGATATTGACTACTTTAAGCAGTACAACGACGTAGCAGGTCATCAAGCCGGTGACGAGTGTCTTGTGACAGTCGCGCAGATGTTGGCCAAGAATGTTCGTGGCAACGATTTCGTTGCGCGTTACGGCGGCGAAGAGTTTATTGTGTTACTTGTCAGTTCGGACGTGGAAGCAACGAGGATAGTTGGGCAACGTATCCAATCTAGCATACGCGAGTTGGGCTTGAAGCACCCAGGTAGGCCACAAGGTTCAGTGGTGACCGTTAGTGCCGGGTTTGCGACGGCTTCGCCCGGACACATAGAGAGCCCGGAAGAGCTAATCAAGCGAGCGGACGAGGCGCTTTACAAGGCAAAAGAAAATGGCCGTGATTGTATCGTTGTTGACGGCGAGTGGGCTAAAACGGGCTAAGTCATGGCCCCGCGCAGGCGCCTCTTGGCGAGGCGCCTGCCTTGGGTTTTGCGAGCTAGCTTCTTGAGCGATTTGACACCTCAACCGTTTGGGCAAGGGTCGAATAGTTTGCGTTAGCCAGTGCGGCTGCCAGAGTGGCGTCGAAACACGCTTTGTTAATACGCAGCTGTTTTAAAGAACCGGCGATCTTAAGGTCGTTGCTGTTTCCGCATACGGCACGTGATGCGTTGCTGAGTCGCTGGCGAAGAACTTCAATTCCCGCTGCGTTAGTCAGATTCAAATCGCTAACCTGAACATGGATTTTACTGACTGCGGGTGCCGTAGCTGATGATGCTTGTACGGCCAGTGGCGTTGCAAGTGCCAGTAGTGCTAAGGCCGTTAATGATTTTTTAAACCAGACAGAAGTATTCATAGTCGTTCTCCAAAAAGTAAAAAAAGCTCCCTTCTAACCCCCAACTAACATCGTCACGCGGTCGTGTTTGTCATATTCGCTTTGCTGTGGCGTCTAACTGACTTCTTAGTGATCGATACTTACAGGATGGCTGTTTCCCGTTTTTGGTCGCAGCGGTTCGTCGCGCGATGAGTCGCATTGCGATTCACGATTCACGATTCGCGGCTGGTGGAGGCATTGGCGACAACGCTTCACCAATATCCGTGTCGTGAGGAAGTGTCCGTGCGTGGTAAGCTGCGAGTATTCGCAGTCGCGCGTGTACACCAACTGTTGGAGCAGGCATGGAACAAAGCCCTTATGAACCGCCAAAGGCCGAGATCAAAGATTCTGGCAGTCAGTATCCTTATAAAAGATCCGGTTGGTGGAAGGTCTACTTCTTTTTTATAGTGACGCTGTCGGCTCTTGGTTATTATTTCGTATTAAATGACCCCTTGGCTGGACTCATCGAGTACTTTCTATTTATTTTATGGGTAGTCGCGAACACGGGTTTATTTGGCTTCGTATTTACGCGTCCAATTCTAAGCCCCAAATTCTGGTTTATTATTTTACTGGCCGACATTGCTTTCAGTATTCTGTACTACTATGTCGCAAACATCGATTTGCGAATGGGAGCTACCGATTCGGAAATGCTGGTAAACAACATCATCAACTGGGGTATTTCAGTGCCCGCCTATTTGGGGCTATATTTGTACAGTCAACCGACCGATCGAGCCTGGAGAGGAACTTCATACGCTGAATCTAACGATCGGTGATGACTTCACGGCTGCTTTGTTTTAGTTTCTGTTCTTTATTCTTACAGGCTGTGAGTCAGTGTTCTGTACAGACAGGTCGACGAGATAAATCGACCGCCATACATCACCGCCGGCCTGGCCGGTCGCTCAACCCGGAGAGCTTTATGAACGTACGTTCCTTGAATCTGATTGCTGCACTAATGCTGCTTGCACCGTTCGCAATGGCAGGCGATCGCATAACAGGTGACCAATTGGCCACGCGTTCCGAAGTCATATCGACTCACGGTATGGCGGCAACAAGCCATCCTCTGGCGACCCAAATTGCGCTGGACACCCTTAAAGCCGGCGGCTCAGCCGTCGATGCGGCCATTGCTGCGAACGCCGCTCTTGGTCTCATGGAGCCGACGGGCAACGGTATCGGGGGCGATCTGTTTGCCATAGTGTGGGATCAGAAAACCCGAAGCGTTCATGGATTAAATGCCAGCGGCCGGAGTCCACGATCTCTGACGCTGGACTACTTTAAATCCAAAGGAATGGAAAAAATCCCTTCGCACGGACCTCTTCCTGTTAGCGTTCCGGGAGCGGTTGACGGCTGGTTTGAACTGCATAATCGCTTCGGCAAGCTGCCGATGGAAGAGGTGCTGGCGCCGTCTATCCAATATGCTGAAGAAGGTTTCCCGGTAACAGAACTCATTGCCTACTACTGGAATCGTAGCGTTCCCATATTGTCGAAGTTTCCGGGCTTTAGCGACATCTTCATGCCCGAAGGTGCGGCTCCCCGGAAGGGCGAAGTGTTCACCAATCCGGCGCTGGCTAACACGTATCGAATTATTGCCAAAGAGGGGCGCGACGGTTTTTATAAAGGTGAGGTAGCCAAAACAATCGCAGATTACATGCAGGCTAACGGTGGTTTTTTGTCAGAGGAGGACTTGGCTAAACACACGTCTGACTGGGTCGAGCCGCTGTCTACAAACTACCGGGGCTATCAGGTTTACGAACTGCCTCCCAACGGACAGGGGCTGGCTGCTCTGCAAATGTTGAACATTCTTGAGGGTTACGATCTGGCCAGCATGGGGTTTGGCAGTGCAGACTATTTGCATGTGCTGACCGAATCCAAAAAACTGGCGTTTGAAGATCGGGCCAAATTTTATTCTGATCCGGCCTTTAATCAACTTCCCATCAAACAGCTTCTGTCAAAAGAGTACGCGGCCGAACAGCGTAAACTTATTCGCATGAAACGGGCGGCGAAACAGTTCCCGGCATTCGATGACGCACTTGAAGAGGGCGACACTATTTACCTAACCACCGCTGACAAAGATGGCAACATGGTTTCGCTAATTCAAAGTAACTATCGCGGTATGGGGTCCGGCATGACCCCTCCGGGGCTTGGTTTTATTTTACAAGACCGGGGAGAGCTGTTCAGTCTCGACGCCGATCATCACAATGTGTACGAACCTGGTAAGCGCCCGTTCCACACCATAATTCCGGCCATGGTGACCAAAGACGGTGAAGCGCTAATGAGTTTCGGTTTGATGGGTGGCGCAATGCAGCCTCAGGGGCACGTACAAATTCTGGTTAACATGATCGATTTCGGTATGAATTTACAGGTCGCCGGAGATGCACCGAGACTGCGCCACGCAGGATCATCTCAACCTACAGGTGAGGAGATGACCGACGGCGGTTTGATCAATCTTGAAACCGGTTTCGACGATAAGGTGGTTAAAGCTCTTAGGCGACGCGGTCACAAGGTGAAGATTGGCGGAAGCGGTTACGGCGGGTACCAGGCTATTATGCGTGATATTGCGAACGGCGTTTTTTATGGTGCGTCGGAGTCTCGTAAGGATGGACAGGCCGCCGGGTATTGAAGACCTGGCCTGACCCTTGGCGTCGAAACGGTGCGCGCGACGATGATTTGTATTCGGGACGTCGTTACTTTCGACGTGTCCAGTCAGAGAACAGGGGTTCTTCTTGACGAGCGGCCAGTTCTGTTTCCCACGTTGTAACGTTGTCGGACTGCTCCAGCGTCAAGTAGTGCGCGATGAGCCACTCGATAATCTCGCGTTTAATATGGGAGGTTACTTGTCGGTTTGTTAGGAGCGCGTTGTAGGCAGAAAGCATATTACGTTCGGCCGTTTCGAATTGGCCCGCCTGGCTTTGAGCTGCTCCTAGTGCGGCTTGCGAGCGCATTATCAGTGCATCGTTGTCTTCGCGCGTCAGGCGATATTGTTTAATCGCATTGTTTAGTGTGGGTATCGCCTTCTCACCAAGCTGCGCATTAACGTAAAAGCGGCCCAGTTCATGTAACGTTAATCCTAGCAACCAGTCTTCATCTCCACGCGCTGCTCGTCGTCGTTCAAGATGGCGCGCAAAAAATTGTTCGGCGCGTTCTATTTGGTCAGTTTGCAGATACAACAGACTGAGGTTCCTGAGTAATGAGTGAATGTGCAGGACGCCGTTATCCTCGGCTGCCTTTTCATAGGTTTCGATTGCCTTGTCCGCGTATCCGTTAGCCACTAAGGCGTCGCCAAGCGTAATAAGGGTCTCGCCTTTTTGGCCGCCGGTTCGGTCAACGGCTTGTGTTGCGATAGCCAGTGCAGAAACTGGGTCGCGCAAGTCCGCGGGTTCACATGTCAACAGAAGATCGGCTGCATCGTTTAGTCTGATGGGGTCAGCCTCATCATCATTTTCAAATGATTTCGCAATCCCGACCAGTTGTTGAACAACTTCTCGATGCTCTTCGGTTTTGCCCCGATCCTGTAGTGTGTTGGATAAGTTCTTCAAAGCGCGAATTGTTGATGAATTACGCTCGCCATACAGGTTTTTAAACCCGATGAAAGCTTCACGTTTTACGGATTCGGCCTCATTAAGCCTTCCGGCATAGGACAGCGCAACACCCAGGTTCTGCTGTGCCATCAACGTATCTGGATGGTCTTCGCCGTGGACAACACGTTTGGAGTTATACGTCTGCTCAAATAACGTGACGGATTCGTCATAGCGCTGAACCCGAACATAAATCCGGGCGAGAGTGTTGGCGGCATTTGCAGCCTCCGGGTGCAACTCACCAAAGACGCGTTGTGCTAACGAATAGGCCAACTCGGCAACTTTAAGCGATTCCTGTTCATTCTCGAGCCGGGACAGAACCGATGATTGCCACTGTAAAGTAGTCAGGATATCAGGGTGATTTTCACCCAGAAACCGGGTTTGCAACGCGAGTCGTTTTTGCAGTAGCGCTAAAGCAGGAGCCGGTTCACGCTGTTCGTAAAGTACTTTGACCAAGTCGAGTTGGGCCTGAGAGCGCAACCTCCAGCGGTCTGGGTAGTCCCGTTCCAACGCAGCGATAGCGATTGACAGATTTTCCTGAGCCTGTGGCAGATTATCGAGTTTGACTTGAGCTCTTGCGAGCAGCACCAATGCCGCAATGAGGTCTATTTCGAGCGTTTCAGTGGACGTCGGCTGGCGCCCCAATAATGCATTCGCTGCGTCACTTGCACCCTGCGCATCACCCTGGGCAATTTGCAGTTCGATTTTGACAAGTTCGAGTCGATTCAAATCAGCTGGAGAGTTTGACGCGTAATCAGATAAGCGATTTTGTGCCAGTTCGAGGTTTTTTGTCGCCCGTTCAAGGTCGCCCAGTCGCATGAATGTACGGCTGAGCGTTTCGCGAACGGAAGCTTCGAGCGCGGGTTGCCCGGCAAACGCGCGTCCGGCGGTGGCTTCGGCGCGTTCGAGCATAAGGCTCACCGGCACGTCTCGACCGTAAGCCGCATCAGAGGAAGTTGCGCCCAAAAGTTCATCGATGAGAAATCGGTTAACGGCCCCGGTTGCCGCCTGTGCATCTTGAGCGCGGTCGCGTTCGAGGCGAATTGATTCTTGTTGTTGGAGCAAAGTGACGATAAAAAACCCCACTATGCCAACAGAGGTTAACGTGCCAAGCACTCCCATCCAGTGACGGCGCGTGAATTTCTGCAAACGATAAAAGCTTGAAGGGGCGTGTGCTGATACAGGTTCTCCACGGCGCCAAAACTCCAGATCGCGTACCAGATCCGCACAGGAGGGGTAGCGCTCCGCTGGGGTTTTGGACAGGGCTTTGGCAACGATTAAATCGAGGTCGCCACGCAGGCTGGATGACCATGGCGTAGCAGGATTGGCCGTCGATGGAGGGGTAGGGTCTTTTTCACAAATATGCAGAAGCTGCTCTGAAATGCTCAAACCCTCAGCTTCCCAGGCACGTTTATCGGTTAAGACTTCGTACAGAATCAGGCCCAGTGCATAGACGTCGGTAGACATTGTGATACGCGAACCGGTGACTTGTTCCGGCGCGGCATACTGTGGCGTCATCATCATCAGACCGGTGCGGGTTAAGTCGGCAGACCCGGTTTCATCCAGCAATTTGGCAATGCCAAAGTCGAGTAATTTCACCTGACCCTCTTTGTCCACAAGAATATTCGACGGTTTCAGATCGCGGTGAACAACGAGCCCCCTGTGAGCGTGATCTACCGCGGCACAAACGTCGACGAACAGGTTGAGTCGCGCTTCAAGATCCGGTTGGTGTCGCTGGCAGTATTCGGTAATCGTTTGACCAGCGACGTATTCCATCACGAGGAATGGCCGGTCGGAGGGTGTAACGCCGCCGTCTATGATGCTGGCAATATGCGGATGCGAAAGACTGGCCAGAACCTGCTGCTCACGTTCAAATCGCGCTCGTGAATCGGCTTGAGCGGTACTAAACGCGCGCATTAGTTTGACAGCTACATGTTGTTCAAATTCTACCCCCTCTCGAACGGCAAGATAGACACGACTCATGCCGCCCACGCCGAGTTCTTTAACCAGGCGATACGTGCCAACCTGATCGCCCGGGCTAAAGTCGTCTATCAAGTCGCGAGCCGTGGCTTCAAGCGCATCTCCCGCCAGGCTCTGGGCTCCGCCGGTCATCAGAACCGCCGACGTAGGGGTGGCTAGCAGCGCCTGAACTTTGTCGAACAGTTCAGCGTTATTGCCGCAGGCTGTCTCAATTCTGGTGGCGCGCTCTTCAGCCGGGAGTTCACGCACGGCTTCAGCAAGTTGCCAGGCCTGTTCAAATAGCTGCAGTGACTTGTCGGTCACTATTTACTCAGTTCAAGCGACAGCCAGGCTTTGGCTTTACGCCAGTCAAGGCGCACGGTGCGGGCGGCTAAACCGAGTGACGCTCCTATTTCATCGTAGTCCATCCCGCCGAAAAAGCGGCACTCCACGACTTGTGCCAAACGAGGATCGTGTTGCTGCAAACGTGTGAGTGCTTCGTCCAGCTCGAGTAGGGCCTCACCGGGTTCGTCGGCGGACAGCCGTTGCTCGTGCAGCGTAATTTGGGGCGCAAGCGCACCGCGTTTGGCTGACGTTTTGCGTCTGAAATGATCAATGAGAATGTGGCGCATAGCACGCGAAGCGAGAGCGAGAAAATGTGCCCGACCTTCGACGTCCAAGTGCTGTTGCTCGACCAGTTTGACGTAGGATTCGTTGACCAGCGCGACTGTGTTCAGAGTTTGGTTGCGGCCGCCTCTGAGACGTGCACGAGCTATCTGAGCGAGCTCCGCGTGCAAAAGCGCATAGACATCACCAATGGACTCTTGATGACCGTCTTTTGCTCTTTGCAAAAGCGCCGTAATGTCAGTCTTCAAATTGCACTCTGATACTTAGTGTGACTACGCCAACATCGTACACTATCTAGATTGGGTTCAAGTAGTGTGCACTATCACACGGTCGAGCCTTATTTTGGGGCGAATTTAACTGAACGGTGTATCTGAGCACGATTCTGGGACAGCGGCTACGCGCTATCTGTAGTGGAGAGGTTGTTGTCGAGGAGCTGGCGGTATGCCGCCGAGGGGCTTTTTCAACAGAAGAATGGAACCGGGCTTGTTTCATAGCCTGGGGGGCAAACGCGCGCAAACTACGCCGTCAGATTCAAGCCCGGCCCAAATTTAACCGTTGCGGTAGCCGTTTAAGCTACCAACGTGTTTCCTCTTTGCGATCTTAATGACCGCTGTGCCGGAAACCGTTACTGGAAGGTTCTCGAAGAACTTCCAAATGTAAATCGTGTAAAGCAGATTGAGACTGGACTCGTTTCTTTCGCCTGGGGGGCAAACGCGCGCAAACTACGCCGTCAGATTCAAGCCCAGCCCCAAATTTAACTGCGTTAGCCTTGGTCGTCGCCTGTCATCGCGTCTTTGGCTTTATTGACTCTGTCCATCATGTCGCCCGTGACTTCTTTCGACTTGTCCATCGTGTCATTGGCCATATCGGATGTTTTGTCCATAACTGAATTGCCGGCCTCTTTGGCTTTATCCAGCGCGTTGGCGCCAGCGTCTACGGCTGCGTTACCTGCATCTTTGGCAGCGTCCATGGTGGCTGTTCCAGCCTCTTTTGCCTTGTTCAGCGCATTGTTGCCAGCGTCAACCGCTGCGTCGCCTGCGTCTCTCGCCGCATCCATTGCGGCATTACCCGCGTCTTTGGCGGCATCCATAGTGGCGCTGCCGGCCTCTTTTGTTTTGTCGAGCGCATCGCTGCCAGCTTCCATAGCCGCATTGCCAGCTTCTTTCGCTTTGTCCATTGCGCCGCCGGCTGATTCAGCCGCTGAGTCCGCCATATCTTTTGCGGCTTCTTTACTGCACCCTGCAATACTGAATGTCGCGATCATGACGGCGACCGTTAATGTTGCTAACCTCATCAAACTAACCCCAATCTTTAAGTATTTAATTGCGGCTAGTTTAAATGAAACTGGAACTGGCAGGCTTTTGATTTGGTAAACATTTGTAGCAGGAACGGACGTATTCTCCAGCAATCTCATTTATCCAGTACTTCAGCCACTTCGCAGCTGGCAAGGGCACGTAACAGCTGTGGGTGGCTAACGTAATGAATATAGTGGATTTAGTCGTCACCTTTACGGTGATGCTGCTATTGGCCTTGTTGGCTATCCCGGTCGCTCGCTGGCTTCGTTTGCCGTTGGGCGGCGTGTTGGTTGTGTTGGGCTTTGTAGTGTCCGAACTTGTGATCTATTTTGGTTACGACACCGGAATATCGTGGAGAAGCTTTCGTGATCTCGTGCTTTACGTGCTACTTCCGGTATTGGTTTTCGCGTCAGCTCTTCGTGTGGACACGAGCAGCC
The DNA here is from genome assembly GCA_045107075.1 of Gammaproteobacteria bacterium. GTDB lineage: Bacteria > Pseudomonadota > Gammaproteobacteria > Steroidobacterales > SZUA-146 > SZUA-146. Next base: position 40,359 of record JBGCFV010000049.1, read on the forward strand.
TGAAACGCTATCTGGGCGCGACCCTCTCTTTGGCCTTACCTCTTCTTTTGGTGGCTACCGGTTTGTGTACAGCGTTGCTCTACGTGTTTGTCGACCACGCTACCGGTTTCCCATGGATCGCGGCGGGTATCGGCGCATCGCTTTTCGTGGCCACCGATTCGCTGGTGATTTCCGAGATTCTGGATCGGCGTAACGTACCAGCGCCTGTCACCACTTTGTTGGAAGGAGAGGGCGCGTTTGGTGACGCCATTGCGGTCGCGCTCTATGCCTCGCTAACCGCCTACGCATTAGCTAATAGCAGTGATACAACGACACTGCTTGGGCGCACGGGTTTACTGTTCCTGTGGGCGGTTGGGGCGGGCCTGGTAGCGGGCTGGCTGACCGGTAAAATCATGCGTCTTTTTGGCTGGCAGAGGCTTTCAGACATGCTGCAAAGCTTTGTCACGCTGGTCGTCGTCTATAGTGTTTATCTGGTGACCGAGCTGCTGCTGCAGGCTTCGGGCGTGGTCGCGTTGATGGTGGCCGGACTGCTTTTGGGCTCGGACTATCGTGGCCGCGACGACGACAGCTATACCCGCTTTGTTTACGCATTCTGGAAGTTTTTGGGTAAGCTTTGCTACGTGCTACTGTTTGTGCTGGTCGGTGTGACAATCACTGTCGATATGTTTCAAGAGCGTTGGCTGGTTATGCTTATGGCCATAGCGGCGTTACTACTGGCAAGGCTGCCGGTGATTTTATTGTCACTGCCCTTGCAAAACCGGCTTTTGGGGTCAGAACGACTCAACGCCGTTCAGGGTTCAATTCTCTATTTAGGAGGCGTCCGGGGAGCCGTTACGCTGGCGCTTGCACTATCACTACCGGTAGAGCTGCCGTACTGGTGGACGATCCAATCAATGGCATACGGCGTGGTGCTTTTCTCGCTTTTCGTTCAAGCGCCGCTGGTGGAATTTATCGTTAACAGATACAGGGACAAATTATGAAGATTGTGGCCAAACATGAATACCCGTGCAGCAGTGCTGAGTTGTACCAATTGTTCACGCGTGACGGTTTTCATAGTGATAAGTTCTCCGCCTGTGGAGCACGCAACATAGAAGTGCTTGAATCTGAGAAAACTGATGACACGTTTTCGATTACGCTAGATCGCGAAGTTCCCGCTGACGTGCCAGGCGTTCTGAAAAGCCTGATTGGCGAATGGAATACAGTGACGCAAACCGAAGAATGGGAAGATGTGGGCGACGCCGAGTTTATCTGTGATTTTGCGTTAAGCACGGAAGGCGTCCCGGCCGAAATAAGTGGCACAATGAACGTCATGCCACACGGCGACGGTTGTGTGAATCATGTCGAAATGGAGATTACATCCAGCGTGCCGCTGCTGGGTAAAAAACTCGCTCAGTTTATTGGCAAAGACGCCGAGAAAACGCTAGGGAAAGAGTACGAGTACATTAGCAGCGTGGTTTCTTAGGGACCGGCTAGGGGCTAGGGGTCGGCTAGGGGTCAAGTCTTCCCATATCCCATTTTGATTCGGTGTCTGCTAAACGTTAAATGCCCTCTCAGAAAATGGGATATGGGAAGACTTGACCCCTAGCCCCTAGCCCGAACGAGGAAATGCTTCAGCCGCGAGGCGCAATCCGTCTACTTCGCCGCCCGTTTCTTGGCTGTTTTCTTTTTGGTTTTCTTCTTGCCTGCTTTTTTTGTAACAGTCGCCTTACCCGTTTTTAACAAAGGCTTCAAATATTGACCGGTGTAGGAAGTCTTCACTTTGACAACGTCTTCCGGCGTGCCTGTCGCCACGATGTCACCTCCGCCGTCTCCACCCTCTGGGCCCAGGTCGATAATCCAGTCGGCCGTTTTGATGACGTCAAGGTTGTGTTCAATCACAACGACTGTGTTGCCCCTGTCCCTTAGTCTTTGTAGCACGACTAGCAACTGTGCTATGTCATGAAAGTGCAGACCGGTAGTTGGCTCGTCGAGAATATAGAGCGTGTTGCCCGTTGCCCGTTTGCTTAACTCTTTTGAGAGTTTGACGCGCTGCGCTTCACCACCTGAGAGCGTCGTCGCGTTTTGCCCCAGCTCCAAATAGGTTAATCCAACGTCCATGAGGGTCTGTAGTTTGCGATGAATCACGGGAATATTTTTGAAAAACTCGGCGGCGTCTTCAACCGTGAGTTTCAAAATTTCGTGAATGTTTTTGCCCTTGTAGCGAATTTCCAGGGTTTCCCGGTTGTAGCGTTTCCCGTGGCAGATATCGCACGGCACATAAACGTCGGGAAGGAAATGCATTTCGACGCGCAAAACACCGTCGCCCTGGCACGCTTCACAACGTCCGCCTTTAACATTAAAGCTAAATCGACCCAGCTGATAACCTCGTGATCGCGCCTCCTGGGTACCAGCGAAAATTTCTCGTATCGGTGTGAACAAGCCTGTGTAAGTAGCCGGATTGGATCGAGGCGTGCGACCAATGGGGCTTTGGCTAATGTCGATGATGCGATCGACTTGCTTGAGTCCGTCAACACCGTCGCACGGTCTTGGTGACACGCTGGATTTGTTTAGTTCTCGAGCGGCGTGGCGGTAGAGCGTGTCGTTAATAAACGTTGACTTGCCCGAGCCTGATACGCCGGTGACGCAGGTCATGAGTCCAACGGGTATGTCGGCGCTCACATTCTTCAGATTGTTGCCGGTTGCGCCCCGAATGCTTATGACGCGAGAATCGTCAAACGGTGTACGTTTGGCAGGCACCTCGATGGAGCGTTTGCCGCTAATATATTGTCCAGTCAAGCTAGCCGGGTTATTGAGTACCTGTTTAGGCGTGCCTTCAGCCACAATTTGACCGCCGTGAACGCCGGCACCCGGTCCAACGTCTAGAACGTGGTCGGCCGACATGATGGCTTCTTCATCGTGTTCAACAACAACTACTGTGTTACCCAAGTCGCGCAGACGAATGAGCGTAGTAAGCAGTCTTTGGTTATCGCGCTGGTGGAGGCCGATTGACGGTTCATCGAGAATATACATGACTCCGACAAGGCCTGAACCGATTTGACTAGCTAGCCTAATGCGCTGCGCTTCGCCGCCAGAGAGAGTTTCGGCGCTGCGGTTTAAGGTCAGGTATTCGAGGCCAACGTTGTTCAGGAACGACAGCCGGTCGTTGATTTCTTTTACTATTTTCTCGGCAATTTCGCCGCGCCAGCCGGGCAGGGCCAGCTTGTCGAAAAACTCGTGGGCGGCGGACACAGACAGGTCGCTAATGTCGCTGACGGTTCGGTCGAGTACGAAGACGTTTCTGGCCGACGGATTTAGCCGCGTGCCTTCGCATTCGGGGCACGCCTGATGACTCATGAACTTGGCGAGTTCCTCGCGTACTTTGCTCGACTCGGTTTCGCGATAGCGACGTTCCATGTTGGGCAAAATGCCCTCGAAGTCGTGCTCGCGTTTAATCCGGTTGCCGCGACTGTCACGGTACTGAAACTCGATAATTTCGCCATCGTTACCGTTGAGCACCATATCCTGCACATTGTCTGCGAGTTCTTCGAACGGTGTCTCAATGTCGAAGTCGTAGTTGTCGGCCAGTCCGTTGATCAGGTGAAAATAGTAGGCGTTGCGGCGATCCCAGCCGCGGATAGCACCGCCGGCCATGCTGAGATGTCCGTGGGTTACTACGCGTTCAGGGTCAAAAAACTGAATGACGCCAAGACCGTCGCATTCGGCGCAGGCCCCAACGGGGCTGTTGAATGAGAACAGGCGTGGCTCGAGTTCGGTAAGACTGTAGCCGCAGATGTTGCAGGCAAATTTATCGGAAAACACCAGCTCACCGTCAGGCGAGCCTTCTATTTTCTTGCCATCCATTGAAGCGATGCGCGCTGTGCCGTCCGCCAACTGTAAAGCAGTCTCAAAAGACTCGGCCAGACGCTGCTGAAGGTCGGGACGAGCCTTGAAGCGGTCAACTACGGCCTCGATGGTGTGTTTGCGCCGCAGGTCGAGCGTCGGAGGATCATCCAGCTCGTACACTTCACCGTCGATGCGTGCACGCACGAAACCTTGAGCTAGCAGCTGGGCGAGGAGCTGTTCGTGGCGACCTTTACGGTTTTGAATAACCGGAGCCAGCAAGAGCAGTTTTGAACCTTCGGGTAGCGCTATGACCTGGTCCACCATTTGGCTTACGGTTTGGGCTTCGAGGTCGGTGTTGTGGTTGGGGCAACGCGGTATTCCAGCACGCGCAAACAGCAGGCGCAGGTAATCGTAAATTTCGGTGACGGTGCCCACCGTGGAACGCGGGTTGTGCGAGGTAGACTTTTGTTCGATTGAAATGGCGGGTGACAGACCTTCAATCGTATCGAAGTCCGGCTTTTCCATCATGGATAAAAACTGGCGCGCATAGGTAGAGAGTGACTCGACGTAGCGCCGTTGACCTTCAGCGTACACAGTGTCGAACGCCAAAGAAGACTTGCCAGAGCCCGATAGCCCGGTAATGACAATGAGCTTGTCGCGCGGCAGGTCGACGTCAACGTTTTTAAGGTTATGGGTGCGAGCACCGCGAATTTGGATATGTTTCATGAGGGGATAAATGGTTTCGTAGTAATTAAAAGCCAGCCTGCTAATATACGCGTTCCACATACTCCGGCGCAAAGCCATAAACACTTGAACTCGAATCCTACTGACACCCCCCAAGCTCAGCTTCACACGAGCCTCACACGCGATGAAAATCAGACGCTGTTGGTTGTGCTCGGCATCTTCGTAATGCGAATGTTGGGCCTTTTCATGTTGTTACCTGTGATGGCTTTGTATGCGGCATCCATGCCCGGTGCGACGCCGTTTCTGGTAGGGCTCGCGGTGGGCGCATATGGCATCACGCAAGCCGCCCTGCAGATCCCATTTGGATGGGCATCCGATCGTTACGGGCGTCGCCGTTTGTTGGTTACAGGCCTGTTTATTTTCGGCGCGGGCGCAATAGTTGCCGCGCTTAGCGACAGCATTACGGGTGTCATAGTCGGGCGCGTGGTTCAGGGAGCGGGCGCTATCTCGGCGGTTTTGTCCGCGGTCATTGGTGATACGATTGCCGAACAGCGACGTACACGAGCGATGGCCTTTGTAGGCATTAGCCTCGGCATGTCGTTCCTGGTGTCGCTCATGTTGGGCCCGGTCATCAGCAGCTGGGTCGGAGTCAAAGGCCTGTTTTTCGTTTCTGCGGGTCTTGCGGGCGCCGCACTCGCGCTCGCGCTGTGGCGCATACCGGGCACCAGACCAGAAACACCACCCAACCGGATGGCGTTTCGAAGTGTTTTCAAGTCGGTTCGACTTTGGCAGCTAAACGTCTCGATCTTTATGCTTCACCTGATTTTGGCTGCATTGTTTGTCGCACTACCGTTTGTTCTGCGCGATCAGTTTGGCTTGGTCGAAGGGGCTCAGTGGAAAGCCGTTGGGCTGATTATATTGCTTTCCATCCCCGGATCAGTCGTGCTCATACGGCGCGCTGAACGAGGCACCGATGTTGCCAGGGCCGCTCGCCTCGACAGCTCGTCGATTGGCTTGATTGTTCTGAGCATGGTGGCTCTGGCCTATGGCTTGGGGCACCCGTCGATTAACCTGAAGCTGGTGATTCTCATCGGTGCGGTGTTCTTCTCGGGTTTTAATTTTCTGGAGGCGAGTCTTCCAGCGCGCGTGTCGATTGTCGCCTCCGAGCAGCAGCGTGGCACCGCCTTGGGCGCGTTTGCCAGCTGCCAGTTTCTGGGTGTCTTCGTGGGCGGGGCGTTATCCGGAATTGCAATGGGAATGGGCGGCCCAAAAGCGGCTTTTGCGGTGTGCGCCGGGGCGGCTGTTCTGTGGCTTGTCTTGCACTTAGCCACGCTACCTGCGAAACAGTCTAATCCGGCTAATAATGTCGCGTGAATTTTAAACACAATCGGCCTACAATCACCGGCGGCAGGAAGAGCTGCGGCTTGCATGAAACGGCCCGGAAACCCGTCGGCTATAAACCCTACACGACAACGACAGCACTGGAGCATAGAACATGGCACGTGGAGTAAACAAGGTCATTTTGGTTGGCAATTTAGGCGCAGACCCCGAGGCGCGCTCCATGCCGAGCGGAGGCCAGGTAACCAATATTCGAATTGCGACTTCCGAAAGCTGGAAAGATAAAAGCAGCGGTGAGCAAAAAGAGCGCACCGAATGGCATCGCATTGTGTTTTATAACCGTCTGGCGGAAATTGCGGCTCAGTACCTGCGTAAGGGTTCACAGGTTTATATCGAAGGCCAAATTCGCACGAACAAATGGCAAGACCAAAGCGGAGCCGATCGCTACACCACTGAAATTATCGCGCGCGAGATGCAAATGCTCGGTGGACGCGGTGGTGCAGGTGGGGGCGGTGGAAACCCGGGCGGCGGCGGTGGCGGCGGTATGAACCAGGCGCCTCCTTCCATGCCGCCGGGACCTAGCGATACGGGTGGTTTCGACGACGACATTCCGTTCTAGGCAGTGCCTAAAGCCAGAATCGCTAAGCATAAAAAAAGCCCTTGTCATGCAAGGGCTTTTTTGTTGGGTTTTCGAGAGCGTTGTTATGACTGCCAGTGCTGGCCGCGCAAGTTGTTAGCTCCGAAATAGTCGGGCGCTCAGTTGCTTAAGGACACTCAGCCGATTTCCATTCTGAAACAGACGTAATAACTGTTTCACCCATTCCTGGAATGTTGGTGGTCAAAGTCGATTCGTTTCGCTTCGAGTTAATCACTTTGGTTACGATGTTGATCGCGGCTTCAGAACACAGCAGTTCTGCGACAAATTTCTCGCTGGTGCTTTCCTTAACGTCAAGCTCGCAGTCTTTTTGCTCGCTGAACGTGTCTTTCATCTCTTGATCGAAATTAGCCAGCGTTTCTTTGGTGATGCACTGCTCTGTTCTAGCGGACTCGGCCATCTTCTTTTCCATCATGCCTCTGACCATTTCACGACTACTCTCGGGAACCCGTGATAGTGCTTGTTCAATGATGGCGGATTGATCCACTTCGGTGACCCACAGGCCGACGTCCATGTTGGGAGGCGTAATTTCAACAGCTGTTGCGACAAGGGGCGAGCAGGCGATAACCAGGAGTGCAATTGTTTTCTTCATCATGTGTTTACCGTTTAGATTTGATTTAGAACACTACTCTAACATTAAGAGTCTGCTTACAGTGTAATAGAAAGAGCGCTGAATTTAAAAGTACGATTCTTGCTATTCAGCAGAAGATACGCCAACGGTTCTTTATGCATTGGTATCAGGACGTTACAGAGAGCTTATTCTGAGAGAAAATAGAAACGCCCAGCTTTCGCAGCGGTCACGATTTGGTCAATGTGCACCGGCACATATTTGAAATTACCCGTATTCGTTTCAGTAGTAAGTCATGTTTAGAGAGCAGATGAGACTCAAGCGCTGACGTAAAAAATTAAAGCCTCGTGTGAAGTCAGTTATCAGCGATTGATCCGGGTAGTCCGGAAGTTCATCGTTGACAAAAACGAACTGCAACCGAAAAGTCAATTTTCTTAATCGTTCTGCGGCTTCCTGTCTCGAGATGACCTCTGTCAACGTCAATCCCGGCCGACATAGAGGAGTCACTCCGGATAGTTTGGAGGTAATGAACGTTGTTGGCCCAGTTTACATTGGCCGACCGGTAAGCCGCTTCTGGATCGCTGTAAGCCGAAAGGACCCTGCGTTCTGTTGTTTTCCATTTCATAGTTCGCCGTCCATTTGCAGGCAGGGCTCTACTCGTTTTGCCAGGCGTTTAAAATTCTTCCCACACGTCATCTGCGCCGGAAACTTTTTGAGTCTGTTTCTCTACGGCCGGTGGCGGATTGTTGGATTTTTTGGATTGCCAAGGCCGATCAGCGGCGCGACGTTCGATTGCGACCGGTGCGGTTTCAACTGGTGGAGCTGAAAATTGGCCCGCCGCAGGCTGAGTTGCACCGTCAGTGGCAAAGTAGCTGATTTTGTCGGCTAATTCGCTGGCTTGGTCGCTAATAGACTTGCTGGTCGCGGCGGCTTCTTCAACTAACGCGGCGTTTTGTTGAGTCACGCTATCCATGTGTATCAGCGCTTGATTAATCTGATCGATGCCCACTGATTGTTCGTCACTGGCATGAGTAATTTCGCCGACTAGCACCGTCAGTTTACTGACGGAATCAACAATTTCATTGAGCTCTGATCCTGATTTTTGAACTAATTCCGTTCCGCTTCGTACTTTCGTCACGCTGTTTACAATCAGTTCTTTGATTTCTTTTGCAGCGGAAGCACTGCGTCCAGCCAGCTGTCTGACTTCGCTTGCTACGACCGCAAATCCCCGGCCCTGTTCTCCTGCGCGAGCAGCTTCAACAGCTGCATTCAATGCCAACAGGTTAGTTTGAAATGCAATTTCGTCAATGACACCAATAATCTCTGAAATTTCTTCGCTGGCGCTGCTGATATCTTGCATTGCCGCTACCGCTTTACCAGCAATTGCACCGCTGTTTGTGGCACGTTCGCTGGTCACTTGAGCAAGCTTGTTCGCCGATCGCGCGTTTTCGGCGTTCTTACGCACAGTGCTGGTAAGTTGTTCCGTACTGGATGCCGTTTCTTCGAGGTTCGCAGCTTGTTGCTCTGTTCTCTCGCTTAGTCCGAGGTTTCCTTCAGAAAGCTCTTTCGCACCGAGTTGAACATCTGTCGCAGTGCGGCTGGCTTGCTCAAGAGTTGTACGCAGCTTGCGTCGCATTTCCAGAAGCGAACTATAGGCGCCAACGTGCTGCTGATGAGTCTCCGATTCGGATAAATCCCCGTTACCAGTCTTCTCAATCAGCCGTTGAATCTCAGCCGGGTCCGCGCCAAGTCTGGCGTAAAGTCTTTGTCCTAGCAGGAAGGCGATTAACGCGACAAAGAGTCCCGCGGCGATTGACCCGCCGAATGTGGTGTATTGCAGTTTGGTCAAGGCGGCCAATGCCTCAGATTTTTCTATACGACTAAACACGGTCCATTCAAGACCCTCTATTGCTAGAGGAGAAAATGACATCAGGTACTCTGCGTCGCCTGAGCTATCAACCGCAGTTCCTGCTTTATTTGAGCTCATCAGAGCAAGTGTAGCGGGCGATAGCTGCTTCGTCAGAATCGTATCAGTTTCCAGGAAGCGAGACTGCGATCTGTAGAAACCGTCGGTGCCTACCAGCACTACCTCGCCTGTCTCTCCCAGACCGGTACCATCCGTGGCTATGCTGTTAATTCGACTTACCGGCATCTGAAAGACCAACGTTCCCAAGACTCTACCGTTATCGACAATTGGAGACGCTATAAATGCAGCCGCCGAGTTATAGGAAGGGAAGTACTCCGCAAAGTCGACGATTGCGCTTTGACCTTTTGGCAGCTGCAATGATTTGCGCGTTACTTTCGCAAAATTGGAGTCGCTGTAAGGACCTTCGAACAGGCTTGTGCCGTAGTCAAGCTCCTTAAATACTGAGTAGACGACGGTTCCATTTTCGGGTTCTATGAGAAAAATATCGTAGTAACCGAACGTTTCCAGATAGTCTCTCAGAACGGGGTGATACGTTGAATGCAGCGAGTCGTACTGAGTTTCATTTTTAGCGCGGCTCAGTTTATCTTTTTGTCCAAGCGGGTAAGAGTTGTTCGCGATGTAGGTGTACTGTGCAACTTGAGCCGCTTTGTCATCCGGTATGAAAGATCGTGCCGATATACTCATGCCTGTGCGACTCTCGAATTCGCTTTGAAAAACCCCAACGTAGTAGTTGTCGAGACGCTCCGAGAATTCTCTTAAGTCTTCGGTCGAAGCATTCAGTTCTTGCGACATTGTCGGGAACGATTCCTTAAATCCGCGCATCGCGTCGATAACCATTTTATTGTTAGCTAACGAAACGTTTTGGTCTTTGACAATGTCAAGGAAGTCTTCGATATGAGCCTCTCGCCCAGCTCGAGTTGACGTAAGCTGTTCGTAGGCACGGTCAGTCAGAGCCTGACTAGACTGAATTTGAAACACGATTGCTGTGAGAATTAACGGCACAATGCCCGTTACAACCATAGCCAAAATTAGCAATCTACGCATGGACAAGTTCGACAACATAAAAACAACCCGTGGAAAGTAAGTTAAGGACCAAGTCTTATAGCGACGTCTCCGGTAATTTATTTAGGGGTTTTGAGAGTATTTGGTGAGAACGTGCGTTGAATCACAGTTTCAACTTAAAAATCGACTGAATGCCTAATGGATATCCCGTTTGGGTAAAGGTTTTCTTAACTCAGCCGCTCTGTATAGAACACAGCTTTAATCTAAACGAACTCGTGGAGAAAATATGAAAGTCATGATTGTCGATGACAGCGCTGCTATGCGCATGATCGTAAAACGTACACTAAAACAAGCGGGTTTCTCCGGATTGAAAATTACCGAGGCTGGTGATGGTCAGCAAGCTCTTGAGCAAATTGACAGCGTTGCGCCGGACCTGATTCTTTGTGATTGGAATATGCCCGAGTTAAACGGCATTGATGTGCTTAGAAAGCTCCGGGACGACGGTAGTACAGTGAAGTTCGGCTTTATCACTACTGAGGGAACGGCTGAGATGCGTGCCACGGCCCGCGAGGCCGGAGCTCAGTTCCTGATTAGCAAACCTTTTACCGCGGACTCGTTTGAAAAAACGCTCCGCCCGATCATAGGATAGCCGCAATGGCCAAATACAGAATACCCTCCGCTCGCAGCCTTACTTCGATGGTGGAAATGTTTATACCCAATGCATCTGAAGCAACGGAATTAGAGGCTACAGACGACAGTAAGTTAACCCATGTAGCGCTCTATTATGACAAGGAAGGAGAATTGGCAGGTTTGTGCTGTTGCGACTTACCGATGGCTGCTGGCCTGGGTGCCGCTTTGTCCATGATCCCTCCTGCTACGGCACAGGACATGGTAAAGGAAGGCACGCTAACCGATATGGCCGACAGTAACCTCTATGAAGTGATGAATATGTTTTCCAGCCTGTTCATGGACGACAATTCGGCTCACTTAAAGCTGACTGAGGTGCTTCCTTACGACGATAACCTGCAGAAAGAGAGTGAACTACAGAGCATATCGTTCGTGCTGCAGGCTGGAGGTTATGGTGAAGGTAATATTGTATTTAGTACTCGTTAAGTGCTCTTAACAAAAGAAGCTTAGTAAACCATTAGCTTCTTCTTGCGATTCCTCCAGTAAGGAGGCGTACGACTCATAGTCCGGCCCCAGCATCGTCTCAACCTGAGTCAGGAATGGTACGGACAGGTCGGGCAACGACCCAGCCATTGACAACCCATTTGCTTCAAGAGAGTTTGCGTAGGCGACGGCCGCAACGGTTTGGTGATGTCTGTCAGTCAACATTGGATCGTGGTGATATCTGATCGTGGCAACGATGACATCCGGGAGTCCCCAGTTAATGGCCAACTTTTCTCCTACTCGCGTGTGATCAAAGCCCAAGATACGCTGTTCGACGCTGGCCAGATCGCTGTTTTCATCATCCAGCGATTGTTCCAGTACATCGGTCATTTGCGAGGTGCACGTATGGAACAAAACTAATTGCCCCAAGTCGTGTAGCAATGCGGCACAAAACACGTCACCCGACATTCCGCCCACTTTCTTGACGATTTTTCGTGCCAATACCGCTGTCGTCAGGCTGTGGCTCCAGAAGCTGGTGAGGTGCAATAATTCTGTCTCTAACTTGGAGAATTCAGAAGAAGTCGCCAATACCAAAGCCAGCTGGGCAATTTCCCGATTCCCGACCGTCAAGATGGCCTGATTCAGGTTGGTTACTTCTATTCTGCCCGAGTAAATAGGACTGTTAGCCATGCGCAGCAACCGGGAGGCAAATGCGGGATCAGTTTCAATGGCTGCAACCAAGTCTCGCTTCTTAACCTCTGGATTTTGAGCCAGATCATATATTTGTAAGGCTGACCTGGGCAGTCTTATTGCGGCGTCTGCCACAGCTAGCACCTGGTCCATAGTTTGTTGCATTCCGTACTCCATTACGACCGGGCACGATTGCCCTTACATATTTCAGCGACAGAAGACTGGTTTTCCTTAGCTTTTTTACTAAACTTTCGCTTTTCTCGGTCGATACCCTGAGTTAGGAAAACACATTATCGGGAGCGACCTTTGTCTACGATTCTTACAGTTGATGATTCCGCATCAATGCGCCAGATGGTGGCGTTTAGCCTGAAATCCGGTGGCCATGCCGTTCTTGAGGCGTTTGACGGTGTCGATGGGCTTGAAAAAGCGAAAGAGCACGCTGTCGACGCATTTATTGTCGATGTGAATATGCCGCGGATGGATGGCATTTCTTTGGTGCAAGAGCTTCGCGCGATTCCCGAGTATGCGCATACACCTATTCTAATGCTCACTACGGAGAGTAGTGATGAGAAAAAACGCCAAGGCCGGGACGCGGGTGCGACCGGATGGATCGTAAAGCCATTTAATCCGGAGCAGCTTGTTAATACTCTGCGCCGTTTAATAACTTAAGGGGCCGGCCATGGATGAACTGGATATGCAAGAAGTCTGTGCGATGTTCATTGAAGAATGTCGCGAGAATGTTGACGTGCTCGAGCGCGGTCTATTGAAAATGGGCGACGGCGACAGTTCGGCCGAGCTTCTGAACGAGGTGTTTCGGGCGGCTCACTCGATTAAAGGCGGCGGAGCTACCTTTGGGTTTAAGGAGTTATCCGAACTCACGCATTACATGGAAACACTGCTGGATGAAATGCGGTCCGGTAATCGAGCTGTAAATGACGCCGACGTCGAGCTGCTGTTGAGTTCGGTAGATATCGTACGCGAACTGATGGAGTTGGGTGAGCCGGGTGATCATCCAAGTCGGCAAGAGATGCAAAATACGCTGGCTGCTTCGGTAGGTGCGGCGCAACCATCTTCTGAGACGACTGCCGAGGTACCGGAAGTGGGTACAGAACAGGCGTGGAACGTCGTATTTAAACCAAAACCGGAGTTGATGACTCGCGGAAATGATCCACTGCTTTTGATTCGTGAAGTCGGACGTTTGGGACAGATGTCAATGTCATTGGATATTGACTCGCTTCCAGAATGGAGTGACCTCGATCCTCAAACTTGTCGCCTGTGTTGGGAAGCAACCCTTAAAGGTGATGTGACGAAGGACGCAATCGCAGAGATATTTGAGTGGATTGAATTCGATTGTGAGCTGGAGATTAATCCTTTAAAGGTCGAGGGAGTCTCACCAGACAAGGAAGTGCCTGTCGCAGCGCCGGTGGCAGCGCCAACACCCAAGTCGACAGCAACGCCGGCAACTCCTCCTTCGCCCTCGAAGGGATCGGCCAGCACAGAAGCTTCTTCGATTCGTATTGCGACTGACAAGATTGACCAGCTTATTAACCTCGTTGGCGAGTTGGTGATTACTCAGTCAATGCTCAATCGGCTAGGCTCAAGTGACGGTGCGATTAATTCAGAAGAGTTGCGCGACCGTCTTTCCGAACTTGAACGCAACACGCGCGAACTGCAAGAAAATGTTATGCGTGTTCGCATGCTGCCAATGTCCTCAGGTTTCAGTCGACTGCCTCGTCTGGTACGTGATTTGTCGAGGAAACTGAATAAGAAAATTGAATTGGTAGTTGAAGGTGGTAGTACTGAAATTGATAAGACCATTCTTGAACGGATAATGGATCCCTTGGTTCATTTGGTTCGCAACGCGCTGGACCATGGCCTGGAGACTCCTGATGAACGGGAAGCTAATGGCAAATCTCCAGCCGGGACACTAAAACTCAATGCTTACCACCAGAGTGGGTCCGTTGTTATTGAAATTATTGACGATGGACGAGGTATTGATCGTGATCGCATCCTGCAGCTCGCCATTGAACGAGGCATAGTTGCCGCGGACGAAACCTTAACAGACGAGCAGGTTTATCAGCTCATTTTCGCAGCTGGTTTTTCCACCGCGGCAGAAGTCAGTGACGTCTCAGGGCGGGGCGTCGGAATGGACGTAGTGCGCCGAAATATTATGGAGCTTGGTGGACGAGTTGATATCAATTCGCAACAGAATATTGGCACAACCATCAGAATACGTCTGCCTCTAACGCTTGCGATCCTGGATGGCCAGCTTATCCGAACGGCTAATCAGGATTTCGTTATTCCTCTGCTTAGCATTATCGAAACGATAGAAATTGCCGACAGCCACGCGACCAGGTTGCCCGGAGCTAGCGATGTCTGTCGTTTTCGAGGTGAGTATGTACCGCTCATTCACCTGGCCAAGCGTCTTCGATTAACTGGAGAATCTACTGGCAGTCTTGTAGTGATTCTCGAAGCGCATGGCCAGTTGCTCGGTCTTGTGATTGACGAGGTACTTGGTCAGCAGCAGGTCGTGATTAAGGCGCTCGAGGACAACTATCGTGCGGTTCCGGGAGTTGCCGGTGCGACCATCATGAGTGATGGGAGTGTTGCCCTGATTCTTGATCCTCCTTCTCTGACCGATGCCGACAACTTATCCGCGGTCGCCTAATTAACCTTAGCCAGGAAAACTTATGCAAACAGCTACTCCAGAAGCACCTGAACTCTCGATACAAGCTATCGGTGAGCAGTATCTAACCTTTGTCCTTGGTAAGGAAGAATACGCAATCGAAATTCTTAAAGTTCAGGAAATAAAAAGCTGGGGTCCGGTTACACCGATTCCATGCGCCCCTGAATACTTACTTGGCGTGATTAACTTACGCGGTGCTATCGTCCCGGTGATCGATTTGCGACGCCGTTTCGGGCTCGATACGGGAGAATTTACGCCCACAACAGTGGTCATTATTGTGCGGGCAAAGTGTGGCGAACAAGAGCACGTAGCCGGACTGGTAGTTGATCAGGTGGCCGAGGTATATCACTTGGACCCTACAAGTATTCAAGACAGTGTTGAAATTGCCGGTTCAATCGATGCGAACTTTATTCGAGGACTCGCTCAGGCTGACAAAAAACTGATTATTCTGGTGAACCTTGATCAGATAATTGAATCCAGTCTGGATCTGTTGGATATGGCAAGGGAAGAAGCGAATGCCTGACGAAAAAGTAATACTGCCAGAGACTATTAAAATCGATAATGTAGCGAGTTTTAAGGAGCAGTTGGAGTCAAGTCTGGCAAAAGACAGCCCGGTTTCGTTGGACGGAAGCCAAGTGGGAGCAATTGACTATAGCGGAGTGCAGTTGTTGCTGGTTTACGCGCGGGAGCTGCAATCACGGGGACACGAACTTATTTGGAATGGTATGAGTGAACCACTGAAAACTGCTTTTTCGGATCTGGATGCGGGAAGCCATCTTGGAATTTGAGGACTCAAAATCGTCGTCAGAAATCATTCGCGAAATGGTTTTGCGGCTGGCTGATGTCGTTGACGAAGAAGAGCCGAGCCACAGAGAGATTTGTGAGCGTATGATGACGCTTTGTCAGGCCGCTCAGTCGACTGCTGGAGACGACTCGATTATGCGTTTGATTTTGAGTCTCCAGTATTTTGACCGAATGCAACAACGTACCCGATATCTTGTTCACCTAATTGAAAAAATGCTAATTGACCAGCCATTGGCTGGTCACGAAATCTCCGACTTTCATTCGCAATATAAGGCAAGCCCTCATCAAGCTGACGCTGAGTGGTTGAGTGATTTGCTCCTGAATAGAGTTACGACTAGAGGCGAGAATAGTGTCCAGTAATACAGTTGCAGCGGAACGCGGCTCTTTGCCGTCGAGCTTAAATGATGCGGACATGGCGGAATTTCAGCGGTTAGCGATGAGCGCTGCCGGGATTGACATAAACGAGTCAAAACGATCGATGATATATACTCGTTTCATCCGAAGACTTAGGGCTCTTCGGCTTACGACTTTTTCAGAGTACCTGGCGTTACTTCAAAACGATAAGTGTGCCGAGTACGAGACCTTTATAAATACTGTTACGACGAATTTAACCTACTTTTTTCGCGAACCGCACCACTTTGAGTACTTGTCCGAAATCGTCATTCCCGAGGTGTACAGACAACACCGGGGTGCTTCGCCTGTGCGCTTTTGGTCGGCGGGTTGCTCTTCAGGCGAGGAACCTCACTCAATCGCAATCATGCTGGCTGAATCGGCCAAGGTTGGTGGTATCGACTATCGCCTTTTGTGCACAGATATTGATTCCGAAATGGTGAAACGCACGGCTTCCGGAGACTTTACTGCGGATCATACGCGCGGCCTTGAGCGTTCTCATATAGCCGACTGGTTCGAAGAACACGCAGACAAGTCTATTTCGGCAAAAGCGACGTTGCAGGCCGGGATTATTTGTAAGCAGTTAAACCTGTTTGATGCGTGGCCGATACGAGCCGGTATTGAAGTGATTTTCTGTCGAAACGTGCTTATCTACTTTGACCGACCTCATCAAGATAAAATAATAAGGAAATTCGCCAATATGCAGTCTCCTGGACACTATCTTTTTCTCGGGCATTCGGAATCTCTTCGCGGATTCGATGACGTCTATAAACGCGTGTCCAATACCGTCTACAAACGCCAATAATATGTCTCTATTTGGTAACAGTAGCCTACCGCCTCAGCTTCCCGAGAGTGGTGAAGCCAAACGCTTCATCAACGGCGAGGGTGAGATTACTGCGAAGGTATTGCCCGGGTTTTTCTATGTAACGAGTCACTCCGAAAGTATCATGACGGTACTGGGCTCGTGCATAGCAGCTTGTATTCGTGATCCTGTCGCAAGAGTTGGGGGCATGAACCATTTCATGTTGCCAATCGGTGACGACGAACGAGCCAGTTCATGGGGTAGCGGTGGGAGTGCAGCCAATCGTTTCGGAAACTTTGCCATGGAAAATCTGATTAACTCATTGGTTAAGCACGGTGGAGTTAAGAGCCGCTTCGAAATCAAGCTTTTTGGCGGCGGTCGAGTGCTTGATATTTCGACTGATGTGGGCCGTAAAAACGCCGCTTTTGCGTTTTCATATCTCGAAGCGGAACGAATGTCAGTTGTGGCAAGTGACGTAGGTTCTGATTACGCGCGCAAGATTATTTACGATCCTATGTCTGGCCGAATTAAATTGAAAAAGCTTAGGGACGTATACAACGGCATGGTTGCGAATCAGGAGAAGGAATTACTCCGTGATTTAAAGAAAAAGCCGGTCAGCGGAAGTGTGGAGTTATTTTAATGGATGAGAATATAATTCGTGTGTTGATCGTGGATGACTCAAAGGCCGTGGGTAAATTTCTTACCGATGTTCTTTCATCTGATCCGGCAATCAAGGTTGTGGGTCATGCTCTAGATCCGTTTGAAGCACGCGATATGATAAAAACCATGCGACCGGATGTCCTGACGCTTGACGTTGAAATGCCCCGGATGGATGGCATCACGTTTCTAAAGAACCTGATGAGATTGCGGCCAATGCCCGTCGTTATGTTGTCATCTTTGACGGCCGCCGGAGCTGAAGTGACGCTCAATGCGCTCAGCATCGGCGCAGTAGATTTCCTGGTCAAGCGCCACCCTGGTGGCGGTGACGAGCTCAATGAATACGCACAGGAAATTGTTACGGTCGTAAAGAATGCTGTAAAGGCAAAGCTTGGCGCTGTGTCAAACCAAAGGCTTGCTACATTCACGCACCCGGACTTCAATGGCTGGATTCAAAAGGTAAAGATAAACGGCCGGGTCAACAGTAACATTTCGCGGGTAGTCGCAATCGGTGCATCTACCGGAGGGCCGGAGGCAATTCGGCAGGTGCTGGAAAACCTGAAGGCGGCCGATTGTGCTGTGGTTCTGTCTCAGCATATGCCAAAACGATTTATGGGGCCATTCGCTGCACGGCTGGATTCTATTTCGTCTTTTTCATTTGCCGAAGCCGGACACAATGAAAAGCTCCTTCCTGGTCATGGATATGTCGCTCCGGGAGATCAACACTTGCAGTTCCGGCGTAAGAACGACGACATTATATCGTGCCTTAGTGATGCACCAAAATGCAATGGTCATCGTCCGGCTGTAGACGTAATGTTCCGCTCACTATGCGATACGGTTGGCGCGTCGTCTATTGGCGTTCTGTTGACCGGAATGGGCAATGATGGAGCGAATGGCATGAAGGCTATGCATGATATCGGGTGTCTTAATATCGTGCAGGATGAGCGCAGTAGTGCGGTATGGGGAATGCCAGGCAGAGCCGTAGGTCTAGGCGCGGTAGATGCGGAGTTGGGTCTATGCGACATAGGTCCTGCTCTTGAAAAGATTCTAGGTGCACAGTCGTAACAAGCCGGTTATAGCGCATAAACCTTACTAAGATCTATTGTGTGAACTTCATGCATTCGGCAGTGTACGCTGACCTCATTGTTCTGATGATTTTCTATACACTTTAAATAATTGTTATGATGTCGGTAGCAAGCTTTTCATTTCGTGCCGTTGCCAGCTATGTCTGGCTTTCCCTAAGACAATGTTCTCAGCGTGTTGATGCAGCCTCGTTAATCGCGTCAGATGTTGCTACTGTGTTGTTGGGTTAGTCGAAGACGCATTGTTATTCGACGCGAAAATACGAATTTTGTCCTTGTGACAGCCATGCAGCCTCGCTCGTCTAAAGAATTAATGCATAAATTGAAACACTTTCTCAATAAGCCGTTTCCTCAGGAAGAGAGCCTTTTCGCTACGTTTAAAATCGCGGCGGCGATTAGTCTGTTTGTGGTTCTGTTTCTGTACACTTTTAAACCCTTTGGACTTCACTCAATCGAAAGTGGCTACGGCAAGCTCTGCGTGGGTTTCGGTGTAATGAGTTTTACGGCGTCGATGATTTACGAATGGTTGGTTGTGCGTGTGCTCAAGTTTAAAGGCGAAGGCACGCACTTCACATTCGGACGCTGGATCGTTTATTTTGTTGGCGCAATGTTGCTGATTAGTGTGGCTAATTTTCTGTATGTTCGGTTAGCCGTGATGGGCTCTATTGACTGGTCACTGTTTCCGTACATGCTGCGCGGTACGCTGGCGATTGGTTTTTTTCCTATTGTGGTTATTGGCGCCTGGGCGCTGCTGGTACAGGAAAAAAAGTATCAGGGCATCGCACATGAATTCAATCAACAGTCTGGCCTAGAAGAACCCGGTGCAGAGCCATTTTCTGCGGCTGGCGAGGCCGAGCTCTTCGGTGTTCCAGTGAACGACATCCGCTACATCGAAGCGATGCAGAATTACATTAAAATTATGCGTGTCGACCCGGCCGGTCAGACGAGTAAGCAGGTGGAGCGGGCTACGCTCAAGAGCCTGCTGAATCAGGATCTTGGCCAGTCTATTACTCGGTGTCATCGCTCCTTTCTGGTCAATCGTGACGCGATCGTGTCATCGACAGGCAACGCACAAGGCCTGCAGCTTACTGTGCGCGACTGCGAGTCTACCGTGCCGGTTTCGCGAAGCTATGTGGCCGCATTTCGTCATATCTAGGCGGCTGCCGCCCTTGTCATTCGTCCCAACTTCTTGTGTTTAGTCACTTTTAGCTGACTGTTCGTCCCTCTTGGCCCTATTGGTCACTCTTCGATTGCGGCCTGATTTTGAGTTGCTATGGTGAATGCACATTCACGAAACGCGAGGGTCAGGATCATGAAATGGTTGAAGTATCTGGGAATGCTGCTGGTCGTAGTCACTATTGTCTTTGTCATATTGGCTAACCGTGACATGACCCGAATTTATGGTGGACTGACAGAGCGCGTAGACCGGTCTTCGTTTTCCTCCGTAGAGGGTCCAATTACGTTTACTAATGTGAACGTGCTGTCGCCTGATGGTGAGCGCTTTGTTCCTAATCAGTCAGTACGGGTTAATGAAGGTTTGATTGTCTCCATACAAAATTCTGCCACGCTCTCGTCTTCAGAGCAGATCACCGGAACCCATATCGACGCGACAGGCAAGTATTTAATCCCCGGCTTAACCGATACTCATGTTCATCTGTGGAAGAGTCCAAACGACTTGTTACTCTATGTGGCAAACGGCGTCACCCAAATTCGTGAGCTGATTGGCGAAGAAGATCATCTGCAATGGCGCAAGGACATCCAGCGTGGACACCTGGGCCCAGACATGTTTATCGCCTCTCCGCGAATAGGCAGCTTTGGTGGTGTGGAGGGCTTCTTTATGGAGTGGTCGCAGGGCTTTATGAATATTAACGGCGCCGATGAAGCAGACAAAGAGGTGCGTAAATTACACCGGCAAGGCTACGACGCGGTGAAAATATACAGTCACATTAGTAGAGAGACCTATTTCGCCGTGGTTAAAACAGCGAAGGAACTGAACATGCGCATTATCGGCCATGTGCCGTTTGCTCTGGGCCTTGACGATGTCTACACCGACCAAGAGTCGATTGCTCATCTGGAAGAGTTGATGAACGCTTTGAATCGAGAGTTTGGCGGTTTCAAGTCAGCAACGGCTGAGGATTTTCTAACGTTCGTTCGCAAGCGCAGCGACGACGTCGCTCAAAAGTTACGTGATAACGACATGGCCGTATCTACCACGCTGTGGTTAGTGGAGAGTTTCGTGAAACAGAAGTTTGATCTTGACGGCGTGCTGTCCTCGGTTGAGCTGGAATACGAAAATCCCGGCATCAGTGAGTGGACACCAAGAGTGCCGGAAGGTGGGTTAGGCTGGCTGCCAGGGGTTAATCGTTACGCGCGGTCAGGCTACCTTACTCAGGAGGAGGCCGAGGCCCGTCGTACTTTTTGGGTCACCTACGCCGAGGCGTGCCGAATAATTTTGCGGAGTCTTGTGAAAGAAGGCGTCATGATCATGACAGGTACCGATGCCAATCTGCCGCCTACCGTTCCCGGGTTCTCACTGCACGATGAGTTTACGAGTCTCGTCAAAGCGGGCATGTCGACCTCTGAGGTACTGAATGCGGCGACAGCCCAGCCAGCCAACTGGTTGAACAATAACGCGGGCTATCTCGAACCCGGCAAGCGGGCCAATATGGTGTTGCTCGAAGCGAATCCGTTAGAGGATATTGGCAACACGCGTGCCATCGACAGTGTGGTGCTGAATGGCAAGCTACTGGAGAGAAAAGTGCTGGATGCCATGCTGTTGGCGGTCAAAGGGGCCAATGATTCGAGTCGCCAGCAGGATATTGGGCGGTTTGTGAAGTAGTCGTCGGTCAAAGCACTGGCTTGCGCATCAGATCAACGCGCTTCACGCGTGAACAGGTCGCCGACTCGCAACACGGCCTCTTGTTGGATGCAGTCTAAAAGGCATTGAATAATGGGTGATTTCTCAGGAAAACGCTGTAAAAACAGTGTAGAATCGCCGGCCCGCCCGCATTTTGATGCAAATTGTCGGGGTTTAGAGCGAGTGTTTCACGCTAATTGCGTAGATAATCGTATGAATCGAAACAAATTATTCACGTTGTTCGGCCACAATCATGCTGGTCGGGTAGATTTAATAGAAATGGCCTGACTTCCGGAGTAAGTTAGAGCTGTGAGGCTAAACAGAGAGACCATGGGCGGCAAGCTCTTTATAAAGACATTCGGCTGTCAGATGAATGAGTACGATTCGGAGAAAATGGCCGACGTGCTTGAAGCGTCGCACGGCCTGACCATTACCGAACGGCCCGAAGATGCCGACGTGTTGCTACTGAACACCTGTTCCATACGCGAAAAAGCACAAGAGAAAGTGTTTTCTCAGCTTGGGCGTTGGAAAAAGTGGAAGAAGACGCGTCCCGAGCTTGTTATCGGCGTCGGCGGCGGTGTGGCGAGTCAGGAAGGCGCAGCACTGCTTAAGCGTGCGCCATACGTTGATATGGTGTTCGGTCCGCAAACCGTCCACCGGTTACCCGAACTCCTTAACACTTCACGCGAGAAGCGCAAAGCGGCTGTCGACATTAGCTTTCCCGAAATTGAAAAATTTGACCGCTTGCCAGAACCAAAGGCAAACGGTGCCACGGCGTTTGTGTCCATTATGGAAGGCTGCAGCAAGTACTGCAGTTTTTGTGTCGTTCCGTACACGCGCGGCGATGAATTCAGTCGACCCTTTGACGACGTGATTGCCGAAATTGTCAGTCTGTCAGAGCAGGGCGTAAAAGAAATAAATCTCCTGGGTCAGAACGTAAACTCGTATCAGGGTCCAACGCACGACGGTAATCTCATTGACCTTGGCACATTAATCCACTACGTAGCCGCGATTGATGGTATTGAGCGCATTCGTTTTACCACCTCGCACCCGGTTGAGTTTTCGGACAGCCTGATCGAGGCGTATGCAAACGTCCCCGAGTTGGCGGACTACCTGCACTTGCCGGTACAGAGCGGCTCCGATCGTATTCTGTCGGCCATGAAACGTGGGCACACTGCAATTGAGTACAAGCAGAAAATTCGCAAGCTGCGTGAAGTGCGTCCGAACATTAGTATCTCGTCCGACTTCATCATCGGTTTTCCGGGTGAAACGGAGCAGGACTTTAACAACACCATGAAGCTGATTGCAGACATTGGTTTCGACCAGAGTTTTAGTTTTATTTACAGCGCGCGTCCGGGAACACCGGCAGCGGCGCTACCCGACGAAGTGGAAGCCAGCGAGAAACACCGCAGACTCGATCTGCTGCAATCACGCATTACCCAGCACTCGCAGCACATTTCGCGAAAAATGGTGGGTTCAACTCAGCGGGTGTTAGTTGAGCGAGTGTCCAAAAAAGATTCAGCCGAAGTAGCTGGGCGCACCGAGAACATGCGCTGGGTAAATTTCGCCGGTCCCGAATCGCTGATCGGCCACTTTGTTGACGTCGAAGTGACCGACGCGGAACCCAATTCACTTCGCGGCCGTTTGCTTGACGACCAGCCCCCTTTATCTCGAACAGCGTAGGAGTAACAAACTACTTTGAGCGCACAAGCTGCACAAGAATTTTTCCTGGAACCAGCCGACAACGAGCGACTCGCGAACCTTTGCGGGCAGTTAGACGAACATCTTCGTCAAATCGAAAAAAATCTGGGTATCGAAATAGACAATCGTGGTAACCAGTTTCGCGTCACAGGCAACGATGCCGCGGCGCGGGCGGGTAGCGAGGTTATCCAGCGCCTGTTCGAAATGACCAGAGACGAAGTGCTGGATCCACAGCAGGTGCATTTGTCGCTGCTTGAACTCAATATGGGTGAGATTGTTGAGCCCGCCAGCAAACATGAAGTGCTGATTAAAACACGGCGCGGCATGATTCGCGGTCGCGGCCCGAATCAACAAAAGTATTTGCGTAACATTCAGAAAAGCGATTTATCGTTTGGAATTGGTCCTGCCGGAACGGGTAAAACGTTTCTGGCGGTAGCCTGCGCGGTTCAGGCGCTGGATCTTGAACAGGTGCGTCGCATTGTGTTGGTGCGGCCTGCTGTTGAAGCAGGCGAGCGACTGGGCTTTCTTCCGGGTGATATGTCTCAAAAAGTCGATCCGTATTTGCGTCCTATCTACGATGCGCTATACGACATGATGGGTTTCGAACGCGTCGCCCGTCTAATGGAACGTAACGTTATTGAAGTTGCTCCGCTGGCCTTTATGCGAGGTCGAACCCTTAACGACAGTTTTGTCATTTTGGATGAAGCTCAGAACACCACGGTAGAACAAATGAAAATGTTCTTGACCCGCATTGGTTTTGGTTCCAGAGCGGTCGTCACCGGAGATGTCACCCAGGTCGATATTCCCAAGCATCTGACTTCCGGACTGAGGCACGCACAAGGTATTTTGGCGAAAACGAAAGGCGTCAGCTTCGTTCAGTTCGACGCAAGAGACGTGGTTCGGCACCCGTTAGTTCAGCGCATCGTTTTAGCGTATGAGAAGGCCGACCGCGAGGCGGGACACAATGACTGACGCAGCCGGGGATCTGGTTATTGTTCAACGGGCAACAGATGACGTGACGCCAGACAGCAAGGTGCTGGTGGCGTGGGCTGAGGCCGCGTTGGCGAACTTTGACGAGGTGGGCGAGGTTACCATTCGGTTGGTTGATGCAGGCGAAATGCAAAGTTTGAATAAAACCTATCGAGACAGGGACGCCCTGACAAACGTGCTTTCCTTTCCGGTTGACGAGGACATACGTTCACTGCATGGGCTCCTCGGCGACATTGTCATTTGCCCTGTTGTAGTTGACACCGAAGCGCGTGACCAGTCCAAGACGCGCGAGGCGCACTACGCGCACCTGGTTATTCACGGCGTGTTGCATTTGCTCGGTTACGATCATATTGAAGACGACGAGGCGTTGGCGATGGAGTCGCTTGAAACGTCTCTTTTAGCGTCTCTTGGCATCAGCGATCCATACATTGATCGCGCCGCCAGCTGAGCGCGTTCGGCGGCTCTGTTTTATATTTTTTTTCATAATTAAAGACCACTACTGAGAATTAGGCATGTCTGAAGACCAACCTCCAAGTAACAAACCTCCGAGTACCAAGGGTTCCGGGATCAGTTTTTGGCGCAAGCTTTCGCAGCTGTTTGCGACCAGGCCCCGGGATCGAGAGGATTTGGACGAGCTGCTGAACAGCGCCCACGAGTCAGGTCTGGTTGACCGTGAAGCTCACGCCATGATTACCGGCGTGTTGGAAGTGTCCCAAACACAAGTGCGCGACGTCATGATTCCGCGACCACACATGGTCTTTCTGGAACGCGACCAGCCTTCTGCTGAACTGCTTAAAGTTATTGTCGAGAGCGGTCACTCACGTTTCCCGGTGGTCGGCGACAACCGCGACGAGATTGTAGGCATATTGTTGGCAAAAGATTTGTTACGGGTTTACGTCGACGGTGACGTAGCGCGTTTCGATATTAAAGAATGTTTGCGTCCGGCCGTATTTGTGCCCGAAAGCAAACGCTTGGACAAGTTGCTGCAGGAGTTTCGCGAGCGCCACAACCACATGGCGATTGTGGTAGACGAATACGGCGGTGTAGCGGGTCTTGCCACAATTGAAGATGTCATCGAACAAATTGTCGGTGAAATTGACGACGAGCACGACATTGAAGATGACGTCACAATTCAAAAAGAGGCTCATTCGCTTTACACGGTTCAAGCTTTGACTCGTGTCGAGGAGTTTAATGATTACTTTGGTTGCTCCATTAACGATGAAGACTACGACACGGTGGGTGGTTTAATTATGCACAAGCTGGGACGTCTTCCGCGTCGTGGTGAAACACTCGAAATTGCCGAGCTGCGTTTTAAAATTGTGCGTGCCGATCGCCGGCGAATCGAAACAGTTCAGGTCAAACCACTGGACGGAAAAGAGCGACCCGTCGCGGCGTTTGTTGCCTGATAAATCATGAAATTGAGTTCGCTCTCCCGACGTTGGAGCCTTTTGCTCGCAGCCGTAGCGGGCCTGACCTATCCGCTCGCATTTGCTCCATATGGCCTGTGGGGGCTGATGCCGTTTTCTGTCGCGGCTCTCTTGTTAAGTCTCACTGACCGCACACCGCGCGAGGCCGCTCTAAACGGATTTGCCTTCGGTTTTACTGCCTATCTGACCGCCATCTACTGGATCACTATTAGCGTACACACGTTTGGTGGTGCGCCGTTCTGGTTAGCGGCTTTCCTCATGCTTTCATTGGTCGCTTTCCTAAGTGGCTACTATGCGCTGCTGTGCTATCTGGTAAACCGTTTTGCGGCCCGCGAAGGTGCCGTGCGTTGGTGGATAACCATTCCCGGCTGCTGGATGCTGCTTGAATGGCTGCGCGGCTGGCTGCTATCAGGCTTTGGTTGGCTGGCTCCTGGGTACGCTCACGTTGACAGTGTGCTAATTGGTTATTTGCCGGTGGGTGGGATTTTGCTCGCGGGTTGGGTCGTTGCCATAACGGCCGGGACTCTCGCTTCACTGGTACTCAAGCCGACAATGCGGGCTGCGGTTCAAGTGATTATGGCCGGTGTACTATGGGCGGCCGGTCTTGGGCTGGTGCATGTTAAATGGACCGAAGAAGACGGTTCCAGTGTCACGGCAAGTTTGGTGCAGGGTGCCGTGCCACAAGATCAAAAATGGCTTCCTGAGCAGCTGCAGCCGACAATCGATTTGTATGTTGATTTGACCGTCGATCATCTCGACAGCGACCTGGTGGTGTGGCCGGAAGCGGCCATCCCGCGTTACAAGCATCAGCTGGCACCGCTATGGACCGAGCTTGAGCGCATCGCGAAAGATACTTCTACTGACTTTCTGGTCGGCACCGTTGAATACGATCTTGATAAAGACGAACGCTACAACACGCTTTCCGCTTTTGGACAAAGTAGTGCGGCTTACCGCAAGCGTCATTTGGTGCCGTTCGGGGAGTATTTTCCGGTGCCAGATTTTATTAAAAACCAAATGCGCCTAATGAATTTGCCGTACCAAAACTTTAGCCCTGGAGAACGGGGCCAGCCGGCTCTGGCGGTTGCCGGGCAGACGATATCCGGTTCGATTTGTTACGAAGACGTGTTTGGTCACGAAATGCTGGGCACCGTGTCGGAGTCCAGTCTGTTGGTCAATGTCAGCAATGACGCCTGGTTCGGCGGGTCACTGGCGCCGCACCAGCACCTGCAAATCGCGCGCACGCGTGCGTCCGAGGTCGGTCGCTACATGCTCAGGTCGACGAATAACGGTATTTCGGCCGTCATTGACGGATATGGTCGGGTGGTTGAACAGTCGCCACAGTTTGAGCCATACGTGCTCACGGCGACTGTGCCCGGAATGGATGGAACAACGCCCTACATGCGTTGGGGTGACTGGCCCATGGTTATATTATCGCTGCTGGCGGTAGCGACCGGACTGCGTCCCAGAGACGGGTAGCCCGAGTATTGGCTTGCCATTCGGCCGTGCTGGGTAGTCCGTTATTATGATCGTTTTAATAGGAGGCGTGCCTTGCTATCCTGTGCCGCTAACCTTGCAGTGATGATCAGTAAATGAAAGAACAATACGAACCGGCGGCCATTGAAGCCAGCGCTCAGGAACATTGGGAGCAGAAGCAGTCTTTTAAAGCTGTTGAAGACGACACCAAACAAAAATTCTATTGCCTCTCAATGTTTCCGTATCCGAGCGGTGCGTTGCACATGGGGCACGTGCGCAACTACACCATTGGCGACGTAATCAGTCGTTTTCATCGCATGCTGGGCAAGAACGTGATGCAACCTATGGGATGGGATGCGTTTGGCATGCCGGCCGAAAACGCGGCCATCAAACACGGGTTGCCGCCAGCCAAGTGGACGTACTCGAATATTGATCAGATGCGTGGGCAGTTCCAAAGACTGGGCTTTGCGTTTGACTGGTCCCGTGAGTTGGCCACCTGCGATCCGGATTATTATCGCTGGGAACAGTGGCTGTTCACTGAGCTGTATAAAAACGATCTTGTGTATCAAAAAGTGGCGCCGGTTAACTGGTGTCCTGTAGACCTCACGGTGTTGGCAAATGAGCAAGTCGAAGACGGCTGCTGTTGGCGCTGTGGCACGGTAGTTGAACGTAAAGAAATCAGTCAGTGGTTTATGCGAATCACCGCCTATGCGGACGAATTACTGGAAGCGCTCGGAAACATGCCAGGTTGGCCAGATGCGGTGAAAACCATGCAGGCCAACTGGATTGGTCGCTCTGAAGGTCTCGAAATCGAATTTGATATTCCTGGTTTTGGTTCCCAGGCGGTGTTCACCACGCGTCCCGATACTCTGATGGGCGTGACGTATTTAGCGGTTGCTGCTCAGCATCCTCTCGCGTTAAAAGCTGCAGAAGGCTCGGATGATATAGCCGGGTTTCTCGACGAGTGCGCCAAGGTGCAGTCGTCAGAGGCCGCTATGGAAACAATGGAAAAGCGAGGCATGCCGTTGGGCATTGACGCGGTTCACCCGATTACAGGCGAGAAAGTACCTGTTATGGTCGCGAACTTTGTCTTGATGGGTTACGGCACAGGTGCTGTCATGGCCGTGCCCGGTCACGACCAGCGCGACTGGGAGTTCGCACGCAAATACAACTTACCGATTAAGCAGGTTATCGAGAGCGATGACGTCGAAGCCAATTTGGAAAAAGAAGCGTTGCTTGTTCGTGGCCGCCTGATAAATTCAGGCGAATACGACGGTATGAATTTTAGCGAAGCGTTTGACGCGCTTGCTAACCGTTTTGAGGAAACAGGTACTGGCTCTCGGAAAGTGAATTATCGCTTGCGTGACTGGGGTGTTTCACGTCAGCGTTACTGGGGTACACCTGTGCCGATTATTCACTGCGATGACTGCGGTGCTCAGCCCGTGCCTGAAAGCGATTTACCGGTGCGTCTTCCTGAAGACGTTACGATCGACGAAACCGGTTCGCCGCTTGGACGCATGCCCGAGTTTGTTGACGTGGCGTGTCCGAAGTGCCAAAAACCATCGCGACGTGATACCGATACATTCGATACGTTTTTCGAGTCGTCGTGGTATTTCGCACGATTTGCTTCGCACGATCAAGACAAGGCGATGCTCGACGAACGCGCAAATTACTGGCTGCCAGTCGATCAGTACATCGGCGGTATTGAGCACGCTATTTTGCATCTTTTGTACGCCCGGTTTTACACGCGCTTGTTGCGCGACCAAGGCATGATCAGTATTGACGAACCGTTCGACAAGCTGCTCACGCAAGGCATGGTGCTCAAAGACGGCGCCAAAATGTCGAAGTCGAAAGGCAACACGGTTGATCCGCAGCCAATGATTGACAAGTATGGTGCGGATACGCTGCGCTTGTTTATGATGTCTGACGCACCGCCCGAACAGTCGCTCGACTGGTCAGAGGCGGGTGTAGAAGGAGCGGCTCGTTTCATGAAGCGGCTTTGGCGCATGTTGTATACCCACGTTTCGCGCAGTGGCAAAAAAGGGCCAATACCTGCACAGCTGTCAGAGTCTCAACAAGCGTTGATGCAAAGCATGTATAAGACGCTCCTGAAGACAGGAGACGACTTTGAGCGACGGCACACTTTCAATACGGCGGTAGCGGCCATTCGCGAGTTTACCAATTTGACCTGGAAACAGATTAACGTCGAAGCCGATGCGTACGCGCCGGGAGACGCTGAAGTTGTGCACGAAGCCTTGGAAGCGATTGTCTTAATGATGGCGCCCATAACGCCTCACGTGTGTCACCAGTGGTGGCAACAGCTGGGTAATACCACCGATTTGATGGACGCGCGCTGGCCTGACGTGGATGAATCACTGCTGGTTACCGAGTCGGTTTCAATTGTTGTGCAGGTGAACGGCAAGCTTCGAGGCAAGTTGGAAGTACCCGCTGAAACGTCCAAAGAAGACCTTGAAAAGGCGGCGCTTGCCGAACCTAACGCGGTGCGGTTTATTGAAGGTAAAACCGTGCGACGAGTTATTGTTGTGCCCGGTAAGCTTGTTAATATTGTGGCGACTTAAGATTATGCGATTTTTTCGCAGCGTAATGGTCTGTATGCTCGCACTGATGTTAACAGCGTGTGGTTTTCAACCACGCGGTGCCGACGCACTGCCGGCGCAGATGTCTCGTGTGCATATTAAGGGTGACAGTTCTACGGAACTCTATGAGTCGTTACGACGAGCCTTACTAATGCGAAACGTTGAGGTGGCTGACTCGAACATGCAGGCGACTTCGCAAATTGTATTAATTGAGCAGGAAAACGGGCAGCGTATTCTGTCCGTTGCGGCAACCGACGGCCCTGAAGAATACGAAGTGTTCCAGACGGTTATTTTTTCGCTAAGCCTGGAAGACGAGTCGGTCATTGAACGTCAACGGCTCACGCTAACCCGTGGCTACACGTTTGACAGAAACGACATACTCGGTAAACGTCACGAATACGAAGCGCTGCGCTCGGCCCTTGCGGTCGAAATGGCCCAATCCATTTTACGTCGCGCACGGTATGCCCGGTAGTCAGGCGCAGACTGACTCTGAATCCGTGGCGACGTCCTCCGACGTGCTGTGTTGCTCGCAGCTGCAGGCTGACGAGCTTGAGACCGTTGCCAAAGTCTACGGTGTTGAGGTTGTTTGGCTGGCTGACGGTGTGACTATTCGCGGTTCTTACTGGGGTGAACGTGAAGCCGGTTTGGTCGGTAATAAACTCTACGTTCGAGGTGATACACCCGTCCATTCAGCCTTGCACGAACTGTGTCACTACGTGTGTATGCCTCCAGCAACCCGGCGGCAGCTCGACACCAATGCAGGGGGCGATTACGACGAAGAAAACGGCGTCTGCTATCTCCAAATACGGCTGGCAGACTCTATGCCGTCTTGCTCAAGTCAGCGCATGCTTCGGGACATGGACAGTTGGGGTTACACGTTTCGTCTGGGTTCTGCATCGGCCTGGTTTCACGACGACGCTGAAGATGCCCGTGAGTGGCTTGAGGGATACGGCTTAGTCACGCAAACAGGCGTGGTTACCGGAGCTCTCCGCGAGCAAATTTAATGACGGCTTCGACCGCTAATTCATTGGCCGCTGCGAAAAGACGCAAGCAGCTGGAGCGCATTGCCTGGGTGCTCGATAACTCCATCCCCATTCCATTTACCCAAAGACGTATTGGACTCGACAGTCTTATCGGTCTGGTACCAGGTGTGGGCGACGCGATTGGCGGACTGCTCTCTACCTGGATATTGTTTCAGGGCATGCGACTTAAGGTGCCCTTTTTTACGTTGATGCGCATGATCATGAACGTCGCGATAGAAGTGGTTTTGGGCTTTATACCGTTCGTCGGTGATCTGTTCGATATGGGTTGGAAAGCGAACCATCGTAACGTGCAACTATTGTCAGATTATCTTGACCGCCCCGTAGCAACAGCTCGGGGAAGTCTGCTGCTGATGGTGCTCTTGCTCGTTGCTCTGCTTGTCGTAGGCGTCGCCACCGTTTGGGCCGGTGTTTGGCTGTTTTCCATGGTGTTCGGTTGGATAGGGCAGATTTGGGCGTAAAGTTACTCGAATAATTACGATCAATGCAGCGGGTTTTCCCGCATTGCCAAGATGTCGGTCAAAGCAGGTGCAACCCGACAGCCTCCCGGTTATCATGCCTTAACGTCTTTGAACAGGCTCACCACCGCTCATGCAAATTAAACCTAATGACCTGACAGGCCGACTGGCCCAGCAGCTCGACTGCGTTTACCTGATAAGCGGAGACGATCCACTCTTGGTGGATGAGGCGTGTGACGCCATTCGGCAGAGGGCTTACAAAGAGGGCTTTAGTGGTCGTGACGTTCATATTGTTGAGCGCGGTTTCGACTGGTCCGAGGTCACCGTTGGGGGCAGTAATATGTCGCTATTTGATGATCGACAGCTGACCGAAATTCGCATTCCGAACGGCAAACCAGGTCGTAACGGAAGTGCTGCAATGGTGGAGTTGGTTAGCCACATACACGCTGACGATTGTTTACTTGTCATTGTGCCCAAGCTTGACGCCAGTGCGAAAAAGAGCGCTTGGGTTAAAGCGCTTACGGCTCGTGGTGTAATGGTGCAGTTTTGGCCTATAAGCGCACAGGACTTGCCCCGATGGATTGCGGGCCGCCTGCAACAGCAAGGACTGGAAGCCAGTCGTGACGCAGTGCTAATGCTGGCCGATCGATCACAAGGAAATTTGCTGGCCGCCCAGCAGGAAATCACCAAGCTGAGTTTGCAGTTTGATACCGGTAAAATCAGTGCGGAAGATGTGGCCAAGTCGGTAGCTGACAGCGCTCGTTTTGATGTGTTTCAACTGTCTGACGCAGCATTAATGGGTGACACCCGCCGGAGCCTTCGCATACTTGAGGGGCTAAAGGCCGAGGGCGTAGAGCCCGTGCTTATTTTGTGGGCCTTGGGCCGCGAAATTCGTACCTTGGCCACGATTTGCTATGCCATGGATAACGGCGGTAGTGTCGACGCGGCCATGAACGCGGCACGCGTGTGGTCGTCCCGCAAAGCGCTCATTGGACGCGCGGCGCAGCGTGTGGGGAGAGCGTCTCGTGCACATGAGCTGCTTGCTCTTGCGGCAACTACCGACGCGGCCGTTAAGGGCCAGGGACCCGGCAACCCCTGGAGCGGTCTGAAGTCGATTTTGGTGGGTCTGTGTCACCGCGGCCCCACTATGGCTGTGGCGTAAACAGGCGGCGCTCATCATGGATCCGGTAGGCATTTTCGGTGGTACGTTCGATCCCATTCACTACGGTCATTTGCGCACGGCTTTCGAGCTGCGGCGTATTTTGCGTCTTTCTGAAGTGCGGTTTTTACCTAATGGCGACCCACCGCACCGGGATGGTGCCATTGCCAAAGCCGTTCATCGGCTCGGCATGGTCAAAGCGGCGACAGCCGAGCAGTCCGGCTTTGTTGTAGACGACCGGGAGTTACGCCGGGACGGACCGTCGTACTCTGTAGACACGCTTCTAGGCCTCCGGGAAGAGCTTCCGGAGCGCTCCCTTTGCCTCATTGTCGGCATGGATGCATTTCTTGGGCTGCCAAAATGGCATCGATGGCAAAAGGTTCTTCAGCTGGCGCATGTTATAGTAGCGCATAGGCCCGGGTGGCAGGTGCCAGACGCCGGTACTCTGGGCGAGTTATTGAAAAATCGGGGAACCGATGCGGTGGACGATCTCCACACGGCGCGTGCCGGAAAAATCTACGTGCACGCAGTGACGCAACTCGAAATATCTTCGACCGCGTTACGCCGACTTATATGTAACGGCGGTGATCCGCGTTTTCTCATTCCCGACACCGTTCGTGCTTACATGAGCGAGCACAATTGTTATCCGTTGGAAAAATTAAGGTGTAAACAATCAGATGTCTGATTCAGAACAACCCGAACAAATAGCGAAGCTCGTCGAACGAGCGCTCGATGAATTGAAAGGCCAGGACGTGCAGGTGATCGACGTAAGCAAAATGACGTCCATAACCGACCGTATGATCGTTGCGAGCGGTCGTTCCAATCGCCACGTTAAATCGCTGGCCGAAGAAGTCATTCGTCAAGCCAAGGAACAAAGCATAGAAGTGCTGGGCAGTGAGGGTCAGACCGACGGAGAGTGGGTTCTGATTGACCTTGCATACGTAGTCGTACACATCATGCTTCCTCGCGTTCGCGACTTCTATAAGCTCGAGAAGCTGTGGAGCCTCGAAGGTGACAGCGAACCCGTTGTAGCCAGCTGATTCGTCGCGATGGAATGTCGCGTCATTTGCGTGGGCAAGCGCATGCCGGGCTGGGTCGATACAGCTGTTACTGAATTTGCTCGCCGATTTTCCCATCCTATCCGATTCGAAGTGATAACGACCGGTACTGCAAAGCGCGGCCGCGCCGATAACCCAAGCGTGTATATGGATTCGGAAGGCAAATCCCTGTTGTCACACGTCCGGGATAGCGACTGGGTCGTGGCCCTCGATGTGCTGGGAAAAATGCGCAGTACCGAGCAACTAGCACAGTGGCTGGATCAAAAACTGCTGGATGCACGGCCGCTTGTATTTCTGATTGGCGGTCCCGATGGGCTATCCGATGAGTGTCGCGCGCGCGCCAACGAAAAATGGTCGCTGTCAGAGCTGACCTTGCCGCACGGTTTGGCCCGTGTTGTCGTAGTGGAAGCGCTGTACCGGGCCAACAGTCTTCGATGCGGTCATCCGTACCACCGGGCGTGAGTATTCAACTGTGGATCAGGTCACGCTATTCGGTACTAGTTCATCTATAATACCGATATGAATCAATCGCTTGTGATATTGGCGTCGGCCTCTCCCCGACGCGCGGAGTTGCTGGGCCAAATAGGCGTGACTTTTGAGCAACGGCCCTCCGACGTGGATGAATCGCACCACATTGACGAATCTCCTGAAGTTTATGTTCAACGACTTGCAACTGCCAAGGCTGAAGTTGCGTTGGCAAAATGCAACGACTGCGTCGTGATCGGGTCAGATACTGTGGTGACTTTGGGCGGCGTAGTGTTGGGCAAACCCATCGACGAGCAGGACCACGCCGATGTGTTTGCACAATTATCAGGCCGCACCCATGATGTTCTGACCGCGGTGACGGTTATGAACGGGAAGCGAAGCGAGCAGGTTTTAAGCCGCAGTTCGGTCACATTTGCGGAGGTCTCTGCGGCAGACATAGCGCGTTATTGGCGCACAGGAGAGCCAGCAGATAAAGCAGGTGGTTACGCCATTCAAGGGATGGCTGCTCTGTTTATTACGCATCTGACTGGCAGTTATTCGGGAGTGATGGGGTTGCCCGTGCGCGAGACAGCGACGTTGCTTGCGCAGTTTGGTGTGATTCCATGGCTTAACAAAGAGTAGGTATGAAAGAAGAGATTCTGGTCAACGTAGCGTCGGGTGAAGCCCGCGTTGCGATCGTTGAGAACGGTGTGTTGCAAGAAGTGCTCATGGAACGGACAAGCCGGTCGGGTCTTGTCAGTAACATTTACCGTGGCAAAGTCAGTCGCGTACTGCCGGGGATGCAGGCGGCCTTTATCGACGTTGGATTAGAGCGCACCGCGTTCTTGCACGCGTCCGATATCGTCAAACCCGATTTGGACGACAACTCTATTGAGTTCAATGACAGCAGTAACATTCGTGAGCTTGTGCGTGACGGCGACTCCATTCTCGTGCAGGTGGTCAAAGACCCCATAGGCACGAAAGGCGCTCGACTCACAACCTTTATTACCATTCCTTCGCGTTACCTTGTTTACATGCCTAACGGTAAGGGCGTTGGCGTGTCGACACGCATTGACGATGAAGAAGAGCGGGAGCGACTTCGAGATATTGTGGGGCAGTTCATCGATCCTGAAGAACGCGGTGGTTACATTGTTCGAACGGCCGCTGAGGGCGCACAGTTTGAAGCGCTGCGAGCCGACATGCTGTTTCTGTCAAAGCTCTGGAACATTGTGGAGGAGCGGGGCAAACGGGCGGCGTCTTCGGAGCTTGTTTTTCAAGACTTGCCGCTGCACGAGCGCATACTTCGTGATTTGCTGAACTCTGAAATCGAACGTATTCGGGTCGACAACGATGAAGCGTACAACGACATGCGTAAATTTGCCGAAACCTTTATTCCTGAACTGGCACCGGTTATCGAACACTATTCGGGTGACCGACCGCTATTCGATTTTCATAACGTTGAAGAAGAGATTCAAAAAGCACTTAATCGTAAAGTTGGACTCAAGTCTGGCGGCTATCTGATTATCGATCAAACAGAAGCCATGACCACAGTAGATGTGAACACCGGCGCTTACGTCGGACATCGCAATCTTGAAGACACTATTTTTAAAACCAATCTCGAGGCGGCGCAGGCTATTGCGCGGCAGCTGCGCTTGCGTAATTTGGGCGGCATTATCATTCTGGACTTTATTGACATGCACGACGAGGAGCACCGTCACCAGGTGTTGCAAGCGTTGGAAAAGTACCTGGCCCGTGACCACGTAAAACATTTCGTCTCCGAAGTCACTCAGTTGGGTCTGGTTGAAATGACCCGAAAGCGTACCCGGGAAAGCCTTGAGCACATCACATGTGAATCGTGTTCAGTGTGTAACGGACGAGGCTACGTGAAGACAGCTGAAACCGTAGTCTATGAAATTTTTCGAGAAATAATGCGACAAAACCGGCAGTTTGAGTTTCAAAAAATGATGATTCTCGCCGGTCAGGAAGTCATTGATCTTCTTCTGGACGAGGAGTCCTCATCTCTGGCGGAGCTTGAAATTAACACCGGAAAGCCCATTCGAGTGCAGTCGGAATCGAGTTACCACGTCGAGCAGTTTGACGTCGTGCTGATGTAAACGTGGCTGAAGAGCAAGTCAGTACAACCAAGACCAAGCCTGCTCGAAGTCGTGTAGGCTTTTGGCGTTGGGTGTGGCGTATTTCGGCCGGAACGTTTGCGGTGCTGGTGGTTTTACTCGCGTTGTTTATCGGCCTGTTCCGCGTGGCGGTGCCGCTACTGCCCGATTATCAGCAACGCATTGAAGCGGCGGCCACTCGAGCTATTGGTTATCCGCTGACTATCGGTACGGTCGACGCACGGTGGCGCTTGCGCGGACCCGAGCTTGTATTCGACGACGTTATTGTTCGAACCAGCGATTCCAAACGAGAGGTTTTTAAGGCTGAACGTTTACGCGTTGCCATTGACGCGTTAGAACTTGTGCGGTCAGGTGTTATCACGCCCTCCTCTCTGACGCTGACCACCACCGAATTAAACCTGCGAAGAGACGTTGAGGGCAACTGGTTTGTGCAGGGGCTGCCGCTAGACTCGTTGCGTTCAGATCAACCCCGAGCCGCCGCATGGGGAGCTCCGAACGGAATTTTCGCGATTCAAAACGTAGCGTTGACAGTGAACGATGAACTTCATGATCAGGTTATTAGCGTTCCCGATATTGATATTGACGTGACCATTGAAGATTCCGCGTTAAACGTGCTGGGCGAGCTTGAATTGGAGCGTCGCGGGCCGCGGATTGAATTTTCGCTGGACGCAAGGGGGCGGGCGGATAGTCTTGAGGACGTTATCTGGACCGGGTTTGTTAACGGAGACGATATCGTTTGGTCCGAAGTTGAGAAAGTATTTCCGGGTGAGCCTCATTGGAGTACAACCGATCCAGTTGATCTGGCTGTTTGGCTCAGAGCAACGGGTAAGCAGCCGCACGAAGCCAGTGTTACGGTCGAAGCGACTAACATAAGCGTAGCCAATAACGACCGGGCCGTGGGCCGTATAGCAGGTCGATTCTCGTGGTCAGGCGACTCCGACAAGTGGCAGTTATCGGGCGTTGATGTCGATGTTTCGTCTCCTGAACCAGGCTCCAATCCAATCTCAAACGCAATTTCAAGCGTCAATTCCCAAGAAGGAAGTGTGCTTATTGGCGTGAGTCCTGTGTCGTCCGATGTCGAGAACGAGGGATCCGATGAAGCAAGTCCAGAGTCTGATGGAAAACGCTACACATTTTCAGCTACCGAGCTGAATGTCGACGAGTTGGTCACTCTGGCCATGCCCGTTAGCGAAGAGATAGCACAGCGGCTTGGCGAATATGAACCTACCGGACAAGTACGTGACCTCGATGGTTTTGTAGAAACGTCGGGCGAAGCGGTCACCGACTTTGCTTTGTCGGCGTCGCTGGCAGGGGTTGGTTTAAAAGCGGCCGACGGACGTCCGGGATTCACGGGTCTCGATGCCAAAGTGTTTGGCAGTAAACGCTCGGGTGGTGTAAATCTTCAGGGATTAAAACGAATAGCGTTGCCAGGTGTCATTAGAGAAGAGGTTGCACTGGAGTCCCTGACGGCGGCGATTTCCTGGGAGCACGACGACCCTTCAGCATTGGTGCGGGTCGATAATCTCAAGCTGGATTCATCTGACTTTAACGTAGCGGGAGCTTTGACAATCGATCGTGCGTCTCCCGACGTCGTTTGGTCGGCCGACATGGACTTGAATGTTGACCAACTCGATTTGGTAAACGCGCACAAGTACTTTCCTGTTAATCGTTTCAAAGGCAAGTTACTCAAGTGGCTTGATAACGCGTTAAAGACCGGCACGGGAACCGAGGGGCGCTTCAGGTTAAAGGGGCCGCTAAACAAGTTCCCTTACGTCGACCCGTCCGACGGAGAGTTTGTCGCCAGTGTCCGGCTAAATGATGCAACGCTCCACTATGCTAACAACTGGCCAGATGCGAAGGAGATTGACGCGGTTATTACGTTCGATCGCAACAGTATTCGCAGTAGCGTGAACAACGCACAGTTGTTGAGTTTGAATGTGAAAGACGCGCAGGCCAGCATTGACGACATCAAGCGCTCAGTCGTGTTCATTGAGGGCTCGCTTGCAGCAGAACTCGATACCATGCGCGCGTTTCTGGACGCGACTCCAATTGTCAAAAACTGGGGGGCCGGTTGGGCTGACGCCCAGTTTTACGGCGCGGGCAACGCGCAGTTGAGCCTGACTATTCCAACCAAGCAGTTGAAAAATACACAATACGATGTGGCTCTTCAGTTCGACAATGCCCAGTTTCTGTTTCGAGACTGGCGTCAAACGCTGACAGAACTTACCGGGGAACTGAAGGCGTCTCGTGCTGGGCTCTCCGGCGCGGGCATACGGGGCCGCTTTTTGGGAGAGCCGGTGGAGCTTGCGATTTCACCTGCTGCGGTAGAGGGCTATACGTCCGATATCAGTTTGCAAGGTACGGCAACGCCGTCATCGCTAGCGCGTAATGTAAACGAGTCGTTGGCCGATTACTTAAGCGGCGCTGCGCCGTGGACCGCGACCGTTTCTTTACCGACTAACGGCAGCAGTGCGCCTTTGCAGGCCAGGCTCAGGTCGCCGTTACAAGGTATGGCCGTCACGCTGCCGGCACCGCTTGACAAGTCAGCCGATCAAACACGTTTTACCGATGCATTGGTTACGGTAATGAGTGAAGGCCAGCTGGACTTGATTACCGACTATGGTGAGAACGCCAGTATTCACGCGCATGTCAGGCAGGACGCGGAAGGTTATTGGGCGGTCCCGCGAGGCGAGCTTCGATTTGGCGGCGGCAACGCCGTGTTACCTGAATCCGAGATCGTCCGAGTTGTCGGCTCAGTCGCCACGCTGAACCTGTCTGAAATTGTGGAGTTCACCCAGCGCTATACGCCACAGCGCCCCTGGATTGAAGTTGATAATGCCCAGCTCTCGGTCGCTGAGCTTGCCGGATTGAGCCAAGAGTTTGGCGCCACGACTGTTGATATGGTGCAGGACGAAGAAGGCATGGTGCTGGATTTTGTCGGCGATCGGTTAAGTGGAGACCTGGTTGTGCCGGCCGAGATTTCTCCCGAAACACCCATCGTCGGGCAGTTCGATACGCTTCAGTGGACAAGTACTGATAGCGACGACGACATCGATCCCAGCACCGCGCCTTCGATGAGAGCGGTGGTGAATAACTTCACATACAACGAGCTTGATTTTGGCGTACTGGTTGCTCACATTGAAGCGCGAGACAACCTGGTAGCGGTCCGCGAATTTACGACAACAACTCCGGACCTCACCACTCGTACTACCGGCTCGTGGGCGTTCGGTCGCGATAACTCGTCAACCTTTTTAGTGAGCGAATTAAAATCCAGCAACGTGCAAAGTACGTTGCGTTCTCTCAAGCAGGCTGAATTTCTTGATGCCAGTGAAGCGACAGCGCGCTTGGAAATGTCGTGGCCACAAGGGTGGACGCCAGACTACGTGCGCACTATGGAGGGCGAGCTAAGTGTCACCATAGGGCAGGGCAAGCTGGTATCTGTTGATCCCGGCGCGGGCCGGGTGTTTGGGTTGCTCAGTATCGGCGCTCTACCCAGGCGTTTGAATCTGGACTTTCGGGACGTCTTTGATTCCGGTTTCGGTTTCGATTCGATCACCGGCGACTTTGTGATTAGAGACGGCAACGCGGTTACTGACAACCTGGCGCTCAGTGGCCCGGCCGCTAACGTCGTAATCGTTGGGCGCACTGGTCTTCTTGATAAAGACTACGATCAAACCGCCCTTGTCTACGCTAACTTTGGTTCTTCGCTGCCTTTGGCTGGCGCGATTGCCGGTGGTCCAGCTGTTGGGGCAGCGCTCTTGGTTGTTACTGAAATATTTAAGCGACCGTTGCAGAACATGGGCAAGGTCAGCTATTCCATTACAGGCGGCTGGGACGCTCCTGTTGTAGCGAGAACCGGCTCGGCCAG
Source organism: Gammaproteobacteria bacterium (assembly GCA_045107075.1). Taxonomy (GTDB): domain Bacteria; phylum Pseudomonadota; class Gammaproteobacteria; order Steroidobacterales; family SZUA-146; genus SZUA-146. The sequence continues at coordinate 79,801 of JBGCFV010000049.1, forward strand.
ACCTGAAACGAACAAAATCGATGACCAAGTCGATGGGCAGCTTGATGAATCGGGGGATGCCAACGAGGCGTTGCCCGAATCCGTTGACCCGCAGGGTCTTGATGAGCCGGTGATCGTTGACCCGCAAAACGAGTCTTCGAGCCCACAGGCCCCGCAATAGCAGCAGGATTTATCCAAGCGCCTGTGCAAGTGCGCTACACTCTAACGCTTAGCTTCATACTGCCGGTTTACATTATTTGGCAACAAAGGAAAACACGTGTCCGCAATTACCTTACCCTCATACGACGTCATCACAAGTCAGGTCGAAAGCGAACTGCTTGGCGGTGCCGGACTCACACTCGACGACGTGGAGAAAACGCTGTCCACGGCCATGGCTCCTGGTGTAGATGACGCCGACGTGTATTTTCAACACGTTATTAACGAGTCCTGGACGCTTGAAGACGGCCGGGTCAAAGACGCCAGCCAATCAATCGAACAGGGTGTTGGCGTGCGCGCTATCAGCGGTGAGAAAACAGGCTTTGCCTACGCAGATGAGCTGTTACTGCCCGCTCTGACGGAGGCGTCGATAGCGGCGAGAGCCATCGCCAAGAGTGGTGATCAAGGTCGTGTTCAAGCCTGGAAGCGCTCTTCGAGTTCGCCTCTTTACGTTCCCTCAAATCCTCTTAAGACAATGGATGACACGGCTAAAATCGATTTGCTGGAGCGCGTCGACAAAGCGGTACGAGCAATGGACTCCCGAGTATCGGAAGTAGTTGTTTCCATGTCTGGTGTACATGAACAAATGCTGGTAGCGGCGGCTGACGGCACTTTGGCGGCCGACATACGTCCGCTCGTACGAATGAATGTGTCCGTCATCGTGTCCAGTGACGGTCGTCGTGAGCAAGGTTATTCGGGCTGTGGCGGTCGATTTGGATTCGAGCAGTTTGCTGACGGCGTGCGCGCCATCGAGCTGGGTCAGGAGGCTGTGGATCAGGCCCTGATTAATCTGGATGCGGCACCAGCACCAGCCGGACCCATGACCGTAGTACTGGGTCCTGGATGGCCCGGTATTTTACTTCACGAAGCGATTGGTCACGGTTTGGAGGGCGATTTTAATCGTAAGGGAACCTCGGCTTTCAGTGGCGCTGTAGGCCAGAAAGTCGCCTCTGAATATTGCACGGTAGTCGACGATGGTACGCTGCCGGATCGACGTGGATCGCTGACCGTAGACGACGAGGGAGAGCCGACTCAGTGCACCCGACTAATCGAGAACGGCGTACTCAAGGGGTACATGCAAGACAAGCTGAACGCGCGTCTGATGGGTGTTGAGGCCACTGGCAATGGTCGACGAGAGTCTTTTGCACACTTGCCAATGCCACGAATGACCAACACCTACATGCTACCCGGACCTCACGATCCGCAGGAAATCATCAGCTCTGTTAAATCCGGTTTGTTTGCCGCGAATTTCGGCGGTGGCGAAGTGGATATTACGTCGGGTAAGTTTGTCTTTTCGGCCAGTCAGGCTTACTTAATCGAGAACGGCAAAGTAACTCGGCCAGTTAAAGGCGCTACGTTGATCGGCAGCGGTCCTGATGTGCTCAAGGAAGTCAGCATGGTAGGTGACGATTTAATGCTGGACGCGGGTGTTGGCACATGCGGTAAGGAAGGGCAGAGCGTTCCGGTTGGCGTAGGTCAGCCGACGCTGAAAATTGATTTGTTAACGGTAGGTGGTACCGGCGGATAAACAGAAAACGGGGCGAGCGCCTCTTGTCGAAACAAGAGGCACTCAGAAACAGGGAAAGAGGCCAAGTACTCTTCTGCTTCCGTGTAGATACACCCCCCAATAAACTGTTTAGTCATTGAGATGACGCGGAGCGACTGGCGAAACCATCTGTTGAATTGATGCGTCGCGCATTCCGTTGAACACAATGTCGCAAATGCAAGCGGGCCTCTCAACTGTCTCAAAATGGAGACAGGTTCTAACAAGGCGCCGTGGCCGTGTTATTTGATGTGAGTAATGTGCCTGCGAATTGTTCGCTAGGTGTCTGTAATATTTGCACTTTCAGTAAAGAACAGGAGCAGAGTAAATGCGATCTATAGTGACCGTATTTTGGAAAGAGGTAACGGATAACTTTCGAGATCGGCGCACAATGCTGTCGGCACTCGTGTTTGGTCCGCTACTGGGCCCGCTAGTGTTCTCCGGCATGATTAGCCTGATGCTGAGTAATCAGCTCGACGATGTGGACGAAGTGCTTGAGTTTCCTGTTATCGGTGCCGAATTCGCACCCAATTTAATGCAGTTCATGCGGCAAAATAACGTCTCCTTAAAAGAGCTGCCCGCATCGACCGATGGTGAAGCGTTGGTACGTAACCGGGAGTATCCGGTAGTTCTCATGATCAGTGAGACTTATCCTGACCACTTTGTTCAGGGCGTCCCCGCTACCGTTACAACCGTGGCAGATCAGTCCAGCCAAAAAACGCAGAAACCCTACACTCGACTTCAGGCTCTTCTGGAAGGTTATAGTCGCAAAACCAGCGTGCTTCGTTTACAAGCGCGTGGAATTAGCTCGGTTGTTGTTCAGCCGCTCAACATTGATAACGTTGACGTATCCACACCGGCTTCTCGCGCCATTATGATTGTAGGCGTGATCACCTACTTTTTTATATTCGCGGTGTTAATGGGTGGCATGTATTTGGCCATCGACACAACGGCTGGCGAGCGGGAGCGCGGATCGCTTGAGTCGCTCTTGAGCGTGCCGGTTTCACGCGCCCGGATGATTCTTGGCAAGATGCTGGCAACCGGTGTGTTTATGGCGATGTCGTTGTTGATGAGTATCGTCGCGTTTTATTTTAGCGTGCGTTTTCTGCCGCTTGAAAAAATAAACATGGTGGCCAATTTTTCGGTTTTAATCGCATTCAAGACATTCTTGATCATGTTGCCTTTTGTGGCCTTTGGCGCGGCTTTCATGACCATCATTGCCACGTACAGCAAAACGTACAAGGAAGCGCAGAGTTACTTGTCTATGGCCATGATGTTGCCGACCCTGCCCATAATGCTGGCTATCTTTTCATCGTTGAAACCGCAGGCCTCGTTGATGATGGTGCCGAGCTTGAGTCAGCATTTACTGGTTACCGAGATGGTGAAAGGAATTCCGCTTGAGCCTCAGGCCGTAGTGATTTCCGTCATTTCTACGCTGGCGCTGGCGTTAGTGCTGATGGGCTTGTCGGTTTATCGCTACTATCAGGAATCGCTCCTGGTTTAGCGTTAACGACAGGCGTCGAAAGGCTATAAGTCAGGTTCGTAAAGCGTTTCGAATTGTTTTAACGCCGCATTACACTCTTCGCGAGATTCCGCCACGATTGTACCGTGACCGACTTTACGCGACGGACGATTGGACTTGCCGTAACTGTGGAAGTGCATCTCGGGCAGTTTGAGGCACGCTGTGGCTTCGGGCATGGAGCCAAGGAAATTGACCATGGTCGAATGTCCTCTTGGATTTGTATTGCCTAGTGGCCAGTTCAAAATAGCGCGAAGGTGATTTTCAAACTGACTGGTGTACGCGCCTTCAATTGTCCAGTGTCCTGAATTGTGCACGCGTGGGGCTATTTCGTTAGCGAGCAGTTTCCCGTCTCTTACAAAAAATTCGATTGTCAGCACGCCAACGTAGTTCAGATTCTCTAGCAGGCGATGCGCGTAGTCGATCGCCTGCTGTGAGAGGTTGTCATCAAAGTAGGGCGCTTCGCTTATGTGGAGAATGCCGTTCTTGTGCGCGTTACGCGCCAAAGGGTAGTGCGCCGTATCGCCATCGCGATTGCGAGCAATTACCAGCGATACTTCAAAATCGAATTTGACGAACTCTTCAATAATCAGAGCGTCACTGTTGAGGCTTTTCCACGCGTTTTCGACGTCGTCGACCGAATGCAAAAAGCGTTGGCCACGACCGTCGTAGCCAAGTCGTCTGGCTTTGACGACGCACGGAAAACCACACTGATTGGCGGCATCGTGAAGTTCTGCTAATGAGCTGGCGGCAATGTATTTTGGCGTCGGAATAGCCAGTTCAGTGAAAAGCGTTTTTTCATTCATGCGGTCCTGCGCTGTGTGCAGGGCATGCGCGGATGGCCACACCGGTGTGTGTTCGGCAATAGGTTGTAGAGCGGAAGCGGGTACGTTTTCGACGTCAAATGTGACGACGTCAACTTTGGCGCTCAGTTTCTCCAGCGCGTCGCGATCGTCAAATTGACCTTCAATAAATTCGCCAAGGTGAGCCGCTGGAGCATCCCGGTTTGTATCGAGAAAAACAAATTTGAGACCAAGCGGTGTACCGGCTAGCGCTAACATCCGTCCCAACTGCCCAGCCCCTACAATGCCAACGGTAGTGTGTTTCATAATGAGCTAGTCTCTTGGGTTGGGTTGGTCAAGAACGCGGGCGGTCTGGGCCTCTCGAAACTGTTCAAGAGCGGTCAGTACTTCTGCATCGTTGTTGCTTAACATGGCGGCGGCCAACAGAGCTGCGTTGACGGCTCCTGGGGTGCCAATAGCCAGTGTACCCACTGGAATACCTGCGGGCATTTGGGCAATGGACAACAGTGAGTCGATACCGTTAAGCGCTTTGGATTTCACCGGTACTCCCAGTACGGGCAGCGAGGTCTTGGCAGCGGCCATACCTGGTAGGTGAGCGGCACCTCCAGCACCTGCAATAATAACCTGCAGTCCTCGTTCACGCGCCGTCTCGCAGTATTCAAAGAGCAGGTCAGGCGTGCGGTGTGCCGAAACAATCTTGACCTCATATTTGATTCCGAGGCTGTCGAGTGTTTGGGTAGCGTGCTGCATGGTGTCCCAGTCCGACTGGGAGCCCATGATAATTCCGATGCGATTAGTCATAGAGAGAGTCTACCAGCGCTTGCCGCTGGCTTCACGGTCGATTTAGGCATGGCAGGTTATTCCGCCTCGGCTTCAAGACTTCCAATATGTGAGTCAATGAAGCGAAACAGAGCGCGGCCAGCACCAACGGGCTTGCCGGTTTTGAGTTCTTTGCCTGCGGCACGAACTTTCTGACCTAGCTGTTGGCGGTCGATGGTTGGGAACTCGAGCACAAAGTCAGTCGTTTTGTCGGGCTTGGCGCTGAGCAGATCTCGCCAATGTTCAACTTTGTGAAAACGGGCTTTCGATTCGCGCTCAGGGTGGCGGAGTTTTTCGAGCGCCTCTCGAATTGGGTCAGCGTCAATTCGCCGCATTACTTTTCCGATGTACTGCCGTTGGCGATACAGAGCACGATTCTTGGTCATTTTCTGCGCGGCCTGCACGGCGGTGAGCAATTCCTCCGGCAGAGGCAGTTCTCTGAGCTGTTTTGAATTTAACTCAATCAGTTCTTCCCCGAGTTTCTGTAGCAAAAGCATCTCGCGTTTGAGTTGGGTTTTGCTGACCAGTTCTTCATTGTTGTCCTGGATGTCTTCGCTCATTGTGTTTGCTCAGGTGTCATCGTATCGAATGGGTGGGCGCTTGGTTGAACCGGTGCAGCGTGTGAATTTGCCCTGTTGGGTTACCCGCATATCGAATTCTTCACGTCCAACGTGAAACACGACCCAGTAGCCGTGAACAATCACCTGAGCGTAAGCCATATTGGGCTCGGGGCAATTCAGTGAGCTGTCGCCGAAGGTGGCCTTTTCAGCACGTTCCAGTTTTACCTCGGATGCCGGTACTCCAGCTTCTGCTGCGACCGCATCAATTAATCGCTCCACTATTTGCGGAGGCACCAAATGTGCAGGTTTGGTTTTGTCAGGGCTTTGCGTAGAAGAGAGTTTTTCATCACTCATTGATTGGACCGTTTGAATAGGGGCGGAGACTTCTGAATTTTCCTCTGTCGCCTGTTCCTCGCTCGCGGGCGGTTCGCTGATCGAACAGGCTGACGCCAATAAGAGCAAGGTTACCGAGAGCCAGTGGCGCAGCGGTTTGCCAGGTCGGGCTTTGACCGGGCAGGTGGCTAAACGTTGTGGCAGTGGCTGGTACATGAGTCAGGTCCGATAACGACGCGCTTGTGAGGAGGAAAGTATAGAGATAAAAGAACACGACAGCGAGCCAAAAGCCCGCTGTGTCAGGTACACTTTGACCTATTGGATGTCATTTTTGTTGATGACAGTACCCTTTTTAGCAAAGGAACGAACAGTATGGCAGAGCTAGTGCCGGTTGCTCAGAGCGACCTGGAAAACGTGACCCGACGAATTCTTGACAGCGCGGCCAAGCTTGGTGCTACGGCGGCGGAAACGTCAGTCAGCACAGGTGTTGGCATTTCGGTAAACGTGAGGCTTGGTGAAGTCGAGACCATCGAGTACCAGCGTGATCGCAGTCTGAGCCTGACCTGTTATCAGGGCGAAAGCCGCGGCTCCGCAAGTACTGGCGATTTCAGTGAGAAGGCTATTGCCCAGACGGTCGAAAAGGCGTGCTCCATCGCGCGTTTTACAGCACATGATTCGGCAGCTGGACTGGCGGACAAGGGCCGCATGGCGACATCTTTGCCAGACCTGTCTCTTTGCCATCCTTGGAACGTGGACGCAAATGAAGCAATCAAGCTGGCCACGGAATGTGAGTCGGCTGCCCGAAGTTTCGATCCTCGAATTCAAAACAGTGAAGGGGCTGGCGTAAGCACGTTTGTCGGCACGCGGGTTTACGGTAATTCTCATGGATTTGTTGGAGGCTTTAGTACTTCTAGCCACGGCATTAGCTGTTCTGTTTTAGCAAAAGACGACAGCGGCGGCATGGAGCGCGACTACTGGTACAGCTCTATGCGAGACGTAAATGACTTAGAGAGTGCGCGTTTTGTCGGCGAGGAGTCGTCGCGCCGCGCAGTTGCCCGGCTTGGGGCCCGAAAGCTCAGCACGCGCTCAGCTAAAGTGTTGTTTCCGGCACGCCTGGCGCGCGGTTTGTTCGGGCATTTTTTTGGTGCCATCAGCGGTGGAGCTCAATATCGTAAGTCGACCTTCTTGCTTGAAGGGAAAGGCCGCAAAGTATTTCCCGATTTCGTCTCGATACGCGAAGAGCCCCATATTCCCAAAGCGTTTGGCAGCGTGCCCATGGATGGCGAAGGCGTAGCTACTTACGCGCGTGATGTCGTGGCCGACGGTGTTGTTCAAGACTATATTCTGAGTACGTATTCGGCGCGCCGTCTGGGTCTTGAGACCACAGCAAATGCAGGCGGTATTCAAAATATGGTGGTGACAGCGGGTACGCGAACCGAGCAAGAACTGATCAGAGACATGGGCACGGGCCTGATAGTCAATGAGCTGATCGGTCAAGGTGTAAATCCACTGACAGGAGACTACTCACGAGGTGCGGCCGGGTTTTGGGTCGAGAACGGTGAGATTGCCTATCCGGTTCACGAAATTACCATTGCCGGAAATCTCAACGATATGTACAGCCGCATGCTTGCGGTCAGCAGTGATGTTGACCGCCTGAGTAAAGTTCATTGTGGCGCGGTGCTGCTAGACGACCTTACCATTGCAGGTAACTAGCGCGTCGTTGAAAAGGTAATTATCGATCGGTTGCTGAGACCTTAATACAGTCGTTGCTGCAATGGGAGAGCCCATAAACAACGTGTTGGTGGTGGACGGTGAATCAGGTTGGCCCTCTGGTTCGAGATGGAAGCACCTTGGTGGCCGCGTTAAGTTAAAGTCATTGTTACTCTTTGTCACATAGTCTCCGGGCGCACTGTAAACGCGGTAGGGTGTCGCTATGCAATGTTTACCGAATTTTTCTTGCTTAGGTTTTATCTGGCGTTTGCTGGTTATGCTGGTCGTGCTTTCCGGCTCGGCTTGCTCGACAGATAGTCGCAGTGAAGACGAGCGGGTCTCGATGGCTCGGAATAGCCTTGATCAACATCGTTATCGTGAAGCGATAATCGAAATGCGTAATCTGTTACTCGAAAACAAGAATAACGTCGATGCCCGGTTGCTTTTGAGTTATGCGCTGCTGGAAGTTGGAGACAAAGAAACGGCGCAGAAAGAGGCCTATCGCGCTCGCGACCTTGGCGCTTCGCCACAGCAATATCTGGAGACACTGGCACGCTCACTACAGGGCACCGGTAATCACGTTGAGGTTATTGCAGAAATCGACCCTCGCGATCTGGATGACACCATGCTCGCGAGCACGCTGCGGGCTATTCGTGGGTGGTCGATGCTTGAAATCGGTTCGCAGCAAAAAGCCAGCGACGTGTTTGATGAAGAGCTGGCTCTCGGCGTAAGCCTTGAAGCTCAGCGAATCTCGCTGCTTGGCAAAGCCCGTATCGCTGAGGCTAGCGGTGAAATCGAGCAGGCAGAGCGGTTCATTGGTCAAGCGCTTCAGCTTGTTCCCGGAGAGGCTGAATCGTTAATGGCGCTTGGGCGTATTTATCTTTCGCAGGCGAAATACGCAAAGGCTATTGAACTATTAGCTCCGGCGAGAAAAAGTGTTGCTCTTGAAGAGAGAGAAGCCTCTTTTTTTATCGAAGCTCAATACGCGGAGGCGCTATTGGGTTTGGAGAGGCTTGACGAGGCCCGTGAATCTGTCGCTGAACTCCAGCGATTGTCTGATACGCATCCAATGACCCTATTCTTGAGCGGGCGAGTCGAATTTCAGTCGGGCCATTTTGCACCGGCCGTAGAGATTTTCGAGCAGCTACTGGCCGAGTATCCAAACTATGTACCGGCTCTGACGCTTATGGGCGTTGCTATGCTTCAACGTGAGGATGTAGACCAGGCGGAAATGTTTCTAACCCGTGCGGTGGCGTTGGATAGTCGCAACGTCATGGCTCGCAGACTTCTTGCCGAAACGCGATTGCGAATGGGGCGCAATAGCGCGGCCGTGCGAACGTTAAAGGATGGTTTAAGTCGTGACGATGCAAACGCAGAGCTTCTCAGTATGTTGGGTCGCGCCACAATGCGCGGCGGCAAGGACGACGAAGGATTAAAATATTTAAAAACGGCTTATGCCAACGCGCCGGACAGTCCGAATGCTGGAGTAGTTCTCGCGTCTGCATACTTAAGTTTGGGTAATTCTGATGAAGCTGTAGCCGTACTCAAATCTATTCCGGCGGGCGTCATTTCAGAGAGTCGACGTAACGTACTAATAAAAGTAGCGAGGCTGGATAATTCTGATCCGGTCAGAGCCGAAAAACAGATCGAGCTATTACTCGAGGATGTCGAACCGGGTGATATCTATATCCGTGGGCTGGCTGGTAGTTTCTACGCTGCTACTGGACAGTCGCAAAAAGCCCGGGCCATGTTCGACCAAATTTTATCTGAATCTCCTGGTAACCGGTCGGCCATGTTAAGTATTTTGAACCTCGATGAGGTGGCTGGTGACTACACCCGCTCAAAAGCGCTGTTTGAAGCGGCTCACGCTTCGAATCAAAATGAGCTTTTGCCTGTTATGGTCCTTGCCCGCATTTACGAGGCAAGCGGCGAGCAAGAGCAGGCTATTCGGTTGGTTATCGAAGCCAATCAGCGTGATCCCAAAGCCTTGCTGCCAAACCTTATGCTGGCGGCCAATGCGTTAAGTAACGGTGAGTACGAAGCGGCCGAGGAGTTTTCTACCACTGCGGTTGAGTACTACCCGAGGTCGGCCAGAGCCTTTGCACTTCACGGTCTGGCAAAAATGAATTTGGGTAAGCTTAGCGAGTTTAAAGAGGCATTTGAAAATGCCGTGGTGCTGGATCCTGACAACGTTGAATACAACTATTATTTGGGAAAAGCGGCGTGGTCAAATGGGCAGGTGCTAGTCGCTCGAACCAGCTTTACGAAAGTGGTGAAAAGCGACACTCCGTACCTGCCAGCCATGCGCGCGCTTGCATTACTGCACACCGAAATTGGACGAACCAGGCAGGCCAATGAATTGGTTGATGACATTGTAGCGAGGTTCGGCGAAAGCCGTCGCGCCTTGGTTTCGGTTGGCGATATACGTGCGGCCCAGGGGCTTTTTGAACAGGCAGAGTCAGCCTTCGAGAGCGCGTGGGACCTCAAGCCCTCGTGGTACGTTGCATCCGAGCTTTATAAGCTGCGCAAAGCGTACAATCTGGCTAATCCGACCCGTTCACTGCAAGCTTGGAAAGCGCTGGCTGCCGAGGACGTAAAACCTCGATTGAGAATCGCCCAGCACTATCACGAAGTGGGTGATATGGATGCGGCCGTTACAGAGTACGAGGCGACGCTCGTGGTAGAACCTGAGTCTGTTATTACACTTAACAATCTGGCTTGGCTGTATTTTGAACGAGGGGACGAATCCGATCGGGCGCGCGCTTTGGAGCTTGCGCGAAAGGCGTACGAACTCGCGGACAAGAGTCCATTAATTGCAGATACATACGGTTGGCTCTTGTTTCAAAATGACGAAGTGCAAAAGAGTCGAGACGTATTGCGAGCGGCCTTTTTAGCCACGACGCCCGAGAAGAGTCCTGATATCGCTTATCACTACGCTGTAGTTCAGCAAGAAAAAGATGGCGCTTCTGGCAGTGCTGTGGAGATTCTGGGGAACGCCTTAAAATCAGAACGGCCGTTTGCCAGTCGCGAAAAAGCTCAGCAGCTTTACGAAGAACTCATGGGCGAGCTTCATCTAATTGAGCAAGAGCGGTTGTTACAGGAACAGCGGGATCAAGATAGCCGCAGAGAACCGGCCACAACGGGCTAGACGCCGTCATTCGAGTGAGTATCAGCATTAGATAGTCGGCCAAGTGTTGTACTGGTTCGGACAGCCTGATTATTTACCATAACGGTTTACACGAGCGCTCCGAATGTGGCGGTCGCAGGCGTCGACGCTTTTTACGCTTCATGGTTTTTATCATTCTTGGGAGCAGCTAACTTCATGTAGTCATTGTGATTATTGATTTAGGCATGACTCTTGCTTACACTACGTCTAGCCAAGTACTACATAAAGAATAAGTAAAATGAATATTAGAAACCTGTCACTGGCCATAGTGCTGTCGGGTCTGTTTGTGCAGACGGCGTCGGCGGTGGTTATATTCGAAGACAACTTTAATCGCGACAATTCAAACACAGTTGGTAACAACTGGTCTGAAATCGAGCAGCACGGCAACGATGTTGCAGTTAATAACGGCATGCTTCGTCTGCGTGACGATCAGAACGGAATTGACGCAGCCGCTTCCCAGCTAAATGGGTTCAGCACCCTCGGTCTGATCGACATTATGCTGTCGTACGACTGGGGCGCTTCCACCAATACGGAAGCAGCCGATTCGCTGTTTGTCGAATGGCGCACCTCAGGTTCGTCAAGCTGGACTGAGCTGGTGGAACACGCTTTAGGTGGTTCGAGTCTGGTTGGTAACGTTCTTCAGCTGGGTGTTTTGGCGGCGAATCAGGCCAGCATTGAGTTTCGGTTCTACACCAGCGTCAGCGCGAACACTGAACGTGCTTTTATCGATAATGTTATTTTGTCTGGTCGGAGTGCGGTATCAGAGCCAAGTACTCTCGCCATGATGTTGCTATGCCTAACGCTGTTGGGCGTGCGTCGCAAAATGAACGCAAGCTAACGCTGCGATTCATACGATCTAAAGACCGTAATAAAACCGAAACCCCTGCCAGTGTTCGCTGGCAGGGGTTTTTTGTGACTTTGGTTTCTGATCATGAATCGATGTCAGTATGTCATCAGATCATGAAGGGTAGTGGTACCCAGAACGCTCGAAATGGAGTCGTCGATGCTGTTCATAATATCGTTTACCGCGTCGTCCGTTGGGCCTGGGTGTCCGGTAGCGCTTATGTGTCGGTCGTGATTACTGACGCGTACTGAATTGACCACTTCAATAAGCGTAATAGTTCCCAGTGCTCGTGCGGGAATGAGCTTGGCGTCAGCCGTTCTTGTAATCAGGCCGTCTTTTTCCAATCGTTGGGCGATGGGCGCCAGCAGGTTTCCGGTGACATGTAGCTGGGCGGCGATTTCGTTGATGTTGGCTCCGGTAGATACCGACTGAAAATTGCGAGCAACTCGAATCATCAAGGCGATGGCCAGCCGTTCACGTTTGGCTGTACCGATTTGCAGTCGCTGCCGCCCGTGACGGAGATATTGAGGGTTTTGCGCGTAGAAAGAAATTTTGGCCCCTATGAGCAAAATCAGCCAGCCAATGTACAGCCAGATAAGGGCGATGATCACTATTGCGAACGTGGAATAAATAGCGGTGTACTGCGCCGAGCCTGCGACAACCGATTGGAATATTTTCCCGGCCAGTGTCCACAGTATGCCGCCACATACGCCGCCAACTATGGCGGCCTTTGCCGTTACCTTCGTGTTTGGCATAAAGCCGTACAGGAACGAGAATGCCGTGCTAATCAAAAGCAAAGGGATCCATTGGCTAAGCCAAACGGTACCGCCCTTAATCCAGTCATATTGCAGCAGCCACGAGGTGATGGCGTCGGCCGACAGTGTCCCGAGCAGACCAAGCGCGACCAGCATGAGTACGGGGGCTACCAGAATCAGGCTCATAAATTCACTGACACGCCGAACTATGCTGCGTGACTTGGTGACTTGCCAAACAAAGTTAAAACTCTCTTCTACTTTCTGCACCATGGAAATGACGGTGAAGATCAAAAACGCGAGTCCAACTGAGCCCAAAGCGGCCCCTTGTACATTGTCGACAAAGTTGATGATGTTAGAACTCAGCTCTCCGGCTTTAGCGCCAAGGGGCGCAAGTATGCTGATCAGGATGGGTCCCAGCTCGTAGTGAAATTCGAACGCTTTCAGTAGAGAAAAGCTCAGTGCAATGAGTGGTACAAGCGAAAGCATTGTGGTGTAAACGAGGCTCATGGCGCGCAAGTTGAGCTCGCCGTGCAAAGAGTCCCGAATTAGAGCGAACGGGTAGCGCAGCAGCCGCACGAGCCGTTGTATCATTGGATCGGCGCGAGTCCATCGTGGGTGCCATAGGAAATCAGTGACAAGGGTTAGCGGGTTTTTCACTCAAGCCTCTCGCGGAATGTGTGTTCATTGGCAAACTGTGGCACGCAATCAGTCAACTAAGCAAGTCTCAAAGGGATCCCCATGAAGTGGCCTGAACGTATTGTCTGTCTGACCGAAGAAACAACAGAAACGTTGTATTTGTTGGGCGAGGAAGATCGCATTGTGGGTATTTCAGGGTTTACCGTGAGACCGGCTCGAGCGCGAAAAGAAAAGCCCAAAGTATCTGCGTTTACGTCGGCCAAGATCGACAAGATACTGGCGTTAAAACCTGACCTGGTTTTGGGTTTTTCAGATTTGCAGGCGGACATTGCCTGTGAGCTGATCAAACAAGGCGTTGAAGTTCACGTGTTCAATCATCGCAGCGTACAGCAAATACTCACCATGATTGCCCAACTCGGCGCTATGGTGGGGGCGGCGGCACCGGCTCTGAAACTGGCTGAGAAGCTGGAGCGAAAAATCCAGGCTATAAAAGCTGTTACCGACGGGTACGACGTAAGGCCAAAGGTGTTTTTCGAAGAATGGGACGAACCGCTGTTTAGCGGTATTCAGTGGGTGTCGGAGCTGGTGGAAATAGCCGGCGGGTTCGACTGCTTCTCCGAGCTGTCCACACAAAGCCTGGGAAAGAACCGTATTATCGCCGATCCGGACGAGGTTATTCGGCGCGCACCCGACATTATTATCGGATCGTGGTGCGGAAAGAAATTTAGACCCGAACGGGTGGCGGCGCGCGCAGGCTGGGACATGATTCCAGCGGTGCGGGAGCAGCAAATATTCGAGATTAAGTCGGCCATGATTCTACAGCCGGGCCCCGCTGCTCTAACTGATGGCCTGGATCAGTTACACGCTATTATTGGCAACTGGACCAAGCGATTTGAGGGTTAGCCGCTTTTTCTACGCGACTGGTTTTCAGATTGCGCTGTGTGTTGTATCGAGAGAGTTCCGCTGAGTGGGTGAAGATGCAGACCGTTTAGGCCAACAGCAGATCACGCGCCTCGCGATATTTGTCGGCGGTTTTTTTCAGCACATTGTCCGGAATAGATGGCCCAGGTGAGGTTTTGTTCCAGTCGAGCGTTTCCAGGTAGTCACGAACAAACTGTTTGTCGTAGCTCGGCGGGCTAATGCCTTCTGCATAGCAGCTTTGAGGCCAAAAGCGGGAAGAGTCGGGGGTTAGAACTTCATCCATCAAGACAATGTTGTTGTTCGCATCAAGGCCAAACTCGAATTTGGTGTCCGCAATGATAATGCCCTTGTGAGCCGCGTAGTCTGCCGCAAATAAATAGATGTCGTGAGACAGCTGCTTTACTTGCGATGCGTGCTCTTCGCCTATGAGCTTGACGAGTTCGTCGTAGCTGATGTTTTCATCGTGATCACCTACAGCGGCCTTCGTGGCAGGTGTGAAAATGGGCTGCGGCAGTTTTTGCGCGAGGCGCAGGTTTTCCGGGAGTTCAATGCCACAGACGCTCCCGGAGCGCTGGTAGTCTTTCCATCCCGAACCGATCAGGTAGCCGCGAATTACGGCCTCGGCGGGCAGGGGCGTGAGCCGGTGTACCACCACGGCTCGACCACGCACTTGGGCCAGCTCGTGCGGGTCGCTTAGCACGTCTTCCAGCTGTATGTCGGTAAGGTGGTTGGGAACTATGTGACTCGTGCGTTCGAACCAGAAGTTCGAAATATCGGTAAGGATACGGCCTTTCGATGGAACAGGCGTGGGTAAAATAACGTCGAAAGCAGACAGACGATCGGTAGCAACAATCAGAAGGTGGTCGTCGCCCACCGCGTAACTGTCACGTACTTTGCCGCGATGAAATAACGGTAGAGATTCGAGCGACGACTCTTGCAGTGCGATGGGCGTTTCTGTCATGACTGAGGTCCGTAAAGTGGTGTCGGGGCTTTCTGTTAAAGAGTGTAGTCCTGAAGCGGCAGTTGCCGTCACGGGCTTGGACGCTGAGTATAAACTGCTAAGATAGAGTTGCGGCACAAAAAGTGCTGAGCAAGAACATTTTAATGCGTGACGGCAGGCTTTAGAAGCTTACCGTTGAGTCTTGAAGCCGTGCGCGAGGCCGGCGACGCCATTCCTCGCCGGGAAGGGTTCGCCGGGCGCCATAGATCAAGCGTGGGTGTTCCGATATTGGTCAATGCCGTTTCGGGCCTGGCCAGCTGACATCGAATCGCGTGGGCACTGAGGAGAACAGGTGGGTAATTTCGTGCTGGGTCCCTGGTGGGGTAAAGCCGTCGGAGCGGTGTTGGGTTTCGCCGTTCGGGGCTTTTCGGGTGCGCTCGTTGGCGTGCTGATTGGCCACCAGTTCGACCGCGGCATGCGCGATAAAGAGGACAGCGAGGGTGATACCCCGGCAAATTCGCAGTCGCTCTTCTACGCGACCTTCACGGTTATGGGGCACATCGCGAAGTCAGATGGACGGGTTTCCGAGCAAGAAATTGAAGCCGCCAGTCGCGTAATGAAAGCGTGGCAGCTTAGTCCCGGACAGAAGCGTCTGGCTATTGATTACTTCAATACGGGCAAACAAGTCGATTTTCCGCTGGTGCAGGTGCTGAAGCAGTTCCGGGAGGCCACTAATAATCACCGGCCGACTCTTCTGTCGTTCGTACGTGCGCAGCTGACAATCATGCTGGCCGATCACCAAATACACCCGGCGACGCGCAAACGCACATGGGCAGTGTGTCAAAACCTCGGGATCACTCGTGTTGAAATGGCGGTTATCGAAGCTTCGTTGCGCGCACAGTCGCCAGGTAAACAGACGGTCCTCGATGATGCCTATTCTGAGCTTGAGCTGACCTCGGACGCTACAGACAAAGAGGTCAAGACGGCCTATCGTCGCTGGGTAAATCGACTGCATCCAGACAAGCTGCTAGGAGAGGACCTGACTGAATTACAGCGTGAGGAAGCAAAAGAACGTCTCGCCCGATGTCTTGATGCCTATGAGATAATCAAAGACGCGCGTAACCTGCGCTAAACTTCACCGGTCGCTCCTAAATCAGCCTGTTGCTGATTCGGGCGTTCTTTCACAACCACCACTAACGAGATCAACATGACCGACTTTCGAATTGCCCCGTCTATTTTATCCGCCGATTTCGCGTGCCTCGGGCAGGAAGTCACCGACGTGCTCGAAGCGGGCGCTGATATCGTGCACTTTGACGTGATGGATAATCACTACGTACCCAACCTGACCATTGGGCCATTAGTGTGCGAAGCGTTGCGCAAACACGGAGTGACTGCGCCAATTGACGTTCACTTGATGGTTAAGCCAGTAGATCGACTGGTAGGTGATTTTGCGGACGCTGGTGCCAGTATCATTACTTTTCATCCCGAGGCCTCGCATCACGTTGACCGCACGCTCCAGCTAATTCGGGAAAGCGGCTGTCAGTCGGGACTGGTGTTTAATCCCGCAACGCCTCTCGACTGCCTTGATTACGTAATGGATAAAATCGACATGATCTTGATCATGTCCGTAAACCCTGGTTTCGGTGGACAGTCTTTTATTCCCGCCGCACTCGACAAGCTAAGAGAAGCACGCAAGCGCATAGAAAAAAGCGGTCGTGACATTCGCCTCGAAATAGACGGTGGAGTGAAAGTGAATAACATTGCCGAAATTGCGCGCGCAGGGGCGGATACGTTTGTAGCCGGGTCCGCGATCTTTAATGAAGACGACTATGCCGACGTAATTGGTCGCATGCGTTCGGAGCTGGCGAGCGTTTAATACAAGCGTCTGAGACCGGCTTTTTTTTCGAGAACCTGCATGCTGTTAATGATCGACAACTATGACTCGTTTACGTTTAACCTTGTGCAGTATCTGCAAGAGCTAAAGCAGGATGTGCAGGTGCACCGGAACGACACCTTGAGCGTTGACGATATTCGTCGCATGAAACCCGACCACATTGTGATTTCACCAGGACCCGGCAAACCGGTCGATGCCGGCATTTCACTCGAAGTGGTCAAACAGCTGGGCCCAACCATACCACTGCTGGGCGTCTGTCTTGGGCACCAGGTAATTGCAGAGTGCTTCGGTGGTGAAGTGGTTCACGCCCGACGAGTCATGCATGGTAAAACGTCAATGATTGAACACGACGGACGTCATGTGTTCCGTGATTTGCCGAGTCCTTTTGAGGCGACGCGTTATCATTCTCTGGTAGTCAAACCAGACTCTGTGCCGGATCTATTGGACATCAACGCGTGGTCACTCGATGAGGACGGGCACCGGGATGAAATTATGGGCTTACGTCACCGAACGTTTCCGGTCTTTGGCGTTCAGTTTCATCCTGAAGCTATTTTTACCGAGCACGGCCACCAGATATTACACAACTTTTTGGCGCAAGAGCCAGCAACCATCGCCGCTTAGTAACTCGACACGTTCAACGCTTGTCGCCGTGAAAGCGCGCAGCCGGTTAAGCGCATTCGATTAGTCGATAATGCGATTGTGTCCCAGCACCATGCGTTATGATTCGTCTATAACTTTATTGTCCCAACAGGTGAGATTAATGAAACACGCTGCCTTTACTGTTTTTGTCCTGTGCGTCTTTGCAACCGGTTTCGTTTACGCAGCGTCACCTGAGCAACCGGGCGAGGAGGTAATTGAGCTTCGAAAAGAAGGCGAGGGGCAATACGACCAGCTGATTATTCGTGGCGCCTACCTGATCGACGGAACGGGCGCTCCGGCTACCGGTCCGGTAGACATTGTGATCGAGAAAGACCGAATTAAGAAAATTACTTCTGTCGGTACACCCGGTTTAAAAATTGAAGAAGCCGGCCGTCCTGAAGTCTTGAGCGGAAGTGGCAGGAGGGTTCGCGAAATAGAAGCGCTGGGCAAATATGTTCTGCCGGGTTTCGTGGACACCCACACTCATATTCATTCGGAGACCAGTCAACAAAACGTTACGCCTGAATACATCTTTAAGCTTTGGTTAGGTCATGGTGTCACCAGTGTTCGTGAAGTGTTCGCGTCCGGTGGTGAGAGCCGCCTGATTGAACTTAAACGGTTGAGCGCGCAAAACAAAATCACCGCTCCCAGAATTACGGCGTTTCCCTTTTTCGGGCTATCCGGTGATGGTGACAAGGAACTACCGGCTATTACCGATGCCGCATCAGCCAGAAACAGAGTGCGTCACCTCAAAAAGATCGGTGCCGATGGAATTAAAATGATGGGTGCTCGAGAGGATATTCTTTGGGCCGCATTTGACGAGGCCGAAAAGGTTGGATTGGATACCACGATGCACCATGCCCAGCTCGACGTAGTGCATGCAAACGTGCTCGACACTTCAGAGCGCGGGTTGGACTGTATGGAGCATTGGTATGGCCTGCCGGAGGCGCTGTTCACTGATCGTGTGATTCAGGATTATCCATCGGACTACATATACAGCAATGAGCAAGATCGATTTGGTCAGGCTGGTCGTCTGTGGAAGCAGGCTGCGAAACCAGGTAGTGAGCGCTGGAATGAAGTCATGCAAACTTTGTTGGATCGGGATTTCTGCCTTAGCCCGACCTTCACCATTTATCTGGCTAGTCGTGATTTGATGCGTGCGTATACGGCTGAATGGCACTCGGAATACACTGACCCCGGGCTGTGGGATTTCTATCGTGCTGACCGAACAAAGCATGGATCGTTCTTTTTCAACTGGACAACCAAAGATGAAATTGAATGGAAGCGGAACTATCAGCTCTGGATGCAGTTTGTAAACGAGTACAAGAACAGGGGCGGAAAGGTCACGACGGGAAGCGATACCGGGTACATTTATAGTCTTTATGGATTTGGCTATATTCAAGAACTGGAGTTACTGCAAGAGGCCGGATTTCACCCTTTGGAAGTGATTCGCGCGGCTACCAAAACAGGTGCGCAAGTGCTCGGTCAAGAAGATCAGATTGGCACTATTAGCGTTGGAAAAAAAGCAGACTTAATCATTGTAGATGAAAATCCGCTGCACAATCTCAAGTCACTGTACGGCACGGGTGTGCCCAAACTAAACGACAAGACGCAGAAAGTTGAACGAGTGGGTGGCGTCAGGTGGACAATTAAGGACGGAATTGTCTACGACGCTAAACAGCTTCTTGCAGACGTCAGGAAAATGGTTCGGGATGAAAAAAGGGTGCGAGGTATCGACCCGAATATTCCGATGAAGGTTGAGTCTGATTGAATCTTTAGCCTAAGTGCCGCTTACTTCGAAGGGTGCTTCGCCTGGCCCTTCAGGCCAAGTAGAGTGCCTAAGCACACCCCAAGTGCATTTGCTTCCGACCGATGGTCGGAGTCTGCATGGCTCATCGTGCCGCGATGGGGCTTTAATATTTCAATCACGTCGCGTATCCATCGCGGCTGGAAGCCGCTCCTGCGAAGGGCTAAGGCGAGCGCTCCGGCGCCTGGCTTGCTTGGCTTGCAGGCGAAAAAAAACGCGCCGTGAAACACGGCGCGTTTTTAGAGTATTGCAACAAGCAGTGCGTGTTAGACGCGCTGCTGTCCTGGCCTTGCGTTAAATACCACGATGGTTTTGCCACTCGCGGTTACGAGTCCCTGTTCTTCGAGCACTTTCAGTACGCGACCGGCCATTTCACGGGAGCAGCCAACAAGACGACTGAGTTCCTGTCGACTTACTTTGATTTGCATGCCGTCTGGATGCGTCATGGCGTCCGGTTCGTTGCACAGGTCCATCAGCGCATGAGCAATGCGTCCTGTCACGTCAACAAACGCCAGGTCACCTAATTTCTGGTTTGTGCGGTTGAGTCGGCTGGCCAGCTGCGTCGCCAGCTCAAACACGAGTCCAGGGCTTTCGCTGGCAATTTGGCGAAAGCGGGGATAGGTCATCTCGGCTATTTCGCATTCCGTTCGCGTGCGCACCCACGCGCTACGTGTGGGCTGCTCGTAGAACAGTCCCATCTCACCGAAAAACTCGCCTTTGTTCAGGTAAGCCAGCACCATTTCGTTGCCGTCTTCGTCTTCAATCATGACTTCAACGCTGCCGGCAACGATGTAGTACAGAATATCCGGCAAATCGCCTGCGTGAATAACGACCGTCTTCGACGGGACGGTGCGCATTCGGCAGTAGTTTAGAAACCGGTTAATGGCCGGTACTTCACTTAAGTTCTTTTCTTTAACTTCCATTGGGACCTCTTCTGTACTTAGGCTTGGAAATAGATATGGGTTGAGAGTCTACCAGCAATTCATTGATTACTTAAACAAAAAATGCGTCATTACTATAGCCAGTAAGCGCCGCGAGTCATAACTTTTGAGGTCAGGCGCATTAAGCCCTGAGCCCAGCTTGGCAGTTCGCGGCCACCAGCATCCATGGCCGTCTGGCCATGTCGCGCTTCGTCTTCTTTCATTACTTCAATAATGTCGCGGCTGCGTTGGTCGCTTTCGGGTAGTCGATCAAGGTGATGGTCCAAATGCTGCTCAACCTGCCGTTCGGTCTCGCCGACAAAACCGAGGCTCCAGTCATCGCCAGCTTTACCAGCCAAAAAGCCCAAAGCAAACGAACCGGCGTACCACAAAGGATTGAGCACGCTGGGCTTGGCATTCAGTTCGTCCAGTCGCTCCTGACACCAGACCAGATGGTCGGTCTCTTCTGCGGCGGCTTCTTTCATGGCTGTCTTGACGGTTTCATTGTTTGTCGCCAGCGCTTGACCTTTATATAAGGCTTGTGCGGCGACTTCACCCGCATGGTTAACGCGCATTAGCCGTCCGGCCAGTACCTTTTGCTCACGCGAGAGAGTCTCTGGCTCCTCCGGGCGTTGACCGGGTGTTGGCCGGCTCGCTTTCAGATTGCGTCCGGAAAGCTGGCGTAGTGTTTGGTCGAAGCCTGTAATCAGTTCGTCCAAAGGGGAAGTAGAGCGTTGATTCATGGCGGCATTCTAACATTCGGAGCTGATGAGAGTGTGAGATGCGTCTGGTATTTGAGACATAATCTGCGTCAGATTGGCGATTCGTCGATGAATTGTACGGATCTAGGTGATTTACTGACTCAAATGCCGCGCAAGCCATTGCAGAGGGTGCTCGATGATTACCCCGTGCTGTCGAAACGACAGGTTTGCACGTAAATGCCAGGCGCATCCCATGTTGGGAACCAGAATGTGGGTCAACCCTGTCGCCATGATTTCATCCACTATGGGCTGGGCTAACTGGTCAGCCCGTTCCGGGCGAGTGACCATGTGGTCGCCTGCGGCGCCGCAGCAGCCGTGACCAGAACCGAGTAATAACGTGTCAGGTTGGCTGCGCTGTAGAACTTCCAGCATGAGCGCACGTTCTCTTTTGTTCGACGAGCAGGGTGCGTAGACGCCAACTTTGTCCGAGCTGTTCCGCATCTCTGATGGCGTCGGTAGTTCGGCAATGAGCGCAAAGAGATCTGTAATCCGTGCAGCTGTTTTTTGGCCTTCGGCGTCGCCGCTGAAGCGGAGTCCGTCGGCCAGGCCTCGGGAGCAGCCGCTTTGGAGCGATACGATGGGATCGTCCGATTGGCCCAGAACGGCCAGATTGTGCTCGGCAAGTCGGCTGCTTTGACGTTCGTTTCCTTGGTGTTGATAAAGAGCGCCACAGCAAAGGCCTTTTGGTGTGGGTGTGAGCCTGACGCCGTAGGCGGCCGAGACGATTCTGGCGCTGGCGGCGAGGTCCTGTTCGAAACTGTCAGACAGACACCCTGTGAACAAAGTTGCTGTGAGGCGCTCAGGTGCTGAGCGCTCAATTAAGCCGGATCCTTTTTCCGATGTTGGCATCCAGCGTATGACGCGGCTGACAAGTGAGTCTTTAAATAGTGTGTGAGCGTTCAGGCGACGGGCCGTTTTCATTACGGCTGCAATGACTCGCAAGAGTCGGGGCGAGTTCAAGAGTCTGGCGGCAAATCGCTGTGTGCGACTAACGAGTACGGGCTCAAGCTCTGCTTGCCGTTCCATCCAGAAACGTCCGCCATCCAGCAGCCGTGTGTACGGTACGTTGGCCGGGCACACTTGTTCACAACGACCACAGCTCAGACAACTGTCTAGATGACGTTGTATCTGCCGGGTTGGCTTGAGTCGTTCGTGAACGATTCCTTGCAGCAATGAGATGCGCCCACGTGGCGATTCGGCCTCTTCAGGCGACAGTGCGTAGGTCGGGCAGTGTGGCAGGCAGACCGCACATTTAACGCATTGGTCGGCCGCAAGCTTGAGCTCTTCCACAGATAGTTTAATGCTCATCAGATTTTACATTTCGCCTGTTGCAGTGCGGTGAGAATCCCGTAGTATACGCGGCAAATGATCCGGCGGAACCTTGGGGGTTGCTGGAGCAGGGTATGATAGAACATGGAATACAAGAGGTGATTTCGATGAAACGCATGATGATTGTAATGGCAGCGATGATGACGGGCGTACCTGTTTTCGCAGCTGAAGGCCCATGGACGAGTAAAGCTGGTCTGGGTTACTTGTCTTCTACCGGTAACTTGGAGTCAACCAGTGTTAACGGTACGTTGGACGTCGGCTACAAAGTGGGTCGCTGGACGCACGAGCTGGGCCTGTTGGCTTTGGGTTCACAAGCTGAAGGTGTCACGACAGCAGAACGCTATAGCTTGGGATATCAGGCTAAATGGGCTATCCACGACTACGATTACGCCTTTGCCGGTCTGAATTACGATAAAGACAAAATCAGTAGTGTCGAGCAGTCTTTGTCTGAAACCTTTGGCTACGGTCGCCGTTTGATCAAGAACGCCGTTCAGGAGCTTAATGCCGAGATTGGTGTCGGTTACCGTCAGCAGGATTTTGTTGATGGGACGGATGACAGCAGCGCAATTGTGCGTCTTGCGGGTGACTACCTGTACAACATCAGCGATACGTCCAATTTCACTCAGACGTTGGCCATCGAAATTGGTGGTGACAACACGAGTACGATTGCCGTATCCAAACTGAACACGAAAATCCGCGACGCTCTGTCGCTGGTTCTCGGCTTCACGGTAAACAACAACTCGGACGTGCCAGGTGGTTTCGAAAAGACCGACACGTTCACGTCTGTTAATCTGGAATACGTCTTTTAGTACGACGAAATAGATCCAGAACGCGACGGGGCCAAATTACCCGAGTCTTCGGCTTGTTTTGCCGTGGAATCGGCGGTGATTTGGCCCCGAAGCGGTCGCTAAATCGCGCTTGGAACGATGCGAACGCTTTGGTAGCTTGTAACTAATTGAATTAATTATAAAAAAAAGAATCGCAAATACGTGAAAATAGCGGCATTGCGGCGTTGCAATCTCATCGGTCCTCCATTAAAATTGCCGTCCTTTCGCGCGTGCGTGAAGGTGTTTTTGTACGGCCCCTTTGGAGATTATTGAAAATGAAGACTTTCTCAGCAAAACCGGCTGAAGTGAAACGCGACTGGTATGTCGTGGATGCCGATGGGCTGACCCTTGGGCGCCTTGCGACCGAACTTGCCAGCCGACTGCGTGGCAAACACAAAGCCGAATTTACACCGCACGTGGATACAGGCGACTACATTGTTGTAGTTAACGCCGAAAAAATCCACGTGACCGGAAACAAACTGACTCAAAAAATGTATCACCACCACACGGGTTACATTGGTAATTTGAAATCAGAACGTCTGGACAAGCGTCTGGCGCGAGCTCCTGAAAGCGTTATTACCGGCGCTGTCAGAGGCATGCTGCCCAAGAATTCGCTGGGCCGACAAATGCTTAAGAAGCTGCGCGTGTTCGCAGGTGCTGAGCATCCACATACCGCTCAGCAGCCACAGCCGCTGAAACTCTAAACCAGGAACTACTCATGGCATCAGCTCAATACTACGGCACGGGTCGACGTAAATCGTCTACTGCTCGTGTGTACCTTACGTCAGGCACCGGCAACATTACGGTCAACAAATTGCCTTTGGACCAATTTTTTGGCCGCAAGACGTCTTGCATGATCGTCCGTCAACCGCTTGAAGTGGTCAACGCCGAACAGACCTTCGACATTAACGTAAGCGTTAAAGGCGGCGGTACGACAGGACAGGCTGGTGCGATTCGCCACGGTATTACCCGTGCGCTGATGCAATACGACGAGGAAAACCGACGCCCACTGCGTGCGGCCGGTTTTGTGACACGTGATGCCCGTGAAGTCGAACGTAAAAAGGTCGGCCTACGAAAAGCACGTCGAGCCACCCAGTTCTCGAAACGATAATCCTCCGGGCCTTTCGGCCTTTTTGGATGGGTGCAAAAAAACCGGCGAAAGCCGGTTTTTTTATGTATTAATAATCTAACCGGCGAAAGCCGGTTTTTTTATGTATTAATAATCTAACCGGCGAAAGCCGGTTTTTTTACGGGCGCCATGGAGGCAAGGTCATTGCGAGCGCGAGGCGCGCGGCAATCTCATGACGCGACCTCAGTCTTCCTTGTGTAGCTCGATCCAGTCTGACAAAGATTGCCACACCCGCTACGCGGGTTCGCAATGACCTCAGGTTGACGCGGATACGCAATGACAAAAGGGTATTGCGGGCCAATGACAAAGGTTTAACTCTAAATCAGAATTCCGAGAACCCAGCACAGACTCGCTGTTACCGATGCTCTGTGACTGCGCAGCTAGCGCGAAAGCGTTCGCACTCCAGAGTCGCTGCCAATAATCAACACGTCGGCGGGGCGCTGAGCAAACAGCCCAACCGTGACAACTCCGGGTATTTGATTGAATTCACATTCCAATTCACACGGAGCGGTGATGCTAAGCCCGTGAACGTCGAGTATATGATTACCGTTATCCGTGACGAAGCCTTCGCGATAAATAGCCTCGCCGCCATGTTGCTCTATGTGTGCTGCGACTTTTGAGCGGGCCATCGGGATAACTTCAACAGGGAGCGGAAAAGCTCCAAGGGTGTCCACCAGTTTCGAATCGTCAACGATACACACAAACCGGCGTGCGGCCTGGGCGACAATTTTTTCTCGCGTCAGAGCGCCACCGCCACCCTTGATTAACTCGAGGGCACTGTTGGATTCGTCAGCGCCGTCCACATAAACATCAAAACTGTCTATGTCATTGAGATCAACAACCGGTACGCCGATTTTGTTCAGCAACTGGGTCGAAGCCTCGGAGCTTGAGACGGCTCCTTTTATCGAGCCACCAATATCGGCCAACGCTTCGATGAAACAGTTGACCGTTGAGCCGGTGCCTACGCCAATGATGGTATCGGCTTCGATATAGTCAAGTGCGGCACGCGCGGCGACGGCTTTTTTCGTAGAATTGGACATGATGGTGGGTTCCGCTATAGCTGTGCGCAGAGTCTACACAACTAAGGTAATTGAGAGCAATCCAGCGCCGCCCGAAATAGCTGACAGAAACAAATTTAAGGCAAAAAAAAACAGGCCCGGGTTGGACCTGTTTTTTTGACGTTGGTTCTTCGCAAGCTTACCGAAGAACTGTGGTCAAGCTCCTAGAAGAGCTGTGCATAACGCGCGTCGTTATTTCTTCTTACGACTTACTTTACGCTTTTTCTTGGCAGCTGGCTTCTTCTTACGCGTGGCTTTCTTACGCGTAGCTTTCTTCCGAGTTGCCGTCTTCTTTTTCTTCTTTGCTACCTTTTTCTTCTTCTTCGCTACTTTCTTCTTCTTAGCGACCTTCTTTTTCTTCTTTGCTACTTTTTTCTTCTTCTTCGCTACTTTCTTTTTCTTAGCGACCTTCTTTTTCTTCTTAGCGACTTTCTTCTTCTTCGCTACTTTCTTTTTCTTCTTAGCTACCTTTTTCTTCTTCTTGGTAACTTTCTTTTTCTTCTTCGCTACTTTCTTCTTTTTAGCGACCTTCTTTTTCTTTTTAGCGACTTTCTTCTTCTTCGCTACTTTCTTTTTCTTTTTAGCGACTTTTTTCTTCTTCGCTACTTTCTTCTTTTTCTTCGCTACCTTTTTTTTTTGTTTTTTGGTCTTTTTCTTGCGCGCAGTTGTTTTCTTCTTACGAACTGCTGTTTTACGCTTACGCGTTGTCGCCTTTTTGCGACGAGTGGTTTTCTTTTTCGTAGCCATGTTAATGGTCTCCATGTCGGGTTGTCCACGGACGAGTATATACATTAAGGTCAAAACTTCCAGCAACTTACAATTTTCTTCCAGTTGTCAACGGGTATGTGAAACTTTCTTAATGTGACGTAGGTCCGGTGCCGAATTGTTCGTTGCGTTGGGGCAACGAGCAGATGCGTGCGTGTACGTATTGTGTGTAGAGACGGGAAACACAATAAATAAAGGGTTATTTCCATTTTACGCTTGCAAGTCAATGGATAGACTGCCAATTTTCTTCGTTTCAAATCATTGCGCACAAGCCGTAACTGTGACGTAATTCCGGTGCATTTCTAACTGCAGTTTTTGTGTATTCGTGCAATTGTTTTTACCCAACTTTTTGCGCAAATTTGCGCATAAAAAACACTTCGGCTGTAATGCAGTCGCGTTTTACGAATGACTTTTCGTAGCAGAACGTTCGTTCTTTTTGTCGTGTTCAACGCGATTCGTATCGCTCAAACGCGTGCCGCGTTCAAATATCAAATTCTAATTTGGCACCGCGCTAACGCTGGCCCGCGCTTCCGTTAAAGAATGGTTTCCCGGTTGGTGACGATTCCATCTAGTGGTATATCCCAAGGGTCATTCGGTATATGGGTAAACTCTTGCACGTCGTGCGCTGCTCCAACTAGAAGGGGGCGACGCCATGATTGAAAGCGGCGATGCCAGAATGCTCGATCGTAGTATCCACCACCTTGACCAAGGCGCGAGCCGTCGCGACCAAAAGATACGAGCGGTACGATCACCAAATCCAGCGCGTTCGTATTCACGAGGCGACGTTGCTTTTTTAACGGTTGGGGTATGCGCGAAGTTCGATCAATGGGTAGTGTCTCACCAAACCAACGGGTAAACCACATGCGGTTCGTGTCAATCACCGGCAGATACAGTTCTCTACCTTCGCTCAGCGCGTGTTCCATGAGAGGATATGTATCAAGTTCGCCCGATACCGGCATATAGCACGCGAGCTTTTGGCATCTCTGGTATGCGCGAAGGCGAATGATTCTATCGAGAAAATCGCGCCCGTGACGCTCCTGAACCAGAAATGAAAGCCTGCGCCGTTGCAGGCGCATGTGCGTTCGAAGTTCAGACTTATTCATGAGGGGTGCTCATGATAAGGGAGGAAAGAAATGCGTTACCACCTGTGCCGTGTCCAGCCATTGCTCTCGAGCCAGAGCAAAAGGTGGGGCTAGCCGTGATGCCGTAGGCTCTCCGGCTGGCGGATATGCACAATAGCTTCGACAGGTCATGGCCCCGAGGTAAATATTTAGGGTCGAGAGGATCCCAGCCGTTTTCGAACACGGCAGCAACGCAAGTACAAAGTGTAGACCCAAGTTGGGGGCAGGGCAAATGGCCTGGTTCACAGTTCCAACTGTTGGCTTTCCTCAAGAACCGATTCGACCTGACGGCGGAGTACCTTAAGTCGGTCTCCGAGTCCGTCATCGAGTTTATCGTCAGACGTGCTGGCCTGTAACAGCTCGTGACTAATATTCAGTGCGGCCATCACGGCCACTCGTTCAAGGCCAATTACCTTGCCGTGGTCGCGAATTTCCTTCATGCGCGTATTTAGCATGTCGGCGCATCGCAACAGATCGGCCTGTTCGTTGGCCGGACAGGCTATCTGGTATTCCTTGTCGAGAATTCGCACGCTAACGGGGCTAATGCTCACGATCCACTCTCCATCGCTTTTAAGCGGCTAATCATGCTCTCGACTCGCGCGCGAACTTGTTCGTTTTTCTGAAGCAAGCCGGCACGTTCGTTAATTAGAGAATCTTGGCGGTGGCGCAGAGAGCGATTTTCTTCTTTCAGTTGCCCGCAGGCACGAAGAAGCTCGGTGACTCTGTTTTCCAGTTTCTTGAATTCCAGCTCGAACTGCTGTTTGGGGCTTTGTTCACTCATCGCGCAACTATAGTTCGCGACATTGTTTGGGTCAATTGCTACGTACTGAGCCCAAACTCTCGTGGTTCGTTGTCTGAGCACCAGGGCGGCTGGGCGAGCCAATGGCGCTGGCGCTCGAAGGCGGTGGGCGGTGAATGGCCGTGCCGCGAAGGGCAGGCGATGTTAAGATGTGGGTCATTGTAATGGTTAGGAAAACCTCTCATCGTGTTGTATATCGAATTTGACAATATGCTTGCTCACATAAGCAACAAGGCCGCCGATGCCTCAGAAAGCCATGGCAACCTGATCGGGCTTTACAGTGCTAAACCCGAATCAGCTGTACCAGATTGGTTGGCCGCTCTGACGGCTGACTCAGGAGCTGACAGCGCGACGGCAGGCGGTGAAATCGCCGAGGTCGCGCAGCGCCTGGTGGGTAATCTCAATACCAGTGATTTGAGTTTTCAACTTCTGTTGCCAGACGACGAAACTCCGTTGCCCGAGCGCGTTCAGGCTCTTGCTCATTGGTGCCAAGGCTATCTCTACGGACTTGCGCAAGGAGGCGTTCAGCAATTTGAAGGGCTGCCCGGTGATTGCGCTGAAATACTCAACGATTTTGCCGAGCTCACCAAAGCGCGTTCCGACGATGAATCGGAAGGCAGTGAGCGAGACTTTTTTGAGCTCTCGGAATACGTCAGGGTAGGAGCGCAACTGATTTTTGAAGAGCTTACCGAGGTGTCGAGCACGGCTACGACCCAAAAACACTAATATGATTGCGTTGCTAGCCCGGGCGTTTTCAACAAGAGTCATTCGTCAGACGCACTCTGTAAACACCACGCGTCCTTAGTTAATGCAAGTCTTGAAGAAGAGCGGCACATTGTCAGTCCGCATGCAGCTGGTTCGCCCAACATAATTATCGACGTGCCGTCCGTTTCAATTTGATCGTACTGGTTAAACAGTAAAGCTACAGGCAGGAAGACTAAAACATGAAGCCAGAAGAGTTTGCTCGTCGACGTCGTCAGTTAGCGCGCATTATGGAAGAGGGTTCAATCGCTATTGTGCCGTCAGCGCCTGAGCGAGTTCGTAGTCGGGACATTCACCATGACTACCGGCAGGACAGCGACTTTTTCTATCTAACGGGCTTTAACGAGCCGGATTCGGTGGCGGTGATGATACCGGGCCGTGATCAGGCCGAATACATTATATTCTGCCGCGATCGCGACCCACTGAAAGAAACCTGGGACGGTCTGCGTGCAGGTCCTGATGGAGCGATAGAGCAGTACGGTGCCGACGACGCGTTTCCCATTGGTGATCTGGACGACATATTACCCGGGCTCATGGAAAACCGTCCGAGCGTGTACTACACAATGGGGCGCCACCCGGTTTTCGACCAGCAATTGATCGGTTGGGTTAACGGTCTGCGCAGTGGCGGGCAGTCGGGGAATACGCATCCGCCTCATGAGATTATCGCGCTGGATCACACGCTACACGATATGCGCCTTTATAAGAGTCGTGCCGAAATTGTCGCCATGCGTCACGCCGCTAAAGTCGCAAGCCAGGCACACAAGCGAGCCATGTTGGCGGTTCGTCCCGGAATGCACGAATTTGAACTTGAAGCAGAATACCTGCACGAATTTCGTCGCCACGCAGGCGTGCCTTCGTACCCGGCGATTGTGGGGGGAGGGCGCAACGGATGCATTTTGCACTACACCGAAAACAATCAGATTTTAAATGACGGTGACCTGGTGCTGGTAGATGCCGGGTGCGAGATTAATTACTACGCGTCCGATATTACGCGAACCTTTCCGGTTAACGGACGTTACTCGGAGCCGCAACGCGCACTCTACGATATTGTCCTCGAAGCGAATATCAAGGCAATCGATCAGGTTGTGGCTGGAAACCACTGGAACGACGTTCACGATGCGGCGGTGAAAGTGATTGCAAAAGGCTTGCTGCGAGAAGGGCTGGTTTCCGGAACGTTGGCGCACGTGCTTAAGACTGAAAGCTACCGCGAGTTTTTTATGCACCGAACGGGTCACTGGCTTGGCATTGACGTACACGACGTGGGTGACTACAAAGTTCAAGACAACTGGCGCATTCTGGAATCCGGCATGGTCTTAACCGTCGAGCCTGGAATTTACGTGGCACCTACAGCAAAGGTAGATAAGCAGTGGAGAGGCATAGGTATACGTATTGAAGACGACGTGGCTGTAACGAGCGGGGCGCCCGACGTATTGAGTAAACACCTTATTAAAGACGCTGACGCGATTGAAGCTCTGATGAGTCAGTCGGCTTCGTTGCGAAAGTCCGCCTAATAAACGTTGATTGACACAACTGGTTTAGAGAGAAAGCTGTGAACACAGACTGCGATGTACTTATTGTTGGAGGCGGGCTTGTCGGGCTTGCTCTCGCGTGTGCCTTGTCGGCACAGTCCCAGCGCGTTCGCGTGCTCGAGGCGGGTGCTCCGCTTACAAAGCCGCTTGAACCTGGTTTGAGGGTGTCGGCGATTAGCCCATCGAGCCAGCGGCTGTTAACGGACTTGGGGGCTTGGGAGCGCATTCCTGATTTGCTGCGCTGCCCTTTTTCCCGTATGCGCGTATGGGACGAAGAAGTCGCGCCGTTTGGCGATCGGTCGTTAGAGTTCGCAGCGGCCGATCTTGGCGTGAATCCGCTCGGTACCATTGTCCACAACGACGCGCTTCAGTGGGCTTTGTATGAAAGTGTAAAAGAAGCGGGCGTGGAGGTTGTCTTCGAATCGCGAGTTGAAGACATTGCTTACGAAACTGACGGCGTTCGTGTATTCGACGCCACCCAGCAGCATACGGCGCGTTTATTGGTAGGTGCCGACGGTGCTCGCTCTCACGTCAGAGAGCTTAGCGACATAGACGTAGACCGAAAAAGTTACGAGCAGCAAGGCATTGTGTGTAACGTGCGACTCGAGCGCGGCCACGAAGACACCGCTTGGCAGCGTTTTTTATCCACCGGGCCAGTAGCGCTTTTACCTCTGAGTAGCGGCGAGTGTTCGATCGTTTGGTCGGTTGACAACGATTACGCCCAACGTTTGAAAGAGCTTGACGACACAGAGTTTGGGCAGGCCTTAAGTGAGGCCTGTGATCATGTTCTCGGTGACGTGCACGTGTCAGGAGTTCGGGCCTCGTTTCCACTTGCCTGGATGCGTGCTCACCACTACTCCGGTGAACGGCTGGCCCTTATTGGGGACGCGGCTCATGTAGTTCATCCTCTGGCGGGTCAGGGCGTTAATTTGGGTTTCGGCGACGTAGCCATGTTGGCTTGTGCACTGGAAGCCGGTGCGTCACGTGGAGACCAAATTGGCGATCGGTATGCACTACGGCGTTACGAGCGTGCGCGAAAGTACGAGAACCGCAAGATGCAAGTAACGGTCGACGGGTTACACCACTTGTTTACGTCGCAGCAGGGTTGGTTACGTCAAGGGCGCAGTTTGGGCATGGGCTTGCTGAACCAGCTACCTGCTGTCAAAAGCCGGTTAGCCAGAGAGGCTCTAGGTGCAACGCCGGGTGCAACGCCGGGTGCAACGTCGGGTGCAACGCCGGGCGCGACAGGCTAACAGGTTACAGTGCGTCTATTTTGGCGGCGCAGATAAAATCGTTTTCGGTTAATCCGTTTACGGCGTGAGTTTGATAGCGCACGAGGCAGTGGTTGTATCCCACTTCAATGTCAGGGTGATGTCCTTCCGTGTTGGCTACCCACGCAATTGCGTTTACAAACGCAATTGTTTTGTAATAGCCCTTGAACATGAAATCTTTGACGATTTCTTTGCCATCAGCGCTTATCGCCCAGCCCTCGGCCAGTTCTTTCACTAACGCCGCGGCCGCTTCGGGCTCAAGGGTCGGTGCGCCTCCTTCACAAGGAACGCATTTCTTGTTGGCTAATTCGGTCATGTTATTTCCTCAAACGGTTACGAGCCACGGGCGGCCGGTGCCTAAATTGCTGGTGCAGGTTACTACGATCTGTCCTCAGAGATGTATAGAAAGTGCGTGCCCCAAGGGCATTTCCAATCGTCGGTGTGCCGTTCAATTGAATCAGTGTCGAATAAGAAATGAGGCTTGATACCCATTGTTTCACGACGCTTTCGCAGGGTAAGTTGGTGCGTATATGCCGAGTGACTTGGCTTCCTTTACCATGTGACCCAGGTCGGATTGCGACAGCTCAAACAATTGATCGAAAGTCTCGATGACGAAGTACGTCGTCTGAAAAACGTCAATTCTGTACGGAGTGCGCAAAATCTCCATCGGGTCGAATGGTTTGCGCTGCGGTCGCGTATCGTTCAGCGCGTACTCGCATTCACCGGGCGACGACACGATGCCGGCGCCGTAGACCTTCAGCTCGTTGGCTTGCTGAATAAGTCCGAATTCAACTGTGAACCAGTAAAGTCGCGCAAGCATCGCGCGATCGGCTTTGTCGGCCGCAAGGCCGGCTTTACCGTACGCTTGTGAAAAGGCGGCAAAACGCGGGTCTGTCAGCAGGGGGATGTGGCCGAATACTTCGTGGAAAACGTCGGGTTCCTGAATGTAGTCCAGATGTTCCTGACGTCGAATGAAAGACGCTGCCGGAAACTGTCGATTGGCGAGCAAGTGAAAGAATTTTTCAAAATTAATCAGTGCCGGTACAGGCGTTACGCTCCAGCCGCTCACGTCTTGAAGACGCTCCGACAGATCTACACACTGAGGAATATGAGTTTTGGGTAAGTCTAGCTGCTCTAGTGCATCCAGGTATTCGACACAAGCGATGCTCTCAATTGCTTTTTCCTGACGTGCATAAAGGGTCGCCCACGTAGCGTTTTCTTCGTCTGTGTAATGAATCAGACCTTGACGATCGGGGATTTTGGCGACGTATCGGGTCGAGGAGCTCACAGCGTTGTTCCTTTGCAAGTAAATGGGTGTTCTTAAAGCATGGGTAGATAATAGCTAAAATATCCCGCAATAGGCTTGCGTTCTGCCTCTTAAAAGCTAAAATTAAGCAATAAAATACTAAATAATGTTTCTTAATAGAAAGGATATACCTTAATGGCTATTCAGCTTGATGCAATGGACCTCAAAATCCTTGAAACCTTGCAAAAAGATGCCCGGTTGACCAATCAAAAACTGGCCGAGGAGGTGGGTTTGTCGCCGTCACCATGCTGGCGACGCGTTAAGAGACTGGAAGAGCAAGGCATTATTGACCGCTACGTGACGGTTCTGAGCGCTGAACCGCTTGGGTTGCACGTTACGGCCTTTTTAATGGTCAGCCTGCGCGATCATCACGCCGAGACGGTAGCCAAATTTGACCGCCTGGTGAGCGAAATGCCACAGATACAGGAGTGCTACGCCACCAGCGGCATGGCCGATTACCTGCTGAAAATTGCGGTCAGGAGCATGCGGGAATACGAGGAACTGCTGATTGGAAATTTGCTTCAGGTAACGGGTGTTCGAACCGCGAATACCAGCTTTGTTTTGAAGGAGCACAAGCGCACCACAGCGCTACCGTTGACCAGTGCATGACGACTGGCCATGATCGGCATGAAAGGCCATCTACACCCTCAATCTATTCGGAGCCAGAATAAAAAAGAGCGACGTTAGTAGGTAACGCCGCTCCTTTACTCTTCACAGACGATTGTTTCAATGGCCTGTTCCTGACGTCAGTTTTTTAGTGAGAGTTAATCCAGGCGTCGACGTTTTTCTCAAGCTCCTGAAGCGGTATTGCGCCACTGCCCAGTACAACTTTATGAAACGCCTTAATGTCGAATTTATCTCCCAAAGTTTGTTCGCTACGAGCGCGCAGCTCTTTGATTTTTAATTCACCAATTTTGTAAGCCAATGCTTGGCCGGGCCACGCAATGTATCGATCGATTTCGTTAATGATGTCGTATTCGGCTTTGGCGGCATTCGATTTAAAGTACTCAATGGCCCTTTCTCTCGACCACCCTTTGTAATGAATGCCTGTGTCCACAACCAGTCGAACGGCACGCCACATTTCGTACGTGTGTTGCCCAAACTTTGAAAACGGATCTTTGTAAAGTCCGAGTTCATCGCCAAGGCTTTCGCTATACAGGCCCCAGCCCTCTATAAAAGCGGTGTATCCCCCGAAGCGGCGAAACATAGGCAAGTCTCCGAGCTCTTGAGCCAACGCAATCTGCAGGTGATGTCCTGGCATCGCCTCGTGTACCGTCAACACTTCAATCTCGTATTTCGGGCGCACTTCGGGGCGATACAAGTTAACGAAATAGAAGCCGGCGCGACTGCCGTCGGCGGCCGGTCCAGAGTAGTAGGCGGTGGTGGTATCTGGAGCAATTGAATCGGGGATTTTCTTGACGCCGTAGGGCATTCGCGGCAGGTCGCTAAACAGTTTTACAAGCTCGGGGTCGATACGCTTACTGGTAGCGAGATAGTCCTGCATGAGCGCTTCCGGCGTGTCGTGATAAAACTGCGGATCGGTCCGCAGGAAAGTCAGAAAGTCCGAGAAGCTACCGTTGAATTCAAGGCTGTCGATGATGTCCTGCATATCTTCGCGAATGCGTTTCACTTCTCGAAGCCCAATTTCGTGTATCTCGTCCGGAGTCAGGTCTGTTGTGGTGTATTTTCGGGCGCGCTGTTCGTAGTAGGGTTTGCCGTTGGGTGTATCCCAAACGCCCACCGACGAACGTGTTGCAGGTAAATACTCGTCCTTGAAAAAACGGGCCATCTCTCGATAGGCGGGAACAACGACATTGGCTACCGCTGACTCACCCTGTGCCTGCAGGTCGGCAAAGGTGGAGGCATCGATAGCGTCTGGGCGTTTATTGAACGGCTTGTAAAATGCGCTGTCGGTGGCATCTGTAATTTGCGCATCAATTTGCGACGGTAACCGTTCCATGATGACTCGAGGATGTATCAGACCTTCCTTAATTCCCTGGCGCATTAACGCCAGTGTCTGTTCCATGTACGTATCAAAACTCTGTAGCCGTTTTATCCAGTCCTCGTAGTGTTTAACGGTCTTAAAGGGCATGCGGTTGACGATTCCGTCCGCGGATTGAATGCCCCCACGCTGATTTAGCGGGATTAGAAAGTGACGGTACTGATATTCGTCGACACCTTCCTGATAGGACTGTTTGAACAAGGCGTAATTAAGTTTGTCGTCGTCGCTCAGCTGGTCGTAATTGACTTTGGCAAGAGCTTTAAGCATATCTTTGTCTTCGTTGTGTTGCCGCTCAATACTCTCCAACGACAGATCGGCCCATCGGTCGTTATAGCGCATGTCGCCCATGCTGGAAGCCCAGGTAGGATTGTTGCGCATAATGATTTCCCACGCCTGATCGAATACAGCGTGTAGCTCGGCTCCGGCTGTGTCGCCGGCTTTAACCATAACTTGCGGGCTCTCGGGAAGCGTGGCGGGCACCGTCGAACAACCGATTAAGGTCGCAACCGACGCGGCGACTAGAAGTCGTGACATGGAACGAGTGATACATGACATAAGAATAACCTTGCAATATGTGGGCTATGAGGCTGAAGATTGTTACCGTTCAGACAGGGCACTGCAACCGGGGCTAAACGTCCAGCTGACACTCCGGTTTTCGATCGGGCGTACGGGGCCAGCTTGCGGGGCTAAGACTATCAGAGCACGTTGACGATTCGGCACTGTGTTTGACCGCTGCTCTGGACAGTCGATTCCGACGATATCGAGCCCGTATAAAGACCGCGTCTCATCTCAAGGTTCGGGTGCTGGAGTCTGTTTTGAGAGGGTGGCTTCGAATGCTTGGGTGGGCCACGTGACTAGGCTATGATAGCCGCTCTTTGGTTGCAGAGCAGCCGGAGCAAGGGCTTGGCGAAACGAGGCTGCGGGTAGGTCTTGTCGCCAAACAGAACGGCCGACCGCCACCAGACTACACAGGTTAAAACGATGCTTAAACGTACTCCATTGTTTGAAACTCATCAGCAGGCTGGAGCCAAGCTGGTTGACTTTGGCGGCTGGGAAATGCCTCTTCACTACGGCTCCCAAATCGAAGAGCACGATGCTGTTCGTACGTCGTGCGGAATGTTTGATGCGTCGCACATGACCGTAGTCGATGTTATCGGAGACGATGCCCGAGCGTTCTTGAGTGTTCTGCTGGCCAACGATATTGACCGGCTTGGCGAACACGGACAGGCTCTGTATACCTGCATGTTGAACCACGAAGGCGGTGTGGTTGACGACTTGATCGTCTACTTCCGCGGTGAACAAAATTACCGACTCGTCGTTAACGCCTCAACTCGCGAACAAGATCTCGCGTGGATGCAGGCTTGCGTGGGCGACTTTGAAGTCGAGCTCAACGAGCAGCCCGACATAGCTCTCATTGCCGTTCAGGGACCCAAGGCGAAAGAAGTGTTCGCCAAAGTGGCCGAAGCACACAATCTTCACGGTTTGTTTGACAAAGTAGCTGAGTTAAAACGTTTTTCAGCCTGCGAGCATAACTCTGTCTACGTTGGCCGGACCGGCTACACGGGCGAAGAGGGTTACGAAATCTTGCTGCCAGCCGAACACGCGGCTATGACATGGGCGGCGTTTGCAGGGCAGGGTGCCGTACCGTGCGGACTGGGTTGTCGTGACACATTGCGCATTGAGGCGGGTTTGAATTTGTACGGCACCGATATGGACCAAACGGTCACGCCGCTCGAAGCCGGATTGGCCTGGACGGTTAATTTTAGCCGCGCCGACCGCGCTTTTAACGGCCGCGCTGCACTTGAGAAACAGCTTGAAACTACCGAGCTTCCCATGTGGTGTGGCGTTGTTCTGGCTGGGAAAGGCGTGATTCGCGGTGGGTACAGCGTCTCGACCTCGGGAGGTGCCAGCGGCGTGATAACCAGCGGAACATTTTCGCCTACACTCAAACGTGCTGTTGGCTTTGTGCGCATCAGTCCAACCGATGAAACAGAGTGCGTTGTCGAAATTCGCGGTCGCCAGGTCGAAGCGCGGCTGCGACCACTTCCTTTTGTGCGAAATGGTACAATTCGCGTCGATCTTTCTTGAACAATAGTCCGGAGGCTCCATGAGCGACACCCCAGCAGATCTAAAATACACGTCCAGCCACGAGTGGGTGAAGCTGAACGAAGACGGCCACTTTATTGTTGGTATCACTGACCACGCTCAGGAGGCGCTCGGAGACATTGTGTTTGTTGAATTGCCTGATCCCGATACCGATTTGGAAGCTGGCGACTCCTGCATCGTTGTCGAATCAGTCAAAGCCGCCTCCGACGTGTATTGCCCGGTAGCCGGAAAAGTAATTGCGATTAATGAAGCCCTCGAAGACGCGGCTGAACTGGTTAATACCTCGCCGTACTCCGATGGCTGGCTTATGGTCATTGAGCCCGCCGATGCCGGTTCGCTTGAAGGTCTGCTTGACGCCGAAATGTACGCCGCCGAAATTAAAGAAGGGTAACCAGGGGAACGTGTAATGAGTCAGGTAATGTTAAAAGGTAACCCAGTAAGTGTGGCAGGAGCGCTTCCGGAAATTGGAGGTCGTGCGCCAGAGCTGCGTTTGACCACAACCGATCTTCGCGACGTTGGTTTGAACGAATGGTCAGGTAAACGCAAACTGCTCAGCATCTTTCCAAGCATCGATACGGGTGTTTGTGCGATGTCGACGAAAAAATTTAACGATCAGGCGAGAGACAATGAAGAAATTGTCATGCTCATGATATCCGGCGATTTGCCCTTCGCTCACCAACGCTTTTGTGGCAATGAAGGTCTGGAAAACGTGGTTAACCTCTCCACCATGCGCAACCAGAATTTTGCCCGTGACTACGGTGTGTATATGGAAGACGGTCCGCTAGCCGGATTGACCGCTCGAGCCATTGTTGTTCTCGACGAGCACAACACTGTGGTTCACACTGAACTGGTTGAGGAAATTTCATCAGAGCCCAACTACGTGGCGGCTCTGCGTGCCATAGGTATCGAGGCGAGTCCGGCCGACACCTGAATAATTACACACAACACATTTTTAACGCTGCACCCTGCGTGGTTGGTGTGGCGCAGCTACGCTCGTAATGCCGCATGACGGCGGAATGACACTAACTTGGGAGAACACTCATGGCGGCACTGGTCTGCGGCTCGCTCGCGTACGACACAATTATGGTTTTTGAAGGAAAGTTCACTGACCACATTTTGGCTGACAAAATTCATATGTTAAATGTCGCCTTTCTGGTTCCGAGCATGCGTCGGGAATTCGGCGGCTGTGCCGGTAATATTGTTTACAACATGAATCTGCTGGGCGTTGAGTCGCACGCCATGGGTGTTGTCGGGCATGATTTCACACCATACCGCGAGTGGATGAAGAAATATGACCTGAGCACTCGTCACATATTGGAACTAAGCGACGAATTTACGGCCCAAGCTTATATAACAACTGACTTGGACGATAACCAAATTACGGCCTTCCACCCTGGTGCCATGAACCACTCGGCGGAGAACCACGTTCCAACTGATGGCAGCATTTCCATTGGCATTGTGGCACCTGACGGTCGGGACGGCATGATTAAACACGCGACTGAATTCGTTGACGCGAACATTCCGTTCATATTCGATCCGGGTCAGGGTTTGCCAATGTTTGACGGCGACGACCTGAAGCGTTTTATCGATCAAGCTACGTGGGTGACGGTTAACGACTACGAAATGCAACTGGTACAAGAACGAACAGGCCTGTCGCCCGGCGAAGTGGCTGAGCGAGTTGACGCTTTAATTGTTACCAGAGGTGGCAAAGGCTCACACATTTATACCAAAGGCCGTCGCATTGAAATTCCGGCGGCTACCGTTTCGAATCTGGCGGATCCAACCGGCTGTGGTGACGCGTATCGTGCCGGTCTGATGTACGGTCTTATGAAGGGGCTCGATATGGAAGTCACCGGACGAATCGCTTCATTAATGGGGGCAATCAAGATTGAACAGCACGGCACCCAAAATCACCAATTCACGCGCGATGAATTTGCATCACGTTACAAAGACAGCTTCGATCAGGAGATCGTTATTTGAGTAAGTTGAAAAAAACGGCGGGCCAGTTAGTTCGTTCGAGCCGCCACGGCGACCCACTGGACAATGCAAATTGGCACATTGCACACGGGTCAAGCTTCGTTCGAAGAACATCCGCCAGACTCCGGCAGCTGCTGCCGGGGCTAGCGGTGGCTGTCAGTTTGCTGGCCTCTTCGTCAGTGACTGCCGACACCGACACGACCGCTTCCTGGAGTCGAACTCTGGAGAATATTTCGTCCGGTGTAGTCTCCATTCGGGTTGACGTGACACGTGCATTTGATACGAACTGGAGCCAGTCAACTCAAGCGACCGGTTTTGTCGTCGACGCGGAACGAGGACTAATCCTTACCAACCGCCATGTCGTAACCGCAAGCCCCGTGGTTGCGCAGGCCGTATTCCTTAATCACGAGGAAGTCGAGCTATTTCCTGTTTATCGCGACCCGGTTCACGACTTCGGTTTCTACCGCTACGACCCGGAACAACTGCGCTACATTGAGCCCTTCGAATTTGATCTTCGCAAAGAAAACGCGCGCATAGGCCGGGAGATTCGCGTAGTCGGTAATGATGCTGGCGAGCAGCTGTCGATACTTGCAGGCACTATCGCCAAACTCGATCGTGGAGCGCCTGACTACGGGGCGGGCAAATATAACGACTTCAATACCTTTTATCTTCAGGCCGCCTCGGGTACGTCCGGCGGGTCCTCTGGTTCACCCGTTATCGATATCAATGGAGACGTCGTTGCCTTGAATGCGGGGGCCAACTCAGCTGCAGCGAGTAGTTTCTTTTTACCGCTTGACCGAATCGAGCGCGCCTTGAATCTGTTACAGGAAGACATGCCGATTACGCGCGGTACGTTGCAGACCGTGTTTGTGCACAAACCGTTTGACGAACTCAAGCGCTTGGGACTCACAGATGAGAGCGAAAGGCTCGCACGACAGCTCGACAATAACTATAACGGCATGCTTGTCGTTGATCAGGTAGTGCCGGGAGCACCTGCGGCCGAGGTGCTGCAATCGGGCGATATACTCGTCAAGCTCAACGGCCAGCCGCTCGCATCCTTCATTCCACTTGAGACGGTGCTCGATTCCGACGTCGACAGTGAGGTCACTTTGACTATGGAGCGCGGCGGTGAAGAACTCACCCACACGCTGAAAGTACAAGACCTTCATTCCATTTCGCCGAGCGAGTTTATTCAGGTAGGCGATGCGATTTTGCATCGATTGTCTTACCAACAGGCTCGGCATTTTAATATGCCGCCAACCGGGATTTATGTGGCTGACCCTGGGTACCTGTTTGCGACGGCCGCGATTCCTCGCGCAGCCGTCATTACCGAAATCAACGGCGAGCCTACTCCGGACCTCGACAGCCTCGATAAAGTGCTGTCACAGCTAGCTGATGGTGATCGCGCTCAGGTGCGATAT
Organism: Gammaproteobacteria bacterium; assembly: GCA_045107075.1. GTDB lineage: Bacteria > Pseudomonadota > Gammaproteobacteria > Steroidobacterales > SZUA-146 > SZUA-146. The sequence goes on from JBGCFV010000049.1 coordinate 119,968, forward strand.
TTTACCTACACCGACACGGCGAACAGCGTTGTAGGCGTTGTCCGAATGGACCGCAAATGGTTTCCGGCCGCGCGTTGCGAACGTAACGATCCGCTAGGGTACTGGCCGTGCCAAGCGCTTGACCCGGGCCCCGAGGAGCGCAAACCAGTGTCGGCTGCGTCAGCGACGTTTCCGCAGAGCGACGATGCCCGGGCCGAACGGTTGGCCCCCACTCTTGTGCGGGTCAACTTTGATATGCCTTATACAGCTTCCGGAGTAGGCGATTTGCACTATCACGGTACCGGTGTGATTGTGGACACCGAACGAGGGCTTGTGGTCGTGGATCGCAACACCGTGCCTGTTGCTTTAGGCGATGTGAAAATAACAGTAGCCGGCTCGATCGAAATTCCAGCACGGGTGCGCTACATACATCCGCTGCACAATCTTTCCGTTATTTCCTACGATCCTGAGCTGTTGGGTGACACACCAGTTGAGGCTGCCACGTTTGATACACGTCAGGTGAAGCCGGGTGACAAGCTTTGGGTGGTAGGCCTGAAAATTGATGACAGTGTCAGGAGCGTCGCTACCGAAGTGGCCTCAATCGATCCCGTTTCGTTCCCGCTTTCACGCACGTTCCGCTTCCGCGACACCAACCTCGAAACGGTTTCTGTGGTCAACGCCGCGAATAACGTTGACGGTGTGCTAGCCGACAAACGCGGACGGGTTGTTTCTCTTTGGTCGAGTTTCGCTTTTCAGGGAGGGTCGGCCATTAATCAAACCAACATGGGCGTGCCGGCTGAAGTGGTTGTTGATCTGATTGACCACGTAGTGTCCGGCGATCCAATTTACTCATTGGAAGTCGAATTTGTAAAAATCCCTCTCTCTGCCGCTCGCCGACTCGATTTGCCAGACGACTGGGTGTCCAAGCTTGAGGCGCACAATCCTCAGAAGCGTCAGGTGCTCAAAGTACAGCGCACGGTGGCAGGTTCAGACGCCGCCAAATTGTTCCGGCCGGGTGATCTGATGCTGGCGGTTAATGGCAAAACCGTTAACCGCTTTCGAGAGATTGAAAAAGCCACCCAGCGACCGGAAGTGAACGTTAAGATTTGGCGGGGCGATGAGGTGATGAGCTTCGACGTGAAAACGTCCACGCCCGACACTATTGGAATTCAGCGTGCGTTGCTATGGGCCGGTGCCCTGATACAGGAGCCGCATCGAGCGCTTGCAGCACAACGCGGCATTGAGCCTGAAGGTGTTTACGTAGCGTATTTTTCTTACGGTTCTCCCTCTACCCGATATGGGCTGTGGGGTGGTCGGCGCATTACGGCGGTTGACGGCAAGCGCATTGAAAATCTCGACAGCTTTCTCAAGGCAATCGAAGACAAGGAAGACCGTGATTCCGTGCGCTTGAAAACCGTTACCTGGAACAACGTGGTTGAGGTGATTACCTTGAAACTCGACCATAAATATTGGCCAACGTTTGAAGTACTGTTCGACGGTGAAACATGGATTCGTCGTTCGCTAAGCGCCGATGCCATGATGCCTGAAGACCGACCCGCTGAACGAGTACTTGCGCCGGCCGCTGCAGGTGGTTCGCAGAAGTAGTAGCCTGGCTTAGGGCTTAGGGGTCAAGTATGCCCATGTCCCAATTTAGGGGTCAAGTCTGCCCATGTCCCATTTTTTTAATTGCGTCAATTCCAAGAATCGATCTTGCACCTTCAAAATGGGACATGGGCAGACTTGACCCCTAAACTTGACCCCTAAACTACGTGACTCTACCGCCGCTTGCTAATTAAGTTTTTTAATCGCGAGTGAGAATTTTGCCGCACTGGTTATGGGCGCACTACACTGCTTACCCTCACAAATATAGGCTACTCCACCCTCCCGACTGGTGCGAACGCTCAGAGCCTCTGGCAGGTTGGTGGCGTCATCCGGGATTCCAAAGCTCAATCGCCCCGGTGCGTAGGTGGCTTGCGCAATGGGCATCCAGCTGCTTAATTCGTCCGCAGGCGCTCTGACGATTACACACGGAATCGGATTCAGTATTTCATCAAGCGCGTCGAGCATCGTGCAGTGACCGTGAGGCACACTGTTCAAAGCTGGCCAGGCCAGCCGCAGCGTACGTTCAGCGGCTTCGAGATAGCGCGAATCGGCCAGCAAGTGACCCAGACGATTCAGTGCTCGGGCCGCGACGCCGTTGCCGCTGGGGCTTGCGTCGTCGGTAAATGTTTTCATGCGGTGAAGAAGGCTTTCGTGATCTTCAGCGGTGAAGAAAAATCCGCCGTCACGGGAATCGTAGAACTTCTCCAACAGCACATCGGCAAGCTCAATGGCGAATCCGAGTACCTGGCTGTCCCATCGCAGTTGCAGCAGCTCTATGCACGCGTCCAGCAAATAGGCGTAGTCAGTCAGGTAGCCAGGCAGGTTTGTTTTTCCCTGCGCCGTACTGGTGTACAAACGATCATTTTTCCAAAGGTGGTTCTGCACAAATTCAATGGTTTCAAAAGCAGCGTTCGCCAGATCATCACGCTCCAGGTGACGGGCGGCCAGAGCTAGTCCACGTAGCGTTAAGGCGTTGAGTGAGGCCACGCATTTGGTGTCGCGAAACGGCTGGGTGCGTTGACTACGCGCTGCAAATAGTTTGGCCTGCGCACTGGCTAACTTTTGTCGAATAGGCGCTACGTCCTGCCTTGACGAGGCGCTGATTTGATCGATTGAATTAGCCAGATAAAAGTGCCAGCGGCCCTCAAAGTTGGCGGTCTCGTTGAGTCCAAAACGTTCGGCTACCAATGCATAAGGCTCCTCGTCGAGAAGTGCGGCAACCTGGTCTTTGTCCCATGTGTAGAAAAGTCCTTCGTGGCCTTCGGTATCGGCATCGAGAGCGGTATAAAATCCGTTGTCGTCTGAACGCAATTCCCGCAGCATCCAGTCAGCGGTCTCGTGGGCGACACGTCCAAACAGTCCGTCGCCGGTGGCGCGCCAGGCTTCACTATACAAACCCAACAGCAGTGCGTTGTCGCTGAGCATTTTTTCAAAATGCGGAATACGCCACTGCGCGTCTATAGAGTAGCGGTAGAATCCGCCGCCCAGCTGGTCGAACAGTCCGCCGCGCGCCATTTGAGTCAACGTTTGAGAAACAGCAAACAGGCTTTGCAAGTCAGGTTTGGAATCAAAGGCGCTGCGACGCCAGGTGCGCATGAGGCGCTCTAGGCTCGGGCTTTGCGGGAACTTCGGCGCTCCGCCAAAACCCCCGTGTGTCGCGTCAAACACGCCTAACAAGGCGCGTGACGCACCGTGTAGCGGAGCGCCCGAGAGCTCTACTTCACCCTCTGGTTGAGGGCTCGAGTCTCGAAATACCTGCATTAGCGATTCGCTCTGTTCCGCAATTTTGTCTTTGTGGTTGTGGAAGAAATCGGCTACCCGCACGAGAATGTCGCTAAACGCTGGCAGTCCGTGAGCCGGGTTCGGCGGAAAGTAGGTGCCGCCAAAGAAGGGTATGTGTTCTCCTGGCGTCAGGAACATGGTGAGTGGCCAGCCACCTCCGCGCTGCGTGAGCATCTGATGTGCCAACTGATATATTTGATCGAGATCGGGTCGCTCCTCCCGGTCCAGTTTGATGTTAACGAAATGCTCGTTCATAACGTCCGCTGTGGCCTGATCCTCAAACGACTCGTGGGCCATTACATGGCACCAGTGACAGGCCGAGTAGCCTACAGACAGTAAAATAGGTTTGTTCTGCTCCACAGCACTGCTTAACGCGCTTTGGTCCCACGGTTGCCAGTGCACCGGGTTGTCGGCGTGTTGCAACAGGTAGGGGCTGGTTTCTTCGTTGAGTCGGTTACGCATGAGGGTCCAATGACTAATTTTTCAGCACTATAACAAACCGTCCCTGATCCGGTGTGAAAAACTCTACGACCGCCAGAGGGTGGCTTTTGAGCAGCGATCCGGCGGACACAGTGATACACTTTGCCTCTATGGAATTCCCTAATTTTGATCCAAACATCTTCAGCATTGGCAAGTTCGCTATCCGCTGGTACAGCCTCATGTACGTACTCGGATTTGCCACCGCCTGGTTTTTACTGACACGTCGTGCAGGACGTACCGATCAGGCGCAGTCTTTTGTCTCCTGGAAGCGTGAAGATATTGAAGACTTGATTTTTTTTGCAGCGCTCGGTGTCATTATTGGCGGACGCGTGGGTTACGTTTTCTTTTACGGATTCGACCGTTTCCTTGAAAACCCGCTATACCTTTTTAAAATATACGAAGGCGGCATGTCGTTTCACGGCGGGCTGTTGGGCGTCATTTTAGGCATGGGCTACTTTGCCAAATCTCGCGGGCGTCACTGGATGGACGTCACTGATTTTCTGGCGCCGGCTGGACCGCTTGGCCTGTTCTTCGGCCGTATCGGCAATTTTATAAATGGCGAACTTTGGGGGAAGCCGACAGACATTCCCTGGGGCTTTGTGGTTGACGGCGTCAAACGCCATCCTTCGCAGCTTTACGAAGCTATTTTGGAAGGCCTCGTTTTGTTTTTTATTTTGTGGTTTTACAGTAAGTCGACGCGACCTCGCATGGTGGTTTCCGGGCTGTTCCTGATGGGCTACGGAACCTTCCGGTTCCTGGTGGAACTGATTCGACTGCCTGACGCTGACAAGGGGTACATTCTGTTCGACTGGGTCACTATGGGCCAAATTCTATCGACCCCAATGATTGTCATTGGACTTGCACTTGTTGTGTTGGGGTACCGTAATAACGTTGTCGGTGGCGCCGTTAATCTACCTGGTGTATCCAGTTCGGGTAACAAGAATTCCGGAGGTGGTACCGCGAAAGTCGGGAATACCGGTGGCAAATCGACAAAGAGAAAAGCCTCCAAAGGTAAGAAGCGAAAATGAAACAATATCTCGAATTAGTCCGGCACATAATGGAAAACGGCGCGATCAAAACCGATCGCACCGGCACCGGAACCCGAAGCGTCTTTGGTCACCAAATGCGCTTTGATCTGGCGGCCGGGTTTCCGCTTGTGACAACCAAGAAGCTTCATTTACGCTCGATTATTTACGAACTTCTATGGTTTCTAAACGGTGACACAAACATCAAGTACCTCAAAGAAAACGGGGTTCGAATCTGGGACGAGTGGGCTGATGCCAATGGTGATCTTGGTCCTGTATACGGCGCTCAGTGGCGCTCATGGCCCGCTCGAGACGGAAGTACGATAGACCAAATTTCGATCATTATGGACCAGCTCAAAAAGCAGCCCGATTCGCGTCGCATTATTGTTAATGCCTGGAACGTAGCGGACCTTCCTCATATGGCATTGTCGCCTTGCCACACGATGTTTCAGTTTTACGTTGCAGACAACAAGCTGTCGTGCCAGCTTTATCAGCGCAGCGCCGACGTCTTTCTTGGGGTGCCGTTCAATATTGCGTCCTACGCACTGTTAACCCATATCGTTGCGCAACAATGTGACCTTGACGTGGGAGACTTTGTTTGGACAGGTGGCGACTGCCATCTCTACTCGAATCACATTGAGCAGGCTGCCCTTCAATTGGAACGTACACCCCACGCGTTGCCGACTTTGAAACTGGAGCGGAAACCCGACTCCCTATTCGAGTACGAATACGAAGACTTCAGTATTCTCAATTACACTCACGACGCTCACATCAAAGCACCGGTAGCCATATGACGCGGCTCGCTGTAATTGTCGCGGTTGCCAAGAACGGCGTTATCGGGCGTGACAACGAGTTGCCGTGGAAACTGCGGGCGGACTTACAGTGGTTTAAACGAACGACAACGGATAACACCATTGTTATGGGACGCAAAACCTATGAGTCGATCGGGCGGCCTTTGCCCAATAGAGACAATATTGTGTTGTCACGCAACGGTGGTCTCAAAGTCGAAGGTTGCGTGGTTGTGGACAAAATCGAAATGGCCTGTGCCAAGGCGACTCGTGGAGATGTGTTTGTTATCGGTGGGGCGCAAATTTATCGTCGAGCACTCCCCAAGGCAGACCGGCTATTTATCACCGTTGTCGACGCGGAGGTTGAAGGCGACACCTGGCTACCCTTTATTGACCTGGCCGATTGGTTGCTTGTGTCATCGGAGACTGTGACGGCCGACGAGCACAACGAATATGACTGCGAGCTACGCGAATATCACCGCCGCTGAGCTCTGAATCTTTTGGCCAACTTGCGCGTAGTCACCTGTCTATACATCTATAAACCGGTCTCTTCTTTGTCGGTAAATTCTTTGTGCTGGACCTATTTCCAGTTTTTATCCAGCGTTAAACTTTTCCCGGATTCAGGGTTGAATATGCCTTTAAGCGACAAAAAGCCCGTCGTATTTTTGGTAGTCGTGTCGCAGATTTCCAATCCTGCCGATTTTATTAAGCAATTCTCTTAGGTAGATAGTGCTTGAAAAATTATATCCATCGGCTCGCCGTATCATCGAAGCGAGCAATGGGCCCGCCCGCACTTTCACTGATTTTATAAGCAACTAAAATTTATTAACTTATTTGCGTTTTTATCAGTGTTTACCCTGAATGATAATGCACGTTTTTATTCTACTATGAATGTTCCTCTTAATCGGTCGCTACAGGACTGGTAAGAGCACCTAGTTGCGGCACACTCATAATCTAAGGATTCGATGCGGAATGAGTAAGGAAACTATTGAAACGACAGACTCAGTAGCTATGTCAGGCGGCAGTTCCATTGCAGCCAACGAGAGTGAATCAGAACAGATCCACGTCGTCGCCATTGGCGCCTCGGCAGGCGGGCTGGAATCAATCGAGCGATTTTTCGAAAATATTGATGAGGACACAGGCGCCGCATTTGTGGTTATCCAGCATCTGTCCCCAGACTTCAAAAGTTTCATGCCCGAGATTCTGTCCAAGAAGACCAGGCTCCAGGTGCTCACGGCAACCGATCAAATGCCGATACTTCCGAACATCATTTACTTGATGCCACCGCGTATGAGTCTGTTCATCGAAGACAATATTCTTTACCTGAACGATCTCAAGCGAACGCGCGTACCGAACAAACCCATCAATATGTTTTTTGAAGCCCTTGCTAACGACGTAGGTGAGAACGCTACAGCCGTTGTGCTATCTGGAACCGGTACCGACGGCGCAGACGGTGTGCTCAAAATACACGAAGCTGGCGGTAAAGTTTACGTTGAGTCACCAGCCAGTGCCAAGTTCGACGGCATGCCTGCAGCCGCTTTGTCGCAACGTATCCACGATGGACAAGGTACTCCCTTCGAAATCGCAGGTGAAATCTTCGGTAAAGACGTCAGCGATTTCTTAAGCTCAACAATGGTGTTGAAGAAAGAGCTGGATGGAAGCGACGAGCGCGTCCGTATTTTCAAGGCCATTGAGAACCGCTACGGCGTAGACTTTGCACGTTACAAAATTGCTACGGTCAATCGACGCATTGACCGGCGCATCACCGAGCTCAATTTGAAGTCGATTGACGCGTACTGGGAATTTATTCAAATAAACCAGGACGAGATCACGACCCTCTACTACGAAATGCTCATCGGTGTGACCAAGTTTTTTCGCGACCCGGAAGCGTTTGACCTTTTAAAGGAAGACGTACGACGCATTGTCGAGGGTAAAGACCCTGGCGAAGAAGTGCGTATCTGGAGCGCAGGGTGTGCCTCAGGAGAAGAAACGTATTCGCTTGCGATGATGTTCTCTGACGAAATTAAGCGCACAGGCAAGTCGCTGCACCTTAAAGTGTTTGCCACCGATATCGATGACGAAATTCTGGGTCGTGCGACCAACGGTTTGTATCGAAAAGATCAAATGGACGATGTCTCGGACAAGTTCAAAGCGAGATACTTTAACGAGACCAGTGACCGCTACAAAGTGACAGCTTCGTTGCGATCACGGGTTGTGTTTGCACGCCACAATATTATGAACGATCCGCCTTTTGCCAAGCTGGATATGATTGCCTGTCGCAATCTTCTAATCTATTTGGACAACAATACCCAGAGACAGGTGTTGAGCCTTTTCTACTTTAGTTTGAACCCCATGGGGACTTTGTTCCTCGGCCCGAGTGAGTCGCTTGGTAAATACGAAGCGGGCTATGAGACCACTGATAGCAAGTGGAAAATATTTTCAAAGTCAGTGAACTCACTTCCTGCGATCAGTACTTTTCAGCCAACCAGAAAACCCGAGCGCGAGTTTCCGGTTGTGGTTGACTCGTCACAGCGACCGGCCAGTTTCGCCAGAACAACGGCGATGAAAATTAATTCCGATGTCGCTTATCAGTCCTTGCTGGAGCAATTCGTTCCTTCCGGACTGCTGATCGATGAGTCCCAGGAGCTGCTCCACGCGTACGGAGAAACGCCTTTTACGCTTTCGTTTAAACCCGGCAAGGTTAGTAATAATTTGCGCTCATTTTTGGATGAGAACTTATGTACTGCCGTATCAGTCTGTATCCAGCGAGCCAAGCGAGAGCGAATTTCTGTAGAGTATGCGAACTTCGTTATTGTTGAAGAAGATAGAGAGCGCCACATCGACTTTAAAGTGACGCCGATAATTCCAAAAACTACGGAACATATCTCATACTTTTTGATTACGTTTGGTGAGCAGGAAGTAGCGGGCTTAAGCGCTCCTGCAACAAAAGTTGTTGTTGAGAAGTCGGTTAATCTTGAGCAGGTTTCTGTCCTTGAGGAAGAACTCAAGAATACCAAGCTGCATTTGCAGTCAACCATTGAAGAGCTCGAGTCTACCAACGAAGAGCTTCAGTCAACGAACGAAGAGTTGCTCGCCTCAAACGAAGAGCTACAGTCTACCAACGAAGAGCTACATTCCGTTAACGAAGAACTCTACACCGTTAACGCCGAATATCAGTCAAAGATTACCGAGCTGAATCAGCTTTCCATGGACGAAGAGCATCTGTTCCACAGCACGGGTGTTGGTACCATTTTTATCGACCAGGAACGCCGTATTCGAAAGTTTACGCCGACCGCTGCAGAGCTGTTTAATTTGTTGAGTCAAGATCAGGGGCGGCCTTTCGACCACGTCACTCACTTGTTTGAAGGGGTTAATTTCAATCAGTTGGTTGAGCAAAGTATCAGCACGCAGGAAATTGTCGAAGCTGAAGTTACGACTCGCTCTGGTGAGCCGCACATTATCAAGATAGTGCCGTATCAGAACGACCGCGACGAACCTGATGGCGTGGTGATTTCGTTCGTTAGCATGCAGGCCAGAAAAAACGCCGAGCAGCTATACAGAGATATGTTTCAGGCCTCTCCCGTTGGCATTGTTGGCCTGACTCCCGACCTCAAAATTGTGTCCTTGAACGCGTCACTCAAAAACCTGATTGGGTATTCTGATGACGTTCTGTTGGGCCAGTCGCTGGACCGACTGTTTCCCGAGTCACAGCTTGCTCAAGCGTCTCAGATTATAAAAACGTTCATCAGTGGTGGCAGCAAGCCTGGAAAGCCAGAGCAGGTTGCCAGTACCGTTATGCGCCAGGACGGCATGGATGTGCCTGTAGAAATTAGCGTGAGCTCTGTACCGACCGCGAATGGAACGGTGGTCCACCTCTACATTACCGATATGACCGATCGTCAACACTATCTC
>JBGCFV010000005.1:0-218646 GCA_045107075.1 Gammaproteobacteria bacterium
CGCCGGCATGATTGGCATACCCGGCACGGAGCAAAGACTGTTTGGTGCACTGGCTGACGCCGCGGTGTCAGTCGTGATGATTTCACAAGGCAGCTCCGAGCATTCTATTTGTTTTGCCGTAAAAGACGAGTTTGCGGAGCGTGCCCGCGAAGTCGTCGAAAAGACCTTTGAAGAAGACATCGCGGACAACAAAATGCAACGGGTTTCGGTCACTCCGGGATTGAGTATTCTCGCTGTCGTCGGAGACACCATGCATGGAAAGCCAGGCGTTGCAGCTAAAGTGTTTAGCAGTTTGGGCAATGCCGGTGTCAACGTAAAGGTCATTGCTCAGGGATCGTCCGAACGAAACATTTCGGCTGTGATCGATCAAGGCGATGCCATGCGCGCCGTACGCGCGGTGCACTCGAGCTTTTATCTGTCCCCTCAAACTCTGTCCATTGGCGTGATCGGTTGCGGCACGGTAGGCAAGACGCTTTTGGCCCAGCTGTCATCCGAAATTGGTCGGCTCTCATCGCAGTTCAATCTCGACCTTCGGGTACGAGGGTTGGCGCGGTCATCCAAAATGTTGTTAAAAGAACAGCGAATCGATCTCGATAGCTGGTCTGAATCATTTGACCAAGACGGCGTGCCGCTCGATATCGATGCCTTTGTAGACCACGTAAATGCCGAGCATATGCCGCACGTTGTAATCGTTGACTGCACGGCCGACGAGGGCGTGGCTTCCCGTTACGGAGATTGGCTGGAAGCGGGGATACACGTTGTCACGCCAAACAAGAAGGCCAGTAGCGCAAGCTTTAAAGACTATAAGCGACTGCAGGAGCAGCGCTTAAAAGGGAAGACCCGGTTCTTGTATGAGACAACCGTTGGTGCCGCGCTGCCCATTATTCAAACCGTACGCGATTTGCGCGAAACCGGTGACCGCATAACACGCGTTCAGGGCATTTTATCCGGCACGCTTGCTTATCTGTTTAATCAGTACGACGGTACCAAACCGTTTTCTGAAATTGTGTCGGAGGCGCGGGCTAGCGGGTATACAGAACCTGACCCAAGAGACGATTTGTCCGGCATGGACGTGGCGAGAAAGTGCATTATTCTGGCACGTGAAATTGGCCTCGAACTTGAACTGTCCGACGTCGATGTCGAAAACCTCGTACCCGTAGCATTGCGTGACGCAAGCGCCGATGAGTTTCTTGAACGCTTGTCAGAGATGGACGCCGACATTGAACAAAAATTCAGACAAGCTCAGAAAGATAACAAGGTTCTGCGTTACGTGGCGGAGCTCGATTTAAAAGGTCGCGCCACGGTGGCCCTAATGGCACTGCCAGTAGACCACGCGTTTGCGCACATCAATTTAACCGATAACATTGTGCAATTTGAGACTGAGCGTTACTGCGACAATCCTCTCATTGTTCAAGGGCCTGGTGCCGGGCCGGACGTAACCGCCGCTGGTGTCTTCGCCGATCTGCTGCGACTTTCGGCGTACCTTGGAGCCGCGGTTTAATGACGGACGCCAACGTTAGTTATGCGACTGCGCCGCCTTCGGTTGGCAATATGGCGGTGGGCTTTGACGTGCTGGGGCATGCGCTCGACGCACCTGGCGATCAAGTCAGAGCCACTCGCACGTCAACACCGGGCCTTGTAACCATGGGTGCCGTATCCGGTTGCGTAAGCGAACTACCCAGCAATCCTTTGAAGAACACGGCCGGCGCCGGCGTTGTCGAACTACTGGCCAGTCAGAACGCCGATTTTGGTGTGTGCATCGACGTGCATAAGGGTGTGGCGCTCGGCTCTGGAATGGGCGGTTCGGCGTCCTCTGCGGTGGCTTCGGTAGTGGCGGCCAACGCACTTTTGCCCAAGCCGTTGCCACATGCCAGTTTACTTTCTTACGCGTTGACGGGTGAACAGGTGGCCAGCGGCTGTATTCACGGTGACAACGTTGCACCAAGCTTACTTGGGGGCATTGTTTTTGTGTCGCCGCGTGATCCTCAGCACTGCTATTCAGTGCCTGTTCCAGACGGATTGCACTGCGTATTGGTGAGGCCAAAAATCAGGCTTGATACGGCGTTGGGCCGGTCATTGCTTAGCGACACGATTCTGCTTCATGACGCTGTAACCCAGTCTGCTCATTTTGGCCGTCTTCTTATTGCCTGTTTTAATAATGACATCGAAGCGCTCGGTGGCGCTCTGTCTGACGTGCTGGTGGAACCGCAGCGTTCTCATCAAATTGACGGATTCTCAGAGTTTAAGGAAAAGGCTCTAGAGTATGGGGCTCTTGGGTTTAGTCTGTCGGGAAGTGGTCCTTCAATGGTTGCGTGGGTTCGTGCTGCCGATCTTGACGCTGTGAGAGACACCGTCTGTGAGGCGGTATCGGATATTTACGACGTCGACTACCAATGTGTTTCGTCAACTGTTAATGCGCCGGGGGCGCGAATGATCGATTCAGGAGAGTGGTTAGGTGTCTAATATTTCGTACGTGAGCACTCGTGGTGACGTGACGCCCCTAAATGCGGCCGATGCTATCGCGCGTGGGCTGGCAGCCGACGGTGGGTTGTACACGCCGGTATCGTTTCCTTCGGTAAATCCGGAAATGTTCGCTGATTGTTCTACCTTGGCGCAAACTGCGGCGCGCTTAATTGCGCCGTTTGTGAAAGGCTCACTCTTGTTTGACAACATCGAACAAATTTGTACCGACGCATTCAATTTTCCGACTCCGGTTGTACCTCTTAAGGATGATCGTGGACGCGTCTCCGTTCTGGAGCTTTTTCACGGACCAACCGCGGCCTTCAAGGACGTTGGGGCACGATTTTTGGCCGCCTGCATGGAACATATTGAAGCGCAGTCGACCCAACCGTTGAAAATTCTTGTGGCGACGTCGGGTGACACTGGTGGAGCTGTTGCGGCCGCCTTTCACGGACGACATAACGTAGAAGTAGACGTTTTTTATCCGGCCGGACAGGTCTCAGCCCGTCAGGAGAAGCAGTTGACGTGCTGGGGTGACAACATTCGGGCGTTCCGCGTAGACGGTCGCTTCGACGATTGTCAGAATCTGGTGAAATCGGTTTTTCAGGATGAGGCGCTGATGTCCGCCCACCGATTTAGCTCCGCAAACAGTATTAATTTGGGACGTTTGCTGCCGCAAATGTGTTACTACGCACATGCAAGTTTGACGGCTTGGCGAGAAGAGGGTGAAGCGCCTTCCTTTATTATTCCAACGGGGAATTTGGGTAACGCCCTGGCGTGTATTTGGGCGCGTCGCGCCGGACTGCCCATTGGCGAAATAGTGTTAGCGACAAATGCGAATCAAACCATTCCCGATTTTTTGCAAGAAGGAAAGTGGCAACCACGTGACAGCGTAGCGACACTTGCTTCGGCAATGGACGTGGGTAACCCAAGCAACATGGAGCGACTTCGCTGGTTGCATAACAACATCGACGATATACGTGAACAGGTAACGGCTTACTCGGTAAGCGACGATCAAATAAGTATGCAAACGGTTAAAGATTTTACGCGCTACGAACAGGTGTGGTGTCCACACACTGCAACAGCGTTTAATGTTCTTGATCAACTGTCGTCAAAGCAGCGCGAGCAGCACTGGATTGGTGTCGCTACAGCACACCCTGCGAAGTTCGAAACAATTGTGGAGCCGCTTGTTGAAAAGGCCGTAGAGGTGCCCGAGTCGCTAGCAAAAATTCTCGATTTGCCGTCCGAATTTAACCCTATTTCTGCGCAATTAGAATCTCTGAGAAGCTGGTATTCCTAAAACAATACCGTTCGCGTTGCACAATAAATCGTCAAAAAGAGCTCGTGCAATAATCAGCGTTAATCGGAATTTCTTACTAATTCAGTAGGCTTGGCGCTAAACCTCAACCACATCTTCTCTGCTTGACGAAACATCAGGTAATCGACTGTGGTCCGTTCTCATCAGCTATGACATAGTTTCGCCGTCAATTCTCGACAGTGATAATTATGCTCAACTTACCAAATGGATTTTACGTAGGGGTCGGAGCCGGGCTTGTGCTCGCCGCCGTGCTAATGGTGTGGTGGTTACGTCGTAGTTCATTCACGCGCCAGCTTAATCGAACGATTAAAAAGATTAGCAGTGACTCTCTTAACGACATCATTGTTCCCGACGGATTAGACGGTGAAATTCAACTCGACTATTTGTTGTTAACAGAAAAAGGAATTCTTGTTCTCGACATCAAACATGTCAACGGTCGACTCTATGGCGGGGACAACATGGATGACTGGACTGTCATTGACCGTGGTCAGCGGTTTACGTTTACGAATCCGGCGGGTCCGTTACGCGAACGCGTGATTGCGATTAAAACACTTTTGAAAGACGTCCCTGTTTCCGGAAGAGTTGTTGTTCTCGGCGACTTGAAATTTGCCACCGGCGTGCCCGATTGCGTCGTCAGTTTGTCGCGTCTTCAAGATGAATTTGCCGGACAGAACAAGTTAGCCAAGTCGGCCTCAAACGACTTCATGTCTTCCTGGGATCAGGTTCAGAAAATCGCAACGTCTGCGTAAGACGACTGCGTTCTTTAAAGCGGTATTTTCAGACTCAAAGATTTATGTCACTGCGAGCGCGCAGCGCGCGGCAATCTCTCAATCAAAGCGTTTGCCGGTTTGAAGGGGGCACCAGTACGATCTCAAGCGGTATTTTCAAACTCAAAGATTTATGTCATTGCGGGCGCGCAGCGCGCGGCAATCTCTCTATGCTTGCATCAACCTGATTAGTTGCCACCGTTTTGTTGGCCGCAGTTGCACCTGGCCATCTCAAGACGGGGCGGCACGCTAATCTCGAAAAAGCTTATTAAAACAGAAGGTTGAGAATCCGGGGCTATCGTTCTCAAGCAGTAAGCCCCGGATTGAGTCGGGCGTCGGTCCTTCAAACCAGCCGTCAGGCGGCCTTGGACTGGGCGTCCCTTGCCGCGTGATCCATCAGAACTTGTGAAACGCACGACGTTATGGCTTTACCTGTGGCGATGTGCAAAAACTCGTTAGGCCCGTGAGCATTCGATTTTGGTCCTAATACGCCAGTGACCAGAAATTGAACGCCCGGGAACTTCTCGCCGAGCATGCCCATAAACGGAATGCTTCCGCCGGTGCCCATGTACATCGCGTCGTCACCGAAAAACGCAGATGAGGCTTTTTGCATTGACTCCTCGAGCCACGGCGCCAAGTCGGGTGCGCACCAGCCGCTCATGGCCGAACCGACATCGAATTCAACCGTTGCGTTGTAGGGCGTGTCGGTTTCGAGTGTGCGCTTAACAGCCGCTGCAGCCACTTTAGCGTCTACGGAGGGAGGAAGTCTGAACGAAAGCTTGAGCGCAGAAAACGGTCTCTGAACGTTACCGGCGTTGCCCATGTCGGGGATGCCGTCTACGCCTGTTACCGACAAGGTAGAGGCCCACGTGTTATTCAGTAGCAAGGTTTTAATGTCGTAACTCATCGGTTCGGTGTCGTCAGCCCACGGGAATTTTTCGTATGCCGTTTTGCCTATTACCTGAGCGGCGGCTTGCGCCTGCTCTGAGCGTTGAGTCGGGATGTCGCTATTGAGTTCAGGAATGAGAATTTTCCCTGTTTCTGAATCTTCAATGCGTTCAAGCAGGGAACGAATGACCCGAAAGCTGGAGGCCACGACGCCGCTTGCGCCACCGCTGTGAACACCTTCGGTCAAGACGCTCGCTTTCAATGTACCTACGAGGTTGCCTCTAAGGGAGGTGGTGCACCAAAGCTGGTCGTAGTTACCGCATTCGGCATCGAGACACACAACCAATGTGGGTTTGCCGATTCGGGATTCAAGCGCGTCGATATAGTACGGCAAATCGAAGCTGCCGCTTTCTTCACAGAACTCAATCAACACGACACATTTAGCGTGAGGAATGCCTTGCAGCTGAAGTGCTTTTACGGCGGTGAGCGAACCGAACACCGCGTAGCCGTCGTCTGCGCCACCTCGGCCATAGAGTTTGCCGTCGCGGATGGTAGGCGTCCATGGGTCGAGGTCTTCCTCCCAGCCGCTGAACTCCGGCTGTTTGTCGAGGTGACCGTAAAGCAATACCGTGTCGTCAATTTGTCCGGGGATTTCGGCAAACAGCACGGGGGTGCGGCCTTCGAGGCGGACGATTTCGACCTTCATGCCCGGAATGTCCTGTTTTTGACACCAGTTGAGAGCCAGCTCGGCAGCTTCGTCCATAAAGCCGTGTTTTTCCCAGTCGGGGTCGAACAGTGGTGATTTATTCGGAATCTTTACGTAGTCACAAAGTGCTGGAATGATGCTGTCGTCCCAAGTGCTATTGACGAAGTCGGCAAGTTTTTTAGTATCCACGATTAAGATCCTTTTTGAGTAATCGGTCTGCGCGTTCATATGTGGGCACAGGTCGTCTAGGGTTAAATGCGTTTCGTTTACCGCCCATGAATACGCGATTAAGTGTCATTGCGGTGTGCTGGTTCTAAGTGTAACTCACGTGGATTGGCAGGCAAGTAGTAGCTAAAAATGACTGAGCAAGAGTCGCAATTGACATGTCATTGCAATCCCGCATAGCGGGCGTGGCAATCTCTTTCAGGTTGCTTCGAGCTTTGTTGGACAGGTGTGCTGAGGCGTTCGGAGATTGCCGCGCGCTCCGCGCTCGCAATGACGGTGTTCGCACCACACTCGCATGTGCTTCAAATGCCGTGTCATTGCGAACCCGCGTAGCGGGCGTGGCAATCTCTATCAGGTTACTTCGACATTTCCTGGACAAGCCGACTGGAGCGTTGGCAGTAAGAGCGCCTTGTGAACTCAGGTTGCTTCCAAACCGAAAAACTCGCGCGCCGTAGTAGTTGATTCCAGTGCCAGTTGGTCAGGCGATTTATCTACACATTCGGCTACCACTTTGGCGATGTGTGGCAGAAAGCGCGGTTCGTTTCGGCGCGACTTGGGTTTTGGTTTCAAGTCACGAGGTAGCAGGTAAGGCGCGTCGGTTTCGATCATGAGTCGGTTAGCAGGAATGCGTCCAACCAAATCTCTAAGATGGTGGCCTCGGCGCTCGTCGCAGATCCAGCCTGTAATGCCAACGTAGAGGTCGCGTTCCAGCAGGGCGTCCAGCGCGCTCTCAGTGTCCGTGAAGCAGTGGGCGACGGCCTTGGGAAGTTTGTCCAGATAGCGGTCGAGAATGTCTAAAAACGGCTTAATAGACTCACGTTGATGCAAGAACACCGGCAGTTTCAGATCGGCTGCCATATCGAGCTGGGCCTCGAAAGCGTATGCCTGTTCCTCGGGAGTTGAAAAGTTACGAAAGTAATCCAGCCCGCATTCACCAGCCGCCACGATTTTCGGATGCTGTGCGCATTCGTAGAGTTCTTTGGCGCCTTGTTTTGTCCAGTCTTTGGCGTGATGCGGATGCACGCCGGCTGTGGCAGTTAGCGTTTCCGGGTAGTCGTCGGCGAGTTTGGTCGCGGCTACAGAGCCTTCGAAACTGGCGCCTGTGACAACCATTTGCAGAACTCCCACGGAGCGCGCCTGACGAATAACGGTGGGTAAATCGCTGTGAAAGCTGTCGTGAGTCAGGTTGGCACCAATATCTACAAGAGGTGATGTAAATGTCATCGTTTGCTACATCCGTTGGGTCTAAGGAAGGTCGAAGTCGTGTACTATACCGGTTTTACGCATTCGTTCAGAGTTGGAGTACATTTTGAGCAATCCTTACCCGTCACTGTTGGCGCCGCTAGATCTTGGATTTACCACGTTAAAAAATCGCACGTTAATGGGCTCTATGCACACTGGCCTGGAAGATCGCAAAAAAGACTATCCCCGATTAGCCGCTTACTTTGCCGAACGTGCGCGAGGCGGTGTGGGTCTGATTGTCACTGGCGGTATTGCTCCGAACATAGCGGGTTGGGTCGGACCTATGGCGGGTAAGTTAAGTCGGCCCTGGGAAATTCCCCGGCACGAACTGATTACTAATGCAGTCCACGCCGAGGGCGGTAAAGTCTGTATGCAGATACTGCATTCGGGTCGCTACGGTTACCATCCTTTTTCGGTCGGGCCTTCGGCCGTCAAGTCTCCAATTACGCCCTTCAAGCCTAAAGAGCTCTCGAGCAAAGGCGTGTATAAACAGATTGCCGATTTCGTTCGTTGTGCCGAATTGGCCAAGCGCGCCGGCTATGACGGTGTTGAAGTAATGGGGTCTGAAGGTTACTTCATTAATCAATTTTTGGTTCGCCGTACGAACAAGCGCGACGACGAATGGGGCGGCTCGTTCCAAAATCGCATGAGACTGCCTGTAGAAATTGTCCGGCAGACACGCGAAGCGGTAGGCAAAGACTTCATCATTATTTACCGCCTTTCCATGCTCGATCTTGTGGACGACGGGCACACCTGGGAAGAGGTCGAGCTGCTTGCGCAAGCGATTGAAGCGGCCGGTGCGACCATTATCAATACCGGAATTGGATGGCACGAGGCGCGTATCCCAACCATTGCAACCATGGTGCCACGTGCCGGGTTTAGCTGGGTCACACGCAGGCTGATGGGCAAGGTAAACATTCCACTGGTTACCACCAATCGTATCAATATGCCGGACGTAGCGGATCGCGTGATTTCAAATGGCGACGCCGACATGGTGTCGATGGCACGACCTTTTTTGGCGGACTCCGACTTTGTGATCAAGGCGGAAGAAAATCGGGCTGACGAAATCAATACGTGTATTGCATGCAATCAGGCGTGTTTGGACCATGCGTTTGAAAAGGCGACAGCGTCATGTCTGGTTAATCCGCGAGCCTGTCGGGAAACCGAACTTATTATTAGAACCAGTGCTAACCCACGTTCGGTAGCGGTAGTTGGTGCCGGTCCGGCTGGCTTGGCTGCGGCCACAACCGCGGCTCAGTGCGGGCACACGGTTACGCTCTTCGAAAAGGGCAGCGAAATTGGTGGGCAGTTTAATCTGGCCAAGAAAATTCCGGGTAAGGAAGAGTTTTACGAAACCCTGCGTTACTACGGGCGTCAACTGGAACTCAATGACGTTACGCTTAAACTGAATACGGAAGTTACGGCTGACGCGCTGGTCAAAGAAGGTTTTGATGAGGTGATTGTGTGCACGGGCGTGTCACCGCGACAGCTGTCGATTCCTGGTATTGAGCACGCTAAAGTGGTGTCTTATTACGATGTGCTTACCGGCGAAGCGGAAGTCGGTAAGAGGGCGGCGTTAATTGGTGCCGGCGGCATTGGTTTTGACGTGGCGGAATACCTTAGCCACCAGGGTGAATCTGGTGCCTTGAATCCTGAAGTCTTTTTCGACGAGTGGGGCGTTGACACCTCAATGAGCGAGCCCGGTGGATTGGACAGCGAGCGTAAAGCGCCGCCAGAGTCGCCGCGAGAACTCTGGTTACTACAACGAAAAGCGAGTAAACCCGGCAAGGGTCTGGGTAAAACCACCGGCTGGATTCATCGTTTGAGTTTGCGTCACCGTAAAGTGCATATGATGGGTGGTGTCAGTTATGACCGTATTGACGATCAGGGCTTGCACGTAACCATCAACGACAAACCGCAGGTGCTCGAAGTCGATACCGTTGTGATTTGTGCGGGCCAGGTGCCTGCCCGACAGCTGGCGGATGATCTTGAGAAGCATGGCGTAAAGCCGCATATTATTGGCGGAGCGTTGTTGGCCGCTGAGCTTGATGCGAAGAGGGCCATCCGTCAGGGCACTGAGCTTGCCCTGACATTTTAATCACGGGTTTTGTAACGACAGGCCAAGCAGGGAACGTTAGCGAGGTAACTTAAAGGCATGGATCAAATTGATTTTCTCGATTCGATTAAGTCTGCGCCGTTTTCAGTGCGTCACAGCAAGCGTGCCCGCAATATGACTATCCACGTCATTCCTCACAGAGGTGTGGAGGTTGTTGTGCCTTACCGTGCCAAGCCGAAGGACGTCGCACGGTTTGTGAGTGAACACGAGGAGTGGATTCGCACGACGCAAGCCAAACTCGATGCTGTGACCGATGCACCGCTGGAAGCACTTCCAGAATCAATTGAGCTGAAAGCCATCGGCAAGACGATAGACGTGAGCTACCAGGAAATAACCGGCCCGCGTCTGTGGAGAGCCAAAGGAAAAAATGCCATTGGACTTCGCTGCGACCGAAAAGAGTTTGAAGAGGGTCGGAAAGTACTCAAGAAGTGGCTCCAACACGAAGGCAAGCGCTGGTTAACGCCGTGGTTACGCGACACCAGTGACGAGTTGCAGCTGTTTTACAAACGGGCTCAGGTGCGAGGACAGAAAACGCGGTGGGGCAGCTACTCATCAACCGGCACGCTGTGTATCAACTACTACTTGATGTTACTGGAGCCTGACCTGGTGCGTTACCTGTTCGTTCATGAGCTGTGCCACATCCGGCATCTAAATCATTCGAAAGCGTTTTGGTCTTTGGTTGAAAGTTTTGAGCCAGACTATCGGGCTCTGGAGGCACGGCTTAACGACACTCGTTCTCTTCTGCCGGCCTGGCTGCTTCAGTATTAAAGTGTCATTGACACGTGTCAGAAGAGCACTTCCAGGCTTGGTCCTTCGGGCCGAGTAGAGTGAGTACCCCAAGAGCACTTCCAGGCATGATCCTTCGGGCCGAGTAGGGTTGGTATCAGCATCCCAAGGGCATTTGCTTGTCCGGCCAATGGCCGGACAGGCTGTACGGCTTATCTCGCCGCGATAAAATACGCGAGGTAATCAAGAACAGAGACACTTTTCGCTTTATGTACTACCCTCTCGTTGCATATGGTCGAACGCAACAGGCCGGGCAAGTCCCGGCCTGTTTCAACGCTATCTGGCTAAAGCCGAAGCTCGGTCTACGTTTAAGCCGCAAGCTGGCGAAGCACGTAGTGCAGGATACCGCCGTTATTGTAGTAGTCCCGCTCTTTTGGTGTGTCGATTCGAACTCGCACATCAAAGGACTTCGAACTGAAATCGGCTGCCGTCGCCGTGACATTAACGGTATCACCGCCAGTCGCTATGCCCGTGATGCTGAAGGTCTCAGTTCCGTTTAGTCCCAACGACTCGGCGCTATCACCTTCAAGAAACTGCAGCGGTAGCACACCCATACCAATCAGGTTCGAGCGATGGATACGTTCATAGCTGACGGCAATAACGGCACCAACGCCTAACAGCAACGTGCCTTTGGCGGCCCAGTCGCGTGACGACCCGGTACCGTACTCGGCTCCTGCAATCACGATGAGCGGGGTTTTGTCAGCCTGATACTTCATTGAAGCATCGAAGATACTCATCACTTCGCCGGTCGGAACATGCGTGGTCCAGCCACCTTCGGTGCCGGGAGCCAGCTGGTTACGAAGTCGAATATTGGCAAAGGTCCCACGCATCATCACCTCGTGATTACCCCGGCGTGAGCCGAAGGAGTTGAAGTCTTTTGGCTCGACGCCCTGTTCCATCAAATATTTGGCAGCAGGGCCATCCTTCGCAATAGAGCCGGCAGGGGATATGTGGTCCGTGGTAACGGAGTCACCTAAAAGAGCAAGTACTCGCGCACCCGCAATGTCTCCCGGTGTGTCGACATTCTTTGTCATACCGACAAAGTAGGGCGGGTTCTTAACGTAGGTAGAGTCCGATTCCCATTCGTAAATTTCGCCTTCTTCAATTTCAAGGCTGCGCCAGTTGTCATCGCCTTTGAACACGTCGGTGTAGCCATCGCGAAAACCCGTCGAACTGACCGTTGCCAAAATGGTGTCATGGATTTCTTTCTGGCTGGGCCACATGTCTTTGAGGAATACGTCGTTGCCGTCGTGGTCTTTACCTAAAGAGTCGTTATAAATATCGACGTGCATGTTACCCGCAAGCGCGTACGCGACGACTAAGGGCGGGCTCGCGAGAAAGTTCATTTGAACGAGAGGGTGAATGCGACCTTCGAAGTTACGGTTGCCCGATAAGACGGAGGCGCCTACCACGTCGCTTGTGGTCATCGCTTCGGTTATTTCTGGACGCAACGGGCCAGAGTTACCGATGCAGGTGGTGCAACCGTAACCTACCGTATGAAACCCTAGCGCCTGCAAGTCATCGTAAACACCGGCCTGCTTCAAATAGTTAGTGACTACTCTGGAGCCCGGTGCAAGGCTCGTCTTAACCCAGGGCTTGCTCTTTAACCCTCGCTCGGCCGCGTTGCGTGCCAGCAGTCCGGCGCCCAGCATCACGGCGGGGTTAGAAGTGTTTGTACAACTGGTAATAGCCGCGATTAAAATCGCGCCGTCCGTCATGTCGTAGTCACCCTTGACTGAAACGGTTGCTCTGTCTTCTGGTTCGCGAGCAGCTTCGACGGGTTTCATGAGTTCAGTGAATTTGGTGTGCGCTGATCGCAAAGGAATACGGTCCTGCGGTCGTTTAGGACCCGCAATGCTAGGTTCGATTGTCGCAAGATCGACGGTGAGCGAGGTGCTGTAATCAGCTTCGTTTTCGTCGTCGCGCCACATTTGTTGAGCCTTTGCATATTGCTCGACCAACGCCACCTGTTCTTCGTTACGGCCCGATAGTTTCAGATACGCAATAGTTTCTTCGTCTATCGGAAAAATAGCGCAAGTGCTGCCAAACTCCGGAGACATATTGCCAAGAGTGGCCCGGTCGGCCAAAGGCAATTCGGCTACGCCGTCGCCGTAGAACTCAACAAACTTGCCGACAACGCCAATGTTACGCAGCTCTTCAGTGACCGTCAGAACCAAATCGGTTGCTGTTGTCCCTTCAGGCAGCTTACCCGTTAGACGTACTCCGACCACCTGAGGAATCAGCATGGTGATTGCCTGACCGAGCATGGCAGCTTCTGCTTCAATGCCACCGACACCCCAGCCCAGAACGCCCAGGCCATTGATCATGGTGGTGTGTGAGTCGGTGCCGACTACCGTGTCTGGATACGCTTGGCGCACGCCGTTATTTGTTTGATCGAAGACAACCCGACTTAGGTATTCAAGATTGACCTGATGAACAATGCCGGTGTTGGGCGGCACTACGCGAAAGTTCTCGAAAGCCTGTTGGCCCCAGCGCAAGAACGAATACCGCTCTTTGTTGCGGGCAAACTCAATGGTGTTGTTTTCGGCAAGAGCGGTTGTTGTGCCGTAGCTGTCAACCTGCACAGAATGGTCGATGACCAGCTCGACAGGTGACAGCGGATTAATGTCACTCGCGTTTCCACCTAGTTGAACAACAGCGTCACGCATTGCGGCCAAGTCAACCACGGAGGGGACACCGGTAAAGTCCTGCAGTATGACTCGACTTGGAGTGAAGGCTATTTCTTGCGACGGTGAAGCGTTGGCGTCCCAGTTTACCAGCGCGTCAATGTCGTCCTGGGTGACGTCAACTCCGTCTTCAAAACGCAGCAAGTTTTCAAGCAAGATTTTAAGTGAGTAGGGTAGTCGTCCAAGATCGACACCTGGAATGTGGTCCAGTCTGAATATTTCGTAGTCGTGGTTGCCTACGGAAAGAATCGACTTGGCCTTATCTTTGTACTGAGTCATTTTGATATCCACCGATGGTCATCTGTTCGGTTACATTGAGATTGAGGGGGTCACACTGAATCAGACCCTAGCTCACAATAGCTGGTGACATTATAGAGGTTTGTCGGGCGTGGATCACATGAGGGGAAACGCCGGGATTATTGATCGATTCGCGTATGTTGCTCGATGACAGCACCACCCAGGCACTGTTCATCCTGATAAAAGACAATAAACTGACCCGGAGCGACAGCGCGCTGGGGTTGGTCAAACTCAACAATTGCGCCATCGCCCTTTAGAGTGACGCGGCATTGTTGGTCGGCTTGTCGATAGCGAATTTTGGCCTGCATCTCACCCTCTACGGCGTCGTTAATCCAGCATACGGGTCCTGTGTTAAGTGCCCGGCTGAGGAGTAAAGGGTGTTGAGCGCCTTGCCCAATGACAAGCGTATTGGATTCCAGATGTTTGTCGACAACATACCAGGCGCCATCCGGATATCCCTTGAGCCCACCGATTTTCAAACCCTGACGTTGGCCCAGAGTGTGAAACATGAGGCCGTCGTGGTGGCCAGCCAGATGACCGTCGTCGGTTACGATATCGCCTGGCTGGGCCGGAATGTAACGCGACAAGAATTCCTTGAACGGCCTCTCGCCAATAAAGCAGATGCCCGTGCTGTCTTTGCGCTGGTGGTTGTGTAGTCCCATTGCAAAGGCTCGCTCACGTACTTCGTTCTTGTGCAACGAGCCCAGCGGGAAAAGCGTCCGTTTGAGTGCAGACGGGGGAGACTGATGCAGGAAGTAAGACTGGTCTTTATTGTCGTCCAGTCCTTTGAGGAGCTGAACAGTATCGTTTTCAACGGACACCCGGGCATAGTGACCGGTCGCGATTAGATCGGCGCCGAGTCTCAGGGCGTAGTCGTAAAATGCCCCAAACTTGATTTCGCGATTGCACAGCACGTCCGGGTTGGGAGTGCGACCAGCTCGATACTCTTGCAGGAAGTACTCAAACACCTGTTTGCGGTATTCCGCTGAGAAATCAACTTGATGTAGCGGAATATCAAGGTGCTCACAGACACCGCGCGCGTCTTTTAGGTCGTCGGCGGCAGAGCAATAGGCGTCTTCGTCTTCGCGCCAGTTGACCATGAAAAGGCCTTCAACACTGTATCCCTGTTCAATCAGTAACGCAGCGGTGACGGACGAGTCGACGCCGCCAGACATACCAACGATGACTTTTGTGCCTGAATTGCTCATGAATGTGGCGGGACCTTCTAAGTGAAACGCCGCCCATTGTAACGCGAGTAGCCGGCATGCGTCAGGCCTTTAAGGGGGATGTTCCGGTTCAGGTTTTGTCATTGCGAACCCTCGAAGCCGGTGTGTTAGGTTCCGTTAATATTCTGCGGTTTGCGACTCTAGTTAGTCTGTTTGAGGGGTTGAGAGATTGCCGCGCGCTGCGCGCTCGCAATGACGGACTACTACCGGGCTCGTAATGACGGAGTGTCACAATGCTTGCAATAAACGGTGCTGCGGGTAGCTACGTCCGGGAGTCACTGGGTTAGCTATGTCTGGGTATCACTGGGTTGGCGCGGCCAGAGTTGCAATGGACTTGTTATGGTCGTTTTTGGGCGCGTATGGCCAAACGGCTCTTAAACGTTTGCTTTAAGGCTCAGTTCGCTGATGGGCTCAGAGTCCATCGACGTAATCATTTCGAGCGGATAGTGTCGGCCAGCCTTGAAATCGTGGATGGCCTGTCCAACCATCGGATTTCGGAGGCGTCCAGGTCGCTCGAACAGTTCACGAGGGGTCATCCACATAGAGCGTTCGATGCCATCGTCAAGAATGGCCTCGGGATCGTAGGAATGAGCACGGCCACAGAAGGCAAAGCGCACAATGGTGACGTTTTTGGTCGGGTGGGTCCACGTGTAAATGCCACAAAGATGGGTTGGTTCAAAATGCCAACCGGATTCCTCAAAACACTCTCTGGCAACGGCTTCGGCGAGGGTCTCGTGGTTTTCCATATGACCGGCGGGCTGATTCAAGACCAGCTTGCCCCTCACATGCTCTTCAATGGTTAAAAACTTACCGTTTTGCTCGGCGATTGCGGCCACGGTTATTTCTGGTGCTCTTGTCATTTGCATCCTTATAGTCTAACGCTATGTTAACAGAATACTGTGAATCGGATCACACCGGAGTGCGGTTGTATCTGTATGATCCCTATTGAGAAATTATAGATTATCGATTGCTGGCATAAGCATAAACCTTAATTTCGGCCAGGAAAAGAGGTCGAAAGGACCCAGTTTATAGGTTGCAGCTTCAGAGGGTACTGCTCGCCAATACCAGCAATCCGTGCCAAAACCAGGACGTGTAACTCAGTGAGATCTTTCGCTTCTATTGTTCAATTTAGTTGTGTAGCCATGTTGCTTGGCTTGTGTTCGCCGTCCCAGGCGGACATGAGTACCGTGGTTCAGGAAGCGCAGCTTCTTATTCGAAATGCCCAACCGGCTGTGGCTTTGCAGCGACTTCAACCCTTGGTTCAGCAGCACGCTGGTGACCCTGCCTTCGACTACACGTTCGCTCTGGCTCTCATGGACAGTGGCGACAACGGGCAAGCCGAACTGGTATTTGAGCGCCTGCTGTTTAACTCTCCAAACTTTCACGGGGCGCGACTCGATTACGCGCGCGTCCTTGTTGCTCGCGGCCAATATGCAGCAGCTGGAACTCAGCTGGATAAGCTGACGGATAGCCGTCCACCGCAAAAAGCGCTGGCGCAAATTGCCGAACTTCGCTCCGTCATCCAACGACGCAACAGCGTTAGTCGATGGTCGCGGTATCTCGAGGCTTCAACGGCGGCGGGATACGACAGCAATGTGAACAGTGCGACTGTCGTGGACGAATTCCTGGGTTTTGCACTGGATTCCAGCAGTCGAGAGCAAGACAGTGATTTTCTGGACTACAGCGTTGCGGCGGGAGCCGGTTATCGACTGGCAGCCGGTATGCAGTTATCAGCCAGGCTAAATTACTCAAAGCGCGAAAACGCTCAGGCTTCTTTCGTTGATTCAGACGCCTTGTTTGTTGATTTGCGTCTGGTTCGTGCAACTGAGACGGACTACCAGCAACTTTCGTTGACGGGCTACCAGTTTGATATAGATGGTTCGCGTAACAGTGAAGGCGCGTCGCTGTCAGGAACATGGCTACGCAAAATTACGCCACTTTGGCGGATTGGTATAACAGGCGACGCAGGCCGTATTTCGTTTAGCGAGAACCTTGCAGTCAAGGATGTTGATCGATTCAGAGCGGGCTTAATCGGCGTCTACAGTCTCGGCGACGACGCTCAAGGCCAGGTTTTGCTAAGAGCGGGTTTTGGTACGGACGAGCCCCGGCAAACTGATTCCCGTTACGCACGCGATTTTACCTATGCCGGCGCGTCTCTCAGCTGGCGATTTAACTCTGGAGTTCGAACCTTTCTCAACGCCGACTTTCAGAACAGCCAGTTCGAAGAAGTGTTTTTTGAGCAGGCTTACACGGACAAACGGGAAGACGACCGCTACCGGTTAGCTGGCCTTGTTGAGTGGAATTTCCGGCCTGACTGGGTGTTAAGTCACTCTCTCACCTACACTCGAAATGACACATTTGTTGACATATTCGAGTTCGAACGTTTCGAAGCTTTGGTCCGTTTGCGCTACACGTTCCAGTAAAACCAGACATTGGTCACAGTACAATTCGTTCTCCTGTGAGAACGATCACAGCCATTTTCACCGATTTCTTCTACGATGGTTTGGAGTCGAGAGGGCTTCATCTTTCGAAGCAGGATCAGGGAAATTACATGAATCAGAACATTGTTAAATGGGCATTCACCACAGCCGCTTGCTTGTCGCTGCTGTTTTCAACGTCTGCGTTTGCAGACGCGGGTAAAGCCATCTTCGTTTACGGCAAAGTTTACGTAACGTCTGCTGACGGTGATCGTCGCGTGTTGCGCACTGGCGGTCAGGTTGAGGAAGGCGAAACGGTTACTACCGCTTCCAATGGACGTACGCAGCTACAAATGGCTGACGGTGGTTTACTGGCGCTGAGACCCGGTACCGAGTTTTTAATTGAACAATTTCAAATGCCAGAAGAGAAAGAGTTTGCGACGGCCGAGCCGCGAAGCTTTTTCGTACTCATTAAGGGTGGGTTTCGTTCGATTACCGGTGCGATCGGTAAAGAGAACAAGGCCAACTATCGCGTTACAACACCGGTCGCGACCATTGGTATTCGCGGCACCGACTATGACGCTGTGTTTTGTGCCAGCGACTGTGCCGCTTACAGCAAGCTTCTCGGAACTACCGTTAAGAACGGTCTGTACATAGGCGTTAACTCTGGTGGCGTAGTCATGCAAACAGCGACCGGCAGTCTCGACCTGAACGCCGGCGAATACGGATTTGCGAAGGACGCCAGATCGACTCCGAGCAGAAGTGACGAGGCGGCGAGTGTGCTGTCAACTCAAGCCACGGCGGCGGTAAATTCACAAGCCGAGCCAGCGGACGAGAGCGAGGTGTCGGCCGAACCCGTAGCAGCCGATGTCGGCGTTTCGTCAACTGACGCCGACGGAAATTCGAACGACTTGGTGTCCGGAGAGGAGTTTGCTCCAGCGGGTACCGGTGCTGTGGCGTTCAGTCGCTACGCGGACACCCAAAATAGCGGCGTGAGTGCGGCTGGCGCCCCGGTTCGTGATGCGAATGGCAGTCTGGTCGGATTCAACGATGACGACGCGAGTATTCGTTTAACCAACAGTGAGCCAGTTAACGTGGGCCGCGACAGCGATCGAGATGGCGCAACTGATTTGAGCTGGGGCCGGTGGGCGGAGGGCACTACACAGGTGACCGTTGCCGGAGTAACAACCGAGTCAGCACAAGATGGCAGCGTTCACTATGTCGCCGCTGCAGACGGGGCGATAACACCGGTTTTACCGGTAACCGGAAGCGCAGAATTTGACCTGGTTGGTAATACCGACCCGACCGATAATCGGGGTAACGTAGGTACGCTGGGGTCAGCCAATCTGTCAGCCGATTTTACCGCTCAAACCGTCGATGCAGACGTCAGTCTGTCGTTTCAGGAAACCTCCGAAGTGTGGAACGCCAGTGCCAACGACGTGGATATTAATACGGCTGACGCCACCTTCGCTGGGGCATTCGATACAGTCGACGTAACCGGTGACAACGGCGTCGCTCAAGGATCAGGTGATTTGGGCGGCTTTTTTAGCGGCAACGACGCAGGTGATGTTACCGGTGCTGGCATGACGTTTAGTCTGGAGCAGGG
Source organism: Gammaproteobacteria bacterium (assembly GCA_045107075.1). Lineage (GTDB taxonomy): Bacteria > Pseudomonadota > Gammaproteobacteria > Steroidobacterales > SZUA-146 > SZUA-146. The sequence continues at coordinate 18,742 of JBGCFV010000005.1, forward strand.
TGGCACGACAGTTGACGGTTCTGCGGCTTTTCAGCGCGGTGACTAGCGAAGATACTTTAGTTTGAATTGCCCGCTTCGGCGGGCTTTTTTTTGCCTGCTCTACAGTTTGGCAAGCACCTGATCTGACCCTGTCGGGCCGTGGTGGAGAGGAACAGGGTGCGGCTGGTTTGTGACTGGAAGTGTCAGATTGTGATCGGTAGCACAGGTTGAAACGGGGCAAGCCCTTAAACTGTTAAGACACCCATAGCACCCTTTGCGGAGCACCACGTAAATTCATGAATTCCGTCGATAAACACAGTCCATTTCTCCACAGCGCGAACGCGTGCGGAGTCTGACATGACGGTTCGTTTCTGGATTGCTTTATTGGCCCTGTCCGTGCTGAGCGCCTGCGGTGGCGGCAGTGACCGCAGCTCCGCACCTCCGGCTCCGACGGCCCAACCGACCGTTCCATCCGCCGTTAGCACTAACCTGGCACCCGTAGCGGTGAACGATTTTGCCTCAGTGAGCGACGAGTCGGTTTCGATTGGTGTACTGGCTAATGATTCCGATGCCGACGGGGACAGCCTGTCCATTTTATTCACCGGTCGACCTTCGCACGGCACCGTCGAAATAGAAGACAACGATACACCGTCATTTTCTGGCGACGATACGCTGCTGTACACACCAAGTGCCGGCTACATTGGCACAGACATTTTCTCTTACACAGTATCGGATGGCCGAGACGGTCGCGCTAACGGCTATGTGACGGTGGTCGTCGGATCATCCAGTAGCGGGCAAGCTACCGCTAACCAGACGCCAGTCGCCAAAAGCGATGCAGTCACAACGCTTGCCACCGAGGCTATTACGGTTGACGTGTTGGCAAACGATACAGATGGCGACGCTCAGCCGCTTTCTCTTTTCAGTTTTTCAGCCGCTTCAAACGGTATCGTTAGTCTGGATGACAACGGCACAGTTGCAACTGACGACGATAAATTGGTTTACGTGCCTGACCCTGGATTTGTTGGCACGGATACGCTCACGTATTCAGTGACAGATGGTATCGATGTTTCGACAGCTACCGTACGTGTGGTCGTTTCGCTCCCGGGCGATACGCCAACTCCCGATGGTCAGGTGTGCGGAGTTGTTACGCTCGGGCCTGTAAACGGAGCGGTAGTGACTCTCTTTGCAATGGACGGTCGTGGCCAGGCCAGTGGACTCCCGATTGCCCAGACTTTGACCGATCCCGGCGGGCGGTGGTGTGTGATTCTTCCAGGCAACCGGGCCGATCTGCTGGTCGTGTCTCGCGGTGGTGTTTTTCCTGACCCGTCAGATTCGCGCTATGAGACAGGTTCGGCCAGGCTTATTCAAATTGCGGATTTTTTTGAGCTGCAAACCGTATTGCCGCAAGAAGACGACTTTGCTGCCTTAACCGTTTTCAGTAACGCCGTGTTGCGTAAGTCCCGTATTGAGATTGAAGGTGACAACTTCGTAGCTGTTTTCAGTCGCAATCGCGAACAGGCCGTCAATGCATTTGGGTTTGATGTGTTCACAACAGACGTGGCTGACCCAGTCTTGCCCGATGCGTCCGCGACGCTTGAAAGTCAGCGCTATGCCATGGCGGTGGGAGCTGCCGCGACCAGTTTGAATCAGATAGCCGTTGACCTTAGTGTAGCTGCGCCAAACTACCTGCTGATTGATGCGCTGGTGAGCGATCTGTCAGAGTGCCGACTCAACGGCCGTGATGTAAACGGGGCGGTTAGTGTGTCTGTGGGAGGAATGACCCGTACGATCAGCGACAACATTAACCTCAACTCGCAGATACTCAGATTTCGTAATAACTTAACAGACGCTTACAGCGGCGTACCCCTTCTTCAGGTAGACCAGCCAGTATGCGAGCAGGTGGTGGAGCAGCCGGACCTGTCACCACCTGAATTTTCATCACTACCCAATGACATCCGCCTGGTGGCGTCTAACGGAGTTAGCCTTCCCGTGGGTGATGTATTGGTGCAGCGTTTTCTGGACGCCGCTGTGGCGAATGACGATCGGGACGTCAATGTCGCGGTGCAAGTTACTCTAGCGGACGGATCAGCTTTACCTTCTGTCTTTGAACTGGGTGTAACGTCTGTACAGTTTAATGTGGTTGACAGCGCAGGTAATCAGGCGGATTCGGTAATCAGAACTATTGAGGTGGGGGCGGTTGGGCCTCCTGTTGGATTTGCTGACTCGGCGTCAACCGATGAAGATCAGGCGGTGGACATAGACGTGTTGATAAACGATGCGGGTCAGGACAACGTCCTTGATCCTCAATCGGTTGTGATTGTTTCAAGTCCCCGGTTTGGAACAACGAATATAAACGCCGGGGTGGTTACCTATACCCCGCAGTTAAACCGCTCGGGAGTCGATTCGTTTCGCTACACCGTAGCGGACGTGTCGGGCGCAACGACTGACTCAGTAGACGTTACGATTACGGTTGCACCTGTGAATGATGTGCCGGTTACCGTTCCTGACAGTTACACCACATTGGCTTCTCAGTCCGTTTTGGCCAGAGTGTTGAGCAATGACACAGATGCCGAAGGGGCGTTGGATATCGGGTCACTACAAATCGTAAGTCCTCCCACCAACGGTTTGGCAGCGATTGATTTCGTTACGGGCGCCATTGTTTATTCGCCTACGCCGGGTTTTGCAGGTATTGACAGGCTGACTTACCGGGTCGCCGATTCCGAAGGGGTGCTTTCAACCGACACGCTGGTCAGCGTTCGTGTGCTGCCAGCCGGTACAATGGCCTCCAGTCCTCCCACAACCATCAATGATCTTGTATCGGTTTTGGAAGACAGCGACACACGCATAGAGGTTCTGGCAAACGATACCGATGCAGACGGTGATATTGATGTAGCAAGCGTGCAGCTGTTGACGGCGCCGGCCAACGGTATTGTTAGTGCTCCTGATGCTTCAGGAGTCTTTACGTATACACCTCTGGAAAACTATTTTGGTGAAGACCGTTTTGTCTATCAGGTCGCTGACAGCGAAGGTCAGATTTCCTCGTCGTCTGTGCTGATCAACGTGATTCCGGCGAATGATAATCCAGTGGCGGTAAGTGACTCGGCGCAGGTGCAGGAAGATGACGTCGTTCGCATAGCCGTTTTGGCTAATGATGAAGACGCCGATGGTTTGGCTGGCGCCAGTGTAACCGTGGCGCGAGCTCCACAATCAGGCAGCGCTGTCTGGGATACGGCAGTGTCTCGATTGGTGTATACGCCTGTCGCCGGATTCAATGGTACCGACAGCCTTTCTTATCAGGTGCAGGACGCCGGCGGGTTGTTGTCAGATCCGGCCGACGTAACCATTAGCGTGACCGGGCAGAACGATGCTCCCGTTGCGGTAGCCGATGCCTTTGATGTATCGGACACCTCCCCAACTCAGCTGGATGTGTTAGCGAATGACTCCGACGTCGACAGCCTGCTGCGTGATGCTGACATTACGATCATTGATCAGCCGGTATCCGGATCCGTTGCCTATAGCGGGGCGGCTGATCGTCTCGTCTACACCCCCGGGTTAGCTGACACCGATACGTTTAGCTACCAGATCAGCGATTCAGACGGGGCGTTATCTAACATTGTGATGGTCGGTATTAATGTTCTGTCCTCACAGGTGGCACCCGTAGCGATTGACGATGCCGTCGCAGCCGATGAACAAGTTCCGCTACTCATTTCGGTAGCGAGCAACGATACGGATGCCGACGGTGATCTGGATGCGACGAGTGTTGCGCTCGTCACACCGCCTCAGTTTGGATCAGCTACGGTCGAGTCAGATGGACGTGTGACTTATCTGTCAAACGACAATTTCTCAGGTCAGGATTCATTTGAGTACACCGTAGCCGATGTCAGAGGCGCGCGCTCAAACGTTGCCCAGGTTACAGTATCTGTTAGTGATGTTAACGAAGCGCCAGTCGCCAATAGCGACACGGCGACGAGTGCCGAAGACGACTCAGTGGTGATTGATTTACTGGCAAATGACACAGACCCAGAATCCAATATTGCTACTGATTCCGTTTCAGTTGTTCTTCAGGCCAGCAATGGAGCAGTTGTCGTTGATGGATCAACAGGTCAAGCGACCTACACCCCCAACGCTGAATATTTCGGCACGGACATGTTTAGCTATCAAGTCTCCGATACGGAGGGTTTGGTCTCAAACACAGCCAACGTTGCTGTAACGGTCACGAGCGTAGACGATGCCCCGGTTGCCTTGAATGATACGGCCACCAGCGTCGAAGACGCATCGGTGATAATTGACGTGTTGGCTAATGACACGGATCCAGAATCCAATATTGATGTAGCGACAACTGCCATAGTGACACAGCCCCAGAACGGAACGGTGTCCATTGACTTGGCGAACGGACAGGCGCTTTACACACCTGACTCCGATTTTTTCGGTTCGGATAGCTTTACCTATACCGTATCGGACGCGACCGGACTAGCCTCGAACTCGGCCAGCGTGACTCTTGCGGTTACGGGGGTTGAGGACGCGCCAACAGCGGTTAACGACGTAGCAACGAGCGCTGAAGATGACTCTGTCACGGTTGACCTGTTAGCGAACGATACTGATCCTGAATCCAATATAGATTTTTCAACCGCAGCGATCGTCGCATCGCCTCAAAATGGCGTGGTGAGCATTAATGTAGCCAACGGGCAGGCTCTGTATACTCCAGACGCCGACTTTTTCGGGTCTGACAGCTTCCGTTACACGGTGTCTGATTTGGCAGGTCTTACATCTAACGAAGCTATCGTTGAAATTACGGTAACGAGCGTTAACGATGCGCCAACAGCCGTTGATGATGCCGCATCAACGCTCGAAGACATGGCCGTTTTGGTTCCGCTGCTAGGCAATGATACAGATGGCGATGGTCAACTTGATCTTGGCTCAGTGGTGATTCAATCGCCTCCGTCGAACGGTAGTACCACCATTGATGCCGTGTCGGGCAGCGTAGAATATATGCCTGATTCGGACTACTTCGGAACCGACGTCTTTACGTATCAGGTGGCTGACAATGAGGGCGGGCTATCGAATATTGCTCAGGTCACCATTACGATAAATTCGGTTAATGATGCGCCGGTGGCCAATAATGATGCCGTAACGACGAGCGAGAACATATCGGTCACGTTTGATCCGGCGGTAAACGACGTTGATCCTGATGGCGCCGCCGACATAGCTGGCGTCCAAATTGTGACACAACCTGTGAACGGTGTTCTGGCGTCTGGTAGCACTCCAACACAGCTCGTTTACACCCCCGATTCAAATGTGAACGGCAGCGACCAGTTCAGTTACCAGTTAGTAGACGGTAGCGGTGAGCTATCAAATGTGGCATCGATTTCCGTGACGATTGCAGCCAGGCCCAGTGCTCCGGTTACGGTTAATCGGACATCGGCGGCGCTCAATACCGAGACCCGAAACATTCGCGTTCTGCTGGGTGCGTCTGATCCCGAGAACGACATTGATGAATCGACCGTGTCGATTATTTCTGATGTAACTCAGGGCGCGACTCAGGTCCAAATAGACGGAACGGTTGATTACACGCCAAATGCAAACTACGTCGGGCAAGACAGTTTTACCTTCCGGGTCAGTGACGCAACCGGTCTGAACTCTAATGTGTCTACCGTAACAATAACCGTTTCGGATCCGGCGACGGGACCAACGGCTAGCGACTTTGAAGCGCCGCAGGTGTTTAGCGGATCTACGCCGATTATCGATCTCACCGGTTCGGTTACTGACGCAGACGGTACGGTAGATTTTAATACGCTGTCTATCGTGAATGAATCGACTGGTACGGTGGATGTTATTGGCTCCACGGGTCGCGTTCAGTTTAATCTTCCAGCCAGTTTTGTAGGCGTTGCGACCTTTGAATATTCGGTTATGGATAACGACGGTATCAACTCCAATACGGCCGAGGTTAGCATTACAGTCTGGCCTGCAGAAGATCAGGATCTTGACGGTGTTGCCCGAGATCTCGAGATTAGTATTGGCACCGATCCCGATGTGGCAGACAGCGTTTACGTACACATCGATCCCGATGCGTCGGCCGCCATGCCCGATGGCAGTAGCTGGTCTTTGGCTTATCCTTCGCTAGAGGCAGCCATGGCTGACGGCAAGATTGAGGCGGTGCCCGGCAATGTCGTTTACGTTCTCATGGCCTCGAATTCAACTGTCACAACGGTAAACCAGGAATGGCGACTTACCAAAACGGCGAACTGCGACAACCTTATTTTTATTGGTTCACTGGATCCGTTTGTGGTTACTCCGCGTTACGATGACGCCGGAGCACCGCGTACCAAACTGGAAGTGGTTATGAACGGTGAACGTCCAGTTACGCTTAGCGGTTGCTCAAACGTCCAGTTGCACTACCTCGAAATTTCGGGTGGTAGAGGTGTAGTTGAGGGCGGTGGAGTCTGGCTGGCAAACTCGGAGGTCGTGCTTAACTCGACGCACATATTCGACAATACGGCCACCGAAGCAGGGGCAGGTGTTTATGTAGATGATTCCGGTGCGCCGACCACATTGACGGTTGAACTGGCCACTATTCGAGATAATATTCTGACCCCAGCTGCCGATTCGAATGCAAGCGGTGGCGGAGTGCATATGGTTAACGGTGCGTCTTTATCCGTGACAGACTCTATTATCAGAAATAACACAGCGCCTTCAGCTGGGAGTGTCGCTGTCACTAATACCGCGGGTGGTGGCGGTTTGTACGTCTCGGATACGCCTCTCTATTTATCGAACACGACCGTTTCGGCTAACATCACAGGTCAGTGTGGCGGAGGCCTGTTTGTTGCAGGAACCGAGTCAATTCGTATCGAACACAGCAGTTTTTCTGGCAACGAAGCGGAGCAGCTGGGTGGCGGATTGTGCATGAACAGCACAGATCAAAACTTCACGATGCACAACAACCTGATAACCTCAAACTACTCTGACTCGGGTGGCGGTGTCTATCTTGTTGACAATGACGAGTCCCGAATTACAAGCAATACGATCGTATTAAATTTGGCTGGTGGCAACGGTGGAGGCCTGGCCTTCGACACGGATGCCAACCCGGTTGTCAGTTACAATATTGTCCAGTTTAATACCGCGAACGGTTCAGGTGATGACGTGAGCGGAGACCCAGGACAGCTCAATGGATTAGACGCCAGTTACAACTTTCTGACGAATTTCTTTGCCAACTTTGTGGGTACCGATAACTCATCGGCGCCTATTGAATTTGATAACGGTTACTATCAGCTGGCTTCTTCGCCCGGAGTAGACTACGGCGCGATATCGTCCGACGATCCGCTGTTTGCACTAAATCTCCGCTATACCGATAGAACCGGCGCTACCACCGACACCGGTATTTTGGACGCGGGTTATCACTATCTCGAACCCGAAGTAGGGGTGCCAAACCAAATTCAGGTGACCGCGCCTGACGGCCTGTTTGCCGACCGCGTCAATCAACGCTTTAGGTTAGAGCCGATATCTAATGGCGTACCACTTGGGCCGGGCCATCGGATTTATGTGCGCTCTTCTGAAGCGTCGGTGATCACCCATTTGTACACGTATACCGCAGACACCCTTGATCCATTGGGAACAGGCGACTCTACTCAGTTACGCGACCTGGGAGACGGTATTTATGAAGTGCTGTTGGATGTCCCTGTTGACTTGCCGTCGTTTAGTATTTCTATCTTTATTAACTCCATAACAACGGCGTCGTTTTCTGTGCAGTTAAACTAGTAGCGTCGAGCTAGAACCAGCCAGTCTTGTTCGTTCCTTATGTAAAGAGCTGTGGCCAATCGGCTCTATTTTCCCGCCAAAACTGATCCGTTACCATAATTCATCGGTAAGTGTGATCTGGTCCGTATGCCGTGTCGTATCAGCTGGCATAATTCAACAATATATAATTTCAGGGATTCCGCATGTTTCGCGTTATTGCGTTCTTGCTGCTCATAACAGTCAGTCAAACTGGTTGCGAACAATCATCGGTGCCCGCTTCGGGTGTCGAGGAATCCCGGTATGTGCTTCAAAGTGTGCCATTGTCACAGGGTATAGCTCGACCATCGGCTTCGAGTAGGGTTGTTCTCGGTAATGGCACAAAAGGACCGCTGATTGACGCGACCGTTGAGCTTTTTGCTTTGGATGCAAGCGGGTTCGCAGACGGGGCTGCTCTGACTAACACCACCACGGATGCTCAGGGCAACTGGGCGTTAGATGTAAATCGGCCTGATGCTCTTCTGGTGCGAATTTCCGGCGGTCGCTATGTCGATGAGGCTGATACCAATATCGGTTCCCGGCGAATTATTGAGCTCAGTGCCGATCAATACCTGGAGTCGGTGTTGTTTCCAGGAGAGACGGCGGTAGCTGTGACTGTGTTTACTCAGGCGCTGGTTGAAAAGAGTCGTCGGGAAACGGGGTTGAACAATTTTGTTGACGTTCTGCAAAACAATCGTCAGCTTTTTGAGCAAGCGTACTCTTTCGATGTGCTCAGCGTTTTGCCTGCGGATCCTCTCGCACCTTCAGGCTCCGATGAATCGATCGCCTACGCTTTAAGCGTTGGTGGTGTGGCTAACGCAATCAATACACTGAGCATTGCTTCCAACAGTGCGCTCCCCGAATACCAGCATATTCTAACGGTTGTCGAAGACCTGGTTGACTGTCGCCTGGATGGAATAGGGACGGGCGGGCAGGCCGTGGTGAACTCGGCGCTAACGGACTATCAGGCGTTAACGCTTGAGCAGCAAGTGGTTCGTTTTCGCAATAACAACTTTAACGCCTATCGCGACGCTCAGGCCGTTTCCGTAGACGCGGTACCGTGCGAGCAGCTCGGTGGGCAAGCCGACACGGTGGCACCACAAATTACAGGCGTCGCCAGTTCCACGACTTTTGAGGCTTCGTCCGCACAAGGCGTGACGTTGACAGCATCTCAGAAACAGGCCTTGACCGACCAGTTCGCAGCGAGCGACGATCGCCCGGCGGAGCTGGTCTGGAACATCGAGATTCCTTCTCTGGTCGCGCTCGGCACCACGGCACTCAGTGCACAGGTCGAAGACATCTGGGGCAATCAATCAAGTGTTGAATGGCAGCTGACCGTTGTTGATACAACGCCACCGGGCTTAACCGGAGAAGACGTCATCAGTGCGGATGCGCAGGGAGATGTTACGGCGATTAATCTAGTGCTGCCTGTTGCCAGTGATCAGGTCACGTCACAAAGCCAGATAGTGTTAAGCAATAATGCGCCAAACGGGTTTCCGGTTGGCCAAACAACAGTTGTCTGGACAGCCAGAGACGAGGCAGGCAATACGTCCAGCTTTAGTCAGTCGGTTGTGGTTAACTCCATAGCGCCTGAAGTAATGCCAGCACCTCCGGTGATTAATGCGGATTCAGGGGATATCGATTTCTCGCAGTTTTTCTCTGACCCCGACGGGACCTCGTTAACATACACGATCGAGGGTCTTCCGGACGATACCGGTTTGAGCATTGACCCAGAAACAGGAGTGCTTGTTGGAACGCCTACGCCTGCTGATATCGCGGCGGCGCCACTCGAACTTACCGTAAGCGTTACCGATGGTCAGAACAATGTAAGCCTTCAAACTACACTGAACGTGCAAGCGCCCAATACGCCGCCTGCGTTCGGACTAAGCCAGTTCGACCTCGCATTGAACGAAGATTTCGCACCTGTGACTCTGCAAATTAGTCCGTCAGCAGTGCCTCCCGCGGAGCAAAACCAGGAGGTTAGTTACACCATCGAGTCTGACGCAGCAGCGTCGAGCTCAGCTCCGTTTGATGTACAGCTCGACGCGGACACGTTGTCTGTACAGATAAGTGCACGGCCAAATGCCAGTGGCTCGGCACAGTTTCTCATTGTCGCGGACGACGGTCAGAGCGAACAAAATCAGTTTGTGCAAATGGTCTCGATTGAGGTTAGCCCGGTCAACGATGCTCCAACACTCACAGGCGTCATGGAGCCTGTCGAAGTCGTGACAGGACAATCGTTCTCGCTCAGCTTGCAAAACCGCGCGAGTGATGTTGATGATGCCGAGCTTGTGTTTACTGCCGCCCAGCTGCCCGCAGCCATGAGTATTTATCAAGAGTCTGTTCTGGTTGGCATGGCACTGCCCGAAGATGCCTTGAGACCTGAAATCCCGATTGCTATAACCGCCAGAGACAGTCAGGGCGAAAGCGTTGACTTAGTTGTAGTACTGCAAGTAAGTGACCCTGATACAGATGGCGACGGTATCTCGGACTATGAGGAAGCACTACAAGGCACCGATCCTCTTGCAACTGACTCAGACGGTGATGGTTTTGGAGACAGTCTTGAGTCGTCAATACCGGTTTCAAGTGCTACCCGAGTGATATTTGTCGGAGCGAATGGTGACGACACTCAATCAGGTGATGAGCCGGCTACGGCGTTAGCCACACTCGATGAAGTTAGTCGTCGTCTTTCAGCGGTAGAGGTGTCGCAGCCCGTGGTTGTACTGTTGGAGCGCGGAGCTCATTTGGCCGGTAGCCTGTTACTTTCAGGCCGTCAGCGCACGGTAGCCGGTGCCATCGATTTTAATACGCTGCAGTTGATAGATCCCGACAACCGTCTGAATACGGCAACGACAACGCTTGGTAATCGTTTGGAGAGCGCCCTCGTTGTGAGCGATTGCACTGACTGTGCAGTGTTGAATTTACGCATTGAAGGAGGCCGGGGTATACAGGTCAGTGACAGTGACCTAACTCTAAATCAGGTTCAGGTTGCGGCGATGCGCGCTGACTTGGGAGGCGCAATGTTTGTGCAGCGGAGTCGCATTCAGGCAAGCAATATGCACTTTGCGGTTAACCGTGCGCGAGAGGGTGGTGCGATATACCTTGAAGATAACGCTCAAGTGACCATTCGTGATTCGGTGTTTGCGGGCAACAAAGCCGACCTGTCCGGCGGCGCCATCTCGGTTTTTAACAGTGAGTTTAATGCGACAAATATTCTGTTTAGTGCCAACACAGCTCCCATTGCTGCGGCTGTCGACAATCAGTCTGGCACCGTAGTCATGGCGAATGCCACGCTGGCCTATAATTTCGTCAAAGCAGTCGATGAAAGCTCTCTGTTTCGCTGTCGCAACGATGCACTGGGGGCGTGTGATCTATCACAGTCCATTACACTTCTGGACAGCGTTATTGCTGGAAATCGAAACGCTTCAAGACAGGTCGTTGACCTCGAAGGCATTAGTTCTCTGGGCACCGGTAATGTGGTTGAACCTGGTCGTGAGACAGCAGGGGCCACGGCATTTTTGTCCATTGACCCTTACGCTGCAGGATACGCCAGCTCAGACCCGGCGATACTCGACGCCGGTTCCCAAAGCGTTGTCGAGTCGGGGCTTGAAGACTATTTCAGCGAAGTTGATTCATTGTTCACTGATTCTGGCCAGGTTGACGTTGGGTTTCACTACAAGTCGCCGCTTCTCACTCAGGAGTCTTATCAAGTCAGTGCCCGATTCGAGAGAGACCAGCCTGTTTTCAATCTTCGCGTTATTGATATTACGGTGCTTAATTCTGCCGGATTAGCCGGTGAAGTTAGGCGCGTAAGTGTTGAAGCCGTAACTCCCTTTCCACGTGCCGTCACAATTAGCACGGGCACGTTACCGGAAGTCAGTACCCAAGCCGTTCCTGCCATTAGTTTGGGAGACGGTCGCTATCGGGTATGGGTCAGCACGACGTTTCAAAGAGGTAGAGATCGGTTGAGGGTCCGAGTGGATGAGAGCAGCATAGACGTTGACGTTGCGACCGTATGTGGCTTGGCGGAGTGCACTTCCGATAGCTCCGAAGCCATATCGCCGGGGAACGTTGGCACTTTCGACAACGAGCAGATATCCCCGTTGCAAATACCCACTAATTCCGGACTTTAGCTCGTTCAGCTGAAGCTCGAGTGTTGTTATCTGTTCACTTGCAGGAGTCTTCAATTCGGCCTGAAACAAAAAACGCCGCGAGTGATGGCGGCGTTTTGGTGCGGATATTAGTCTGTTTTGCTGTGTAGCTAAATCATGAGCTGGCGAAACTCGGGCTCAGGTTCACTGCGTTGCCATGCCTCTTCAAACAGGTCCAGATATTTTTGTGCAATTCGCGGTGCATTCGTGTCCGCAATGCCTTCCCAGCGTTTGCTGTTAAGGCGATAGACAACACCGGTCTCGTCTGCGATCAAGAAGGCATCGTTGCGCTTGGCGTATTCGGGGTTGACGCGGCGGATCTCAAAGAACGTGCTGAATCGTCGAGCCAGTTCAATGAGCCGGTGGCCATTCTTGACTGCGCCAACAGGCGAAATAATCAATATTTGAATGCGGGAAAACTTGTGCGTCAGAATCAGCTTTTTTACGGCGTCGAGAAATTCGATGCGATCGTAAACGGACGGATCCAGATCGTGAGAAAAAATGGATAGTGAACGACGTGCCGATTTGACTACATCGAGTGTGGCAGAGCGCACGTCATTCGACAAAGCGAGTACGCGACGCGTCGTCTCTCCCATTTCCAGGTCAACGTCGTCAGAAACTGTCATGTATGCCCCATTAGCAAAATCGTCCGGAGAATCCGGAAAGCAAGATTACGTCCATGAATCCAATATCCTTGCGGGACACAGCTTTGCAACATGAGCCCCTGTAAACAAAGGATATCGTACTTTGGTCTGATCAAAATGAGAGAGAAGTCTCATATTGGAACGGAAGTGACGGAAAATTGACGCTTTGCCCGTGTTGGATGCCTGGTTTCCGCACGGTTCCCAAGAGCGCCTTTCAAGCTCACGTGCATAACTTTTAATCACACGTCAGTGATAAAAAATTGCTCGAGTTGACTGCAATCGATGGACAGTGCGTACCAGCCATCAGAATCCACTAGCGATGACCTGATCGGAGCTGGCTCTAGAATGGCTCCGGGTGGCTTGCCAGAAATTCGGCGCAGCCGATGTAGTTTTGTGGTGTGAGTCTGGCCAGCTCAGCTCGTGCTTCTTCCGGGATGTCCAGCGTTGTGATAAAAACGGCAAGCGACTCCTGGGTGATGGCTTGTCCACGAGTAAGGGCTTTTAACTGTTCATACGCATCCTCAATGCCGTGTCGTTTCATGACGGTCTGGATGGGTTCAGCGAGAACTTCCCAAGCGCTGTCCAGATCTTGATTGAGCCTTTCTTCGTTGACGCCCATGCGCGACATGCCTCGACTCACCGAGCTGTAGGCCACAACGCTCCATCCAACAGCGACGCCAATATTACGCAGCACGGTGGAGTCGGTCAGGTCTCGCTGCCAGCGCGACACCGGCAGTTTGCCGGCCAAATGTCCGAGCAGGGCGTTAGCCAGGCCAAGGTTTCCTTCAGCGTTTTCAAATTGAATGGGATTAATTTTGTGCGGCATAGTCGAAGAGCCAACCTCACCCTCAACGGCTACTTGAGTGAAGTAGCCCAGTGAAATGTAGCCCCACACGTCTTTACACCAGTCAGACAGTACGGTGTTGGCTCGAGACAGTGCATGAAAGTACTCGGCCATCCAGTCGTGAGGTTCAATTTGGGTAGTGAACGGGTTCGGCGTGAGGTCCAGGGAGCTCACAAACGCAGTACCAAACGACGGCCAGTCGACTTTGGGATACGCGCTCAAGTGCGCATTAAAGTTACCGACGGCTCCGTTTAACTTGCCAAGCACGGCGCAGTTTGTCAGTTGTTCAATTTGGCGTGACAGTCGTGCGGTCACGTTCTTGACTTCTTTTCCAAGCGTGGTCGGGCTGGCCGTCTGTCCGTGAGTCCGCGACAGCATGGGCGTGGACCGGTAGCGTTCGCTGATGCGGGCCATTTCGTCGCACAGTGTCGATAGCGTTGGTACGACAACCTCCCGATTGGCGTCACGCACAGCCAGCGCGTAAGCAAGGTTGTTGATGTCTTCTGATGTACAGGCAAAGTGCACAAACCGGGACTGCTCTGAACCCGGATGCGCTTCCTGTAGTTGCTCTCTTAGAAAATATTCGACGGCTTTCACGTCGTGATTTGTAGTGGCTTCAATGTCCTTGATGCGCTGTGCGTCCTCCAGCGTGAAGCCGTCGGCAAGCCTCCGGATGCGTTTCAGTTGCGATTCAGACAGCGGTTCGCAGTCTGGAATATCAGGGCTCGCCGCCAGGAACTCGAGCCAGCGCAGTTCGACAAGCACGCGATATCGAATCAGCCCAAACTCGCTAAAAAACGGCCGGAGAGGATCACCCGCTTTGGCATAGCGGCCGTCAGTAGGGGAAAGGGCTGTGAGAACGGGAAGCGACTTAATGCTCATGCTGACGGGTACCAAAGCTGATAGAATTCGCGATAATATCTCATTCGCCTGCAAAACGCTGCCAAAACACGGCCGCGTTCAGGTCTTCAACTTCTGAGCCAGCCGGGCGTCAAGGGTCGTGTTCCGGGAGGTCGGTTTTTACAAAGGATTTAGCATGAGCGCGCCAACATTTCGCATTGAAAAAGACAGTATGGGTGAATTAAACGTTCCTTCCGACGCGCATTGGGGAGCTCAGACACAGCGTGCTGTGAATAATTTTCCGGTCAGTGGTCTAACAGTACCCCGCGATTTTATTCGTGCCCTTGGTCTTATCAAGGGAGCTGCCGCCACGGTCAACGGTGAACTTGGACTGCTCGACGCCCAGTTGGTATCGGCGATTGAGAACACCGCGGCCGAAGTGGCTGGAGGAGGGCTGGATGAGCACTTTCCAATCGATATTTTTCAGACGGGATCAGGCACCAGCAGCAACATGAACGCGAACGAGGTGATTGCCAATGTCGCTACCAAGGCGGCCGGTCTGCAGGTTCACCCGAACGACCACGTTAATATGGGGCAAAGCAGTAACGATGTGATTCCGACGGCAATTCACGTCAGTGCCTCCCTGGCCATCCACGAGCGACTGCTACCGGCGCTTGATTATCTCGAACAAGCGATAACGGCGAAAGCGAAAGAGCTCGAAGGCGCTATTAAAACTGGCCGCACGCACTTGATGGACGCGATGCCGGTCAGTCTGGGGCAGGAGTTGGGCGGTTGGGCTCAGCAAATTCGTAATGCCCGAGAGCGATTGTCTGACTCACTGGGCAGGCTGCACCGTCTCGCTCAGGGTGGTACCGCAGTAGGTACAGGCATTAACGCACACCCTGAGTTCGGTGCGCGCTTTGCCGAGTGTGTCGCCAAGAAGACCGGTGTTCCCTTCGTTACCAGCCCAAACTACTTTGAAAGCCTGAGCTGTCAGGATACGGCCGTTGAGGTGTCTGGGCAGCTCAAAGCACTGGCGACCGCTTTTATGAAAATTGCCAACGACCTTCGCTGGATGAACAGCGGTCCATTAGCCGGAATTGGCGAGATTGCTTTGCCGTCGCTTCAGCCGGGCAGCAGCATCATGCCAGGTAAGGTGAATCCGGTGATTCCGGAAGCCACTTGCATGGTGGCGGCGCAAATCATTGGTAACGACGCAACGATTACCGTGGCCGGACAGGCTGGCAACTTTCAGCTTAACGTGATGCTGCCGGTTGTCGCTTACAATCTGCTCCAGAGCATCGATATATCAGCTAACATTTCGCGCTTGCTGGCTGACCAGGCCATTGCCGGGTTTAGTGTCAATCACGACAACCTGAAAGAAGCGCTGGCCAAGAATCCTATATTGGTGACGGCGCTCAATCCGGTGATTGGCTACGAACTGGGTGCAGCGACGGCCAAGCGGGCTTATAAAGAAGGGCGTCCTATTTTGGACGTGGCGCTGGAAACGACCGGGCTTGACCTTAATGAGCTGGAGCGTTTATTGGATCCCGCAGCCTTGACCAAAGGCGGAATTCAAAAATAATAGACATTAAGTAAAAGCTACAAAGCATTAATAAAATTGGATATTAATCTGATCAAGGAGCGATTTAGCGATTTCTCCAATACGTCTACGCGGCGCATCAACGAGGGGTCAAAAGACTTCTTCGCTCCTGATGCCGCCTTTGTAGAGGCCGCTGTTTTGGTGCCGCTGTTAATCGGTGATGACGGACTGGACGTTTTATTGACCAAGCGTGCCAGTCACCTCAAGCACCACCCCGGCCAGGTCAGTTTTCCCGGTGGTCGACGTGAGCCCGAGGACTCTTCTCTTGAGGTGACGGCCTTGAGAGAGACTCATGAAGAAACGGGTATTTCGCCAGATTTTGTAGAGATTGTCGGCCATCTACCGCGAATGTACACGATTAGCGCTTATGACGTCGATCCCGTTGTCGGGTTGGTTCGCTCAGGCTATACCCTGCAGCCTGACGCCTCCGAGGTGGACAGTATTTTCACCGTCCCGCTGGCCTATTTGGCTGACGACGGTCATCGAATTGATTCGGATGTAACGTATCGAGGAACTGATGTCGCAATGGTTGAGTGGCACTATCAGGACCAGAGAATATGGGGCGCTACGGCCGCGATGATTCTTACTCTGCTAAATACGTTGGCGCTACCCAGTGGTTCTAGATAGCATTAATTATTTTCTATAAATTATTGTTAATAATAAGTTTTTCATCTGTTTTTCTCGCAGAGAGAAAGCGCATCTTAATGAGATGCCGTTGTCGGCTGGGCCGCATGAGCGTTCAAGAACCACTGTACGCGTTTGCGTACCTCTTCGGCTGTGCCTTCGTTAGAGGGCTGTTTGTCGACCCCCAGTAGCAGCATGGCTATAACGTTGCGCTCTACGATCGAAACCAGTAATTCAGCTGATTCAAAGGGTTCTTCCAGCTCAATTTTTCCAAGTGACGCCTGGTCTTCGAGGTAGTCGGCCAGCATTTGCTTGGTGGCCAATGGTCCCATTTCGTGAAACGCCTGGCACAGCTTTGGGTGGTTGTCGCTTTCGGCCATCAGTAGTCGATGCATAGCGATGACGTTGGGGTCTCTGAACAGGCCCAAAAGCTGAACGCCGAAGCGGGTGAGTGTGTCTTCAATAGGCGCTTGTCGGTCCGCCCATGACAGGTCCAATCCGTGATCTTCCACTTTGTTGGTAATGCAGGCCCGGAAAAGCTGCTCTTTGTTAGCGAAGTGGGAGTACAGGGTCTGTTTGGAGACTCCGGCGTCGTTGGCCACCGCATCCATCGAGGTTTTGTCATAGCCGTGCGACAGAAACATGTCGGCGCTTGAGCGCAGTATCTGGCTTCGTTTCTCGGTTGATTTTGGTCGGCCACGTCGAGCTGTATTTTTATTTATCATACTGGACAGTCTGGTTTGAAAAAGCTAATATCATACGCATGAGTCTAGTATATCAGCTTACTTTTCTGAAAGCGAAATAGCCTCATAATTCAATTTAATATTAGCGCTTATTTCAATGAAAAATATCAAATTTATTATGATTCCAAAGCGAGTGCGTCGCCTGTTTTCAATATCAGCTTTTCTGATAGTGTCTTTGGCTGGTTGCGCAGAATCCGGTTCGTCTGACGGTGCAAGCTCGACAGGTTCGACGCAAACATCGGAGACAATGACGACGGTGGCCGCGCTCGAGCTGAGTATTAATACCGAGTATCCGAGTCGCAGTTTTTACACGGGGCGGGTAGAAGCCAGTCGGCGCAGTGATCTTGGTTTCGAACTAGGCGGCTTGCTCAAATCGGTAGCGACCGACGAAGGCGATCAAATTAAACAGGGCGACGTGTTGGCCACGCTGGATACGGACCGATTAGCGGCCCAGCTCAAAGAGGCCGAGGCGGGCGTCGCTCAGGCTGACGCCCAGCTCACATTGGCTCGCTCGACAATGGATCGTTTGGTAGAGGCTCGAGCATTCGACGGCGTGTCCCAACAGCAGCTGGACGAAGCCGGCAACGCAGCGGCGACGGCCGAGGCGTCACTGCAAGCGGCCGCATCTCGCCTGAGCCGGGTTCGAGTCGATGTGGCCAAAGCTCGGCTACTAGCGCCCTACGATGCCGTCGTTCTGCGGCGCCACTACGACGAAGGCCAGGTACTGGGTCCTGGTCAGGCCGTTTTGAGTGTACAGGACACGGCCAATCTTCAAGTGCGTATTGGAGTGGCCGGAGCAGCTGCGGACCAGCTTGATGTAGGGGCGTATACGCTCATCATTAACGGGCGCCCGGTCAGAGCTACGCTGCGGTCAGTCATTCCCGTGCGGGATGCGGTTTCCCGCACGGTTGATGCCGTGTTTGTTATCCCGACCGCGGCCGACCGGAACGTTAAGGAAGAAAGCGCCGCTCTCTTGCAGGCGGGTGATCTCGCTCAGCTCGAGTTACGCAGGAATGTGGATATCGAGGGCTACTGGGTGCCTCTTACGGCCTTGGCCGAGGGGGATCGAGGGCTTTGGAATACCTATGTTTTGGTGCGAAAAACCGAGGCAGGCAAGTCCGGATGGGTGGTTCAATCGCGCGCTGTCGAAGTGCTCTATCAGGACGGCTCCCGAGCGTATATCAATGGCGCGATAAAGCCGGGTGACCAAATCATACCGTCCGGATTGAACCGTGTTGTGCCTGGACAGCGGGTTAACCTTCAGTCGGAAGGAGCGTAATCGTGTCTTCCGGCTCTTCTTCGGGCTACATGTCGTCTGTTCTGGCCAGACTTTATTACCGCAACCGATATGCGCTTGCATTGTCAATGCTGGTCATCATTCTTGCGGGCTGGTCGGCGCTTACAAATTTACCTCGTATTGAAGACCCCAGAATCACTAACCGGTTTTCCCGAATTGTGATTCTGCTTCCCGGAGCCTCAGCCAAGCGGGTAGAAGCGCTTGTCACAGACCCCGTGGAGGAGGTTCTGCAAGAGCTGACCGAAATCAAGAAAATCGAATCGACGTCGAGAGCAAACGTGTCCACGCTATCGGTTGAGCTGGAGGATTGGATTCAACAGGAAGATACCGATCAGATTTATTCAAAGATTCGAAATCAACTGCGCAGCGTGTCCGCCAGTCTGCCCGCGGAAGCATCCGAGCCGGTTCTCGACGACAAAGTGTCGGCGGTGGCGTACAGCCTGATTGTATCGGTCAACTGGCCCGAAGAGGATAGCCCCCCTCTGAATTTGATGAATCGCCTGGCCGAAGAGCTTGGCGATCAGCTGCGGTTGTTGCCGGGAACTGACGTGGTGCGTTTTTTCGGTGCGCCCAAAGAAGAGATCTCGGTGGTAGTTGACTCGAACGAGATGGCGGCTATGGGGATCACGGTGAGTGATTTGGCGCAGCGCATCTCCCAAGGTGACCCGAAAGCCCCGGCTGGTGCATTGCGCACGAGCTCCCGAGATTTGTTAATTGAAGTGGCTGGCGAGTTGGACTCAACCAAGCGCGTGTCGGCCTTGGCGGTCGCAACGACACCAACAGGCGGCGTCGTCACGCTTGGCGATGTGGCGCAAGTACAGCGTCGCTGGCAAGAGCCCCCGCAGTCGATTGCCTACACAAACGAAGCCCGCAGTATTTTGGTCGCGGTTCACACCGAACCCGATGTGCGCATTGACAAGTGGGCTGAGACGGCTCGGAAAGTGGTCGAAGATTTTAAGTCCCAGAGCGCAGAGGGCGTCGACGTTAACGTTGTGTTCGAACAAAGCAACTACACTGAGCAACGGTTGATGTCGCTGAGTTCAAATTTGTTAGCCGGCGCCGGACTGGTCATGCTGGTCGTGTTTTTTGGCATGGGCTGGCGCGCGGCGCTTGTCGTCGGTTTGGCCCTGCCGTTGTCTGCATCGTTAACCCTGTTTGGTTTGACGTTTACGTCGCAGCAAATCCATCAGATGAGTATCTTCGGCATGATTGTGGCGATTGGCTTGCTGATTGATAACGCGATTGTTATGACAGACGAAATTAAGCAGCTGCGCGACAAAGGCATGAAGCGTCTGGAGGCTGTCGAACACGCCGTTCGCCATTTGTTTGTACCGTTACTGGCCTCCACGTTGACTACGGTGCTGGCCTTTATGCCTGTGTTTCTCTTGCCTGGAGCGGCGGGGGACTTTGTCGGACCCATTGCTTTGGCTGTCGTGCTGGCACTGTGCGCTTCGTTTTTCGTATCCATCAGCATCATTCCTGCCATGGCCGGTATGATTCTCCCCGAAAAACAAACGCTTTCCAAAGTACGTTGGTTGCACAACGGCATTGAATTTGAGTCGTTGGGGAAAGGCTACCGAAACGTATTGCGCAAAGCGCTCAAGCGTCCGTTTCTAACCGCGTTTTTCTGCATGCTGCCACCCATCGCCGGGTTCGTTCTTTCTGGCACTTTAAACCAGGAGTTTTTTCCGGCCGCCGATCGGGATCAATTTGAGGTAGAACTCTACTTGCCGGCGGGTAGCTCGATTTTGTCTACGCAGGATTTGGTTGGAACCATAGAGCACGACTTACTGGCTCGCGAAGGCATCAAAGAAGTTCATGCTCTGACCGGAGGCACTTTTCCAACTATTTATTACAATCGCATCATGCGTATTCAGAACGACAACACGTACGCTCATTTAATGGTGTACACCGATTCTGTTGCCGACGCGTCGAGGTTGGTGCCGCAGCTACAAAGTGAATACGCGTCCCGTTTCGTTGGCGCGCAGGTGCTGGTCAAAGCGTTTGCTCAGGGCCCGCCGGTTAATTCACCGGTCGGATACCGTATTGAAGGGCCCGACATCGAGACGCTGCGAGTACTGGGTAATGAGCTTCGTCGCATTATGCATACGGTACCGGACATATCCTCAACGCGAGCTTCGGTTACCGGAGGCCAGGCCAAGCTTAATTTGGAGGCCGACGATGAACAGACCCGCCTTTCGGGCTTAACGCTGACACAAGTTGCTGCCCAGCTACAGACCAGTCTGGAGGGTCAGGCGGGTGGTTCTGTGCTCGAGGACGTTGAATCTTTGCCGGTGCGAATCAGGCTGAACGCAAACGAACGCAATTCAATTGCCGCCATTCGAGCAACCAAGCTGGTGTCTCCCGCGACGGACCGCTGGCTGTCTTTAGAGAGCTTGGGTGACTTAAAGCTGACGCCGAACGTCACTTCTATTAGCCACTACAACGGACAGCGAGTTAACCGGATATTTGGTTATATAAATCACGGTGCGTTTGCGATAGATGTAACCGCTGAAATTAATCAGGCTATTGAAGACGAGAATTTCTCGTTGCCAAATGGCTATCAAATTCGCGCCGAAGGCGACGCGGCCGAGCAGGGCCAGGCACTTGGGAATCTGCTTATTTATTTGCCAATATTGTTGATGCTCATGATCTCGACTCTGGTGCTGTCCTTCCGGAGCGTTACTCTGGGTGCCACCATTTTGGTGGTGGCCGTGCTGTCAGTCGGCCATGGATTACTGGCGCTGTGGATGGGGCAATACGCGCTCGGTTTTAATGCCATTATCGGCAGTGTTGGTCTTGTTGGCGTAGCCATTAACGGCACGATTGTGGTACTCGCCTCCATTCGCTCAGACGCGGCGGCGAGCAATGGCGACACCGAGGCTATTGTGCAGAAAACGGCACATACAACGCGCCATATCGTTTCTACCACGCTCACGACGGTAGGTGGTTTTGCGCCTCTACTGTTGTTTTCCGACGGCGAGTTTTGGCCACCCCTTGCCATCGTTATGGCGGGTGGCGTGTTGTTCTCAATTATACTCTCGCTGTTTTTTGCCCCCGCGGTTTACCAGGGGCTGGGTCTTCTTCGCGGTCATTTTCCGGCGCTGTTTCTTGACAGGTCTACGGCATGAAACGTTATGTCGATATGAATGACATTGTCTTATCCGTCAGGTGGGCGGTTTTGGGCGTTTTCCTATTGGCGGTGAGCGCATGTGTTACCGCCCCGGATGTTACTACGCACGTTGAAAACGTTGCTGCCACGAGTGAGTGGGAGCAAATATCCGCACAGGGGAGCAATCGCAGCGTGTTTGCTGACGTGGACAAACCGGTTGTGGTGCGCTGGTGGAAAACGTTTAACGATCCTGTGTTGGACGAACTGGTTGAAGCGGCGCTGAGTCAAAATCTTGATATTCGTAAAGCTCAGGCTCGTCTGCGTGAAGCCAGATCTGTAACGCGTCAGATACGAAGTGTGTTGTGGCCAAGTGTGAATGCATCAGGAAGCTATACGTGGACTGAACAAAGCGTAAATTCGCCGAACGGCCCGTCCAGTTTAATTCAGGCGGGCTTTCTGGACCGGGAACTGGAATTTTGGGGAGCCGATCTTACGGCGCAATGGGACGTCGATTTGTTTGGAAGTAATCGTTTTGGTGCGGTATCAGCTCAGGCCAGATCTGAAGCCAGTGAGGCCGCGTTTCACGGCGTACGGCTTGCGACCATTGCACAAGTTGCATCTGGTTACGCTGAATTTAACGGCATTAATCGTCGGCTGAACATTGTGCAAGACAACGTTGCGATTCAGTCATCGTCGCTTGACGTGCTCAAGAAGCTGTACGCGATTGGTCTGGAGAATCGACTGAATGTAGACAGGGCTGCGGGTCAGCTTGCCGCCAACAGAGCGAGCGTGCCAGGGCTTTTCGCACAGCGAAAACAAGCGCTCTATAAACTGGCGTTGTTAACGGACATGGACGTCGGTGATGTTGAAGACGAAATGGAGGCCGCGGCCGCGTTGGATGCTGAGCGTGTTATTCCGGCAATTGGCGTTAAGTCTGAGCTGTTGACGCGAAGGCCGGATGTAGCGGCGGCCCAGTTTCAGCTTTACAGTGCGAGCGCTGACGTAGGGCAGGCCAAAGCTGATCTGATGCCGAAGCTTGTTATTGGCGCGACCAGTGGTTTCGGTAGTGGTTCGGTGAGTAATTTGTTTGAAGAAGCGAGTAGGGCGCTGGCATTTGCACCCAATATATCAGTACCGGTTTTCAACCGTGGTCGCCTCAAAGCAGCACGTGAAGCGGCCAAAGCACGCTTCGACTATGCGCTGGCACATTTTGAGCAAACGGTGACGGCTGCGTTTATTGATACGGAAACGCGTTTGCTGAATCTAAACGCGGCGCGTGACAGTGCGGTGTTACTAAACGAAGCAGCCTCGAATAACCGGGCGGCGGCTGACCGTGCACAGAAGCTCTACGATAGAGGATTGTTGACCTATATTGAGCTGCTGGATGCCCGGCGTCAGCAGCTGCGTGCTGAAGACGCCGCGGTGCAAGGCGCAACGGGTCTGGAGTTGGCGTTAGTGCAGCTCTACGTGTCGCTGGGCGGTGGCTGGCAGTTGGACGAGACCGGAACAGCAGCCCGGTAAGGGTCTTCAGTTGTCGGGACCGCTTTCCTTCCGACGCGAGCCGTTACCAAGGTTCGCTGGCGGCCAACGGGTGCTACTATTGCGCTGTAAGCTGGCGACGCTAGCTGAAGGAATGGGCACCCCCAATATCGGACATTATTCATGCATGACATACGAGTTTTACTGGACATTATGCGGACGCTACGCGATCCCGATTCGGGTTGCCCGTGGGATGTTGAGCAAACCTTCGCCACGATTGCGCCGTACACCGTAGAAGAAGCGTATGAAGTGGTAGAAGCCATTGAGCAGAATGATATGGCGGGCCTCAAAGACGAACTTGGCGATCTACTGCTTCAGGTCGTTTTTCATGCCCAGATGGCGAAAGAGCAATCTCTTTTCGAATTTGGCGATGTGGTTGAGGCGATATGCGAAAAAATGACGCGCCGTCACCCACACGTCTTCGCACAGCATGATCAAGAGGTCACCAAGGACGATGTGCGGCAGACCTGGCAAGAGATTAAGCAGCAGGAACGGGGTGACCATACGTCCGTTCTGTCAGGCGTGCCTCGCGCCTTACCCGCGCTGAAGCGCGCGCAAAAACTGGGCTCACGTGCCTCTGGCGCGGGTTTCGACTGGCCCGATATTACGGGCGCGGTGTCGAAAGTTGAGGAGGAGCTGGGCGAGCTCAAAGACGCGATTGAGGAAAATGACCCCTCTCATGTTGAAGAAGAGATGGGGGATTTGCTCTTTAGTCTGGTTAACGTGTGTCGACATTCCGGCATTGATGCCGAAGCGGCGCTGGGTAAAGCATCAGCCAAATTTATCCGCCGATTTGAATCAGTTGAAAGTGCAATGAACGCCTCAAGTTCGCCGCTCGAGCTGGACGATCTGGAAGAGGCCTGGCAGCAAGCCAAGCGCAAAGAATCTGGAGTCTAGTCTCTTGGAGCCGCAGGCCTCCTGAAGCGGTAGTACGCCTATTCCCACGTCTTACCGTCATCTGATTATTCTTAATTTCAGTAAAATCTAAATAAAAACAATGATTTAGAATAAAATATTCTGTTCAGGTTCGATTCAGTTGCCGCGCCGTAACATGTACTCAACGTGGGATAGCCCACATTTCTAGCGTTAGCCCGGATGGGCCGGAGTATGAAGATGAACCACACCTTGCGTATTTTACTGATTGCGGCACTGGTCGCACTACTGCCTGCGGTTCAGGCCGATGATTCCTATAGTGGCGGCCACCAGGATGGCTACGACTTCGCCGAAGTGCTTGAAGTTGAACCGTTGTTCAGACGGGTACGCACTACCGTTCCAAGGCGCGAGTGTTGGGATGAAGAAGTAACGGTTCGGACTCGCGACCGTGATCGCAGATCCAGAAGTTCAGTTGGCTCTGTCATTGCAGGCGGTGTGATTGGCGGCGTAATTGGTAATCAGTTTGGCAGTGGTTCGGGTAACGACGCCGCAACCGCTGTAGGTGCCCTGTTAGGTTCAGCAATTGCTGGAAATAAGGGTCGCGACCGGAATAGAGGCGAATATGTGGAAGAGCGTGTAGAGCTGGTTGAGCGCTGCGAAACCCGCCGCGAAACACGTGAAGAAGAGCGTGCCGATGGATACCGTGTAACGTATGTTTACGCCGGACGTGAGTACACAACCCGCACGGAAACCGATCCAGGTGATAAACTGCGAGTCCGTATTGCGGTAACGCCGAGTCAGTGAAGCCTGGTTAAGCTGGCCCTGTAGTCCAGCCCGGGTCGAGTAATAAGTCGAGCAGCAAGTCGGCTATCGACCCGGAAGCAACGGGGAGTCAGCACATTACGCCAAGGAGTCAATTTAATGAGTAAACGAATTGCGATGTATATGACGGCTATCAGCCTGCTTATGCTTCTGACATCGCCGGTGTCGTTTGCTGATGAGAAAGACTCTGAGATGGCCGATCGTATTTACGAGAAATACAAAGAGCGCGAACAAAACCGGCAGCGAGAGAAACGCACGCGTAGCGCCAGTTCCAGTTCAAACAGTCGCGAGCGCGATTCCAGTCGGGATCGCCGCGAAGAACGACGTGAGTCCAGCCGGGAACGTCGGTCGACTGACAATAGCCGTAAGCAAACCACTCAGAAGGCTACGCAGTCCAGTGACCAGCGTAAGTCTCGCGAAGTGACACGACAGCGGGTAGAGAGCCGGCGGAGTTCGTCTCGCACTGAAAACAGTGAGCGTCGCACGCGAGAACGCCGTACATACACCTCGCCTGCAAGAAGCGAACGAAGCGCTCGCGAGAGCGGCGAGCAAGTCGCGACCGAGTTGCGAAATTTGCTCAACCGGACCTCACGCCAGCGCAATACATCGCGCGAACGTACAACCACTCGCACTGACCAGGCACGAGCACCCAGTGCTAGCCAGGCTGACGCAAGTGACAATGTGTCTTTGGATCAGGCGGTCAATATTGTGCGTCGACAATCAGATGGCAAAGTTATCAGCGCCAAAACAGAAGGCAGTGGCAGCAATCGTAAACACCGCATTAAAGTTCTGATTGGTGAGCGTCGTGTACGTACGTACATTGTTAGTGCTTCAACCGGCAAAGTGTATTAAGCAGAAGCGGGTAATGATCCGAAGGTGAATCAGGCGAAGGTGTTCGACTTGAAACTGCAGGAGCGGCATCGCGATGCAATGAGTTACGCGCAATTGCTGTGTTCGGTCTGTTTGTTTCTTATCGCGGCAGGATGCCGCTTCTATGTATCTGGCGGGAGGATTGCGCCTTTACGGATTAGGCAGAGGTTATTATGCGAGTACTGATTATTGAAGACGAAGACCTGATTAGGCAGTCGCTGTGCGATGCGGTTAGCCAGGCTGGTTTTGGTGTTGAAAGTGCCGCCGACGGCGAGGAAGGTCTGTACTTTGCCACCGAGTATCCAATTGACATTGCTATTGTTGACTTGGGCTTGCCTGGCATGAGCGGCATGGATCTGATTCGAAAGACCCGCGAAGCGGGCAAGGCTTATCCCATTCTGATTTTAACCGCGCGCGATCGCTGGCAGGACAAAGTCGAGGGTCTGCAAGCGGGCGCCGACGATTACGTAGTCAAGCCTTTCCACACCGAAGAAGTGCTGGCGCGACTGAACGCGCTCCTCAGACGATCGGGAGGTTTTAGCGAAGCCGTATTGAAGGCTGGTTCCATTGCGTTGGATACGCGGTCACAGGAAGTGACGGTAGAGTCCAAGCCAATTGAGCTGACGTCATTCGAATATCGCGTACTGGAATATCTGATGCTCAAGTCAGGCAAAGTGGTGTCTAAAACAGAATTGACCGAGAGTCTCTACGATCAGGATTACGAACGTGACAGCAACGTCATCGAAGTGTTTGTCGGACGCTTGAGAAAGAAACTCGATCCAAAGAACACGCTTAAACCGATCGAAACATTGCGCGGTCGAGGCTATCGGTTTGCGCTAGCGCCTGCCGAGGCTTAATGAAGAGTTTAAGTGCACGCTTGCTGGTTACTGTGAGTTTGCTTCTACTGCTGTTCTTCGGCTTAGCCATGATTGCCCTTGAGTCGGCCTTTCGTGATTCGGCAGAGCAGGCTATTCGAGATCGACTCAATGTCCAGATGCTCATGCTGATCGCAGCGGCCGACACGGACAATCGCGGCCGGCTGACGCTACCGGACCAGCTACCTGAGGCCCGTTTCATGTCACCCGGGTCAGGCCTTATCGGCCAGGTTATTAGCGACTCGGACGAGCTTGAATGGCGATCAATGTCGGCCGTTGGTGTATTCTTGCCGATTGAACCGGTAGGCACCGAAGAGGGAATGCGATTTCAGCGCGCTCAAACTACTGACGGTACGGATATGTTCAGCTATTCGCTCGCGGTCGAATGGGAAATCTCAAATGGTGAAGCGCTTACCTATACGTTCAGTGTGGCTGAAAGTCAGGAACCGTTTCGAGCTCAGGTAGGCAAGTTTCGTGACAGGCTCATGACTTTGTTTGCGGCCGTTACAGCCTTGATATTAGCCTCGCAAGCGGTTGTTTTACGCTGGGTGCTGCGCCCTTTGCGTCAGGTAGCGCAAGAGATCTCCGAAATTGAATCAGGTGAACGCGCGGAGCTGTCGAGCGATTACCCGTCCGAACTTAAAAGCCTGACTCGCAATACCAACCGGTTGCTGGACGCCGAACGCAAGCGTCTGGCGCGCTACCGAAATACGCTCGGTAATCTTGCGCACAGCCTGAAAACACCTCTCGCTATCGTGCGCAACACGCTGGAAAACAACACTCTTGAAAACGAGGTGGAGTCGAGCATTCATCAACAAGTTGATCGCATGAGCGATATTGTCGGCTACCAGCTTCAACGGGCGGCGGCGTCCGGTAGTACAACGCTTGGTGTCGCAAAAATTGACGTGCGTGAAGTGCTCGATGCAATAGTCGACTCACTGCATAAAGTCTACGCCGATAAGGGCGTCATATGTGAGGTAACCGGACCGGACGCACTGTGGTATCGCGCCGAAAAGGGCGACCTGATGGAAGTGTTTGGAAACGTGCTCGATAACGCATTTAAATGGTGCAACGAAAAAGTAACTGTAGATCTTCGCGAGGTCCATGACGACGAATTTGAAATGGCGGGTCTGAAGTGCGTAGTGGGCGACGATGGTCCAGGCATTTCAAACGATGACGCTTCCCGAATTCTTCAACGTGGCCAGCGAGCCGATGAAAACGTAGCGGGTCACGGTATTGGCTTGAGTGTCGTGCGCGAACTGGTCGACATTATGAATGGAACGCTTGAGCTTACAGCGAGCTCTTCGGGCGGAGCCAGGTTTGACGTAACGCTGCCTCCAAGCTAATCATTTTTAGGCTCGCATAGCTGCATCCGGCGATACCGCCGTGTACAATCTTCTCAATTTCCAACCATCAGGCGAGCGGTGAGCGCTACTCCAAACCCGAACGCATCAGCGCACGTTGTTGCGTTGATGCAGCAAATGAACCGAACCATGCTCAGCGATCGTGGCCGTCTCGTCGCGCGCATTAAACGCTCACCCAAACTTGGCTCGGAGCCGCTGGAAAAACTCAAGCAAGACATTGCAAGATCGATTGCCAGAGCAGAGTCGAGAGCCCAGCGTTTCAGCGCAAATGTGATTCAAGATTTACCGATCGCTGAAAAAGCCGACGAGATTGTCGAATCGATTCGGGCCAATCAGGTAACGATTGTTGCGGGCGCCACCGGCTCTGGTAAAACGACGCAGCTTCCCAAGCTTTGTCTTCAGGCCGGTTTCGGGAGTCACGGAACCATTGGCCACACTCAACCCAGACGAATTGCGGCAAGAGCTACCTGCGCCCGTATTGCTGAGGAGCTGGGTTGTCCAGTTGGTAGTGGCGTCGGTTTCAAGGTCCGTTTCAACGATCAAACGGGCCCTGAGTGTCAGGTTAAGGTTATGACAGATGGCATGTTGCTTCAGGAAGCGCAGCGCGATCGCGGCCTGATGGAATACGATTGTCTGATAATAGATGAAGCGCACGAGCGTTCTTTGAATATCGATTTCTTGCTTGGTCTGTTAAAACGCTTGCTGATAAAGCGCCCTCAACTCAGGGTCATCATTACGTCAGCGACCATAAACCCGGGCGAGTTTGCGGCCTTTTTTAACGACGCGCCCATCATCGAAGTCAGCGGTCGCAGCTATCCCATTGAGGTGGAATATCACGATCCCGGTGACAGGCCAATGGATCAGCATATATGCGACACCATTAGCACGCTTTGGGAACAGCATACGCGCGGTGACGTGCTGGTATTTTTACCTGGCGAACGCGAAATACGAGACACCATGAAAGTGCTCGAAGGACGCTTTGAGAAGACTATCGACGTTCTGCCACTCTACGCTCGGCTGAGTTCAAAAGAGCAAAGCGCTGTATTCAGAACATCTGGCAAAACGCGCGTTGTGCTGTCCACAAACGTGGCTGAAACGTCCCTGACGGTTCCGGGCATTATTTTTGTTGTAGACACAGGGACCGCCCGCATTAGTCGTTATCATTATCGGAGCAAGTTACAGCGACTAGCTGTTGAACCGGTCTCTCAGGCTAGCTCCTCACAGCGGGCAGGGCGGTGTGGCCGCACACAGCCGGGAGTCTGTGCGCGACTTTTTTCCGAAGAAGATTTTGATCAGCGCTCGGCCTATACAGATCCGGAAATCGTTCGCACCAATCTCGCTAGCGTAATCTTGCGCATGCAGGTGTTGGGATTAGGTGCAATCGAATCCTTTGAGTTTGTGCAGGCACCTGACAGACGATTTATTAAAGACGGCTATCGTCTGCTGGAGCAGCTGCAGGCTTTTTCCAAGCAAGGCAAAGTGACCAAGCAGGGACGACGCATGGCGCGTTATCCACTCGACCCCCGTTTAGCCAAGGTGTTGGTGTCAGCTGTTGATGACGGATGTTTGGCTGAAATGCAGGTGATCGCGGCAGGATTGAGTGCCGGTGATCCACGTGAGCGGCCCCTTGACCACCAAAAGGCCGCCGACGAGAAGCACAAGGTGTTTATCGACAAACACTCCGACTTCATGTCGCTGATCAACATCTGGAGAGCCTGGCGGCGTTTAAAGGGCAGTCAAAAACAGCAGCGCACATGGTGTCGTCAGAACTTCTTGTCTTTTCGTCGTCTTCAGGAGTGGAACGACGTTGTGCTTCAGCTTCGCTATGTCGCGAAAGATTTGACTCATACTGTAAACAAGCGACCGGCCAGCCCGGCACTTATTCACACGTCGTTGCTGCGCGGTTTCATTGACCACATTGGGCAGCGGGAAACGGTACACGACTACAAGGGAGCAAGAGGGCGGCAATTTAAATTGTTTCCTGGCTCCGGGCTGGCTGCCAAACCCCCTGCCTGGGTAATGGCCGCGGAAATCGTTGAGACCTCGCAGGTGTTTGCCCGACAAGCCGCGCAGATTAACCCTGCGTGGGTTGAGAAAGCCGGTGCACATTTGGTCCAGCGCCGGTGTGTCGAAGAGTTTTGGAACAAACAGCAAGGCTGCGCCATGGCGCTTGAAGAGGTTGGGCTGTTTGGTTTTGTGTTGAGTCGTAATCGACGCGTGCCGTTGTCACGACACGATAAAAAAGCTGCTCGCAAAGCCTTTATTCAGCACGCGCTGGTCGACAACCGCTGGAACTTCAGGGCGCCGTTTATAGATCGTAATAAAAAGAATCGTGACGCGCTTGCCGTTACGGAATCCAAACTGCGACAAATTCTGCTGGACGAACAGCAGCAGTTTGAACTGTTTGATCAGCGAGTGCCTGAAACGGTTTTCGATCGTAAGTCGTTCGTATCGTGGTTCAACACGGACAAAGAGAATATTAGTCAGGCGTTGACGTTGACTCCGGAAGAATTAGGCTCGGTGGACGAGGCGAAAGCCGTTTGGTTCCCTGACTCCCTGAGCGTGGACGGCCACACCCTTAACCTTGAATACGTGTTTGATCCGAGTGACTCGCGCGATGGCGTTACGCTTGCTATTCCCGCCGCGCTGGTGCGCTATGTAAAGCAGTCACAGGTCGATTGGCTGGTTCCAGGTTGGCTGAAGCTCAAAACTGAAGCGCTTTTTCGTGGATTACCGAAGTCCAAGAGAAAGCAGCTTGTGCCGGTCACTGATCGCGCTCAAGAGTTTTTAGTGTGGGCCATTGATCAGCAACTACCCGGTGGCACTGAGTCACTGAGTGCCGCTTTGACCCGATTTGTGGGGACGAGTCACGGTGTACAGGTAGCGGTCGAAGACTGGCCCGTGGATACGCTATCGGACTGGTTTCGGATGGGTCTTTCTGTGCTGGATGTTAACGGTCGTGAAGTAGCCTGGAGTCGTACTTTGGGTGAGTTGCGTGCGCAGGCGCAGGGGGTTGTTGCGCGGGCCAGCGATCAACCCGACAGCGAATGGTTAAGAACCGATGTGACTCGCTGGGATTTTGATGACTTGCCCGATTCAATAGAAGTTGACTATGCGGACATGCGCATCAATGCAACTCCGGTGCTTGCTGACAAATCATATCGGGTAGACCTTGAGCTTGTGCCAACACTTGAAGACGCCCCCTCTGTGCACGGTAACGGTGTGCTAAGACTGCTGCACAAGGTAGCTAGCGACAAAGTAAAGTATCTGCGTAAGAACTTGCCTGACCTGAATCGCCTCAGTTTGCTGTACATGCATATCGGCGAGTTTGATCAAATGTTCGACGACTTGATCATGGCGTCGTTGGGGGCGTTGGTTGAGCAGCCGCATTTAATCAGAAGTGGCGCGCACTTTGCGCAAGCTCGCGAGCGATGTCGTGCCGGGCTAATCGCTGAAGCGCAAAAAGTATCGGCCTCGTTACTCGACATCATGTCGAAACGCCAAATGGTCAATATGACGGTTGAGGAGCACGGCGCACGCCTTTCCGACAGCGTTCGACAAGATATCCAGCATCAGCTCGATTCGCTGGTTTATGACGGCTTTGTTCGCGCTACACCGGCAGAATGGTTACAAGAACTTCATCGGTATCTTCAAGCTATTACGTTGAGGGTTCGCCGCCTTGTGGAGCAGGGTAAAGAGCCCAAGCCGCCTGTCGAATTCGACTATCACTGGGCCAAGTACAACGCGATGACGGCGGAAGCGCGACGGCAAGTCCCCGATTATCGTTGGCTTCTGGAGGAATGGCGTGTGTCCATATTTGCTCAGGAGCTCGGCACCCGCAAGCCGATATCGGCTCAACGCGTTGAGCGTTACCTGAAAAAACACGGTGCCTCTTAGCCACATCTGTGTCGTTTGCGCAGCTTTCTTATCTAACATAATCCCTTATGATCGAATGTGTATCTGATTAAGGTACACTCTTCGACATAAAACTGGCCTTGGGGGCGTCTACGTCCTCTTACTCAATTTAGAATGGGCCGTATAAAAACAGACAACGAATAATCATGAATGGGGATTCAGATATGAGAACGCTAGTAATGACGGTGACCCTTGCGGTGTCACTTATGTTAACGGGCCATGCGGCGGCTGACGCTCAAGCTTATGTCTTCAAAGGCAATAGCGATGAGCCAGTGATTTTCTTCACTCGCATACACGATCGGGTAGCTGATGTTGACGACCACCAGGAGCTTTCCGTATTTGCAGACGGTCGGGTGATCGTCCATACGCCGGTTTACATGAAAAAAGCCGGTACGTTCGAATATCGCCTGAGCACAAAAGAAATGCAGTCGCTGGTAGCTCAGCTCGATGCCAACGGCTTGATGTCAACGGATTGGGAAGCGGCTCGTCTGGAGCGAGACACGCGAGCCGCGCAGCGAAACGCCTCCACATCTGATCGTTTTCACGTATCGGATCTTACCGCCACTCACATAAACATGAACTTTGAGCAGTTTGGCAAGAGCGGTAGCAAGGGAAAAAAACTGTCGGCCAATATCGTATGGAACGACATTCCAGTTGACGCAGAGCGTTTTAGAAATCTGGCAGCGGTTCAGCAATTGGCTAAAGTTGAGAAAGTCTTGCTTCAGCTGACCGATCATTCGCGTCGCAATGTCGTGCGCATTGCGGGAGGGCAGTAGAATGAAACTCAGTCACTACACAGCCTTTGCCGTTTCCGCTGCCTACGCCTTCGTTGCGGCCGACGTGATGGCCGGTGCCTTTATCGGCGCAGGTGAAAGCAACCCAGATATTGTCCTTCACCCGTCGGGGTATGTGCCCGGCCAACAAGACCTCCAGGTTAATATTTGTATCGACCCGACCAGCGACGTTACTAACGAACTTGTCATTCCGGTACAGAACGTAATTGCCACGTTCAACGCGCTTCAGGCGACTACTGGAAATTTGGGCTTGGGTAATAACAACAATATTCCTTCGGGGCAGCTTGACGCCGAGTCGGTTGTTTTGCACGAGGTGGGTCACTGCATTGGTCTTGCACACGTAAACCTCGCTACCGAGTCAGGCGTGCCTTCGGCTGATCGGGAATACACCAAGTCTACGGACGGAGCCAACAACAGCTTTAATTTGAATGACGGTGCGGACAATATCCGCGGTACGTCTGACGATATTCGTGGCGACGACGTAAATCTTCACTATTTTAAAACGGTAGACAACAATCCGTTTACACTGGCTGGGGTAATTGATTCGTCGACTTATTCACGTAACTTGGTCAACTTGCCGTCGGGTACTTATGCCGCTAATGGTTCCCGTGCTTTGGCACCGTTGTTGGGTGTTTCTGACACCGAAGCCATCATGCAGCAAGGCCAATTTGTTGACGAAGCTCAACGGTCATTGACTGCCGACGGAGTTGCCACGCTTTCTTACGGTAAAGCCGGTGTGGATGAAATCGCAGGTACCAGTGACGACTACTCGCTAACACTTGTGTACCAAGGTATTACAACCAGTAACTGCGATGTGAACATTGTTGTTGACAACAATACAGGCTTCGCCCAGTGCGGCGTTGGTTTTCAGACGGTTTCGGGAGACCACTTCCGTATTTCCGGTGCCACGGTTCGCCTGAACGAAAATACTAACTGGTTTTACAATCAGGTTCCGGTTGGTGGCATTAACATGGCGCCATCACTTGATCCAATCGTTGACGCGACAGTCAACGAAGAGGGTGATTTGTCGATCGCGTTAAACTCAACCGATCCCGATACTGGCGATACATTGTCGCTCGCGGTTACCAGCGGACCGTCGTTTTGCACCGTGGCCGACAGCGGTGACGGCACTGGTTCGCTCAATTGTCTTCCGTCGGTTGGAGACGCTGGAGACTATCTTGTCACGGTATCTGTTTCAGATGACGGTGATCCGGTGCAGTCAGCTTCTCAAAGCTTTACTCTCAGCGTTTTACCGTTAGGTATTGGAATAATTAGTGAGTGTCGTACGCCGATATCAGCAATTCCCGACAATACGGGCGAAGTGCTGGTTGATTCGATAGTCATTAACGACCCGCGTCAAATTGTCGATTTGGATGTTTCAATGACGCTCAGTCATACGTTTATTGGAGATGTGGTTGCCAGCGTATCCCGCGTTAGCAGTGGTTCGTCAGCGGTTCTGTTGGACCGTCCCGGTGTTCCCGCTTCTACTAACGGTTGCGGCAACGACGACCTTGATGCAACGTTCGACGATGAAGGCACCGATGGGGCTGCCGAAGGCATCTGCAACGGATCAAGCCCTGCTATTAGCGGCCAGGTTACGCCGACCGAAGCTCTCGATACGTTTGACGGCGAACTGATCAACGGTGAGTGGCAGGTTACGCTCAGCGACGAAGCGTCCATCGATAGCGGCGTGCTGTTTCAATGGTGTATTGAAGCGACGGTAGTAGAGGTGAATGACGTTGATTCGGACGGTGATGGTGTCTTCGATATGCAAGATAACTGTACGAACGTTCCGAACGCCCAGCAGACTGATACCAACGGAGACGGTATTGGTAATGCCTGCGATGCGGATTTCGACAACAATTGTACGGTCAATTTTGCTGATGTCAGCCGTTTCGTACCAGGGTTTAATAGTCAGGTTGGTGATCCAAACTACGATCCCGATCTCGATGCAGACTCGAGCGGTACGATTAGTTTCCTTGACTTCATATTGGTTACCAGTTCTTTTCTGATGGAGCCAGGACCGAGTGCAAATGCGTGTATTCCGGTAGAGAACTAGAATAGCGCGCAATCAGAAAAAGCCTCGCTCAGTCGAGGCTTTTTCTTTTTGTCTGATGGTTTGAGGCCGTTAGTCGCAGCGGAGTCCGGATATAAATCGGGGCGGTTTCAGGGTTTAATCAAGGTATACTTCAAAATTCATTGTCGGCGTTATTCAGGCCGGATTTCTACCCAAAATGTACGGATCGCACTCTATGCAGAAAGCGCTAATAGCAGCCTTGTTATTTTGTCTGTTTGCCTGTGATGACTCAAAGGCACCCAAGTCCGAGGGGCGAGAGAATAGAGCCTATACACCCGTAGAAAGAATTGAGGTCGGGCCAGGTTCAAGTGCATCAATACCTGAGGCACCAGAATATGGCGTGTCCAGTTCTGATGTAATCAATTCTGACGAGCTAACGCCGGATGTATCGGGTTCTAAACCTGTGACCTCCAAGCCGGTTCGATCGGCTCAGCTGCGCTCCGGCAATGAAGCTTCGGACACGGTTGTTTCCCCTTCGGGTGAGCAAAGCAAAACGAAATTCAGGCCGATTAATAAAGCTGGCCAGCCGGCGCTTTCGCTGAAACGGCCTTCGTTGGCCGAAGCCGACAAGAATATTCCGCTTGGTATGCTGCCTTCAGGCGTTACACCGTTAAGCTATGCACTCGCTCTGACAGTCGATCCGGCTGAGGAGCAATTTTCCGGCCATGTCGATATTGCTGTAGCCCTGTCAGAGCCAACTGACCGCATCTATATGCACGGAGACGGGCTTGCTGTATCCGAAGTTTCAGCGCTTCTTTCAGACGGTCAAAAAATATCCGCTTCCTATTCACAGATTCACGTAGACGGAGTTGTGCGACTTGACTTTGAGCGACCGCTTGATATCGGTAACGTGGTTTTGGAATTTGACTACGCGGCGGCTTTTGGCCGCCTGCTTCATGGCCTGTACAAGGTTAATGCGGAAGGAGAAAGTTACGCCTTTACTCAAATGGAGTCGATTTACGCTCGAGAAGCGTTTCCGTC
Organism: Gammaproteobacteria bacterium; assembly: GCA_045107075.1. Classification (GTDB taxonomy): domain Bacteria; phylum Pseudomonadota; class Gammaproteobacteria; order Steroidobacterales; family SZUA-146; genus SZUA-146. Next base: position 54,456 of record JBGCFV010000005.1, read on the forward strand.
TTTTGACGAGCCTTCTTTCAAAACACCGTTCGAAGTGTCGCTCATTGTCCGTGGTGATCATCAGGCGATAGCGAACGCTCCTGAAGTGGAGTCGAGCCGGCTGCCTAACGGCATGAAGCGAGTGCGTTTTGCGGCGACGCCACCCATGACGACCTATTTGTTTGCGATTGCCGTTGGTCCACTTGACATTGTGGAAGGAGATGCACTTGCGGCAAATACCGTTCGCAAAGACCCGCTTCCTTTTCGTGGTGTAGCGATTAAAGGCAAAGGTAAACAGTTGGCCTATGCAATGAAAGAAACCGGGTCAATTCTGGTCGAGTTAGAGCGCTACTTCAATTTACCCTATCCGTACGCCAAGCTGGACATCATCGCCGTACCCGATTTTGAAGCAGGTGCCATGGAGAACATTGGTGCCATTACGTTTCGTGAAAAACTTTTGTTGTTGAAGAAAAACGCTCCGCCACAGCAAAAGCGCGCATACGCTTCGGTCATGGCACATGAGCTGGCCCATATGTGGTTTGGTAATCTGGTGACAATGCCCTGGTGGGATGATATTTGGTTGAACGAATCCTTCGCTACCTGGATGTCGTATAAAGCCGTGGAGGCTTACGACGTTGAGCAAAAAGCCGGCATTGCGCAGTTAAAGCGGACGGCTTATGCGATGGAGGACGACGGCCTTATCAGTGCCCGACAAATTCGCGAGCCGGTGCTGAATAACGACGATATCGTCGCGGCGTTTGACGGCATAACCTATTCCAAAGGCGGTGCCGTGTTAAATATGTTCGAGCAGTTTATCGGCGAAGACGTGTTTCGTGACGGTGTACGAGCGCATATGGTTAAATTTGCGCACGGCAACGCCACCGTTCTGGATTTGATGGAGTCACTGTCGGTTGCCGCAAATCGCGACTTGTCGCAGGCAGCGAATAGCTTTCTCTTTCAAAACGGCATTCCGCTGGTTGAAGCAAGATTAGACTGCGAAAACAAAACCATCGAACTAAGCCAGAGCCGTTTTTTACCGCTAGGTTCCAAAGGTGATACGGAACGCACTTGGGATATTCCGCTATGCCTGAAGTACGCACAGTCCAATCAGCTTGAGCGCGTGTGTGTGGTGCTGGAAGAAGTCGAACAGTCAGTTGACTTCGACGGTGACTGCCCTGACTGGGTATTGCCCAACGCGGATTTTGCCGGATACTTTCACTGGGTTATGCCAGCGACAAACTACGCGGCTTTGCTTTCGTCAGAAGACTTGTTGACCGAGCGCGAGTTGCTGTCAGTCGCAGACAGTACGAGAGCAGGATTTGCCAGTGGGCGTCTGGACGTTGCTCAGACTTGGGAAATTATCGAGAAACTGGCGTCCTCTAAACACCCAAGCGTGGCGCGTAGCGTGACGTCGACGGTTCAGTTTATGACTGAAAAACTGGGTAGCGATAACCCGAAGCTTCTGTGGGCCATACGTGGCAGGGCCGCCGCGCTCTACAAGAATATGCGGGCCTGGCGTGGTTTCGATGCCACGTTTTTAGAGGGGTTGGCGGATAACGAAACGCGTATTCACTATTCTGACGTAGCCAGCTTTATGGCCGAGATTGCTTACGACCAGGAAACGCGTAGCGCGGCACTCGCCAAAGCCAGAGTTTTCTTAGGCGACGAGGGCGAGGCCGCTGCCGTAAGCCGTTCGACTCTTGATACCATTTTGACCGTTGGCGTTCAGGACGGCGGTCAGTCCTTGGTGGACGCTCTGTACAAACGGTTTGCCAGCAGCCGTGACGCCTGGTTCCGGGATACGGCGCTGTCAGCGTTGGCTCGCACACGCGACTACGCGGTTGGCAAGCGTCTGCGGGAGGACACGCTCAAGGACGGGCTGCGGAGCAATGAAATTCGTCGACTGTTTTTGTCACACATGCGAGAAGACGTAAACGTTCAGCAGACCTGGGACTGGCTGACACAGAACATTGACGAGCTTATTCCACGGATGCCAGCCGCGCACGCAACCAGCTTGTCGAGAGTCGCGTCCCGCTTGTGTGACACGGAGTATTTGACTGATCTGGAAGCGCTTCTGCGTCCCCGATTGGAAGCGTTGCCCGGGGGCGCCCGAAAATTGGATAACGCTCTCGAAGAGCTTGTAATATGCGCTGCAACGGTGAAGCTGCAAATACCCCAAGCGCGGGCGTATTTCAGTTCAGGTCACAATACAAGGGCGGGTCGATCGGCCGAGCCTCAAAGGCAGGAGACAAAACAGTGAGCATACGAATTTTGACCACCGGCGGTACTATCGACAAAGTGTATTTTGATGCGACCAGTGAGTTTGAAGTAGGAGAACCTACGGCCGGACTTATTCTGAAAGATTCGCGTGTTACGGTCGACTACGAGGTGACCCCTCTCATGCGTAAAGATAGCCTCGAATTGACCGACGAAGATCGTGCCGTCATTGCCAAAGCCGCTACTGAGGCGAGTGAGAGCTGTATTCTTATTACACACGGCACTGACACCATGACCGATACGGCAGCCGTTCTTTTGGCCGCGGGAATTGTCGAGCTCGGCAAGACGGTTGTGATAACCGGCGCGTTGAATCCGGCACGTTTTCGTTCAACCGACGCTATTTTTAACGTTGGTATGGCCACCGCGGCGGTCCAGGGTCTGGATCCCGGTGTGTACATCACGATGAATGGGCAGGTGTTTCCCGGCGACAAAGTGCGCAAGAATCGGGAAAAAATGGCATTTGAATTGATTGATTGAGATTAATCAGTTGAAATTAATTGGTTGAATCGTGGTCTCACGGTTGTGATCAGTATGGATTTAGTTTGGAGACGCAAGATGAATAAGTGGTTGACGGGATGTGCAGTGATAGCCATAGTTTTGCCTATGGGCGCAACTGCCATGGCGCAGATGGAAGACGTAAAAATCACAACGACGAAAGTGGTTGACGGGCTGTACATGTTGCAGGGCAGAGGCGGCAACATTGGTGTCTCAATTGGTAATGACGGTGTCTTCCTGATTGACGACCAGTTTGCGCCACTAACCGATAAAATCACCGCAGCCGTTTCCGAGCTCAGCGACAAGCCAATTCAATACGTTTTTAATACCCACTTACATGGCGATCATACGGGCGGTAACGAAAATCTTGGCAATCAAGGCATAACTATTGTCGCGCACGACAACGTGCGTAAGCGCATGAGTGACAATGACAGTCCGGAAGCCGCGCTTCCCGTTATCACATTCAATGATAAGATGTCGTTTCATTTTAACGGCAACGATATACGCGTTATTCACCATCCGCACAGTCATACCGACGGCGACGCCATTCTGCACTTCACTAATCACAATGTCGTTTACACGGGAGACCTGTTTTTTAACGGGGACTATCCGTACGTCGACACAAAATCTGGCGGTAGTTTTGACGGCCTTATTCGTACGGTTGAGAAACTGATGACCTTAATTGACGAAGACACCCGTATTATCCCGGGGCACGGACCGCTAGCGAGCAAGAAAGACCTTCAGGTTTACCTGGACATGCTGAAAGACGTTCGTTCAAAATTGCTGGTGTTCTTGAACCAGAAACTGTCGCTGTCGGCTGTGGAACTTAAAGACCCACTGCAAGAATACGATGACAAATGGGGCAACGGCTTTATGAAGCCTGAGGTCTGGCTGAAAATCATATACACCGATATGGCCAAGCAATAGCTGGCGATTCTCAATAGCGACTAGCGCATCAGGACTTAGTCGGTGCGGCCGGCCCGCGTTGTCATTGCGAGCCCGCGCAGCGGGTGCGGCAATCTCTGTCAGGATGCCTCTAGCTAAAGAGATATCCGAGTGGACGCAGCGGATGCTTTGTCATTGCGAGCCCGCGCAGCGGGTGTGGCAATCTCGGTCAGAATGCGTCGGGTTTGCTGGTTAGAGACGGCCAAATTGGCGTCAAGAGATTGCCGCGCACGTTGCGCTGGCGACAACCTTTATTTGTACTGTCGCAATGACGTCGTTTTTATCGCGTTTCTTCAGAAATCTTGAGAAAGCAGTTGGTCACAACTGGATTGAATCGGGCTATTCTGAATTTATCGCAGCAAATAGTCAGTTTGACGCATAATGAGCACAGGCAGCTGTAAACCGTATTGAAAACTGGCATACAATGTGACCCTTCGAAAGCCGTATCCGATCAAACCGAACGCGTAATCTCAATGACCCGGTTCCCTATCCAAAAATCACCTTCTATTCGCCTGCTTTTTTCGCTCGCTCTGGTCTTTATGCTTGGCGGGTGTGGGGTGCTGCCTCGAGCGGAGCCTACGCCCGAGCCGGCTATCGAGTATCCACAGTCTTGGGAGCGACTGCCACAAAACCTCAGTTCTGAGCCTACGGGACAGTGTGGCGCTGAAAGCGCCTCATTGAACGCTCTGATGACAGAGGCGCTTGAGCAAAACCTTACGCTCAAAACGTTGCGTAGCCAGGTAGAGCAGGCACGACTGGGCGTAACGGTTGTTCGGGCCGATCGCATGCCGTCGTTATCAGGGGCGCTGGCAACGACACGGCGCAGAACCAATGCCAACCAGTTTCGGGCACCTAATCAGCAATACAATCTTGGATTGGACGGCCAGTTTGAAGTGGACGTGTGGCGACGACTTTCCGATGCGCAACGGCGGGCGCAGCTGCAGTTCAGGTCTGCACAGTACAGTTACGAGAACGCCGTCAGAGTCGTGCTGGGTGACGTTGCCAAGGCCTGGTATACCGCTATTTTTGCTCGTGAGTTAGCGGGCGTCTTTTCGCAGCGGGTCGAAAGCGTGGGAAATAACCTCGACATTGTCGAGCAGGCCTATCGTCAAGGCATTAATACAGCTCTGGATGTTTATCTCGCCCGCACCAGTTTTGCTCAGGAACAGGCGAGAGTAGCGCGCCAGCGGCAGACGGCACTTGAAAGTATTAGTAGTCTCCAGTTGTTGGTGACCGAATATCCGAGTGGTCAAAAAGTGCTGGACGAAAAGTTGCCTGAGCCCGGCCCGCTGGTTAATCCGGAGCAGCCTACCGCCATTCTGGAAGGTCGTCCTGACGTGATGCAGGCCTGGACCGACCTGTTAGCCCAGAACGCTGCGGTTGCGGTGGCCCATAAAGAGCGTTTTCCACGACTTGTGATTGGCGCAAGCATTGACGATCTGGAAACCGAGATTGGCGATATACTGGACGGCAACAACTTGGCATGGTCAATCGTGGCGAACCTCTCTCAGCCGATTTTTCAGGCCGGTCGGCTTAAGGCGTTGGAAGCTCAAGCCAGAAAGCAGCTTGAACAACAGGAGTTGGCGTACATTGATACATTGCAGCGCGCGTTCGGCGAGGTAGAGGATACGTTGAGTAACGCACAGTCTCTTCAAGTTCAAATAAACACGTCCGATCGCGCAGCCGACGCTGCCAACGCGGCCTATGAGCTGTCTTTTCAGCAGTATCAGCGCGGTCTCACCAACTACGCCACCGTACTGCAGTCCGAACAACGGGCTTTTGATACGACCTCCAGCCTGCTGGAGCTGCGTTATCTTCAGCTTATCAACCGAATCGATTTATGTACCGCTCTTGGCGGCAAAGGAATACTTCAATGAGTCAGCCACACACATTGGACGAACAAAACGGCAACACTGACGGTCTTGGACTTAAGATCATTCTGGGGCTGATTCCCTTGCTGGTTTTGCTTGCTCTGTTTGTTCTGGCAGTCGGCATGAAGGTCTTTACGCCTAAGAGTGAACGGCGCAAGCCGCCGGCACCTCCAGCCATGACTGTAGAAGTTCTGCCGATCAGACCGACAACGTATCAGGTCGTGGTTGAAAGCTATGGCACCGTGAAGCCACGAACCCAGTCGATGATGCTGGCCCAGGTCAGTGGTCAGGTTACCTCGATTAGTCCACGGCTGCGCGAAGGTGGTTTCTTTGAAGCAGGCGACACGCTGTTGACTATTGATGAGCGTGATTATCAGGCCAATGTAGAGATTGCCAAAGCCACACTCATAGACGCCCGTCAAAATCTGGCGGAAGAGCAAGCGCGCTCCAACCAGGCGAGCGCCGACTGGTCGCGGTTGGGTAACGACGGTACGGCCCCCGACCTGGTGTTACGCAAGCCTCAATTGAGTGCAGCACAAGCACGCGTAGCTTCAGCTCAGTCTCAGTTGGATAAGGCCTCGCTGAACCTTGAGCGAACGAAAATAAAAGCGCCGTATGCGGGCCGGGTTATGGCCAAAGGTGTCGATGTAGGCCAAGTCGTGAATCCGAATACAATGTTGGCGGAGGTGTACGCAACAGATTACGTGGAAGTTCGTCTGCCATTAAGAGACAAAGACCTGGCCTTCGTAGACCTGCCAGAGCAGTACCGTGCCGATCAGGGCGCTGCGGAAGACCCAAATTCGGTGCCGGTTAAAGTGTTTTCCAGTCTCGTGAACAGCGATGCCTGGGACGGTCGCATAGTGAGAACGGAAAGTGCCATCGACTCTGTGGCGCGGCAGCTTCACTGTGTCGCTCAAATTGACGATCCATTTGGAGCGGCGGCGGCCGGACGAACACCGCTTAAGATTGGCGAATACGTTACGGCTCAAATTACCGGGCGTTCAATCAAGAACGCCATTATTGTTCCTACCAGCGCCATTTACCAAAGTACTTTTGCGTATGTTGTAGAGGACGAACAGCTCCAGCAAAGATCGGTGAGTATTGTTTGGCAGAACGACCGTGAGGCCATAATTGGTCGGGGACTGGAAGCGGGCGATCAGCTGGTAACCACGCCGCTTGGTCAGGTCACGTCGGGAACTCCGGTGCGGACGAAAAAGCAGAACGGCGAAGTCTCAACTACTACAGCCAGTAGTGAGCGGACGCCAGGCCGTCGACCCAAGCCGGGTAAACCCGGGAGAACGCTGTGATTGCATGGTTTGCACGCAACGACGTAGCGGCTAATTTGTTGATGATTACAATCGTCATACTCGGCCTTATGAGTATCTCGCGGCTAGGAATAACCACGTATCCCGAGGTGAGTCCGGACCAGGTTCTTATAAACGTTACTTTGCGTGGCGCAACGCCTGAAGATGCCGAGTTAGGGGTTGCGGTACGCATTGAAGAAGCCGTACAGGATATCGAGGGCATCGACACGATTGTTAGTCAGTCGGTTGAGGGCGGCACATCGGTTACTGTCAGTGCGGTGCAGGGTTACGATCCACGGGAATTATTGGCCGATGTCAAAGCACGCGTAGACGGCATTAATACCTTTCCGGTCGACGCCGAGAAACCTGTTGTGAGTTTGCGCCAGCGAAAAATTGATGTGTTAAAGGTGGCGGTTTACGGCGATCAGAGCGATCAAGAGCTACGCCGCTATGCGGAGCTAATACGCGACGACTTACTGAGGCTGGAAGCTATTTCGCTGGTTGAGCTAACCTCTGTCCAAAACTATGAAATTAATATCGAAGTATCACAGGACCGGCTTCGCGACACTGATTTGACACTCGGTCAAATAGCCCAGGCGATTCGCGACAGTTCACTCGATGCTTCTGCCGGAAACGTGCGCACCGAGGGTGGCAACGTGCTGATCAGGTCGAAGGGTCAGGCTTACCGGCAGGCCGACTTTGACAACATTATTGTTAAAACAAACGATGACGGCAGCATTCTTCGAGTGGGTGATGTCGCCGACGTGCGCGACGGATTTGAAGAAGACGCGTTGAAAAATTCGTTCAACGGTAAGAACGCAGTCATGATGAACGTTTACCGGACGGGCACTCAGAGCGCGCTGGAAATTTCAAAAGCAACGCGCGATTTTATCGAAGACAAACAGGACTCTCTGCCGAACGGCTTGTTCGTAACGCACTGGGACGACGATACGGTTTATCTCAAAGGTCGCCTCACCACCTTGTTAACCGGTGCCGCGCAGGGTGGCCTGCTGGTGATATTGCTACTGGCATTGTTTCTACGTCCTGCCATCGCTTTTTGGGTCTTTCTTGGTATTCCGGTAAGTTTCCTCGGTGGACTTTTAACGCTTTGGATGTTTGGCTTTACGATCAACATTATGAGCCTGTTCGGATTCATCGTGGTGTTAGGCATCGTTGTAGACGACGCCATTGTGACCGGTGAGAACGTGTACTCGCATTTTCAGATGGGCAAGGAAGGGCTGCAGGCTTCTGTGGACGGCACACGGGAAGTCGCCATACCGGTTACCTATGGCATCCTGACTACGGTAGCAGCCTTTGCGCCACTCCTGGTGCTTGACGGTGCATTTCGGCGGTTTTTTATGCCGATTGGTGTAGTCGTCATACCCGTGCTGTTGTTCTCGCTGGTTGAGTCCAAGTTTGTATTACCCGCCCACCTGAAACACATTCGCATGAATCGCGGCGACGATCTGTCTAAATTGGCCAAACTGCAGCGTTCTTTTTCATTGGGTTTCGAACGCTGGGTGTTGAAGTACTACCAGCCGACTCTCAGGAGTGCTCTGAAAAACAGACACGCGGTTCTAATGGGATTTATCGGCATCTTTTTCGTTGCCGTCTCGGCTATTTCGAGCGGCTGGATCAAATTTACCTTTTTTCCAAGAGTCGAATCCGAAACGGTACGCATGACTTTGCAAATGCCTGTTGGAACACCGTTCGAAGTAACCGACATGCACATGCAGCGCGCCATAGATGTCGCGCTTGAATTGCAACAAGAATATCGTAACGGCGAGGGCGACGACGCAGGGCCGCTGATTGAAAAAGTGTACGCGACGGTTGGTGCGGCAGGTCGCGGCGGTACAGGTCCTCACATGGGGCGTGTTCTTATGGAGACAGTCCCTGCGGACATTCGCGTGTCCAAAGAGACTCCGCGGGATATCAGTAACGAATGGCGCAAACGGGTGGGTTTGGTTCCGGGTGCCGATTCGGTGAGTTTTCGCGCAGAGCGCTTCAGAGCAGGCGATCCAATTAACGTTCAGCTGAGTGGCAATTCGCTCGAAGATCTTCAGCGGGTAGCTACTAAAGTGAAAGAACGTTTGGCAACCTATCCAACGGTTTTCGACATCACAGACAACTTATCTGATGGTAAAGAAGAGCTTCGGGTTAATTTAACGCGTCAGGGTCAGGTACTCGGATTGACGCGGGCCGAGATTTTGGCACAGCTCAGTCGTGGTTTCCGCGGCTTTGAGGCCCAGCGCATTCAACGCGGACGCGACGACGTAAGAGTGCTGGTGCGTTTGCCAAAAAGCGAGCGCAGCTCTATTGCCACACTCGATGAGTTTCTGGTAACGGCGCCTAACGGACGACAGGTTCCGCTCAGTCATGTCGCTACAATTGAGGCGGGAAGGGGACCCTCTCAAATTATCCGGGTCGACCGATATCGTACGCTATCGGTAACCGCGGACGTAGACAAAGAGCAAACCAATATGACCGTGTTGACGGCCGACCTGAAGAGCTACCTCGATGAACTCATGGTGTCGGCACCCGGCGTAACATACACAACCGAAGGCGAAGACCGTGAGCAGCGACTGCTGTTTCAGAGTCTCAAATTGGCCGTGACCGTGGTGCTATTTGTCATTTACTGTCTACTAGCCTTGCCGCTTCGTTCTTACAGTAAACCCATTCTGGTGATGTCTGTGATTCCGTTTGGGCTCATCGGCGCGCTAATTGGTCACTTTGTCATGCGCATCGATATGAGCATTTTAAGCGTCTTCGGTTTGCTTGCTCTCACCGGGGTGGTGATAAATGACAGCCTCGTTCTGGTGGATTACATTTCTCGTCAAAGAAGCAAGGGCGTGGAATTGGGCACGGCCGCCTTGACCGCAGGAGCGAGTCGTTTCAGACCGGTCATGTTAACTTCAATTACCACGTTCTTCGGACTGGTGCCGATCATGTTCAGCACGTCCACTCAGGCCAAATTCCTGGTGCCGATGGCCGTATCGCTAGGCTTCGGCATACTGTTCGCCACCATGATCACGTTGATTTTGATTCCTGTGAACGTACTAATTGCCGGTGATCTACGCACGTTGTACCGCAGAATCAGGGGTCGAAAAACCGGCGAAAAGCCGGAGTGGATCAAGATTTAGCCCGATTCAACCTGAACGATCTGGTCTTCATACCGATTTCTGTATTTTAAAATCAATTAAATCAGTGACTTAGAATTATTCTGTCGTTCAGGATGCATTCAGGCTGGTTTTGTTAAGTTAACGCTACCCTCTAGAAACACCGGGAGCGTCCTGTGAAAAAATTACTTATCTTGCTGACATCAATGAGCTTCGTGTTCGCGTCAGCCCCTATACTTGCCGACGATGGCAGGAAATCACGAATAGCCGGCACCAAGTCGTCTCAGAAATACGATCGGTCGTCACGTAGTGACCGCCGACCGCAGCGACAGACGCAGCGCAGGGAGCAACGCAGTAATCGTGAGCAGCGATCGAATCGCCAGTCTCAGCGAACTGAGCGACGCGGTAATCGGGAGCAGCGAACGAATCGTCAATCGACACGTTCGAATCAGCGCCTCGCAGCGAACAGTCGTGATCAACGTAGAAACGTACAGCGCCGTAATGTGCAGCGTAACAACCGCATTGTGAACAACCAGCGTAACTTTCGGACCAATCGATTTGTGAACAACCGCGTTAACCGACACGTGAATCACAACCGGTTTAACCGCAACTACCGACTGAATCAAAATTTCCGCTACAACGGACTGCGCTATAACCGCTTTTACAATCCTCGCTTTCGACTTAATCGAAACGACCGTTACGGATATTTAGCCGGTGGTATCGTGTTGGGCTCTTTGCTGGCCAATTCGTCCCATCATCACGACGCCCACTGCGGCCACGGCTATTACAATTCATCTCCAGTGGTTGTGACTCGGGTTGTACGCGAAGGAACGTACGGTAGAGCAGATGATCTGCATTTGTTTCGCGACCGGGACGGCTACTGTTTTGAAATTCGGGAGAATAGCTACGGCGACGAAGTGCGCGAAGAGATAGATCCCCAGTATTGTGAGTGGTAGATGATAGTTAGCTAAATTGTGAGCCCTTCTCACAGCGCGAGCACCTTAAGTGCTCGCGCTTTTTTTTGCTTGTCTATTGAAGGCGAATGGTCGGGCAGGTTGCTGCGGCCGGACTAAAGCTCAACGACCACGCCATGATCAGCTGGCAGTTTGCCATCGAGAACGTCGGTGAACACCGCTGCGATGCTGTCAGCGCCCTCGTGTTTGTCAATGGTTAACCAGCTACGGCTAGCAACAGCGCTTTCCAGCCAGAACTTAAACGCCCGTTCGCCGAACACACCGGGCCCCCATTCTTTGGCACGACGTTGCATGTGTCCCGGCGCGAAGAACATTTCGCTGCGCTCCCGGATAAAATGCGGTCCCATGGTATTGCTTTCATAGTGGGTTAAACCCACGTTAGACGTTTTCGCCATGCTATCGCCGAGATATTCATGCAGCTTTGATAGCACGTCACCGTTACCGGACATGTCGATAATAGTTGTCATTTTTTGAGCATCAATGCGTTTGTAGTCAGAGTAGGTGTAAACCTCGTCATACAAGTTCAATGCATTCACACGGTCTAGTTGGCCCTCCGAAGTGAGTCCCACTGTCGTGCACTTGTCATCGCTTTTAAACGCGTACGCACAGCCGATAGAGGTCTTGGACGACGCGCTGGTAATGACGACCTGGTCCGAGTTGAAGTAGTCGTTGGCGCATACGTAGTCGTAAAGGCAGTACGACGTAGCGTAGAGCGGCATGAGTAGCGCGCGGTCATCATCGAACTCAGCTTTATGGTGCGGCTCATTTAGAGTTCTCGAATAATTATTGTAGACGGGTGGTAGTTCAGCGCGGTGCGCAGCGCCGTCTTGCAGTCGCTCGTCCTGAACACGGTCCGGTGTGAGTATCCATTCGGTGGCCATGGGAAAGTAACCATAGAGTCGATCTCCGACCGGTACGTCTGCGTGGTTGGATTCAATTACGTCGGCAAAACCCCAGACAGGGATTAACCCCCAATTAGCTTCGGCCGGAAAAAATTTCCAGTAGCCAATGCGCTCGCCGACAACTCCGTACGTGATGTTGTTGGCAGTGAGAGCGAACAGGTCAATACGCACTCTGACTTGTCCATCGCCTAGTTCGGGACTCGGCAGCTCATTGAGGCGGGAAGTGTTGAGGTCGTTACGGTCTACTTCAAATTGAGAGTACGTCACAGTGGCTCCGATAGTGTGTTTGAAGATGTGTCAGTGCTGGTGGTGATGTCGCCCTGAGAGCGCCTCTTAGCCAGACCAGATGCTGAGTATACCCCCAATGTTGCGATGCGTTTGCACATCAACATTGTTACACTGACATGCGCTCGCGGCCGGGCTGTTAACAATCACTTGAAAATAGGCGCAGGCCCCATTTCATCGGACATTTGGTGACTTAAAATAATGGCAAGACTGATAAAAACACTGTTTAAGCTGGTCATCGTTGTTGTTCTGATGTTCGTGCTGTTGGTCGCTGTTTTGTGGCTACGTGCGTTCAAACCGGCTGACACGGAAACCGTGGCGGTGACGTGTGCGGGGAGCGCTCCGGTTTACGGTGGAGACTCGCTGCTGAAGGTGCTGAGCTACAACGTTCAGTACATGGCGAGCAAAGAATACATATTTTTTTACGACATTGACCAAACGAACGCGGAGCGCGTAGCCGAGGTAGAGCGTGCCGGGAAAACGCTGGCAGACAAGCCAGAGTTGAAGCAGATCAAATGGACGATTGAAGAAGTCGCTAACATTATCGAAGCAGAGCAGCCTGACGTAGTAATGCTGCAGGAAATTAACACCGGGGCGGATAGCCGTACTCATTTTTATGATCAAATCGAGGCGCTTACAAAACGACTCGGTAAAGCAGAATACCCTTGCAGAGCAGACGCTACGTACTGGCAGGCTGAGTACATATTACACCCGAGTATTTTGGGCGCCGTAGACATGCGCCTTTTAACGTTGTCCCGTTACCGCATGACAAGCTCTACGCGTCATCAGCTGCCCCGACCGGAGACCAGTGCGATTGAGAGACCATTTTACTTTCAGCGCGCTATATTGGAATCACGACTGGCACACGCGAACGGATCCGAAGTGGCTGTGCTGAATACCCACTTTGAAGCCTGGGGAGCCGGCACCGGCGTGATGCAGCGCCAGGTGTCCAGGACCGTGGAGCTACTGTCTGACCTGGACGCCGAGGACGTGCCCTGGGTGTTAGGTGGTGATCTAAACCTGTTGCCGCCGGACAACCAGTTACAAAGAACGCGTATTCGATTGGCACAAACGGGAACGTATGACGAAGAGCCGGCCATCAGACCGCTCTACGATCAATACGGTGCGATTCCGTCTCGCGAGGACCTTCTCGGTGACAATGCTGCGATGTGGTACACCCACATGCCAAATGACCCTACCGTATCGGTGCCTGACAGAACCATTGACTATGTCTTCTACAGTGGCCAGTGGCAGCTGGAATCGTCGTCTGTTCTGCACGGAGACACATGGGAGGTGTCGGATCATCTGCCCGTTATCGGCACCTTCAGCCTTCGGACCAAGTAGGGTGCGTACCCCAAGGGCACTCCCAGGCTTGATCCTTCGGGCCAAGTAGGGTGCGTACAACGGCATCTTGTTGCGATGAATTACGCGAAGTGTGTAGATGGCGAAACGCCTTTTCGCCGCAGGATGCCGCTCCTCCGCCTGAATTAGCATGAGTTTTTGAGTTTTTTTCCGAATTTGGTGATTTTCAGCCAAATTCACAGGAAATTCGCTGTCAAAGTAGGTAAAGTGCTGGCCGGATGCGGTGTTGCATCAATTGATTGAATAAGCGGAGAATTTTGATGTCCTTGATGGTCGGCGACAAGCTAGTGGTGAGCATGCACTACACTCTTACAGACAACGATGGTAACACTTTGGATACCTCTGACGGTGCCGAACCGCTGGCGTATTTGCATGGCGCCGGTAATATTATTCCCGGTCTCGAAAAAGCACTGGTAGGTAAAGTTGTAGGTGATTCTCTGAAAGTTACGGTTGAACCCGCTGAAGGATATGGCGAAGTGGTTCCCGAGCTGAAGCAGTCAGTTCCACGCGAGCTGTTTCAGGGCGTTGACGAAATTGTCCCCGGCATGTCTTTTGAAGCCGAAGGTGAGGGCGGTCAGGTACAACGTGTAGTTGTCAGCGAAGTCAGTGAAAAAGAAGTTGTGGTTGACGCCAATCATCCGCTTGCCGGAATGACGCTCAACTTCGACGTCAACATTGTTGATATTCGTGACGCGACCGAAGAGGAAGTGACACACGGTCACGCTCACTAAGTTACAGAGTTTATGACCAGAGCCTTTGACGCATGGTCTGAGCACGAAGAATAAAAAAAGCGCGTGGCCGAAGCCACGCGCTTTTTTTGTTTCCGGATTTTAATTACTGGCCGGCTAGATGTCGAACTTAATGCCCTGAGCCAGTGGTAAATCGCTTCCGTGGTTGATCGTGTTGGTTTGACGTCGCATATAATTCTGCCAGGAATCGGACCCGGACTCGCGACCGCCACCGGTTTCTTTTTCACCACCAAAAGCACCACCAATTTCAGCGCCTGACGTACCGATGTTTACGTTGGCAATACCACAGTCACTGCCAACACAGGATAGGAACTGTTCGGCGTGCGATAGGTTCTGGGTAAAGATGGCGGAAGACAGCCCTTGACGCACATCGTTTTGCATGTCGATGGCTTCGTCGAGTGTCTTAAACGGGATGACGTAGAGGAGCGGGGCGAACGTTTCGTCCTGCACAATTTCCCATTCGTTTTTGGCCACGGCAATTGACGGGCTCACAAAGTTTCCGGGCCCGTCGAGCGCTTCGCCTTCGATCAGAAGGTCTCCGCCGGCCGCTTTTACGTTGGCAATAGCGTTCAGGTAGCGGTCAACGGAAGGTTGGTCGATCAGAGGGCCCATTAATGTGTCGGTCTCTAATGGGTCGCCAATACGAATTTGGCCATAGGCTTTGACAAGACGTGCTTTGAGTTCTTCAAAATGTGACTCGTGAACGAACACGCGGCGTGTGCTGGTGCAACGCTGTCCCGCGGTACCGATGGCGCCGAACGCGATAGCTGGAACGGCCAAATCAAGGTTGGCAAATTCATCCACAATCAGAGCGTTGTTACCACCGAGCTCAAGCAATGACTTGCCCATGCGGGCCGCCACACATTTGCCAACGTGCTTGCCGACTTCGCAAGAACCTGTGAAGGACACCAGGTTTACACGAGGGTCGTCCACAAACTGTTGGGCAATCTTGTTATCGTCGTCGATGAACATCTGGAAAATGGCCGGATAGCCGTGTTTTTCCAGTGCCCGGTTGCACAGGTGCTGAACGGCAATGGCGACCAGAGGTGTTTTCGGGGACGGCTTCCAGATACTGACGTTGCCGGCAATGGCAGCGAGGAACGCGTTCCAGGACCACACGGCTACTGGAAAGTTGAAGGCGCTGATAATGCCCACGACGCCGAGCGGGTGCCACTGGTCGTACATGCGGTGATCAGGGCGTTCGGAATGCATAGTCTTGCCATACATCATGCGTGACTGGCCAACCGCAAAATCGCCAATGTCGATCATTTCCTGAACTTCACCTTCGCCTTCTGCGCGAATCTTGCCGTTCTCGAGGGTCACGAGTGCGCCAAGCGCTTCTTTATTAGCCCGCAGTTCTTCGTTCACCAGACGTACAGCTTCACCACGTAGAGGGGCAGGAACCTTGCGCCATTCTTTTGAGACGTCAACGGCGTTTTGTAAAACCGTTTCGTAGTCTTGCTGTGAAGCCGCGTAAACACTAGCGAGAAGTTCGCCTGTTGTAGGGTTAATTGAATCGATCACACCGGAATCAGTAGTGTCGGACCAGCCCTTGTCGCCTGACCAGGTGCCAGCATTTTTGGGGCTTATGTTGAGTTGCTTTAGAATGTCTTGCATGGAAATTCTCCAGGCTCTCGGAGGATTCCGGGGCCGCTTTGTTTAATTGCCACGCATTTTGCCAATTCGGAGCAGTTGATACCAGTAGAAACTGTTGGTGCACTACATCATTTTGGTTATTCTCACTCTATGAATAGAAAAGTATCAGCCACAGAGTGGCATCCCGCGAGTTGGCAGAGCAAAAACGCGAGCCAGCAACCCAATTATCCGGACCAGATTGCGCTCTCTGACGCTGTGGCGCAGCTGTCTTCTCTGCCACCGCTGGTGACGTCAGGTGAGATTGACCTTTTGAAAGAGAATATCGCCAGCGCGCAGCGAGGGGAGCAGTTTCTCCTGCAGGGTGGCGACTGTGCCGAGAGTTTTGGCGATTGTCGTAGCGAAGTCATTGTTAACAAGCTCAAAATTCTGCTGCAAATGAGCATGGTGATGATGCACGGCTTCAAGAAGCCTGTTATTCGCGTCGGACGCATAGCCGGGCAGTACGCGAAGCCTCGTTCGGCTGATACCGAGACCATAGACGGCGTGACGCTACCAAGCTATCGCGGTGATCTTGTCAACGCAGCCGGGTTCACACCGGAAGATCGTATTCCTGACCCGGAGAGACTGTTACGCGGCTACACCCGTGCCGGACTGACGCTCAACTTTATTCGGTCGTTGGTCGACGGTGGTTTCGCTGACCTGCACCATCCCGAGCTGTGGGATCTCGATTTTGTCAGTCATTCACCCATGGCCCAGCAGTACCGCGAAATCGCCGGATCCATTTCGGACTCGCTGGATTTCTTCGAATCGATTTCGGGTCGCAAGGTTCATCAGGCTAATCGAGTCGATTTTTATACCAGTCACGAAGGTCTCCACTTGCACTACGAGCAGGCGCAAACACGCTACCTTGATCGCAGACGCGGCTGGTATGACCTAAGCACTCACTTGCCCTGGATTGGCATGCGAACGGCTCAACTTGATGACGCTCACGTTGAATTCTTCCATGGCATCAAGAATCCTCTGGGTATCAAAATTGGACCGGGAATGAGCACCGAATGGCTGCAGGAGCTGCTGGCCGTTTTGAATCCGTCTAACGAGCCGGGCCGTATTGTGCTGATTCACCGTGTGGGTGCCGACAACGTTAAAGAGCGATTACCGGGTCTTATTAAAGCCGTGCAGGCAACGGGCTCGCTTGTACTTTGGGTCTGTGACCCCATGCATGGCAACACCGAAAACAGCACGTCAGGTCTGAAAACCCGACGTTATGAAAATATTTTGAGCGAAGTCGAGCAGGCATTTGAAGTGCACAAAGAGTGCGGTTCAATACTCGGTGGTGTACACATTGAACTTACCGGTGACGACGTGACGGAATGTACAGGCGGGGCGCGCGGCCTGACCGACAACGATTTGGTGAGAGCGTATAAGTCAACGGTTGATCCACGACTAAACTACGAACAGTCGATGGAACTCGCTATGCGTATTGCAGGCATTAACGGTTAGCCGGTCTTACTCTGGAACGCAGGCCCCGGTTTGGATCAGCCGGGGCGTTATTCCCATGGCCGACCTGGCAGCGCTGTAATGGTTTGCTGCTGCAATCAATTGCGCGATGCGATACATTCTTAAGAAGAGTTTTTTGCGGCAGAAAGTCGCTTTTACTCTTGGTTCACGTAAAGAATAGTCTCGGAGCTCAATTTATAGGTGCAGCTACGTTCTTCAGTCTGTTGCGAATCCACTAATGTAATATATGCTTCAACATCGCTTCCAGAGTTGTTCAGTATCATGCCTGATTCGTTTCCGAAATTTCTTGTGCTCTATGTCCTGATTTTTGTCTTGTGCGGCTCTGGCTGCGTTAAGAGCGAGCATGTTTCTGAAGGTCTTGTGACACTGACCTCGTGGGATCAAACCGTACTAGATGCAAAAAAACTGAACCGACCAATTGTGCTGTTGGTTGAACAACGCAACTGTGGATTTTGTCAGGCCCTGAAGAAAAATCTCATCAAGCCGTTGGCAAACGATTCGCATTTTGGTTCTAAAGCCATCTATGTTTCGATGATGACCGACTACGATGAACCTACTTTGGAGAAAGACGGTCGCCAGATTTCAGGGTTCGATTACTCAATGCAGCTCGACGCGAGCACGACCCCGACCGTGTTGTTTTTTAACTCCGAGGGCGAAGAATTGCAGAAGCGCGTTGTGGGCTATCTGGAAACCGATGAGTATATTGCTACGATGAAAAGCAGGATTGAACGCTCTGCGGCGGCGGTCACTGGCCCGTAGCTTAGGCCGTGTTTTTTAAAGGTCAGTTCACCTGGTTAGACACAGCCTAAGAATTGTTTTCGCCAATCATGAAGGTATTTTGTTCCATTCGTCGCAAAGGAGGTATGGACGAATTAATACGCCTTTCAATTGGGGAACAAAATGACAACCGGTCTCATTCCAATCGCACGACTCTATTTTGCCAGCGCACTGTTTTCTATTTTGATTGTATGTTCGCCGCTGTCTCATGCCGCCGTACCTGACGGCATAAGTTACCAAGCGTATTTAACCAACAACGATGGCAGCCCCGTTGATGCCACGGTGTCTATTTCGTTTGTCGCTTATAACGTGGATATCGGTGGTGCACCCTTATGGAGTCAAACCCAATCCGTTACGGTTGAACAGGGTTTGTTTTCTCTAACGCTTGGTAATCCGGCGAACCCGTTTCCAGCCGGTTTGTTCGACAATACGGTCTATATTGGCATGTTCGTGGCCGGTGAAGAGTTGTTGCCGCGTCGAGCATTGAGCACAGGGGCTTACGCCTTTAAAGCCAATGACGCCGATACCGTTGACGGTGCTGACGCTGCGGATCTGGATCAGTCGGCAGACGTAACGGCGTTGCAGTCAGATTTGTCTGGCGTAGAAGGCTCTGTGTCAGCTGTGCTCAGCGACGTTTCTGCAGTACAGGCGGATGTAGCCAGTAACGATGGTCGCATTACGGCGCTCGAAGTGTCAGGCGGAGACATTACAGGCGTTGTTGCCGGTGCCGGCCTTATTGGCGGTGGTTCTGCAGGTAACGTCTCGCTCGGAATCGCACCGGGTGGTGTCATGGCGAGCATGCTCGGGTCTGATTCAGTGAGCAGTGCGGCGCTACAGACGGGTAGTGTCGGTAGCGCGCAGATTGCTGATGGCGCCGTTAGACCCGTCGATTTGAATAATTCGAGCGACTACACGGTGCGCGGTCTCAGGGCGACGGGAAACGTCGACTTGACGGGCCGGGTTATTTTCGATTCGATTAACGATATTCGTATTCACGATGACGCCAACGGGTTGCGCTGGTACAAAACCGACGGCGTGACCCAGATGGCATCGATTGTGGTGACTCAAAATGATGTCCGGCTTACTGACGTCAACCAGGATCGCCCCGTGATTCGGTCAAATTCTATCGGTATCGCAATAGGCGACTCCTCTGCGACTAGCGGATACGCTGTAACGGTGCCCAGTCTAAATGTTACAGGGCCAATAAATGTAGGCCGTACGACTGTGACTACAATTTTCGATGTCTCGAGCACAACGGCTCAGTGCCACTCTCACGGCAACCTGTCATGCTTTTTCGGTTCCGGTTCGGCCACGTGTCCTGTGGGTACAACTGTGGTGGGCGGAGGGACCAGCGCGGGTACCGCGAGATACGGAAGCGTTTCGCATAGCTTTCCGATAGGGGATTCGGGCTGGTTTTGCGGTGTGTCGTATGATTTGGAAACGTCTCGCAACTGCTACGCCATTTGCGCTCGCGTTCAATGAGTTCTCGCGGTACAACAATCTGGGCAGTCTGCGCGACCGTTGTTGCTGTTATTGCGGTTGGCACGTTGGGTTTTGTAGCAGGCAAGAACTCAAGCACGACTGTTTCCGTGACAGCTGGCGACGCATCAAGCATGCCCACTCACTTGGCTACTCAGTCAGGCGTCGAGGAGAGGGATATAGCACCGAAGTACACCGTGCCACTACAGTTCGCGTCTTTGCCTGATCAGTGGCGAACACCTGTACAGAACAGCCCGAAAGGCTATGCGGCGTTGTTCGACCCCAAGCGACGCGAGCTGATCGTTGAACAGTGTGAGCATCCGGGTTTTCAAATTGACGAGAATGGTCGACCGCAAGACATCACAAGGGGATCGTGCGTGCCGATTCTTTGGTCATCAATCAGTACGTTGACCGAGACGATTGCTGTTGTACGAAATCGCGATGGCAACACAGAACAAATCGAACTGGCAATCGCAGAACTTGACGGTTCTTCTACTCTGTCGTTGGGTTTTTCCGGGCACCGTATGACCATGATTCCGGGTTCGAGGAACGATCTGGTTTTAGCAATGGAAAACACGCCGGATATTGCGAAGCAGAAACAAGCGTATAATGCGGCGATGCTGGCAGAACGACCCACATCATTGGACGCAAATGATCGGGACACGGTGAACAGATAGGTTGTTTGACTAGGGATGACGTCGGGCTGTTCCTGTCGCATACTGTACTAAGGCCAATAAATTCTATTCTAATCCCATGACGAAAAATCGCATAGTTTTCTCAACCGACAGTGGTCGTGTGGATAAAACACAAACAGACCCATCGCCTCCGCCCACCGACGGGATTGTCCGAATCCGCCGTGAGAGCAAGGGGCGTGGCGGCAAGCCGGTTTGTGTGATCTCTGGTCTTGGGCTGGATTCTGCGGAACTGAAAGTGCTGTCTAAAGCGCTTAAAAAACGCTGTGGTGTCGGTGGAGCCATTAAGGATTGGGATATCTTAATTCAGGGAGATCACCGCGAATTGCTCAAAACCGAGCTCGAAGCGCGTGGCTATACAGTCAAACTGGCAGGTGGTTAGGTCCGGGGAAACGTGTGTTTACTCCCTTGGAACTAAAGCTCCGACTCTTTCATGATGGCTGTTACCCACAGTTTTGCAAACTCATCGAGTCCGGCGCTCGAAAAATGACAGTAATCCGGAAGCCGATACTTCGGGTCTGACAGCTGGTCGCTGTTCGGGCCTCGTAGAATGCCCTGATTGTCGATGATAAGCCGGTCCTGAATATCAAGTAGGGTTTCGTCGGTTCCGACACGACAGATCGATGCCTGACTCAAATACACAGGTGCATCGGTCAGCGTTTCGATATGGGTATACAGGGTCAGGAAATCGCGTTTGTAGTCGCTTGAACCTTGGTCGAGCCGATGATTGGATTCGCCCTGATGAAAAAGAATGCCGTCGATTTTACCGTATTCTGAGATGACGCTTTTTACCTGTTTCTCGAAGAACTCAAACGGATGATCGAAGGTCAGGTCTTTGATCGATGCGCCGCCCCAGCCAGTGGATACGAATACAATTGAACGCCCGTAACCTTTTTCGACCAGTCGATCTCCGACTCTTCCCCAGACTGACCCATTCGTGCCTGTTCCGCCCACGGCAGGGTCTTGGTATTTATAGGTGGAGCCGTTGAGAAACATATAAACCGCGTTTGAAGTTTCGTATCCGAGCTGCCCGGCGTTGATACTGTTGGACTGGCCGTAGGTCACAAACACCAGAGGTTCTAATACCTGTGCCGTGGGCACTCTGGTCAAGCCCGACGTATCAGAGTACCGGCCGATCAGTGGCAGGCTCTTTCTAAGCCACTGGTTTTTTACCGTCTGAATTTGGTGGTAGGGAAAGATTTTAAGGGTAACCGTTGCAATGCCGTACGCGTAGAACACGGATGCGAGCAAAGCCAGCGTGAGCATTTTTTTCATTTCGATTTTTTCATGCGCTAAGTCTCATTCGTTATCCGTCCAGTTTTAAACAGTCTACTGTACGACCTTCGCAATTTTCTGGCGGTGCAGTACACTGGCTTCCTCTCACAGCCTGAATGGTAATCTTTATGAAGATCAAGAATCCAATTTTGTTAAGCCTGTTCACTATTTTGTTGGTGGCAACAGGGGCTGCGGAGGCGAAAGAGATGGCAGCGGCGGGCGATCAGAAAGCCCCCGAAAAACCCGCTGAAGAGGAGCCCATGCATTTCGAATCGCAGGGCAGCGTGCGGATTGACGGCAAGTCAATCGACTATACCGCTACGGCTGGCACTCTGGTCATGAAAAACGACAAAGACCAGGCCATCGCTCAATTTGGCTATACCGCTTACGTAAAGAACGACACCAACAAGTCTAACCGTCCGATCATGTTCGCGTACAACGGTGGCCCAGGATCGGCCTCATTGTGGTTGCACATGGGTATTCTTGGGCCAAAACGTGTGCTGGTTGAAGACCTGTCGTTTAACACGTCAGGACCGTTCAAGCGCGGCAATAATGAATACAGCATTCTGGCTCAGGCAGACCTCGTGATGATTGATCCGGTTGGCACGGGTTTCTCAAGGGCAGTCGGAGAAACAGAAGGCAAAGAATTTTGGGGTGTCGACCAGGATATTGCTTCGGTGTCTGATTTTATTGCGCGTTACGTTACCGACAACGGGCGGTGGCAGTCGGCAAAGTATCTGCTGGGTGAGAGCTACGGCGGCATTCGCAGCGGGGGAGTGGCTTACTATCTGATGCAACGACATTCAATTTCGTTAAACGGGGTTATTTTGGTGTCGCCCTACATGAGTTTTGTCGCCGGTAATTCCGGGATCAAAATTGATTTGCCACAGGTTAATTTCTTCACCACATTCGCCGCAACCGCCTGGTATCACAAGACCATTGAGGATCGTCCTGACGATCTGCAGCAATTTCTGCGGCAAGCCGAAGCGTTTGCCGTGGACGAGTATGCGCCGCTCTTGCACAAGGGAAGCCGTGCGACTGACCGTGAACGCAAGCGGGTTCTTGCAGGTATGGAACGTTTCACAGGCATAAGTGCCGACTACTGGGACAAAGCAAACCTGCGCATTGATGAAGGGCGCTTTGCTAAAGAGCTGTTGCGCGAGCGCGGTCAGGTAGTAGGTCGAATTGATTCTCGATTTACGGGTCATTCCATTAGCGGTATTGCAGAAAGCATGAACTACGATCCGTTTTTTCCAGCAGTCGGGCCGGCCTTCACGGCTACGTTTAACGATTACTACCGCGAAGAGCTCGGCGTGAAGACTGATCGAAAATACGTGACGTCAGGAGGGCTGTGGACCAAGTGGGATCAGGCTCATAGTCAACCCGGTGCAAACGACTACGGCAAATTGCCCATTGCCAATACCGGTGTCGATTTAACCCATGCCATGATCCAAAATCCGAACATGCGTGTGCTCGTGCAGCAGGGGTACTACGATTTGGCCACACCTTATGGAGCTACTGATTACTTTCTGGACCATATGGAGCTACCCGAAGAGTTACGAGGCCATATTACGCTTGAGCACTACGAAGCGGGACACATGATGTATCTGCACCCCAAATCGCTGAAGAAGTTTAGTCGGGATTTAAGCGAGTTTGTTCAATGACGGATTAAGTCTTTCTGGCCTATCCGGACGGGGCCTAAAATATTGCCTTTACGGCCAGGAAATATTAGTACAGTTTATGTATGTGGGCGGGGAGTCTTCCCGCCCATGGGTCTTGTTCCAACCCGACTCAATTTTTCAAAGGACAGGTTCAAGCACAGAATCAGCTAGCTTTTGCGCTTGGGGAAGTGTGTTGCCACCATGTTTTTAGCGTATTCCGCTATCGGTTCAATCAGTTCGAAATTAGTGGCACCGCCCACGTAGTGAGTGTGGTTTACGCCCTGCTGGTTTTCCAGTTTCGTAAACCATCCCGCGTTTATAGCCTCGGCGTCGACGTGTTGGAAATAGGGGAATCGGTTAAACGTTCGCCAGGCAGCGTCCGGCGCTTCGCTTTTTCCACCCATCATTTCGATCATTTCATCAACGCCTTTTTGGACTTTTTCTTCCACGTCGTCATACGGCAGTTTGGGCTCGACGCGACTATAGAACTGGGTAAACGAGCTGTCGTGCCACTGCTTGGCAACTCCCCACGGAAGGAATCCGATTTCAGGTAGCGGATAACACGCGGCGAGCGGGTCTCTTCCGTCAAAGGCGGGCCCTGTCACATGACGAGACGTCATGCAGTAGGAAAGCGATGTGATCTTGTCGAGCAATTTACCCTCCTGAGATTCAGGATCAATGTCCATGAACTTGCTCATTACATCTTCTGTGAGAGGGCAGGCCAGAATGATTTTATCGGCGTGTAATTCACGACGAACCATTCTGATTTCATCCAGAATTTGCTCGGGCTCCCGAAAAGTGATCTGGACGCCATCTTTGCTACGCCTCACCTGCTCTATGTCGATGTCGAAACGAACATCGTGATGCCACGAAAGACGGTCGAATAAACGTTGGAATCCTTCGGTGAAGCGTCGAGGCCATCGTGCGATACGGCCAATCAAAGGGGCCTCTTTGATCAACATGGGAATGTAGCTTTTGAGTGTCATAAACTTCAGGGCATACATAGCGGGTGTCGTCGCGACTGTGCCAAATCCCATCAGGTTGACCGGCAACAAGAAAACGCCGTGCAGGTTTTCCAGGCGGTTGTCGATGAGCCATTGATTCATCGGCACCGTCATTTCAGGGTGACGTTCAATGCCTGCAAAGGTCGGTGTGTCCAATACTGATCTGAGCTTAAAACGTTTCCAGATATAACGAAGATTGGACCATGCAAAACTCAGGAAAGGTATTTTGGAGCCGTCTTTACGAATGCGCATGGCGGTGACAATCGAACCCAGTTTGGCACGTTCGCCAGGTTGTTCAGGAAGCTTCATTGCAATGAACGGTCGTTCTGCGTAGGTGGTGGCTCCCAGTTGTCGTGCCAGTTTGCGTATCTCTTTGTAGGCGGGCGTAATGTAGTTGGCACCCAGGTCGAAGCTGCGGCCCTTGTACGTGATAGAGCAGGCGAGTCCACCAACGCGGCCGAGTTTTTCAAGGAGGGTGACGTCGCGATAGCCGTTTAGCCTCAGATAGTGCGCCGTCAACAAGCCGGAAGGACCGGCGCCAACGATTACGATTTTGGGTTGTGGTGTTGTCATGGTTAGTCTCTGATCCTGATCGACTTTAGTGCGTAAGTTTTTTCTTTGGTTTTTGATGACACGCGGCGCAGTACCATTTGGCTTGAAAAATCATGGCGCTGGGATGTTGGTCCACACCCATTTTGCCGCTGTCGTTGAGAAATTTTTGGCGCATGCCTTCCATATCATCAAGACGCATTTGAACTTGATGGGCGTATCGGTAATTTTCTTTATTGGGCGAATTCAACGCGTTCTCATAAGCCACTTTGGCATACTTGTAATTGCCGTCCTTGAGGTAGCCGTCACCCTGCGTGATATATAGGCCCTGCATATTGAACGGTGATACATCCGTGTTGTAGCAATAGCCGCGCTTGGTAATCTTCGCAATTACCGCCATGGCGTTGAAGGTGAGCTTACTCATCTTCAGGCCCTCAGGAAGCTGAATGATGCCTCGCATTTTGTCGCCCAGCATGCAGGTTTCGATGTTTTCCATAAACGATACCGCCACCCATTTATACTCAAAGGGGGGTTCCGGTTCATCCGGATTGAGCATTCCGCTCAAGACGGCGCCTTCGATATAGCCGTGAAATGTCGGGAATTCGAGTGTGTCCCTTACCAGCTGGTCGTAGGCGGCTTTCTTAAGCGCTGTATCGTTATTTAGAAAGCCCAGAATCCATGTTGGTGATGCTTCAAAACCGCCGGCCATGGGGCTACCGGCTTTGACGGAGTTGGCGGCGTGATGCCTGGCCTCGTGCAAATCAAATTCGGTCATCGGTGGATGAACCATGCTTTGGACTCGCCACATATACATGGCGCTGAGTACCACCTGAGCGGTCGGGTCGTCCGGATTTTTTTGCAAAAAATCTTCGAACTGACAAACAATATTTCTCAGTCTTTCCGAATCATTTCTGGGTGGGGGGAAACGCGATTTGATGTCGTAGTGTTGTTCCGCCGTTGTCGCGACCCCCTTAATTGGGTGGCTCGCCTCAGGCAAGCAGGCCGTGCTAACGACAGCGTCGACATCCTGACGCTGAAATATTTCCCAGAACTCGTCAAGCAGCTCGGCAGTTCCCGGGCTTCCCTGCGGATACGGATAGTCTATCGTGGCAGGAGGTGGAGCAATGGAGCAATACGCAAGAGGTAAAATTGTGATGGCTAACAGCGTTAACCAAAAGCGTCGTTTGCCACTCATGCGATTTTCATAAATCGTCTTCTTCATGCCACGTATCCTTGCGAGTTTGACAGAATACCGGCATCCTATCATGGTTTCGCTTAGATGATTTTCCTACTGCCATGGCACGACAACCTCCCTTTGAAGCCTATCAGGGCAATTCTCCGTTTGTTTTCGTGAGCTACGCTCATGCCGAAGCAGACTGGGTCTACGCCGAGCTGCAATGGCTGCATGATCAAAACGTCAATATTTGGTACGACGAGGGAATTGCACCGGGCTCGGACTGGAGCGCAGTACTCGCCGAGTCAATTGGCGGTTGCGATGGAGTGCTGTTTTTCGTTGGTGAAAAATCAGCCAATTCCGAGAACGTCGCCAATGAAATCAATTTTGCGTTAGACGCAGGCAAACCGGTAACCGCGATTTACGACGATGAAGTTACCCTACCGCCGGGTCTTAAATTTTCGCTGAGTCGACAGCAGGCCGTTATTCGCAGCAATCTTGGCGAAAAAGGCTATAAGCGCAAACTCCTGCAGGCCGTAGAGAACATGGTTGGTGGCACAACCTCAGTTGACGTATCCAATCCTGTGCCAGGCTTTCTGGGTCGCGCCGCCATCGCGGTGATGTCGTTCAAGGGTCAAGCCAACGACGAAGACGGCTCTTACTTTGCAGAAGGATTAACCGAAGAGCTAATTACTACGCTCCAATCTTGGCGAACAATACCGGTCATCGCGAGCGAATCGACCCGGTCTTACGACGGTGACGAAATTTCTTTGCGCCGTTTGGCACTTGAGCTCGGGGTGGGCTATGTCCTGCGTGGCAGCGTGCGCCAGTCGGGAAAGCGTCTTCGAATCAGCGTGCAATTGACTGACACGATCAGCGGTCACCATATTTGGGCGGAGCGTTTTGACGGTCTGCTTGAAGACATCTTTGACCTTCAGGATGAAATTACCCAGCGCATCATTGCGGCTATTGAGCCTGAGGTTCTTGAGCAGGAAATGGATAGATCAAACAGGGTGCCAACGGAAGATCTGAGGGCTTGGGATTTGTACCTTCGCGGTTTGGCGCGCTATCAGAATCAAACCAAGCACGACCTGATGGCAGCGCGACAGCTGTGGGAGGAAGCATGTACCCGAGATCCGGCTTTAGTGCATGCGGTGGCGGGGCGTGCCGTCATTAATATGTATTTGCTGTTGAATCATCGAAGCGAATTGTCTGAAAGCGAAGCTCTGGAAGCACGGGAATCTTGCCGCGAGCTGGCAGAAGAAGCCATGCGCTTAGATCATCGAGCGCTGCCGGCCCTCACCGCTCAGATGGTCTATCTGATTCAAAGTGGCGAATATGATCAAGCCTTGAGCCTTACCGAAGAAGCTTTAGAGCTTTATCCTGCGAGTGCTTCGACCTGGTTCAGCGCGGCGTATGCATCAATGCGCAGCGGGCGTTTTGAGCAGGCACTTGATCAATTCAGCATGGTTAAGAGACTGAGTCCACGTGATCCCAACATGTGGCAGATATACAATCAGGAAGGAGCCTGCTATTTCTGGACGCAGCAGTTCGAGAAAGCGTTACCTCTTTTGAATCGTTCTATCGCATTGAAACGCGATCATTTATGGCCGCACATGTTTAGAACGCTTAGTCTGAATATCTTGGGTCGTAAAGAAGATGCGCAAAAAATGCTCGAACAATTTCTTAATGATGTTCCTGATTTTAATGCTGATCAGTTGTTGGAAATTGATCAACAGATGGCCGAGCCGCTGCTTGCGGGGCTGCGGGACGCAGGCTGGACTGGTTGATTCTCCGCTGCAGCGACGTCGTATAGCTTACTCTAAACTCGCCTCACCAATAGCTATAGCATTCGGTCTGAGCTAACATTCCCCGGCCAGCATTATGCTGATGTTTGCGCTGTTCGGCTTGGGGGTTCAAGACTTGCGTTTTCGATTGCAAAAACTTCGATTGCAAAAACTATGGGTAGTTGCCTCACTGGTGACCGGTTTCGCGGCACACGGTCAAGCGGGCTCGCTTTCTGACGAATCAAATGTACTCGAAGAAGTCCTCGTTGTGGCTACCAAGCGCACTACATTGGTGCAAGATGTCGCGATTGCGGTATCCGCGTATTCCGGTGACGACTTGAATCAGCGCGGTGTTTTTGAAGTTGCTCAGGTTGCGGCGGTCTCGCCGAGTCTCACAATTAACACATTGGGCAACAACACGCAGACAATCGTCCGGATACGCGGAGTCGGCACAGACGGTGTGAACGTGGGTTTTGAATCTGCCGTGGGTATGTTTGTAGACGGCGTATTCAGGCCACGAGCGGGTCAGGCTTTGAGTGACCTTCTCGATGTCGAGCGCGTAGAAGTCATGCGTGGACCGCAAGGTACGCTATTTGGCAAAAACACATCGGCCGGCGCGGTCAATATTATTTCGAAACGCCCGGAATTTGAGTTTGGCGGAGAGTTATCGGGGTCCGCGGGAGACTTTGATTTGCGGCGCTTCAGTGCGGTAGTAACCGGCCCACTCGTTGAGGAGTCTCTGGCGTTTAGACTTGCAGTGGGAAGTCACACGCGCAACGGCATTTTGGACAAGCTCGGTCCAGGTGCCAATCCGGCTACGCGTTCCGATGAATTTTATAATGACCGAGATCGTATCGCCTTCAAAGGGCAGCTATTGTACGAACCAAGCGATGATCTTTCGACGCGCCTGATTGTCGACTATCGCGAATTGGACGAGATGGGAAACATTAGTATGCCGCTGTTAACGGGTCCGGTTTCGCAACTTGGATTTGCAGGCGGAACGTTTGGCGTGCCGCCCGGCACACCGTTTTCGAGTTCCGGATTAAATGCGCTAGGTGCTTTTGTTCAACCCGATCGAAGTCTGGACGATCGGCAGGTGCAGAACAATTCGGACCCGTTTGAAAAAATTACTGACTACGGAATAACGGCTGAAATAGAATGGTCGTTGGGGCCTGGTCAGGTGACTTCATTGTCGGCCGTGCGCGACTTTGAATCGTCGCGCGCCAACGATTTGGATCTTGTGGGTGCAGATATTCTGGGTCCGTTGCCAGAGTCGACTGAAATCAAACTGTTTACACAGGAATTCAGATTCTCGGGAAGCACTGACAAAGTTGATTGGCTCGCTGGTCTGTACTATTTTGATGAAACGATCGACTTTACGTCACAAGTCAGTATCGGCGCCCAGTTTGCAGAATTTTTCGGTAACGGATTGCCTCCTGGTGCGTTTACAGGGGAGGGTGCTCGACAACGAGGAGAGCAAACTAATTCAGGCTTTGCTCTGTTCACGCATAATATTTTTCACGTATCGGACAACTGGCATCTGACGGGAGGGCTTCGATACAGTCGCTCGGATAAAGATGCGACAAGTTTTATAAATGAAGCACTACCCGGGCAACCATCAATTAACGACTCGGTTTGTGGCCCGCTGTCTTTTATTACCACCGTTTGTGATAACCGCAGCTTTAGTGCGGGCCGTGCCGAAAATGCTGTAAGCGGCACTTTGAGCGCACGCTACGAATTCAATAGCGACACGTCGACCTATTTCAGTTACACCCGCGGATATAAAGCTGGCGGTATTAACCTTGATCGCGAATCTGTATCTGATGCAGCTGGTGTGGTTATGGACCAATCTCAGTTTGATCCTGAGTTTGTTAATTCTTATGAGGTCGGTTTGAAAACAAGCTTGCAGGGCGGTCGGGCGAATCTTAATCTGACGGCTTTCTATTCTGACTTTGAAGATTTTCAGCTGAATAGTTTTAACGGCATCATGTTCTCGGTCATCAGCATCAGGCAAGCCGTGTCGCAAGGGCTTGAGCTCGACTATCGAACGCTGTTAGGCGACGATTTGGAATTCAATATGGCCGCCAGCTATATTGACGCGCGATTTGCCGACGAGTTGAACGACCCCGAATTGGTTTTGTACGAGGGGAGGCGGTTACCGGAGTCCTCTCTATGGCAGGCTTCGGCCGCGCTTAACGGTATGTCTAGCTTGCCCAATACCGATTGGCAACTGATTTATGCGGCTGACATTAGTTATCGAAGTGATGCTATTAGTGGGTCCTTGCCCTTGCCTGAACAGCGTCAGGGTGGCTACGCGTTGTTAGGCGCGTCAATAGGGCTTGAGCGTGGCGATGGGCGACTTGGTATCGTTTTAGCGGGAACCAATTTAGCTGACAAAACCGTTGCCCCTTTCATTTCACCAACCATTTTTCAGCCGGGCAGTTATTCGGCCTATTTGAACGCGCCTCGTATGCTCAGTTTGACGTTGAACTACGCTTTTTGACCGAACGGGCCTTAAGCGACTACGCGACCAGGGTTATAGTTTACCGTGCTCCAGAGGCCGCTCGCGGTGCATGAGTATCCACTCAGTATGCTCCTCAAGGGCGGAGTCGCCCAGCGCTTTGAGAATAGTTCGTTTATCTTGATCGGTAGTTGCTTTGTCCAGCTGATACTTTGCGTTATCGAAAATTCGCTGCATATACTGATACTGTTTAACCAATTCATTGCCAGCGCTCTTGTGTGTGTAGGCTTCAACAATACCAGCGATCAATGGCAATATACCGGTCAGAACCAGCAGGGGGTCTTCAACCCGGCTGCTTAGTTGGCCGTGGAAAACAGCCAGAGCGATTGCAATACAAATCCCCGTCCACAAGCAACTCATGCCGACCAGATGAGTCACACGGTTCATGTGGTCACGCTGAAGCGCTTTTCGACTGTAGTAGCTGAGTTGCCCAGACTCCCGGTCTTTGACCCAAGCTTGAGCTACTTCGTCGATGCGCCTGCCCCGAGTGATAATGCGTTCTTTCGGTATGCTTGATGCTCGCATCACATTGCGTATCCAGCCAAGATCTACCTCTTTTTTTTGCAAGAAATTATCGTGTGCAAATTGGGTTTCGCTGCCTTTGGCAATGCCGGCCAATTGCCAGTAAAACTGTACTCGCGTGCCTTCGGCCAGCGCTCGATAGTCCAGGTACTTTCGGTGCCAGTCGCGATGCTGGGCAATTCTGAAAAGCCCGACCCCGATGACAAACAAAAACAGGAAAATGTACAGTGGGACAATGTTCTCGGGCAGGTTTCCATAAATAATAAAAGCCAGGCCCATGCCAATAGCCAGAGTGTAGGTTGCACGAAACGAATAACGCATCCGCTTGTGATAGTAATTTGCTAACCAGTCGGCTGTTTTAAACAGTTTGTTGGTATCGACATCACGTTGGTTGGTCAGCGTATCTGGTTCAACCAGGTCGGCGTCGTGTTGCGATATTTTCGGCCAGTGACGTTTTGCGTCAACGTGAAACAATTCCATCTGATTGAACACTCGCCGATACGGCTCGGTCATTTCCGTTGTTCTGGGATTATTGCGATCAGATGATAGCCAGTACGCCTCGAGCGGTTTCAGTGGCGTCTCAGGCTTGCCGTTGTGTTCATCCCTTGAGCAAACAACATGGTAGACCAGGTCATTTTCGTCTCGACCCAGCAATTGTTGAGTGGTCGCTTTTAGTGCCGTGAGGCCCGGCATTGAATCGGTCATATGGTAATCGACAACTTGCGCGGTTCCTCCCAGCGAATCAGAAGGTTTTCCGTCCCACAGTGCGAGCAGTATTTGGCAATGGCTCGATAGAAAAATGCCCATTTGCCCGTACTGTCGATTGCGTTCAAAGCTGTTTTTTGTGCAGTTTTCAGGCGTACTGCCCTCGACCAAGGGGAGTTCAATTACGCGGCCTTTGCTACTCAGATCCTCAAATTCAGCCAAGGCGTCGGGATTAGTGAAGTCTTCACGATACAATTCCAGCGGCATGGGAAGCGGGACAATCAGATCTAGCCCAAGTTCGGACGCAACACGGGCCGCGAGGAGGTCGCCGCCTTCTGCCAGCGCCGACATCAGTGTGACCGGTGTATTGGGGTAGGCGCTCATAAGGTCTTTAAAGAACGTCCGAACGGCCTGCGTAATGCGCGGCACCTCCTGTTCAACCAGGTTTCGGTGTGCGGTAACCGCTACGACTAGCGGTGAAGGTTCTAACGTCACACTATCCGCGCCCATTTCTATCCGCCAGCGATTGTTTTTCAGGATTGGTTTTCGCTCCAGCCCAAACACCGGAGTGGTTCATACTGTACCGCTGAGTCACAATAATTCCTATAGGCAGTTGTCCATGGCAGCAGTCAGTTTCAAACGTTGCCGGAGACGTACTTCAAGTACCTCGACAATCACTTTCCACAGGATGGTCTATTCAGCCGATCAAATTAAACTTTCTACTCGACAGAATTGGCTGCCGATATAATTAACTCTCTTAGCCAAATATGGGCCGGGTTGTGTTCCAGAAGCGGGCTCCACGCCATCTTGAGTTCCATTTCGGCAATCGGAAAAGGGGGTTCTTTTACGACAATTTGATCGTTAAGCGGCTGAACTCTGGCTGCGCGGCTTGGCAGCGTGACAATCAGATCGTGCTGTTGGGCGAGCAAAATAGCGGCCTGATAGTGACGGGTGAACACGCTAATCTGACGCTGATGGCCTGCCTTTCTTAGTTCTTCGTCGACCCAGCCAAGACGCTGTACATCAGTTGGATTCATACCCACACCAACACCCATGCCCGTTTTGCTGACCCACACGTGCTTAGCCTCGAGGTAGCTCTGAAGATCAAAATGGTGACGCAGTGGGTTATGCCGACTAAACAGGCAGGAGAAGCTGTCTGTCCAGAGGGTGGCTTCATGGAACGACTTTGGAATGGTGTCGAAACGGTTGATAACCAGATCTACCTTGCCCATTTCGACGTCGACAAATTCAACGTCGCTGGGTGTCAATATGTCTAGACTGACATTGGGCGCGTTTTTGCGCAGCCGGCTCAACACGGACGGCAGAAGGGCGCACTCCGAATAATCGCTAGCTGAAATTCGAAATACACGTTGGCTGTTGAAAGCATCGAACTGTGTTTGGGGTTCCATCACTCGTTGAGCCTGAGAGACGATCTCATGCACTCGGGGTGCCAGGTTTGCAGCCAGCTCCGTGGGCATCATGCCCTTGCTGGTACGGATTAATAGTGGATCGTTAAACAGCGCGCGAAGTCGGCGTAGGCCGTTGCTCATAGCGGGCTGCGTGATATTAAGGTAACTGGCCGCACGCGTAACGTTTTGCTCTCGCAGCAAAACATCAAAGTAAACCAGCAGGTTAAGATCAATCTTATTAATATTCATATTAAAAATGATGAAGATAAAAAACATAAATTAGGAGAATTATGCCTGAGGTTCTATGCTTATTCAGCTTTTGGTAACAACTGAAACTAACTGACTCAAACAGGAATTCTCATGTCGAACTACTCTAGCGATATAAAACAAGTCAAAGAACTTTGTACCCAGCAGGGCACCGCATGGAACGCCATCTCTGCTGAACACGCGGCGCGCATGCGTGCCCAAAACCGGTTTCGTACAGGGCTCGACATAGCCAAATATACAGCCGGCATCATGCGTGCTGATATGGCCGCTTACGACAGCGACACTGCGAACTACACCCAGTCACTGGGCTGCTGGCACGGGTTTATCGGCCAACAGAAAATGATTGCCGTCAAGAAACACCACGGTACTACCAAAGGTCGCTACCTGTACTTGTCGGGTTGGATGGTAGCCGCATTGCGTTCCGAGTTTGGTCCGTTACCCGATCAGTCCATGCACGAGAAAACCAGCGTGCCGGCATTGATCGAAGAACTCTACACATTCCTGAAGCAAGCGGATGCGCGCGAGTTGGGCCATTTGTTTAAAGCGCTCGACAGTGCACGTGCTGCGGGTGATGAGACGGCCGAACGGGCCGCTCAAAATGCCATTGATCATTTTGAAACTCATGTAGTCCCAATTGTTGCAGACATTGACGCAGGCTTTGGTAATGAAGAAGCGACGTACCTGTTGGCGAAAAAAATGATCGAAGCAGGTGCCTGTTGTATTCAAATTGAAAATCAGGTTTCTGATGCTAAACAATGCGGGCATCAGGACGGCAAGGTAACGGTTCCTCACGAGGATTTTCTGGCCAAAATTAACGCGGTTCGCTACGCGTTTCTCGAATTGGGTGTGGACGACGGCGTAATTGTCGCGCGCACCGACTCGCTGGGAGCGGGACTGACTCAAAAGATTCCGGTATCGGTAGAGCCCGGTGACCTTGCGTCACGCTACAATTCGTTCCTGGAAACGTTGGTCGTAGACTCGGCCGAAGACCTCGACGAGGGCGATATCGTGTTCAAACAAGACGGCAAGATGGTGAAGCCGGTGCGTTTACCTAATGGACTGTATCGTTTTAAGGAGGGCAGCGGATTCGACCGTGTTGTTCTCGACTGCGTGACCAGTTTGCAAAACGGTGCGGATTTATTATGGATTGAAACCGAAAAACCCCATTTGAAACAGATCGCGGAAATGGTCGACAAGATTCGCGAACAGGCGCCTCACGCCAAACTTGTTTACAACAATTCGCCGTCGTTCAACTGGACGCTTAATTTCCGTCAGCAGGTGTTCGATGCCTGGACGGCGCAGGGTAAAGACATGTCATCTTACTCGCGCGACAGCTTGATGAGCGGCGACTATGATGGCAGCGAATTGGGTCTTGAAGCCGATGCTCGTATTCGCACCTTCCAGGCCGATGCGGCCAGAGAGGCGGGTATATTCCATCACCTGATTACGCTTCCGACGTATCACACGGCCGCCTTGTCAACCGACAATCTGGCCAAAGGTTACTTCGGCGAGGAAGGTATGCTGGCTTACGTGAAGGGCGTGCAGCGCACCGAAATTCGTGAAGGCCTGGCCTGCGTGAAGCATCAGGATATGTCTGGTTCCAATATCGGCGACGATCACAAAGAGTACTTTTCAGGTGATCAAGCCCTCAAGGCCTCTGGCAGCAACAACACCATGAACCAGTTCGACATGGCAGGCACCAAGCGGCCAGCGTAAGCTCATCGCGTTCGTTTGAACCAAGGCCCGATCGCTCAATAGCGGTCGGGTCTTTCTGGTTATCGTCGGTTATCGGCCTGTTCGGGTGGTGCCGGGTAATTGGCATTATTTGGCGGTGACCACGCCTTGCTCGCGAATAGGTTTTTTCGTCACTGCGAGCCTGTGTACAGCGGGCGCTGCAATCGCTTTTCGGTTATCGCTATTCCGGTGGTCAATCTACTGTGTTGCCCTGTGTTTGCCGCGTACTTCGTCCCCGCAATGGCCTTTCGCTAGGCGTGCGACAACGGCTTCTCGAGCCACTTGAAATGTCCCTAACACCACCTGTCAGTGCTATCATAGTGAGCTGAACGGCGCAGCCGCGCCCACTGAATTAACTGTCCTGATACAACTATCACAAGGATTACTGACGCGATGCTTTACGAAAAAATTAATATGCCTGGGTCAGGCGAGAAAATCACCGCTAACGAAGACGGTTCGTTGAACGTTCCGGATAACCCGATCATTCCTTATATTGAAGGTGACGGTATCGGTATTGACGTCAGCCCTGTGATGTTGGACGTCGTCAACACCGCCGTCGAGAAAGCCTACGGCGGCAAACGAAAAATCGAATGGATGGAAGTGTACGCAGGTTCCAAGGCCACTCAGGTCTACACCAGTGGAGCATGGTTACCCGATGAGACCATTCATGCGATGCGCGATTACGTCGTGTCTATCAAAGGTCCTCTGGCGACTCCAGTAGGCGGCGGCATGCGCTCTCTTAACGTGGCTATCCGGCAATCGCTCGATTTGTTCGCGTGTGTGCGACCTGTGCAAAATTTCTCAGGCATCCAAACTCCCACTAAAGATTCCGACCTGATTGACATGGTTATCTTCCGGGAGAACACCGAAGACATCTACGCCGGTATCGAATGGGAGGCCGGTACGCCAGACGTTCACAAAGTAATAGCGTTCCTGCAG
The DNA here is from genome assembly GCA_045107075.1 of Gammaproteobacteria bacterium. GTDB lineage: Bacteria > Pseudomonadota > Gammaproteobacteria > Steroidobacterales > SZUA-146 > SZUA-146. The sequence goes on from JBGCFV010000005.1 coordinate 90,324, forward strand.
CAAGAAATGGGCGTATCCAAAATTCGCTTTCCTTCCAGCTCAGGCATAGGCATTAAACCCGTCTCAAAAGAAGGGTCCGACCGTTTGATTCGCAAAGCGATTCAATATGCCATTGAATACGACCGTACCTCTGTGACGCTGGTTCACAAGGGCAACATCATGAAGTACACAGAGGGTGCGTTTAGAAACTGGGGCTACATGTTGGCTAAAGAAGAGTTTGGTGCCGTAGAAGTAGACGGAGGACCATGGTGTGAGTTTACTAACCCGCGCACGGGTCACCCGATTGTTGTGAAAGACGTGATTGCCGACAATTTCTTGCAACAGATTTTGCTGCGTCCGGAAGAATACGATGTTATCGCGACCCTTAACCTTAACGGTGACTACATCTCCGACGCTCTGGCGGCACAGGTAGGCGGCATTGGTATCGCGCCGGGCGGCAATATAGGTCACGGTGTTGCTGTTTTCGAGGCAACACACGGAACGGCACCTGGCTACGCGGGTAAAGACCGGGTTAACCCAGGCTCTCTGATTTTGTCTTCTGAAATGATGCTCCGGTACATGGGCTGGACCGAAGCGGCCGATCTCATTATCAAAGGCGTACGTCACGCCATTGCTGCCAAACAGTTGACCTTCGATTTGGCGCTGTTGCATACAGCCGCCAAGCGCACCAAGCGCGATTTGGCGAGACGTCGTACGGTTGAGGAAAAGCTGGAGCGTTTGATTCCTGGCGCCACGCTTGTCGGCACCAAGGGTTTTGGGGAAGCCGTAATTGCCCATATGGACGCCAGCGAGTAAGCGACTGGCGCTGGCCACACGCTTCTCGCCGCGAACGGAGCCAACATGATCCGCATTCTGCTGGTAGATGACCACAAGATTGTACGGACTGGAATCCGCAAGATTCTCGAAACCGCGCAAGATCTTGTGGTGGTCGGAGAGGCGGACACCGGCGAGCAAGCCATTGACCTGGTGAGGTCCCACAAGCCGGATCTGGTCATGATGGATAAGCACATGCCTGGAATTGGTGGGGTAGAGGCTATGCGTCGGGTTTTGGCAAGCTTTGATGAAGTCAAAGTCATTTGTTTGACCATGGACGGCGCTGGACCTATGACCAAGCGCATCTTGGAAATGGGCGTGATGGGCTATCTCACCAAGTCCTGTGAGGCGTCGGAAATGATTGAGGCTGTGCACAAGGTCATGGCCGGAGAGCGATTTCTGGGTGCAGAGATTGCGCGGCAAATGGCCGAGGCGTCAATCACCGGTGAGGGCGACGGTTCGCCCTTTGACCAACTTTCCGAACGTGAGCTACAGGTGTGTAACCTGATTGCTCAAGGCTACGCCGGCCGGGACATCTCAAACATGCTGCATTTGAGCCCCAAAACCGTCAGCACGTATCGCACGCGGATATTCCAAAAGGCTAAAGTTGATAACGTGCCGGAACTGGTTCGACTCGCGATGCATTACGGTTTGATTGACAGTAAATAAAGTTAAAACAATAGATTATCGATTATTATTAGAGAAGAATATTATTAGTAGCCCGTCTCCCAAACACCGACCCTCGGCCGCCAAAGGCGGTCGACTTAAAGGCGAAGCATTCGACAAGACCTGTCAGCGTTGTCCGCGGTTAGCGAATTTTCTCACGGACGTTCGGGCTGACTATCCCGACTACTACGGGTTGCCAGTGCCCGCGTTTGGTCAAAAAAAAGAACCTGTTCTCATTGTAGGCTTGGCTCCGGGTCTGCACGGTGCCAACGCAACGGGTCGACCGTTTACCGGAGACCACGCCGGCATTCTCCTGTACGAGACGCTCCACCGGTACGGTTTTGCAAGCCAGGCCGAATCTCGGCACCGACGCGACGGGCTGAAACTGCACGGCTGTCGAATTACCAATGCAGTTAAATGTCTGCCGCCGGCCAACAAGCCGGTGGGAGCTGAGGTGAACGAATGCAATACGTTTTTGAAGCGAGATCTGGCTGATATGGCTTCGCCCGGCATCGTATTGGCGTTAGGCTCAATCGCTCACAACGCGGTTCTCAAAGCGATGGATATGAAACTGAGTTCGGTTAAATTCGGCCATGGCGCGCTGCATACGCTGAGTCCCGAGCTTCGACTGCTCGACTCGTATCACTGTAGTCGATACAACACGAACACGAAACGACTAACTGAAGAAATGTTCAATCAGATCTTTGAGAAGCTCAGGACGCTGGTTGATGGTTAGGGCCGGGTTGTTGGAGCCGTTGACCGACCTCGGACACCCGTCGTGAGCGAGGGTCTTGAGCACAACGAATTACTCGACGGCTTTCCGGTCGAGCCCGGCCGATTTGATCCGGCTGAATTTCTGACAAGGCTAACCAAGCGGCCCGGCATTTACCGCATGGTGGACGCTGAAGATACTGTTATTTACGTCGGCAAAGCGCGTAATTTGCGCTCCAGGGTATCGTCCTATTTTCGATCTAACCTGCAGACTAGAAAAACAGAGCTAATGATGCGCCGTGTTGTGCGGGTCGACATTACGGTTACCAACACAGAAGCCGAAGCGCTGATTCTGGAAGACACCCTGATCAAGTCGCTTAAACCGCGCTACAACGTGTTACTTCGTGACGACAAGACGTATCCATTCATTCGTGTCTCAACCAATAAAGAGTTTCCCAGGGTTAGTTTTTATCGCGGCAAGAGTCGTGGAGCTGGAAAGTTCTTTGGGCCGTACCCCAGCTCACTGGCCGTCCGCGAAGCCGTGCAGCTGCTACAGAAGTTGTTTCGGCTTCGCTCGTGTGATGACACCTTTTTTTCTCATCGCTCCCGGCCTTGTTTGCAGCACCAAATCAAACGCTGCTCGGCGCCGTGTGTTGGCCTTATTGAGGCCGAAAAGTATCAGTCAGATATTCAGCACGCGCTGTATTTTCTCGAAGGTAAAAGCGAAAAGGTCACGGAAGATATCAAGCGGCGCATGATGGAAAGTTCAGAAGAGCAGGACTACGAGTCGGCGGCACACTACCGGGATCAGCTTGCCAGCTTAAAACAAATTCAGGAGCGCCAGCTTGCGGTCGGCAGTGCCGGAATTGACATGGACGTGGTCGCCGCGGTGTCCGATGGCACAACTCACTGCGTTACTGTCATTTTCATTCGCGCCGGTCGAAACCTTGGAACGCGCAGTTATTTTCCACGTGTTGTAGCCGAAGCCGAGATGACTGAAGTGCTTTCTGCTTTTGTTGCCCAATACTATTTGTCGCGCGGTGCGCCTCCCGAGATTGTGATAAACGTTGAGCTACCCGACGCCGACTGGATTGCGAACGCGCTAAGCGAAAAAATTGAACGCACGGTGCGTATTCGTCACCGTGTGCGTCAGGACAGGGCGGGGTGGTTAAAGCTCGCAGTAACGAACGCGGAGCACGCGCTCGCGCTCAGGCAGGCCAGTAGTGCTCAGGTACTTGAGCAGCTTGAAGAGCTGCGTGTGTTGCTGGACCTGACCGATACGCCCCAGCGCATTGAGTGCTTTGACATTAGTCATACCGCAGGAGATTCAACTAGTGCGTCGTGCGTTGTGTTTGATCGGGAGGCCATGCGCAACGCCGAGTACCGACGGTTTAACATAAAAGGAATTAGCCCAGGAGACGATTACGGCGCTATGTCGCAAGCGCTTAAGCGGCGTTACACCCGGGTAAAGAAAGGCGAAGCGCCACTTCCGGATATTCTGCTTATCGACGGAGGCATCGGGCAAGTGAAGGCGGCGGCCGACATACTTGAGGAACTGCAAATTAGCGAACCGTTAATTTTAGGCATAGCCAAAGGTTCGGAGCGCCGCTCGGGTCACGAGCGTTTGTTTATCCACGGCCGTCTGGGCTGGATCACACCCGGGCGTAATTCAACCGCGCTACGTCTGCTAATGCAGGTGCGAGATGAAGCGCACCGCTTTGCTGTGCGCAGTCACCGCAGTCGCCGCGACAAAAAAGCCACAACGTCAGTGCTTGAACATATTCCCGGGTTGGGAGCTAAACGCAGGCGACTGCTGCTTCGACACTTTGGTGGACTCCAGGGGGTTCAGCGCGCAGGCGTTGAGGACCTGAAGAAAGTTGAAGGAATTGGCCCAAAGCTTGCCAAAACCATTTACACTCAGATACACGAGGCCTGAATGCGGGCCCAGAGTTTTAAGGAAACCTGTACCTGATGAATGCGCCGATACTGCTGACCTGGCTGAGAATCGCTCTGATACCCATGTTCGTACTGGTGTTCTTTTTGCCGTTCGACTGGGCGCGTCCGGCGAGCAGTCTGATCTTCGTCCTTGCAGGGCTAACCGATATTCTCGACGGGTATTTGGCCAGACGCTTAAATCAAACCTCACGTTTTGGTGCGTTCCTTGATCCCGTAGCCGACAAGCTAATGGTCGCAACGGCGCTGGTTCTCATTGTTCACTCCGTTCCCGATCGATTCGGAATTCCCGTGGCGATCGCAGCGGCGGTCATTATTGGTCGTGAAATCACTATTTCGGCCTTGCGCGAATGGATGGCTGAAGGCGGTAACCGCAGCGTGGTAGCGGTGGGGCCGGTGGGTAAAATCAAGACAGTGGCTCAAATTGTGGCCTTGGCCTGGATGTTGTGGGAAGTGCCGACGTGGGGAATCCCGATATACTGGTTGGGCATGGCCGCGCTATTTGTTGCGGCTGTGCTTACGCTGATTTCAATGGCGATTTATCTCAAATCGGCCATGCCGCATTTTACGACCGACATCGACTGACGCGGTTCGGCAAACAATCCGGGCGTAAATCCACTGATGGCATTTTCGCTTTTTGTTACACGGGCGAGCCAGTTCTCGCGCACAGTAACTTTTAGGTCGCTGACAGTTCGGTAATTCGAACAGATTACAAAGCCGACATTTCAAACCGCAATAAGGCCCACAGGTCATTCGGGTTTCCTGAATGTTGTTTGTACCTTGAGCCAGCTCAACGAGCGATTGCAGTCTGCTCACGCGCGTCACTTGTCAAAATAGGGCGTTTTTCTATTAGCTGTCAGCCTTGAGGGATGTTGTAACGCCTAAATATAGGGTGGTCCTCGATTATTTTAAGAAATCGCGCGTTAGTGGCTTGACTCACATCAACTAGCGGCTACAATACGCCGCTGCACGACGCACATGGTGCGTCCGCCCAGAAAGCGGGAATAGCTCAGTTGGTAGAGCACGACCTTGCCAAGGTCGGGGTCGCGAGTTCGAGTCTCGTTTCCCGCTCCAGATTTTAAAGCCCACCTTTTCAGGTGGGCTTTTTTATTGCCCTTAACTCGGCTGTATTTCCTTATATGGGCAAATCCCGCTCTTGGATGCGGCCTGTAATCCGCTTATGATATCGCCATGAATGAAACAGCTAATCAAATTGAATCGGTCATCGAAACCGATGTGGTCATCATCGGGGCCGGTCCTTGCGGGCTTTTCCAGGTGTTTGAACTGGGTCTCCTGGGTCTAAATGCTCAGGTCGTTGACTCGATTACACAGCCCGGTGGTCAATGTGCGGAGCTCTATCCGGATAAACCCATTTACGACATACCGGCGGTGCCTGTGTGTACCGGTCTTGAACTGACTGAAAACCTGCTGAAGCAAATTAAGCCGTTCGGTGCCGGCTTGCATCTCGGCCACGAAGTGACGGAGCTGCAGCCGCAAGAGGACGGCACGTTTCACTTGCGCACGCACCTCGATCAGGAGTTTCATGCCAAAGCCGTCGTCATTGCTGGCGGCGTGGGCTCGTTTCAGCCGCGTCGGATTCGGGTGGCAGACGCCGACGAATACGAGGGCACTTCTTTGCACTACCGGGTACGAAATCCCGAGCAGTTTGCCGGTCAGCGTCTGCTGATTTGCGGTGGCGGTGATTCTGCGCTCGACTGGGCGCTTGAGTTGGCGGACAAAGTGGCACACCTGACGTTCGTGCATCGACGTGACGAGTATCGTGCGGTGGATGCGTCGGTCGCGAAGCTGCGTGAGTTAGCGGCGGCGGGTACGGTAGATTTGCTTGAACTAAGCACCGTCGACTCGTTGCAGGGCAGCGCCGGCAGGCTGGAGAAAGTGCGCATCAAGCGAGCGGACGACAGCATCGATGAAGTTCACGTTGATCACATGATGGTGTTCTTCGGTTTGGCTCCTAAACTCGGCCCGATTGCAGACTGGGGTTTGGAGTTGGAAAGAAAGACGCTGCCAGTCGATACGGAGAAATTCGAAACGTCCATTTCGGGTGTCTATGCGGTGGGCGACATCAATACGTATCCGGGTAAAAAGAAGCTCATTCTGTCCGGTTTTCACGAGGGTGCCCTGGCCGCATTCGCGATAAAACAGCGAATAGAGCCCAACAAGAAGGTGCGGGTGCAGTACACAACGACGAGTCCGCTTATGCATGAGCGACTGGGACTCAGCGAGGACGACTAAATGGCCGATCAGCTGGACGACGACACACGCACGGAAGTTGAAGCTGCGGCCTTTCGCCGCTTGGTAAAACATTTGGGCGAGCATAAAGAAGTGCAGAACATTGACCTGATGATACTGGCTGACTTCTGCCGGAACTGCTTGAGCAAGTGGTACGTTGCCGGGGCACAGGAGCAGGGCATCGATCTCGATATCAAAGACGCCCATCAGGCGGTTTACGGCATGTCTTATGCCGATTGGAAGAGCAAGCATCAGACAGAAGCGACGCCGGAACAGCTCGCCGCTCTTGCGGCCCGCAAGGGTTAAACGACGTAAACCGGTTTGGTGCGAGTTCTCTCCCGGGCGGAATGATGGAAAAGTGGTTCTTTGGGCCTGCATTTCCAGAATCAGTATGCTAAAGTTCCGCGGCTTGCGGCATCGCACAGTACGTCGCACCGCCTCAACAACGACGACATTACCGGCTAGATGGCAGAGTGGTGATGCAACGGCCTGCAAAGCCGTGTACCCCGGTTCGATTCCGGGTCTAGCCTCCAATTATTGATCAGGTGTGGCTAAAAATAGCCCGGGTGGCGGAATTGGTAGACGCTGCGGACTTAAAATCCGTTTTCCGAAAGGAAGTGCGAGTTCAAGTCTCGCCCCGGGCACCATCCACGCAATATCCCGGATGGAGCTTTTTTTATGACCTCTGATCACCATACGGCGCGACTCCGCGTCAATTCGTTTCCCGAAATTCGTGTCCGCGCAACAGAACTTGAGCTGTGGCGTGGGGAGCTGTGTCTGTTTGACGGTCTGACGTTCGAACTGAAGCAACCTGTACTACACGTTCGTGGCGCTAACGGCAGTGGCAAGACGACACTTTTAAAGGTGCTCTGCGGACTGACCTCGACCGAGCGCGGCGAGGTTCGCTGGTCCCAAGATACGGAGTCCAAACCGGTGTCCGCAGCGCGAGGACTTCTGGCCTACGCGGGCCATCAAGACGGCCTGAATCCCGCGCTTACTGTTTTGGAAAACTTGCAGTGGGGGGCCGGACTTTACCATCGGGTCAGCGCTGCCGACATTGCTCATCTGGCACAAGCGCACCATCTTGAAAACCTTTTGCCGCTCCTGGCCGGAAGCTTGTCCGCCGGGCAGAAGCGCAGAGTAGCGTTAATGCGAACTTTACTGACCCAATGCCCTGTATGGATTTGGGACGAGCCATACGCGAACCTGGATACGGCGGGCGTTGATTGGGTGAATTCTCTCATCCGCGAACACGTCGAGCAGGGCGGATCACTAATTCTGAGCGCACACCAGAAGCCGGATGTAGACGCATCGCTCGTCCAGTCTTTGGAGCTGGGTCAGTGAGCCAATTGTCATACGGCACCATATTTTTTAGCCAAATGCGTAAAGAACTGCGCCAGCATGGCCGAAGAATGGGCCCTGCGGTAACTCCGCTACTGTTTTTTGCCGTGGTTGTTTCCCTTTTTCCACTAAGTACGGAGCCGTCACCACAGCGTCTGGCCATGATCGCCGGGCCGGTGGTTTGGGTTGCCGCGCTGCTCGCCGCCATGCTCGCGCAGCAAACGTTGTTTCGCGGCGAGTTTGATGACGGCAGCCTCCAGCTAATGGCGCTGTCTCCGGCACCTCTGTGGTTGCAAATACTGGCCAAACAAACAACTCACTGGCTTGTTTCAGGTCTGCCGTTGGTGGTTTTAAGCCCTTTAGCGGCCTATTCGATGAATCTGCCTGCAGATGGCTACACCACCCTAATGCTTTCGTTGCTTCTCGGAACGTTGAGTCTGAGCGCACTGGGGGCGTTGGGTGCTGCGTTGACGGTCAGTATTGGTCAAGGTGGTCTGCTGTTTGCGGTGCTGGTTTTACCTTTGGTGGTGCCCGTGTTGATTATGGGAACTCAGGCGACGGAACTGGCCTCTAACGGTAACAGTGCCGCGGGGGCATTGAATATACTCGTCGCCTACAGCACGTTGTGTTTGACATTGACTCCGTTCGCGACGGCTGCCGCTATTCGGGTGAGTCTCGACTGATACGCCTTAATTTCCCGGATTCGCCATTCTATGGTTTCACAATTCTATGGCACTGGTAGAATTAACCTTTGCACTCAGATAGATTCAGCCGATCACGCTTAAGCACCGAACGACAGGATATCGCCAAACCACATGAACGCATTTATGACCTGGTTTTATCAGATGAGCTCGCCGCCCCATTTTTATCGGTGGGCCGGTCGGGCTATTCCCTGGTTCATGTGGCCGGCGTTAATCATCGCGGCCGTAGCGGCTTACCTTGGTTTGGTGCGATCTCCTGAAGATTACCAGATGGGTAATACGGTTCGCATTATGTACGTCCACGTACCGTCGGCCTGGCTATCCATGAGCTGTTACACCTCAATGGCGGTAGCGTCTGCGATTGGCTGGATTTGGCGTATGAAACTCGCCCACGCCGTAGCTGCGGCTATCGCGCCCGCCGGTGCGGCGCTGACCTTTTTGGCGTTGGCGACAGGTGCCATTTGGGGTAAACCTACCTGGGGTACGTTCTGGGTTTGGGACGCGCGGTTGACGTCAGAACTGGTTCTGTTGTTTTTGTTCATGGGTGTGGTGTTATTGCGCAATGCCTTCGAAGATCGGGCTCAGGGCGACCGCGCAGCCGCCATCCTGGCTATTGTTGGGGTTATTAACGTTCCAATCATTCACTACTCCGTAAACTGGTGGAACACGCTGCATCAAACGGCCAGCGTAACGGTCGCCGGCAAGTCCGGCATAGATTCGAGCATGGTACTGCCGCTGTTACTCATGTTGTTGGCCTTCACGCTGTATCTCGTCGCACTGATACTCATGCGCACACGCAACGAAGTATTACTCCGGGAAACGCGGAAACGCTGGGTACAAGATATGGTGGGCGCGTAATGGAATGGTTGAATATGGACGGCGACGGTGTGTACGTATGGCCGTGTTACTTGCTTACGCTCATCGTACTCGTGGGTAACGTTTGGGTAGCCCGATCCCGTCATAAAGCGCTGCTTCGCCGAGCCACGGCACGAGCTCGAAACTCGGCAAAGACGCCCCACGATAACGCACAACCACATTCAGAAGGAGCACCGTCATGACCCCGAGACGCAATCGACTGATGAGCGTGGTCGTGTTACTGGTAGGTGTATCACTCGCGGCGGTCTTCGGCTTACGAGGCTGTGAGGATCTAAAGTTCTACTTTTTCGATCCAAGTCAGGTGGCGGCCGGGGAAGTAGAAATAAATAAATCATTCCGACTGGGTGGCATGGTCAAAGACGGTACCTTCGTTCGAGTTCCTGAGTCGCTGGACGTGAGTTTTGTGGTGACGGATTTTGCTCACGACGTAACGGTACGCTACAGCGGACTGTTGCCCGATTTGTTTCGCGAGGGGCAGGGCGTAGTCGCAACCGGGAAGCTGAATCAGGACGGCGACTTTGTCGCTGAGAATATTCTGGCCAAGCACGACGAGAACTACATGCCGCCTGAAGTGGCTGAATCCCTAAAGAAGAACCCGGCCGAACAAGGTTACTGACACCATGCGCGCAATACGTAAGAGCAATTCATCAAGGACGTTCAGATGATCCCAGAGTTAGGTCACATCGCACTTATTTTGTGCCTCATGCTGGCGTTGGCCCAAATGGTTTTTGGTTATGCCGGTGCGGCCACCAACAGGGCGAGCTGGATGGCGGTGGTAAAGCCCGCTGCGATTGGTCAAATGGTCTTCGCCGTGTTGTCTTTTGCGACGCTGGTGGTGGCCTTTCTACACGACGATTTTACGGTTTCTTATGTCGCTAGTAATTCCAATACCGCGCTTCCGACGCTATACAAAGTAGCTGCTGTTTGGGGAGCTCATGAAGGGTCGCTGTTACTGTGGATTTTGATTCAAAGCGGCTGGACATGCGCTGTGGCGTTGGGCAGTGATCGGCTGCCGCAAAAATTCTCTTCACGCGTGATAGCCACACTTGGCTTCGTTAGCGTTGGTTTCTTGCTTTTCATTCTGCTTACTTCGAATCCGTTTTGGCGCCTGATGCCAGCCGCTTTCGAAGGTCGTGACTTGAATCCGCTTTTGCAAGATATAGGGCTTGCGATACATCCACCGATTCTCTATCTCGGCTACGTCGGATTTAGCGTGGCATTTGCTTTTGCAATTGCCACATTAATGAGCGGTGACCTCAATGCTCAGTGGGCGCGTTGGACGCGACCGTGGACAACGGCCGCCTGGATGTTTTTGACGATAGGCATTGCGTTGGGCAGCTGGTGGGCTTACTACGAGCTTGGCTGGGGCGGCTGGTGGTTCTGGGATGCGGTTGAGAACGCGTCCTTCATGCCGTGGCTTATTGGCACCGCTTTGATCCATTCGCTGGCGGTTACGGATAAACGAGGTCTGTTTAAGAGTTGGACGCTGTTGCTGTCAATACTCGCGTTTTCTCTTTCTCTGCTGGGTACATTTCTGGTGCGCTCGGGCGTGCTGGTTTCGGTGCATTCGTTCGCCAGCGACCCTGAAAGAGGTTTTTTCATCTTGCTTTTCCTTGGCATTGTCGTGTGTAGCGCTCTTCTGCTTTACGCGTTCAAAGCTCATCGATTTGTTGAGCAAGGTCAGTTCGACCTCATAAGCCGCGAAACCGCACTGCTGGTGAATAACGTGCTGTTAGTCAGTGCTGCCTTTGTGGTGTTGTTCGGTACTCTTTATCCGCTCATCAACGAAGGACTGGGTTTACCCAAGGTGTCGGTAGGTGAACCCTGGTTTAATGCGTATTTCGTGCCACTGTCGCTGGCGCTCATGGTCTTTCTGGGTTTTGGCATGCACACCCTGTGGCGCGTAAACAACGCGCCGTCACTGGTCAGCAGGCTTCGCTGGATAGGCGTTGCTGCGATAATTGCGGCGCTCGTATTGCCGTCAATTATTTTCAGTCGAACGGGTGTCATGGTGGTGCTGGGCACCGCTACCGCACTTTGGGTCTTGTTATCGAGTCTCAGCGAGCTATGGATACGCCACCGGACCACCGGTTCTATTCGCATGCCTCGTTTTATGGTCGGGATGTTGCTCGCTCACATTGGCGTCGCACTGTCAGTCGCAGGGGTGACTTATACCTCGGCCTACAGCGACCAGCGGGACGTTGCCATGAAGGTTGGAGAGTCGTTCGAGATGGGTAGCTATACCTTTGATCTGCTGTCTGTAGGCCAGGTTGATGGGCCTAACTACATCGCCCAGGAAGCGGTTATTGGTCTTAAGCAAAACGGCAAGCCTGTCACCGAGTTGCGACCGCAAAAACGACAGTACCTTGTGCAAAAGTCACCGATGACTGAGTCCGATATACACCCTCGATTACGCCGGGACGTTTACGTCGCTATTGGTGAAGACCTTGGCAATGGCTCGTACAGTCTTCGCCTGCAAGTTAAGCCAATGGTTCGTTTTATTTGGCTGGGCGCCTTAATTATGGCGCTGGGAGGGTTTCTCGCGCTGACCGACAAACGCTACTTCCGTGAGCGAAGCGCGGTGGGTGCCGTACCATCAGGGGAGCAATCGGCCTGATGCGTTTTATTCTGCCGCTGGCGCTGTTTATTGGCCTGTGCGTATTCCTGTTTCTGGGCTTGGGACAGGACCCGCAAAATGTTCCGTCTCCGTTTATCGGCAAAGTTGTTCCCGGATTCGAACTGGAGTCCTTGGAGCAGCCGACCGTATACGTGAGTACCGACCAATACAGCGGCAATCCCTACGTGATTAACGTGTGGGGCTCCTGGTGTCCTGCCTGTTACGACGAGCATCCATTGTTGCTGGAATACGCGGCCGAAAACAGTTTGCCCATTGTTGGTCTGAACTGGAAAGACACTCGCGCCGAAGCCAGCCAGTGGTTGGAGCGCCTCGGAGACCCCTATGTCGCTAACGCGTTCGATCCGACGGGGGACGCGGGTATTGACCTTGGGGTGTACGGGGCTCCCGAGTCCTTTTTGATTAGTGCCGACGGCATTGTGCTGTACAAACACGTTGGGCCGCTGACCCGGGACGTTTGGGAAAAACACTTTTTGGGCGGAGTTACGCCGTGAATCATCGAGTAGCACGTCTGTACCATTTTAGAACTACGTCGTTAGCGCTTCTGGTTTTGTTGTTAGTCTCGGCGGCACTCTACTTGCCAAGCGCGCAGGCGATCGATTCTGATTCGCTGTCAGATCCAGTTCTGCAAACTCGTTACGTTGCCATTAGCAAGGAATTACGTTGTCTTGTTTGCCAAAATCAATCGATCTACGATTCCAACGCCGAGTTAGCGCAGGATTTGCGGCGTCAGGTTCGCGAGATGCTGGAGGGCGGTCGGGCGGACGAAGAGATTTACCGTTATATGATTGAACGGTATGGCGACTACGTACGGTATCGTCCACCGTGGCGTGTAAACACTCTGCTGCTGCAGCTGTTTCCCGTTTTCATTGCGATCTTTGGTTTTTGGATGTTGTTCGGTACGCTGCGGCGTCATCGCGGTGGCAAGGCGAGTCTTGATACCCAAAAACAGCCCGACACAGATAGCTCACGCACGTCCAACTCTCGTCACACGGAGCAACCCTGATGCCCGTAACGTTTATTCTTTTGGCGTTAGCAATGTGCGTTGTGGCCTCTTTATTCATACTCCTGCCGGCGTGGAAGTCGAGTCACAATGGCGAAAGCGCGTGGTTGTCAGCGGGCATCTTCGCGCTGATCACGTTGGGTGGCACGGCGGCATTTTACAACGTAACCGGTGGCTGGAACTGGTCACCTGACGGCGTGCCTGATTCGCCGGTTGCCAAACAGCTTTACGAACTACAGCGTGCCGTTCATGACAATGAAAACGACGCAGCAGGATGGGCCGAACTTGGCCGTTTCTATTTGCAGTTTGACCAAGTGGACACCGCGATTGAAGCCTTCGATCGTAGCCTGCGAATTTCTCAAGGGCGAGACATAGAAACAAACCTGAATCTGGTTGAAGCGCTGGCCATGCGGGGAGCACCGAACGATCAGGTGCGTAGTGCTGAAATATTGAACGCTTCGCTGAAAATAAATCCCGGACACCGTAAGGCGCTGTGGTATGCGAGCGAAGTTGCAGCCGGTCTGGGTCAATGGGACGTAGCGATAGCGCGCTGGCAGGTGATGCTGAATGACGCCAAAACAATTGACACCGACGAAGCACGGTCAGTTGTGAGTCTGCTAACAGAAAGAATCGCCACAGCGCAGCAACAAAAAGAAGGCGTTCCAGTTTTAGCCGGCTCTTCAGATAAACGAAATGCGCCAGAAGCCGTTCGTATTCGCGTGGCGTTAGACCAGGGGTTGTCGACCACTCCGTCACTTATGCCCTCTACCAATCTCTTTGTGTTTGTACGTTCGAAAGAGCAGGGTGGACCGCCGCTTGCCGTGCACCGCTCGACGGTCGGGCAATTGCCTTTGGATATCGTGATGTCCGACGCGGATGCCATGATGCCTGGTAGAATGCTCTCGGCGTATGATGATCTTGAAATCGTGGCGCGAGTTGCATTGGGCGGCAAGCCCACCATGACACCGGGTGACCTGTTTGGCCGTCACGAACTGAGTTCAGGCGAATCTCGTGATGTCGAAATATCGATCGACCAGGTCGCGCGAGCCCTTTAGTTATGTAAAAAATCGTTGCGTGTTCACACGCTGTCTGCGATAACCGAGAATATCTAAACGAACGAATTTACTTTCGTTGAAACAATATGTTGCTGGAAGACTTATTGACGTTTTGAGCCCTCACCGCAAGTCTCTCGTCATTGAATTCGTGAACCGCTTAACGGTTTAATTTAAGTAAAGCCACTAGACTCGTGCTATTAAATTTAAGTGGAAATTCGTTAGGCGAGATGCTCTTTATTCCAAACAACAACTTGAGCGCCGCGATTCTACCTTTCAGGCGAATTGCTGCTGTCTGTCTGATGGCTGTTGCGAGCGTCAATGTGATGGCGGCGGAAGTAGCTTCGGATTCACAGATGGAGCAAGGACGAATTCTGGTAATTGGCGGAATCGACCACGAGCAAGGTCACGTGAACGCGTCATTATCCGCCATGGCGAAATACATACAGTCCAAGATGGCAGACCTCGGAGTCGAGGATGTGGTGGTTGTATCGGCACCTGATCGCGAGCACCTCGCCCAGCTAATCAGGCATGGTCGTGTCGATTGGATATCTCAAACGGCTTATAACGCGTCCTACTTCATTCAGAACGCCGACGTGAGTGTCCTGAGCCGGGGGTGGCGCGGCGGCAGTCCAACCTATAAAAGTATTTTTTTCGTGCGTGCAGACAGCGCTCTGGATCAATTGGAAGATGTCAGTAATCACACCATTGCGTTTGAACACCCATATTCTACCAGCGCTTATTTCGTGCCACGGATAGAGCTTGAATCTATCGGCAATTCATTGACGAAGCAGCCTATTGGTCAGGCCAGTTCGAAGCCTGATTCGGTTACATATACTTTCTCGCAGTCTGAATACAACACGGCTGTCTGGGTACAAAAAGGCATCGTTGATATCGGCGTCATTAGCGACGGTCGCTGGCAAGATAGCCGCATTGTCCCGGATAGTTTTCGCCGCAGTTTTCGTGTGTTACACGAAACTCGCGAAGTCGTACGCGCACTGGAGTTAGTACGCGACGATCTGGATGCCGATATCAAGCAACGTCTGCGAACTGTTCTCGAGTCAATTCACGCTGATGTCAATGCCAAGAAAGTCAGGGCCAGCTATTTTGATACGCAACGCTTCGACATGCCTACCGAGCAGGATATAAGTCGGCTGAACGATTTCGCGGCGCACACCGTTCCGGTTGGCAGCGGTGCTCCTGCTGCCGGTGTGACATGGTTACCCAATAGCCGCGCTCTCAAGCTTGCAGGTTCGGAAACACTTCGGCGTGCTGCTTTCCGTTTGGAAAGACGATAGTGCGCGGGGGGCTGCATACAAAATATCTGTTACAAACGATTGGTCTTGCGTCCTTTGTGATTATCATCATGTCTACCATGCTGATGGTTTTCTTTGGGCAGTCGACGAGCCGCATCAGTGAGCTCAGCGCTCAGCGCATGGAAAAGACGCTAACCGAACGACTTGAGATGCGTGGATCAAGTATTGCCACAAACCTGGCCGAATCAATTGCTCCGGCCGTTGCCGTACTCGACATGCAGGCAATTCAGGTTAGCCTGCAGGCAACCTTAGAGAATAACGATGTTGAGTTTGTGTATGTTTACGATGCTAACGGCAACATAATTCATGATGGTGAGCAAACTATTCCAAGTTACGGGCAGAGTCTTAACGCAGTTGTTAAAGGTTTGGCCGGTTTCGACATTGGCTCTCCTGTGTCACGCGGTAACGGATACCTCGTCGTCTCAACTCCAGTGGGCAAGGAGCTTGGTATTGGTGCCGGCCTGGCTGTCGGTTTGTCGATGGCTTCGGTGGCGGCTGAAACAGAAACAATTGTCTATAATACTCGCGAGCTGATTAAGTCGGACCAAGCTCGTCAGCTATACGGCGTTTCCGTAACGACTGGCATACTGTTGGTCATTACTTCGATTCTGGCTCTTTTACTGGCGCGAAAGCTGGTTCAGCCGATTCGTCAGCTCGCTGAATACGCAGACGAAGTTGGTAAAGGAAATTACGATGCTGTGTTGCCTATTGACCGCTCGGACGAGCTTGGCGATTTGGCCAAGAGTCTGCGTGAAATGAGTGACAACTTGCAGGTGACGAGCGGTGAGGTGCACTACCTGGCCTATCACGACAGCCTGACCAAGCTACCAAACCGGGCTCAGCTTAAAGACGCGCTGCAGCGGGCCGTGGCTCGTGCCAAGCGTTCAGCCACCAGCGCGGCATTGCTGTTTATCGACCTTGACGATTTTAAGCGTGTTAATGACACGTTAGGACATGATGCTGGGGACACTCTACTGAAAGAATTTGCGGTACGTCTGGCTGACAGTATTCGAATCGAGGATCAGATTGCCGCGGCGTCGGACGAAGAAAATAGCGACGTTATCGCGCGTCTTGGAGGCGATGAGTTTACCGTCGTGCTGGACAGTATTACGCAACCCTCCGATGTCGTTGTTATTGCACAGCGTATTCTTACAGCACTTAAAGAACCGTTTGTAATTGCAGGTCAGGAAGTCGTCGTTGGTGCGAGCATTGGTGTTACGACGTATCCCGAGGACGGGAGTGACACTGAGACACTTCTGCGAAATGCAGACGTTGCTATGTATCAAGCTAAAGAACGCGGCAAAAACCAGTTTGAATTTTATAACGACTCCATGCATCGGATGGCCACAGAGCGTTTGTCACTTGAAGCAGATTTACGCCACGCGCTGCGCTACGAACAAATGCGACTGGTGTACCAGCCCGTGCTGGATCTGGCGCGCAATGAAGTGGTTGCCATCGATTCTAAAGTTCGTTGGATGCATCCGGCTCTTGGCGTTATTCATCCAGATGTATTCCTGCCGCTTGCCGAACAAACCGGCTTTATTGTTGAGCTTGACGAATGGGTTGTTGAATCTGTTTGTCGTGATCTGCGAATGTTGCAAAACCGGGGTTATACCTCTCACAAGATTGCCGCCAAGCTTTCCAGCGTACACTTTCGAGAGCAGTCGATTAGCGAGGTGGTTAGCCGGGCGCTTTTGAAGAACGGCGTAGCGCCGGAAAGCCTCAGTTTGAAAGTAGACGAAAAGACCATCATGCGGAACTTCCCACGGGCATCGGAAATTTTGACCGAGCTGCGCGATAGCGGTGTCGATATTGTGGTGGATGCGTTTGGCAGCGGTCACTCGCCGCTTAACTATTTGACCAAGCTGCCGGTGGATAGCGTCAAGATTGCTCATGAGTACATTCGCCAAATAGATCAGGGTGAGCACGAGAAAGCCATTGTTGCCATTATCGTCGCCATGGCACACAGCCTTAACATGAAAGTGATTGCAGACGGGGTCGAAAGTCAGCAGCAAATGGAACTCGTCAAGGGTATTGCCTGCGACATGGTTCAGGGTAGCTACTACGCTCGCCCGATGCTGCGCGATGACTTGATTACCTATCTTGAAAAACACATTAACGGTCGCAACGAATTCGTCAAGACTGGCAGCTATCCAACTAATACTGTTGCGATTCTCAATACGTAGGGTTCGTAAAGATCAGGCTTCGGGCGCATCTTATTGGGATAGCGCGCCTCCTGTGAGGAGAGCGGTCGTTCAGTCAAAAGAATAGCCGCTTTTCAGACTAATCGGGCGGCCTACCGTTGAATCACAGGAATAGCCTGTCCTGTCCAGTCACCGCGCGGTAATAAAAGGGTTCACTTTTTTACAGGATATTTACTACCAAATCGGCCGTCAGAAAACCGACCTTTCAGACTAACGGTGATATACTTCCCGAGCCTGTGAAACAGCAGGCTTTTTGCGTTTATGCGCGTCCGATACGGAGATTTTCAGGTGTTTGATCGACTACTTGGCCCCAGAACCGACCATGCCGACCCCAAGGTGCGCGCCAAAGCGTTTGGTCACGATTCCATAGATCAGGCCACTCTGAATGAAGCGCTTAAAAAAGAAATCGATCCAGACGTTCTGTGCGTCATTATTGGCCGCGCAGACGACGTACCATCTGTGCTTGCCCACGCTCAAAGTTCCGGTGGCTCTATAGCCAACGAAGCGCGCACACGGCTCGTTGCTCTGGCTAAATCCGATTCGAACACGTCCTCAGATGACTGGGCGCGGGTTTATTCGGCGGCCTACGGTGGTAGTTGGTCTCAAACTCAGGCGCTCAACGATTTGCTTGCGGCGACGGCCGGTCGTGAACATGTCGTCCAGGGAGCGCTGGTCGCACAGCCTGAGCCGGCTCTGTTACCAGAGTCGGTATTATTGTCTTTAGCAACTCACTCGAGCAGCTCGGCTGTAAGGCGTTCGTCGGCTAGCAAGCTTCACAGCAAAGACATGCTTGAGAAATGCTGTGTGGAGCTCAAAGAGAAAGATAAGACAGTTTACCGCGAGGTCAAAGAGCGCGTGGATGCGTTTAAGCGCGAGGAAGAACGTAAAGCGCTAGCGCTTGAGCTGATTTCTGACTGCCGCAAATTGAATGACATGCAAGTCATTGCTCAGCCTGAGTCGGTCGCCGTAGCGCAGGCGCGCCGACAGTCGCTCGACCAAAAAGCCAAAGCGCTTAACGACGAAGACGCGACCATCGGAGGTCCGGTACTTGAAGAGCTGGGCAAAGCCGCTGCGATCTTCGATACGACACTCGAAACAGCACGCGGGCTCGTATCCAAACGGCGCGAAATCAAGCATGAATTAGTCACTTTGAAGGAAAGCCTGTCGGAAAACTCTGAAGGCGTGCTGGAAGGTGGGCCCGAAAAACTGGCGGAGCTGGAGTCCGTCTGGAAGAAAATCAGTGACCACAGCGACAGCGAAGTGAGCCATTTTGAGCGTAACATCGGTGAAATTGCCGCGCTCTTTAATGCCCAGCAGAATGAAAAGGCGGTTCACGATCGGCTCAGCAAACGAATTGAGCAGTGGGAAGGCAAAGCTGAGAGCGTAGCGCCCGAGAAGCTGTTGAGTGAAGTCAGTAAAGAATGGCAGAGCTGTGAGAAGCCTAAAGGCGAAGAACTGGTCGCCAGTTTACAACAACGAGTGAGTGCTCTGACGAGCTCGCTGGAGACCAAACAAAAAGCGCTGGCGCACAAACGTTCAGCCAACAGCGAGCAACTGTTAAAAATTCTCGAAGAATTTAACCAAACTATGGAGAAGGGCGAGTTCAAGAAAGCGATGTCCCTAAACGACAAGCTGAAAGCTCGCTCGGCTAATCGCGAACTTGAGCCTGCAGCCCGAAAGCGTATTGAAGACACCTTAAAAAGCGCTCAGCCCAAGCTCGAAGAATTTCGCAAGTGGCGTCACTTCGGAACGCAGCAAGCACGTGAAAATCTGGTCGGCCAGGCCAACACCCTGATAAGCGATCCACCGGCGTCGCCCAAAGCGCTGTCAGTCGCTGTAAAGGGTTTGCGCGAAGCGTGGCGCAAGCTCGATCAAGACGATGGTCGAGCGTCGGAGTCAAGTTGGCAAGTTTTCAGCAAGGCGTGTAAAGAGGCCTATAAACCAGCAAAGAAACATTTTGACCAGCTCGCAAAAGAGCGCAAGTCTAATCTGGGCGTAAAGAAAGGACTTCTGCAGGAGCTGGAAACGCTTCTGAGTGATACCAATTGGGATGCTCCCGATTGGGATGCGGTTGTCAAAACGCATAAAGACCTGATCGCGCAGTGGCGACGCAGCGGTACCGTTGATCACAAAGTCAAAAAAGAACTGGAGGCCTCTTACGCCTCGGTAGACAAACGTTTACAAGAACAGTTTAAAGAAGAGCGTGACAGCGAGATGTTGCGACGTCGCCGTCTTATAGATCAACTTAAGGCCCAGAAAGAAACTGAAACAGGAGGGAAGCTTGCATCGGCTGCGAAAAAGGCACAGCGCGAGTGGCGACCCACCGTACAAGGTGATCGCAAAACAGAACAGGCACTGTGGCAAGAGTTTCGCGGTGTGTGTGATGATATTTTCGGATCTTTAAAAGAGCAGCAAAAGGAAGCAAAGGTTGCGTGGCAGGCTGAGGTTGCTGAGCGCGAGGCGATGTGTGCCCAGGTAGACGCGCTGCTTGTGGATGAAAGCGAATCCGGCGCAGAGAGTTATGACACAGCCGCGGCCAATCAGGCCACGGGCAAGCTCAAAGAGTTGGCCGGCTCATGGCGTGAACGCCATCAAATTCCAAGCGGAATCGCAGGCAAGCTGGACAGTCGCTTTAAAGAAGCGCGGCGCAATGCAGAAGCTCGTATAGCGCGCGTGGTTAAAAAGGAAGAAAAACGCAACGAAGAAAAACTCGATGTGTTGTTAAACGTATGTCAGAGAGCGGACGAAGCTTTGCTTTCGGGTGATTTCGACGTGGAGCAGTTTGCGAGTAAAAGCGATGAATTCAGTACACTGCGAGGCGTAGCTGGCAAGGGCTTGAGCAAACGATTCGAGCAAACTTTAAGAGCGATGAACGGCGACTCGAAAGCTGTTGAACAGATTCAGCAGGCTGTGAGTGACAATCTGAACACGCGTACACAGCTGTGTCTGCTTGGTGAACTGGTAGCCGATGTCGATTCGCCACCACATGCTCAGTCCGATCGCATGGCGTTAAAGATGAAGCGCCTGACCGAAGCGATGCAGGGTGAGCTTGAGTCGCCTGAAAAAGAGCTGGCCGGTATTGTTAACCGTTGGTTTAGCGTGGGCGGAGTGGAGGCTGAACACTGGTCCGAGCTAAACGCACGATTTACCAAGATTAGGGCTGCTTCGGTTTAATGAAGACGAGTTGGATAGAAGCGGGATTAGTGCGAGCAGTGGCTCAGAAAAGATATGGTAGTGTTTTTCTCGCACGCAACGTCGGTGCCGTATTTGCAAAGCGGTTTTACCCGAATGCAATCCGCCACAGCTTATCGAACTCAGCGGTGAGTCTGTGAGAAATCAGATTGCATTACTAAAGTGTACTTTGCTGGTCGTTCTATACGCCGTGACAGGTGCAGTAGCTTTAGCTCAAGCACCGGCCAAGCCGGTTTCAACCATTCCTGCTGAACTAAACAAACATTTGGAAAAGCTCGGCATCCCGTTAGACAGCGTGAGCCTCTCGGTACAAAAACTGGGCGCTGAAGAATCGTTGGTTAACGTACACAGCTCGGTGCCAAGAAACCCGGCTTCCGTTATGAAAATGCTGACCACTTACGCGGCACTGGCGAAGCTGGGTCCCGGCTACCAGTGGGAAACCGAGCTGCGCCGAACTGGTTTGGCAGAAGGTGGTGTACTTCGTGGTGACCTGATTATCGTTGGGCGTGGTAATCCCATGTTTTTACAACAAGACCTGTGGTCGATGGTTAATCACCTTGACGCCCGGGGTATTAGGTCAATTGCGGGCGATCTGATTATCGACAGCAGTTATTTCGATTTGCCAGACCATGATTCAAGTGCGTTTGATGGTAAAGGGTATCGACCTTACAACGCGGGTCCGGACGCGGCGCTGTTCAATTTTAGCTCGGTCGATTTCAGTCTCGTGCCACAAAAGGGTAAAGAGTTTGTTGACGTCAGAGTAGCGCCGCACATTCGAGGCATGGAAATTGAAAGCACGATCAAGCAACTCAACGGTGACTGTCGCGGAAATCGCATCAAGCTTCGACTTGACGTAGAGCAGCTGGAAGCAAGCCGAAAGGTTAAGTACAGCGGACACTATCCGCGTAGCTGTGGACGTTACCAGCTAACCCGCGCCGTGTTGCCGAGCACAGAGCTACTGTACGGCACGCTCAGCTCTATCATGGCATCGCGAGGCGGTGAACTGACGGGCGGACTTTTGATTGGTCGGGCGCCGAAAGGCTCTTCCAAGCTGCTAACGCTATCTTCGAAAACGCTTAGCGAAATTGTTAGAAGCACAAACAAATTTTCAAATAATGTGATGAGCCGGCAGTTGTTCTTAACGTTAGGTGCCGAAACCTACGGCAAGCCTGCTACCCCTGGTAAGGGCGAAAATGCGCTGAAAGCCGTGTTGTCGGAAGAAGGTGTTGATACGGACTCTCTTATAGTTGCAAACGGCTCGGGTCTTTGCCGGCAGTGCCGGGTCACGGTAGACACCTTGATGCAAACGCTTGATGCGGCTTGGCAATCCATTTATATGCCCGAATTTGTCGCATCTCTGGGTGTCCCAGGAATTGACGGTAGCCTGAAGAAACGTTTCCCGAAAGGGAGTTACAAAGGCCGTGTTCACATGAAAACCGGTACCATCGACCATGTTTCGGCGGCGGCTGGATACGTTCAGTCCAAGTCGAACGAGCGTTACAAGTTCGCATTAGTGATCAATCACGAGAATGTTCACAAGGGCAAAGGTAACGCATTTCAACGCAAATTAATGAGTTGGATCGTTAACCAGTAGATCCCGTTTGTCGGCCACCAATCTAATCGCTTCTGCCTGTTTCTCTGGCCCAACTTAACCTTAATTTATCTTGGCAAGATACGTGAAAGTTCGTCAAAATTACGTACAAATGTATCTAATACCGGCGTGTTTCGCTCAGTGAGTTTGTCAACATAATACCGCCAAATCGATGACTTTACAGCCAATGCTGCAATGCGATAGTCTAGCGTTCCGAAAGTCGAAGTATCCCAACAGTTAAGCACGCACAGGCGTGCTGGAGCATCGTTAATGAATGTACATTTTTCACCCGAAGAGCGGGCGTTTCAGGAAGAGGTACGCGCCTTTTTTGCGAACGAATACCCCCAAGATATTCTTCAAAGAAAGCACGCGGGCATGTTGCCAACGAAAGAAGACTTCCTGCGTGGGCAGCAAGCCTTGTTTAAGAAAGGTTGGGCTGGAATTAACTGGCCGGTGGAATACGGTGGCACAGGCTGGACTGCCACTCAGAAGTACATTTTCTACAATGAATTTGCGGCGGCCGACTGTCCGACGATAATCCCGTTTGGACTTAGCATGGTGGGTCCCGTGATTTATACGTATGGGAGCCAGGAGCAAAAAGACCGTTTTCTCCCCGATATTCTGAGCAGCAACGTGTGGTGGTGCCAAGGCTATTCTGAGCCGGGCGCCGGGTCGGATCTGGCGTCGCTGAAGACGCGTGCTGATCTGGAAGGAGACGAGTACGTCATTAACGGCACGAAGACCTGGACAACGCTTGCCCAGCACGCCGACTGGATGTTTTTGCTGGCGCGTACGACGAGTGATACCGCCCGTAAACAGGAAGGCATCAGCTTTCTTCTGGTTAAGATGGATACTCCCGGTATTACGGTGACACCAATCTATACGCTCGACGGCGACCACGAAATTAATACAGTCTTCTTCGATAACGTTCGAATTCCGGTTAATCAGTTAGTCGGTGAAGAAGGTAAAGGCTGGACATACGGCAAACTGCTCTTAACTCACGAACGAGCCAACATTGCCGGTGTTGCAGTATCCAAGAAACGCATGCTCAAGCTGAAAGAAAAGCTTGCGGTCTATGAGTCAGAGGGGCAAGCACCTTCGGATGTAGAGGCGTTTAAACGGAAAATGGCGAGAGTGGATATCCAGCTTTCTGCGCTGGAATACACGGAATTGCGCACTTTGGCGTCTGTTGCTACCGGTAAAGCGCCGGGGCCAGAGTCATCCATTTTGAAAATCAAAGGCACTGAATTACAGCAGGCGATCGATAATCTTTATTACGAGCTATCGGCATATGGCGCCATTCCGAATTTGCGTGATCAGTATGAAGCAGGCTTTGAAGGGGAAGTTGTCGATGACGACGGATCCAGTCTTACAGCGCTTCGCTACTTTAACTTTCGAAAAGCCTCGATTTACGGTGGCTCGAACGAAATTCAAAAGAACATTATTGCTAAAGCGGTGTTGCGCGTTTAGCGCAGCCGTTTTCTAAGCGTTACATTAAGGACAGGCTATGAATTTTTCTCTTAATGACGAGCAGAGCATGCTCAAAGAGTCGGTGGTTCAATACATCGACAAGTCATACGAATTTGAAGACCGCATGAACGTTGTTGAAAGCCCAGAGCCGTATTCGGCTGAGAAATGGCAGGAATTTGCCGAGCTGGGTTGGTTGTCACTGCCGTTTTCTACAGACGACGACGGTTTCGGGGGTGGAACAGTCGAGCTGATGTTAATGATGGAAGAGCTTGGACGAGGCCTGGTCATTGAGCCGTATCTAGCCGCTATTGTTATGGCAGGAGGATGTATTAAACGATCCGATAACGCGGCACTTCGGCAGCGGCTTCTACCGCTTGTTATGAGCGGCGAAACCGTGCCTGCGCTGGCTTACGCAGAACGTGGATCCCGGTACACGTTGAATCACGTTGAAACGACCGCTCAAGCGGACGGCGATGACTTTGTTATTAACGGCGAGAAGTTTGTTGTCTTCAACGGTGCAACGGCTGATCAAATTGTCGTGGTCGCCAGAACATCCGGAGCATTCGCTGACGATACCGGTATCACGTTGTTCTGCGTTGACGCCGAGTCGCATGGTATTACGCGACAAGGGTTTACGAACGTTGACGGTTCTCACGCCGCTCATATTACGTTCGACAACGTTCGAGTAACCAAAGACGAAGCAGTTTCAGCGATAGGAGAGGGTCTTGCGATGCTGGAAAGCGTCGTGCTGGAAGCCACTCTGGCCGTTTGTGCTGAAGCGATTGGCATCATGGATGCGTTAACAACCAAAACGGTCGAATACACCAAAGACCGTAAACAGTTCGGTTTGCCGCTTAGCAGCTTTCAGGCTCTGCAACACCGCATGGTGGATATGTTCATGGAGCTTGAGCAGTCGCGCTCTCTTTTGTTACGAGCAGCGATTCGTCTGGACGAAGGTGATCCGCAAGCACCGGCAGCCGTGGCGGCACTGAAATACTACATCGGTACAGCGGGGCGTAAGCTTGGCGAGGAAGCCGTTCAGTTGCACGGTGGAATGGGCGTAACGAATGAGCTCGATGTAGCTCACCTGTTTAAGCGCCTTACAGTAATCGATACGCTGTTCGGAAATTCTGACTACCAGCTAAATCGTTATATCGACGCAATGTAGGCCGGTAGTTTATGAACAGATACAAGAGTCGCATAGCTGCCATTACTGGTGCCGGTTCGGGAATAGGAGCTGAGCTGGCACGAGCGCTGGCGCGCGCTGGCTGTCATCTGGCCTTGTCCGATATTCGAGAGGACGCACTGGACGCAGTCGTCCAAGAAGCTCGTACTTACGGCGTCAATTGTTCAGCGCATGTAGTGGACGTTGCAAATCGGCAGGCCGTTGAACAGTATGCGCGTGACGCCAAATCGACTCACGGCGCTGTACACATGATTTTTAACAACGCGGGCGTTGCGCTTGCAGACTACGTTGAATCGCACAGCTACGACGACTTTGAACACCTAATGAACATCAATTTCTGGGGCGTCGTTTACGGCACAAAATCGTTTCTACCGTTGTTACGAGAAGTGGACGAAGCACATGTTATTAATATCTCAAGCGTGTTTGGGCTCGGTGCGCTGCCATCCCAAGCCGCCTATAACGCGTCAAAGTTCGCTGTGCGAGGCTTTACAGAGTCTTTGAAAATGGAATTGGCTGGCACTCACATTGGGGTGTCCAGCGTTCATCCAGGCGGCATAAAAACGAATATTGTGCGCAATGGAAAAATTTCGGAAAAAAGCATGCGCATGTCCAAGCAGGGCTTCGAGAAGCACTTCGATCGCATTGCAATGACGACACCTCAAAAAGCGGCTAGCGTGATTCTAAAGGGCGTTGCCAAAAAGAAGCGCCGCATTCTGGTCGGAGCTGATGCTCGTTTTGCTGATCGCATAATCCGCTGGTTCCCGGGCAGCTATGAGCGCATTTTGCGTCTGGAAAAACCCATTCATGAGAGCTGGCTGAATACAGAAAAATAGACAGGTTCCGTGTTCGAAGGGTCAGGTCTGAACACTGAGTACTTCTCCAGGCCTTGTTACCACCGGTTGGTGTCGATGTATTGTTGCAGTACGTCAAATGTTTAGTATCAAATCAATCGTGTATTGAGTCGTATCCGCTGAACAGTTTGGGTAGGATTGAAGGCCTCTTTATTTTTGGGGTTTCATACCATGACACAGGCGAACGATTCCTACGCCTTGCAACAGGCCGCCATCCTCAATCCAGACGGTTATACCAGTTTGGTCGACGCATTCGATCACATTGTTGCGGCGCACCCGGAACGCACAGCCTATACCTGTCTTGGTCAAGACTTGACCTATTCCCAAATCGAGCAAATGAGTGGCAAGCTGGCGAGCTTTCTGCAGCACAAACTCGGCCTTGCGCCGGGCTCGAGAATTGCGATTCAGCTGCCCAATTTGGGGCAGTATCCTGTTGCCGCGTGGGGCGCTTTCCGGGCAGGTCTGGTTTTAGTCAACACCAATCCAATGTACACGCCCACCGAGTTGATCCATCAGTTCAACGATTCTGGAGCACAAGCTCTGATCGTACTTTCCGACCTGTTGCCGGTCATTGAGAAAGTGCTCCCTGAAACGGGCGTCAAACACGTTATTGCTACCCACGCTACGGACATGCTTGACGCGCAGCCGGTGTCTTCATCAGCCATTGGGTCATTAAGCAGTTGGGCCGACGTCATGAACTACGTTAATGATGCGCCGGTCAAGCGGCCGGCCGGTTCTATGGAGGATACGGCCGTTCTGCAGTACACCGGTGGCACCACAGGAGTGTCAAAAGGAGCCGAGCTCTCTCATCGAAACTTATATTGTGCTATTCGTCTGGGACGCAAATCATTTGCGCCATTGGAGGCAGTGCGTCGCGGACCCGAGCTGACTATTGCACCAATGCCGCTTTATCACGTCTATGGATTTGTGCTGAATATTATCTCCGTCTTTATCACCGGAGGACAATCCGTTCTGATTCCCAATCCGCGCGACGTGGACAGCATGCTTGCTACGATGAAGCAGCATCCCTTTACCGGCTTCGCGGGGGTCAACACGTTGTTTAGCGCCATGCTGCAACATCCTGAATTTGACAACGTCGACTGGAGTCATCTCGATTTAACGGTGGCCGGCGGTGCCGCGATGGCGGTCGAACTGGCAGAACGTTGGCATGCACGAACGGGTCAGCCGGTTTATGAGGGTTATGGTCTAAGCGAAACCTGCGCAACGGGAAGCGTTAATCGTGCTGATTCCAATATTATCGGCAGCGTTGGTTTGCCGAACGCCCATACTTTAATTCGGATGGTAGACGAAGACGGTAACGAGGTTGCAAAAGGTGAGGAGGGCGAGCTGTGTATGAAGGGGCCTCACGTCATGATGGGCTACTGGAATCGTCCAGACGCAACAGCAGAAGTATTCGATGAGGACGGCTGGTTCAAAACCGGAGACGTCGCTATAGAACTACCCGGCGGGCAAATAAAAATTGTCGATCGCATCAAAGACATGATTCTGGTCTCGGGTTTCAACGTTTACCCGAACGAAATTGAAGACGCCGTGTATCGTTTTGAAGGCGTCATCGAATGCGCTGCAGTGGGTGTGAAACATGAAGCCACAGGAGAAGCGGTTAAGCTCTTCGTTGTGTGCACAAACTCCGAAGCGTGTGCGGACGATATTATCACCCACTGTCGCGAGCACCTGACCGGCTACAAGGTGCCTAAGATGATTGAGTTTCGCGATGAGTTGCCCAAAAGCAACGTGGGAAAGATACTGCGACGTATGCTGCGTGACTAACGCACGACCGGGCTCTGACGTTCTGAATAGCTGTTCGAGCATCCAGTGACCTTTCTTCGCAGGCTGGTGTATAAATTGGCAGCTGCTGTGTTTGCGGTGCTCGTCATTCTCTATGTGCGTTCTGACGTGAACCCGGAACGCTGGTCACCAGCGCCACTTCCTGCATTAACCGGCGAGTTTTCAGTGGAGCCGGGTGACGGTTTTATAAATGCGGCTTATTTGCGAGTGCCAACCCACGGGCCCGAAGACGTCACGATAGACCCGCAAGGGCGACTTGTCACTGGCCTCAGTGATGGCTCGATTGTTCGTTTTGACCAAGAGTCTGGACAGACTGAAGAACTGGTTAATACGGGCGGCAGACCGTTGGGTTTGCAGTACGACTCGAGTGACAATTTGATTATCGCCGATGGAAAAAAAGGGCTTCTGCTGCTGCGGCCTGACGGTCGTTTGGATGTTCTGACAGATCAGGTTAATGGTACGCCCATGCGGCTGGTCGATGATCTCGATATTGCAGCTGATGGCACAATCTGGTTCTCCGATGCTTCTCGGCGATTTGGGTTGGACAACTACATGAAAGACATTCTGGAGGCGAGTTTCACTGGACGCTTGTTAAGCTATTCGCCAAGAACCGGCGAAACAACGGTGCATATGGATGGCCTATATTTTGCTAACGGTGTGGCGCTTGGTCCTGATGACGAGTTCGTATTAGTAAACGAAACAGGCACGGGGCGCATTCACCGGTTATGGTTATCCACCGCCAAGAAAGGCGAGCGCGATGTGTTTCACGACGGTCTGCCGGGACACCCGGACAATTTGTCGTTTAACGGTGTGGATACGTTTTGGGTGGCGCTACCTGCGCTTCGAAGTTCAAGTCGTGAAAAGACGTCCAACTCGGTTTTTATACGTAAATTACTCGGTGGTCTACCCGCCAGCAGACTTAACGTACCCACGTCTGTAGGGTTCGTAGTTGGGCTTGATGTGTCGGGCAAAGTGACACACGTGCTTTATAAAGACCCAGCCGTTGTGTCGGCCATTACAAGTGTGAACGAATACGGCGGTCAGCTGGCAATCGGCAGTCTGACATCTGAGCAGATTATGCGGTTGCCGGTACCCACACCCAGACTCTAGCGAGAATCGGAATGAACGAAGAGACAAGCCAAAACAAAGAGCGGGAACGCGCACACTACGGTCACTGGGTTCCGATTCCTACTCGCTGGATGGACAATGACGTTTACGGTCACGTGAACAACGTGACCTATTACAGCTACTTTGACACCGCTGTAAACGACTTTCTTGTTAGGGAAGGCGGGCTGGATTTTCACAAGGGTGACGTTGTTGGATTTGTGGTCGCCTCGGGCTGCCAGTATTTGAAGCCGATTGCGTTCCCGAATGCACTTCAGGTAGGTGTTCGGGTAAATCGTCTAGGCAATAGCTCCGTTGAATACGGTGTCGCGGTATTTAAAGAGCAGGACCCACTCGCAGTTGCAGTTGGCTACTTTACGCATGTGTTTGTATCGAGGGGAAGTCAAAGGCCGGCGCCGATGCCCGCTCAAATTCGCGCGGCGCTTACGTCGCTATTCGAAGCCAAGGTGGAATCTTAGCGGTGGCGACTAAACTGGGTTTTGTTTTACGGTGCTGCTGTTTGAGTTTGCTGCTGTTCTTGGGAATATCGGCTTGTTCATCACGTGACACGTCAGTTACCCAGTCTTCACAAGACAGTTTAAATGAATCAGTCAACGCACATACAGTAGTGAGTTTGGATTACTGCGCCGACCAGTTCGTGTTGCGATTTGTTCCGCAAGAGCAGATAGCAGCGGTTTCCCCCGACGCTCGCAAATATTTTTCATTCATGCGCGACGCACATCCCAACGTGCCTGCAGTACGCCCCACGGCCGAAGACGTACTGTCGCTAAAACCAACGAGAGTAGTGCGCTCTTACGGTGGCGGTCCAGGTGCAGCGGCTTTTTTCGAGCGAGCCGGTATCGAGGTGGTTCAGCTTGGCTATTCCGCTACGCTCGACGATGTCCGCAAACATATTCTGGATATAGCCAGCCGGCTTGGGAATGCCAAAGAAGGACAGGAGGTCGCGGCCGAATTCGATCGTCGACTGGCTAATGTAAAGGCGCAAGCCGGGAACCCAAGAGCGTTGTATACAACACCGGGCGGCGTTACTACTGGCCCAGGCTCGTTGGTGCACGAAATGATGACCGCTGCTGGAATGGTTAACTACGAGCAACGCGGCGGTTGGCGAGACATGCCTTTGGAAAGACTGGTCAACGACCGTCCCGAGCAGCTGGCTAAAGCTACGTTTGGTGCACCGGATACACACGTCGATCCGTGGACGCGTTCAAGACACCCTCTGGCGCGGGAGATTGCCCGTTCTATTCCGGGCGCAGAACTAGAGGGGGCGTGGACGTCGTGCGGCGCGTGGTTCCTGATTGAAGCGATTGAGGCGATGGCGCAAGTAGGACAGCGTGATAGTCAGAGTGGCGACGTTGAATAGTGTTCAGGGGGCTTCGCGCTGGTTGAATCCAGTGCTGTTACTGGCACTTCTTGTGCTGTGCCTGATTGCAGTGAGTTTCGGTTCTACGCCGCTGGGTTTGTCCCGAGCGTTGGCCGCGCTGTTGGGCAGCGGACCAGCAGCTGACCAGATCGTTGTACTTGAAATTCGGCTACCCAGGGCGTTAGCGGCCTTGTTTACGGGAGCTGCGCTGGGTTTGAGTGGAGCGGCCCTTCAGGGGTTGCTGCGTAATCCTCTGGCTGAGCCTGGAGTGCTTGGCGTCTCGGCCAGCGCCTCCCTTGGAGCAACGCTCGCTCTTTTCTTCGGTCTGCTCAACGTGAGCCATTGGGCGCTACCCCTTTCAGCCGTTGCGGGGGCTTTGGCTTCAACCGCGCTGTTAGCTGTTGTCGCCCGGCGCGTCGGCTCCATGGTGACGTTAATTTTAATCGGCGTCGGTTTATCCAGTTTCGCAGGAGCGCTAATGGCGCTGTTAATGAACCTGTCTCCCAATCCGTTTACGTTGGCCGATATGGTGAACTGGATGTTGGGAACAGTCAGTAACAGGAGTCTTGACGACTTGTTTTTCGCAGCCCCGTTCCTTGTTGTGGGCGCCGTACTGTTGTTCTGTGTCCGCAATGACCTGTCGATTCTTACTCTGGGAGAGGAAACCGCGGCGGGAACCGGTCTTGATGTTAACCGGTTACGCTGGACTGTAATTGTCGGTGCCGGACTGTGTACCGGAGCTGCCGTGTCACTTGCCGGCGCCATAGGCTTTGTGGGAATCGTGGCACCGCACCTTGTCAGACCGTGGGTAAACTATCGGCCAGGCAGCGTGCTGTTGCCCTCGGCGCTGCTGGCCGGTCTGATATTGCTGGGAGCCGATGTTCTGGTGAGGGTTTTACCGACGGCTACTGAACTGAAGCTCGGTGTAGTCGCCGCCTTGATTGGTGCGCCGGCCTTCGTATGGATAGCCAGTAGAAGAGGGCTTGGCCATGACTGACATCGTCCTCGATTCCGTCTGCGTAACACGCGATGGACGTAACGTACTGGATAACGTGACCACGCAATTCGGTTCAAACGAGCTCGTTGCACTTTTGGGTGCGAACGGTGCTGGCAAAAGCACGTTGATTCGATCCGGGTTGGGTTTAATCCCTGTTCAACAGGGTACCGCTCACATCGACGGGCAAGATTCCAATCGCATTAATCCAGCCGATCGTGCACGCAAAGTTGCCTATCTTCCGCAAAGCCGATCACTCTCGTGGCCTTTAAACGTACTCGATACCATAGCACTTGGGCGCTACGCTTACGGAGTGCGGCTAGGGCGATTGAGCTCGACTGACAACGACGCGGTGCAACGGGCCGTGAGGGCCTGTGATCTGGAACACCTTGTGCATCGCCGAGTAGATCAACTGTCGGGGGGCGAACTGGCCAGAGTGCACTGTGCCCGTGCGTTTGCCGGAGAAGCGCCAATGCTGCTGGCAGACGAGCCGGTAGCGGAGCTTGATCCGCTGCATCAGTTCCAACTCATGCAGCTTATTCGCGACTATGTGGACGACGATAATGGTGCCGTTGTCATTATGCACGATCCCGAATTGGCGGCACGGTTTGCCGACCGCCTTGTGTGGATGGTGGGCGGTAAAATTGTCGCCGACGGCACGGTGATGGGTACGCTCACCAGTGAGCAGCTGGCTAGCGTTTACGGAATGCGGGCCGACGTATTTTGGCGTGATAAAGAAGCTCAGGTCACCATGATTGGGCCCGTTAGTCATGCGAACGAGAAGAGCTAGGAGAGCACGTCGTGGAATCACCTTTGTTTGATAACGCTGTCGATCGAATAGAGGTCGACGACTGGTTGACGCGTCGACTGTATAAATCGCTGGAGAGCATTACGAACGGAAAGGCATCACCGACGCTGGATCTCGATACCTTTCGTGACGAGCTTGCAGGCAAAGATTTTGCCTCAGGTGAACCTCTGGAACCGCTGCTCGAATGGACCATAGGCCGTATGGAACAAGGCGCAGTACAAATGACGCATCCGCGTTACTTTGGGCTGTTTAATCCTGCGCCCAGTTTTCCGGCCGAGTGCGCGGACCGCATAGGCGCTGTATTGAACCCGCAAATTTGCGTCCTGTCACACGCCCCGGTTGCCGTATTGATAGAACGGCACGTAATTCGCCAGCTGGGACGTCGCGCCGGATTCCGGGATGCCGTAGGTGGCCACTTTACCAGTGGCGGGTCCGAGGCTAATTTAACCTCAGCAATTTGTGCGCTAACACGTGCGCTACCAGAATTCGCCGAGGAGGGTGGTCGTGCTTTCAGCGGCCAGCCTCGTCTTTACGTCTCAAAAGAAAGTCATCTCGCGTGGTTGAAGATAGCCCACACCACTGGAATCGGACGCGTAGCCGTGCGACTGATAGACACAGACGGCAACGGCCGCCTGTGTACGAAAGCCTTGCGCCTGCAGGTCGAGGCCGACGTTCAGGCGGGTGATGTTCCGGTCATGATTGCGGCGACGTTTGGCACAACGAATGCCGGCATGATTGA
The DNA here is from genome assembly GCA_045107075.1 of Gammaproteobacteria bacterium. Lineage (GTDB taxonomy): Bacteria > Pseudomonadota > Gammaproteobacteria > Steroidobacterales > SZUA-146 > SZUA-146. The sequence continues at coordinate 122,967 of JBGCFV010000005.1, forward strand.
TCCCGTTGAGGCCTGTTCCAACTTGGCTCGTGAGCACAATATGTGGCTTCACGTAGATGCAGCCTGGGGTGGTGCGTTGATTGCCGACGAGAGTCAAACGTCGGTGTTCGGCGGAATAGAGCTTGCCGACTCATTAACAATTGACGCCCACAAGTGGTTTGCTACCACGATGGGAACAGGTATGTTCATTACGCCCCATCCACAGTGGCTTGAAGCCAGTTTTCACGCCAAGGCCAGCTATATGCCTTCTGGCGACGCCGAAGTCGATTACTACCTGACATCAATGCAGTGGTCACGGCGTTTTTCCGGACTAAGGCTGTTTCTGAATTTGGCTGCGGGTGGCTGGTACGGCGTTGCAAAACACATTCAGCGTGGCCAGCGATTAATTGAACGCTTGAACCACGCGCTCACCATCGTCGGCTGGAGTGTCGTCAACGACTCCGTTATGGCGGTTTCATGTCTTGTTCCACCTGGTGACGACGAATCAACAAGACGCAGCGCAGTGGCCGGTATTGTAGATGAAGTAGTTGAGCGGGGTAACGCTTGGGTATCGGTTGCGATAATGGAGGACCAGCCTGTCGTGAGAGTGTGCATTACCAACGGCAACACAACTGAGACCGATATCGACCAGTTAGCGAAAGAGCTTCAGAGTGCCTGTTCGACCTAGCGGCCTTTCAGAGAGTCGATCGCAAGTGACTTTAAGTCGATCCGTGTACTTCGGTTTGCAATCAGATTTTCGTTCTTGGGAAATTATTCACCGTCAACGGTACAGCAAAGTTGTTACATGAATCAGAAGACCCCTGGAAACCTGTAAAGTCGACCGTATGAGCAAGTCAGTACTCAACCAACCACATCAAGATCGTATTGCCCTTGGCATGCTGGCCGCAGTGGCTGCTTTTTTTATGTTCACTGTTATGAACGTGGCCGCAAAACTGCTGGCCGAGCGACATTCGGTTGTAGAAATCGCGTTCTATCGTAATCTTGTAGCGATTGTGCCTTTTTTGTTTATTATTTACGGCTTGGGCAGGCGTGATTATTTACGTCTCAGTAAGAAACCAGGCCTGGTTGTACTTCGAGGCTTTCTGGGCACCGTTTCACTGGTAGGCACGTTTGCTGCTTTTTCACTTATGCCGATGGCGGACACGACTATTCTGCTGTTTAGTTCGTCTCTCTACATACCTGTGCTGGGCGTTCTTCTGCTGAAAGAGCAGGTTGGCATCTATCGCTGGTTAGCTGTTGTAATTGGTTTCGTTGGCGTTCTGTTCATGGTAAGGCCATCGGGGCAAGTGTATTTGCTCGGTATATCGATCGCTCTGTCTATCGCGCTTCTTCAGGCCTTTATGCAAATCTTGCTGCGGTACATCGGGAAGCACGAAAAACCTGAGGCTATTACGTTCTATTTTTTTCTGGTCAGTCTTCTTGTCACAGCGGTTCCTATGCCATTCATTTTCGTTCAGCCAACGCTTGCTGAACTTCCGCTGCTGATAGGTGTGGGTCTGTCCGGCGCGGCTGCACAGTTCTTGCTTGCCACCGCGTTTAGTAATGCACCGGCCAGTATCGTTACCGTATTCAACTACAGCAGCATTATTTGGGCAACGTTGTTTGGCTGGTTAATTTGGCAAGACTGGCCGCTGCCGGAGGTGTTTGTTGGAGCCGTCGTTGTGGTCGCCTCGAACCTGCTTATTATCTGGCGCGAAAGCCGGGTACGCAAAATTACGGGCGAACGGGTGCGAGCCAAACTCTAGATTCGGAAAATCATATCGTTCCGGGGCCTTTCCCTCTGTTCCGGCTACTCCTGTAGAAATTTGACAGCTAGCCTGAATTGCAGGCAGGCCGACCATTTTCACCCTGTTAACAGATCAATTCAGTTAACATGGTCACCCTCTTGCAAGAACGCGATCTAGACGCCATCTGTGGGCTGATCTGTCGCCTAACCGCTCAACTGGTAAGGATTGTTGAACTATTTGTTATGGCACGCTTCGAACCTATTCAATACAGAGTAAATGGAAGAAACCCGGTGGCGACATGCTAATCTTGGCAGGACGTTTTGTAATGAGGGCAGGGCTTCTGGTTCTGGCCGCTTTCTTGGCCGCTTGCGCCTCCAAACCGCCCCCGGCCCCCATTAGTCCGGTAAAGCAGAATCCGATCATGCCGGTTAACTACGGTGGATCCTGGGAAAGGAATTACTCACGCGGCGGGGACATGCAAGAGAACATTACCCGTCTGGCGCGTCAGCTAAATCGTAATTCTCCGGGCGGCTCTTCAGCCAACGGCCGACGCAATGCCGGTTTTACATCGTCTTCTCCCTCGCTTGGGCCAATTATCTCGATGGCCAGACTGGCCGAGACCATTACGCGTTCCGATACGCTCGTTATTGAACACGATATAGAAAAGATCACGGTTGACCGACAGGAAGACTTTGCGTTGACCTGCGAGTTTGGCAATAGCACGGCTCAGTATTTCGAGTCCACGCTCGGGAAAGAAATTTGCGGTTGGGATGGCCAAAAAATGGCCTTTCATGTGGCATTGCCCGACGGCCTGACCATCACGCATCGTCTTACGCTTTCGCCCAACGGCAAAGAGCTCCACGTTGCCACGACACTAACATCAGCCGTCTCCTCAATACCGTACACGCTTAACCGGTTTTATCATCGCTTTGAACCGATAAAGTCAGCCTACGAGTGCAAGCAAACGCTCAGCCGCAAGAAAGTCTGCTGGAAGCGTGAGGCGAGTGAATAAATGACCTTTTCGAAAGTAGCTTCAGCTTTGGTTCTTGGATTCGTTACGTTCTTTAGTCTCGCTTCCAATGCAGAATCATTGGCCATTAGTTCTGCTGGTAGCCCGGACACTGCCAGTGCGCGTCAACAAAACATTTCCATCGGTATTTTCAACCCGGGCATTCCAAGCGACACGTCACTTCACAGACAGCTCGGTGTGTTTCCGGAGGTGCGTGGTGTCGAGGCGCGCTTACTGCCGTTTGTACTTCGTGAAATTCTGATGGAAAGCGACCAGTGGGGAGCCGTAAGGGTCGTTCCTTCGGTGAGTCCCGGAGATGAAATACTGGTTAGCGGTCTGATTAAGAAATCGGATGGAGAGACTCTAGAGGTGCAAATGAGCGCCGTGGACGCGTTTGGTCGAGAGTGGGTAAACGGTCTGTACTCAATGGAGTCCGGCACCAACGATCCAAACAACCCGGTGGAGATTTCTACTTCGTTCAAGAACGTGTTTATACGTTTTTCTAACGACCTGCTCGCGGCTCGTGACACCTACAGCGAACTGCAGCTGGGCAGAAATCGTGAAGTGGCGTTGTTGCGCTACGCGAGCAAACTACTACCGGATTTCTATTCTCAACATATCCAAAGCAATGCAGAAGGGTTGTTCGAAATAGCTCGGTTGCCAGCTAGCGATGATCCAATGCTTGAGCGCATTCGGCGTATTCGGGAGTTTGAGTATTTGTTTATAGACCAAATCGACGAGCAATATCAAAGCCTGTATCTGGAAGTTTCCCAAACGTACAACTTGTGGCTCCGCTACCAGGAACGTCTCACTCGGTATCGTCTGGAAGGCGAACAACAACGTCGCAATTCGGTAAAGGGCAGCCGCGGTAGTTTCAACGCCATGCGGGAAAGCTACGAGCACTATAAATGGTTGAAAATGGAGGAGCAGAACTTGCGAAAATGGGCGCTGGGTTTCAGCAATGAAGTGGATCCTACTGTTGTTGAGGTTGAAGGGCGCGTAGTCAGGCTCGACGGCAGCCTCGAGCAACGCTACGACGAATGGAGCGAAATTTTACGCTCCATCTTGCGGGCTGAGTCAGAAGCCAATAATTAGGTAAATCTGATACCGAAGCGGCCGCATTTGGAGAACCGAATAAAAACCTTGGACACAATAGATTCTGTCGGAGCCGAATGGCGGCTCGCTGCGATGCACGACATATCGACGGTTCTTGAGTGTTTTAATACTGACGCCAATAAAGAATGGCTTGAAGGCGTGCCTGAGCACGCTTTGGTAGAGGCTCTGACATCTGATTCTCGACGTTTGCTTATTTATCAATCCGGCAATGAAGCGCTGGCTTTTGCATACCTTAGTCATCTCGGAACAAACGAACCAAAGCTCGAAGAGTTCGCGGTTTTCCCAGCCGGGCACGGCTGCGGCACAAGATCCCTCGTGTCACTTATCGAATATGTCAGCCGTGATGAAACGAACACGCGGCTTTGGCTACACGTGGTGACTCATAATCATCGCGCAATTCATATTTATCGGAAACTGGGTTTCGGTGACCAGTCGATTGTGGAGGGTGGATGGACTAATCGCTTGGGACAGAACGTGACCATATACAGGCTTTGGAAAAACCTTCGCCCTGAAAATGGTTAAAACTTAGTGATTCGATTTGTCCGCGAAAGGCCCTATTTCAAGGCCCTGTTTCTATAAGTCCGTGACGCGATGACTAATTTATCCACCAGTAGTTGACGGCGGTAATCACCACCACGCCTGCCAGATTTAGCCGTACTCCTTTGCGGGCCATGTCGACAATCCGCAGGCGACCTGAGCCAAACACCACGGCGTTTGGTCCTGTGGCAACCGGCAGCATAAACGCGCAGCTTGCGCTCATGGCGGCGGGCAGCATCAAAATGCGTGGGTCAATGTCTGCCCCTACGCCCGCTGCCGCGAGTATCGGCATGAGCAGCGTGGTCGTGGCCGTGTTGCTAACCAGCTCGGTTAGAAACGTCACGATCAAGCAAACGACTAATAGCGTTAACAAAAGAGGCCAGTCGCTGATTGAGCTGGCAATGGCATCTCCAATTAATGCGCTCAGCCCGGTTTCTTTGAAGGCCACCGCGATACAAATACCGCTGCCGAAGAGCAGTAAAATGCCCCAGGGAATGTTAGACGCTGTTTTCCAGTCAAGCAGACGATCGCCTTTCCTATCGCCACTTGGAATTAAAAACATGGCCACCACAGCGAGGAGGGCGACGCTTGCGTCGTTTGCTGTAGGTAGGCCGAGCCACTGAGACCAGCCGCCAAAGGGTTCTCTACGCGTAATCCACAGAAACGCTGTAACGGCAAACAGAGCTAGCGTGCGTTTTTCTCCGCTGCGCCACTGACCTTGTTGCTCCGGAAGTTCTATGGCAATTGAAGGCATTCCGCGCACGAGAATCAAACCGGCAATAGGCAGCATCAATGCGACAACTGGCAGTCCGGATCGCATAAACTCGGTAAAGCCGATTTCAGTGCCCGTGGTTTTTTGGTAGATGTCAATAAAGACCAGGTTGGGCGGCGTGCCAATGGGAGTACCTAAACTGCCGATGCTACATCCGTATGCGAGTGCCAACAGAACACCTACCGTAATCCGTTTATCGGTAACGGGTTCCAGCGCGGCAAGGGCAATCGGCAAAAGCATAAGCGCAGTAGCGGTGTTTGAAATCCACATGCTGAGCAAACCCGCGGCTAGCAAAAAGCCAAATACCAAAGCGCGGCTGGTGCTGCCAAAGGTGTTCAAGAGTATGAGCGCGAGCCGTCGATGGACACCGCTACGCTGCATGCCTTGCGATAAGATGAAACCTCCGAGAAGCAGCAGTATCAAAGGACTACCGTACGCGGCGCCCACCTGAGTCGGCGTTAGAATACCCAGTAGTGGTAGCAGTGCTATTGGTAGCAGAGAAGCTACCGGGATTGGCACAGGTTCGAATACCCACCAGCTGGCTGTCCAGATGGTGATGGCGGCCGTCATGGCTATTGGTGACGGTGTGCCGCTTTGAATCAGGGCGACGCAAACAACCGCGGCCACCGCAGGTCCTGCCCAGGTCGCGTGCAGCGAAAGTGTTGATAGCTGTTCGTTAGGCATTCAGTCGTCCGGTTTGTCATGAGCGCCGAAGCTTCAGACGTCATATATAACGTGCTTAGCCCGCTGCGTCATCCGCATAGCGTTCAATGACATCAATAAAGTCACGACCAAAGCGATCAAGCTTGGTCTGTCCGACACCCGATACCGCAAGCATTTCGATTTTGGTTAATGGCCTCAGGCTGGCCATATGCGCCAGCGTAGAATCGTGAAAAATAACATACGGTGGCACGCCGTGTTCGGAGGCGAGGTCTTTGCGGCAGGCTCGGAGCGCATCGAAGAGGTCGCTGTCTGCTTCGTTGACCTGCGCCTTCGACGCTTTGGGTTTAACTTTTTTCTGTGTCAGCAATATATCTTTTCGCAATGGAAGCTCAATCTCGCCTCTAAGCAACGGTCGCGCCTTTTCGGTCAGCTGTACGGCACCATAGCCGCCTGTATCAATTTTAAGAAAGCCCAGCACCAGAAGTTGACGCAAAATTGAGCGCCACTGCGCTTGAGTGTATTCGCTGCCTATGCCAAACACGCTGAGCTCGGTGTGACCATTGTTGCTCATCTTGTCTGATTTTTTACCCATGAGCACATCAAGTACGTAGACGGCACCGAAACGTTGACCCGTTCGGTACACGGTCGACATTAGTTTCTGCGCGGCTTCGGTGCCGTCAAACACTTCGGGCGGTATTTGACAGACGTCACAGTTACCGCACGGTTCGTCCTTTATGTCCCCGAAGTATGCAAGCAAAGACTGGCGACGACACGAGGTGACTTCGCACCAGCCAAGTAGTGCATCGAGTTTGGCGCGCTCTGAGCGTTTGTGCTCTTCGCTACCCTGAGACTCGTCGACCATTTGCGCCAGTCGAACAACGTCCTGCAAACCGTAAATCATCCAGGCTTCAGAGGGCTGTCCGTCGCGACCAGCACGTCCTGTCTCCTGATAATACGCTTCCATGCTCTTGGGCAGGTCCATGTGAGCGACAAAACGCACATCGGGTTTGTCGATGCCCATGCCAAACGCAATGGTGGCCACTACAATTACGCCTTCATCGGTGAGAAAACGTTTCTGGTGGTGTGCACGGAGTTCCGCACCAAGCCCGGCATGATAGGGAAGGGCATCGAATCCAGCCGCTACCAGAGACTCCGCCGTACTCTCGGTTTTCTTTCGCGACATGCAATAGACAATGCCGGAGTTACCTCGATGACGTGCGAGGAAGCTTGAGAGCTGCTGCTTCGGGGCGTGTTTGCTTTGCACCTCGTAGCGGATGTTGGGACGATCAAAGCCTGTGACGAATTGGTGTGCATCCTGTAGCTGCAAACGCGAGATAATTTCGTTGCGGACAGGATCCGTTGCAGTAGCGGTTAGCGCCAACATAGGAGTCGTAGCAAAGTGTTCTTTCAGAGCTCCCAGCAAGAGGTAGTCTTCCCGGAAGTCGTGACCCCACTGCGACACGCAGTGCGCTTCGTCGACCGCAATCAGGGAGACTTTGTAGCGAGCCAAACGTGCAAGAGTCGCGGGTTGCATCAAACGCTCTGGCGCTATGTACAGTAGCTTGACGTCGCCGCTTTCTAACCGGGCAAACAGGTCGCGCTGTTGTTCGCTGTTTAAAGTTGAATTCAGATAGGCCGCGGCAACGCCAGCCTGTTCCAGCGCTAGAACCTGATCCTGCATGAGCGCGATAAGCGGCGAGATAACGATGGCTACACCGTCAGCTAAAAGCGCGGGTACCTGGTAGCACAAGGACTTGCCGCCACCCGTTGGTAACAACACTAATGAGTCCTGACCTGCCAAAGTACGCTCGATGACGTCGAGTTGAACGGAGCGGAAACTGGAGTATCCGAAGACCGTTTCCAGAACGCTTTGAGGAGTTGCGGTCATAGTCAGCTTCTAAATCGAAAACGCGACGCTAACGGCTGGCGGTTTCAGTAGCAAGCACTATTACTCGCTCAGGACTTCAGTATTGACCTGCGACTAAATTGGGCCTCAAAACTCGTGGTACGTTTCACCTTGAAAAGAGTCTAATCCGAAGCATCGGTGAGTGGCTGAAACGGTGGACAAAATGGCCATTACTTAATTGTGGAATCAGCTCAAGTTGTTTAAATATTGCGCAGGGAAGGCGTTGTTCTACTTGATTAATGTCGCTTCAAATGCGCTGTGGTTTAACGTAATTTGGCTCAAAGTCATGAAGCTGAAAGGCTACATTCAAGAATAAATTAATGAAAACAACAAGATACGCTTAGCCTTATAAGGCGTTAAGTTAACATTGGACCGGCTTACATTTACGTCATAGTATTTAACCGCAGTGCAATTGAAGTAAGAGTATATTTACTTAAATCAATGCTTTCGGTGTCATCACACACCGTAAGTGGGTACTACTAAAAATTGTCTAACAACAGGTCTGCCTCTGTGGTTACGGGAGCAGTCTAAAAAGGGATCACAATGTCACGTTACTCACGTTTGCTCCGCTGCGGATCACTCAGCGTATCTCGTTTCTTACTCGCCGTATTGGCCTCACTTCTGGTCACGCCCCTAACGTTTGGTGAAGGTTCGGCTCAAATTGGTTTAACCCAGAGACTCCTGGGGTCTGACGAAGCCGTCGCCAATGGCTACGCTACTGACGTAGCGGCGTCGTATCAATACGTCGATATTCTAACGGCCGGCGAGGTGATTAATATTTCGCTGTGTGGTCGTCTGGACGACGACGATTTGTCGATCGAGATTTTTGATCCCACAGATACGTCAGTATTCACGGCCAGTCTCACAGACGGTAACGTTGCCTGTAACGATCCCATGACAGCGCCGTTAACCAATCCTGAGCGATACACCACGGCCATGGCCGGTACCCACCGCATCGTGCTGCAAAACGTAACTGGTACGGCGTTTGTAAACGGGTTTTTCGAACGCTACGACATTACGGTTACACCAGATGCTGTAACAGACCCTGACCCTACCGTTGCTGGCGGACGTGTTTGGGCGTTTAGTTGGAACATAAATGCGGGTGCATTCGACGAAGCGAACGCGACTGACGCCAACTTCTACGCACTGGTGCCCGGTGGTCGACCTGACACGAACTATATCTGGCAGCTCGATTTGAATAATTTTGCCGGCTTTGGTTTTAACATCATCGCAAACGACATTGGTGTCGGAGCCCCCAACTCAGGCTTCTCAACTCCCGATGCCAACAATGGCCCTGATACCGCAACCTTTAAATATCCCAACTACCTTGGCGTTCCTGCCGTTGCTGATCCGGCACCGACGCTTCCACCTACGGTTACCGACTTGCGTTTCATTGACAGCGATGGCGAAGACATTGGTATTTCGCCCGATCCCGCAACGGCCGGTGTACAAGACACCGGTAATTTCGAGTTTACCTCTGACGTAGAGGGTAACTATTCGATCTTTATTGACGTAGACGGTAACGGCGTATTCGGTAACATCGGCGATACGCTCTTGCTGGGTCAGGCGGTTGTAGGCTTTAACCAAATTGAATACGACGGCACAGACTCGAACGGCAACACGTTACCGCCGGGTGAGTACAGCGCTCAGGTTTCCGTGCGCATGGGTGAGTATCACTTCATCGCCAACGACGCCGAGACCAGCGGCGGTCCCGCTGAAGACGGTCTGACGATTTTCTTGTCGGACCAAGCTGGAACGTTGTCGCAAACACAAATTTTCTGGGACGACGTCACCATTCTGGGCGCAGGTGCCGGCGGTACCTCAAACGTTCCTAACGGCGAGCTATCTGGCACTTCGGCGGGTAGTCACACGTGGGGCGATTTTACCAGCGGTGGCTTCGGCAACATCCGGTTCATCGACACGTACGTGTACGGACTTTCATCCCTTGCGACAGCCAACTTCGTAATCACTCCCGACGACGCGCCTCTAGCCGGCGTTGACGGCACCGTTACGATTACACCAGTTAGTGAGCCTGGCGACACGCTCACTATTGAAGTAACAGACGCCGACGTAAACATTAGCCCAACAATGGTTGAGACCGTTGTTGTAAATGTTGTGAATGACGACACCGGTGAAGTTGAGCAAGTTGGACTCACCGAGACCGGTCCAAACACAGGCGTCTTCACAGGTACAGTCGACACAACGCCTGGAACCGTTGCCGGTGCCAACAATGACGGCACCATTAACACGCAGGCCGGTGACTCGGTTACCGTCACCTACGTAGATCAGGTTGACGTAAACGGCATGACGGTTGAGTTGACCGCAACGGACGACGTAACAACAGATTCTGATGGTGATGGAATCCTGGACCTCACCGACCCGGACGACGATAACGACGGCATACCCGATGTTACTGAAGGCACAGGTGATGCTGACGGTGACGGAATACCTAACTCATTAGACATCGATTCCGACAACGACGGCATTGTCGATAACGTAGAAGCGCAGCCTGAGGGTAGTTATACGCCACCGTCCAATAGCGATATGGACATGGACGGACTGGACGATGCCTACGATCCTGACAATGGTGGTACACCCATAGTTGTTGCTAACACCGACGGTGCGGGTGATCAGCCGGACTATCTCGACGACGATTCGGACAACGACGGCGTTCCTGATTCAATTGAAGGTCACGACGCAAATGGCGACGGTGTACCCGATGTCGTTATAGCGGACATTAACGCGGACGCCGACGGTGACGGCCTGAACGACGTATTTGATACGACGCCTGGCCCAGGACCTGATAACAGCACGGGCAGCAACAGTCCGCTACAGAACAGCGACGGCGCTGACAATCGTGACTGGCGCGACGACGATGACGATAACGACGGTATTCTCACGGCCGGTGAAGACGGCAACACAAACGGCGACTTCGCCGACGATGACGCCGACGGCAACGGCACGCCTGACTACCTCGAGTCGAATACCAACGACGCGGACGGTGACGGCGTACCCGATCAGACGGATCCTGACGACACCGACCCATGTGTTCCAAGTCAATTCGGCACCGGTTGTACAACCGATACCGACGGCGACGGAACACCTGACAGTGTAGAAGGGCCTACGGCCGACAGCGACGGCGACGGTACGCCTGACTTCCAGGAAAGCTCAATTGTCGACACCGACGGTGACGGCGTCAGTGACCAGAACGATCCAGCTAATATTGATCCTTGTATCCCGAGTCAGTTTGCTCCGACCTGTACTCTTGATACAGACGGTGACGGCGCGCCCGACAGTGTCGAAGGTCCTACGACCGACACGGACGGTGACGGCATTCCCGACTTTGAAGAAAGTTCGATTGTCGACACAGACGGTGACGGCGTAAACGACCAGGACGATCCAGACAACCTGGATCCATGTATTCCAAGTCCGTTTGGCACAGGTTGTACGACCGATACCGACGGTGACGGTACGCCCGACAGCGTTGAAGGTCCTACCACCGACACGGACGGCGACGGTACACCTGACTTTGAAGAAAGTTCAATTGTTGACACCGACGGTGACGGCGTAAACGATCAGGACGATCCGGCCAATAACGACCCATGTATTCCGAGTGCTTTTGGTACAGGTTGTACAACGGATACCGACGGTGACGGTTCGCCCGACAGTGAAGAAGGCCCTACAACCGACACAGACGGTGACGGCATTCCCGACTTTGAAGAAAGTTCGATTGTCGACACCGACGGTGACGGCGTAAGCGATCAGGACGATCCAGACAACATGGATCCATGTATTCCAAGTCCGTTTGGTACCGGTTGCACAACCGATACCGACGGTGACGGTACGCCTGACAGTGTAGAAGGTCCTACGACCGATACAGACGGCGACGGCACGCCTGACTTTGAAGAGAGTTCAATTGTCGACACGGACGGTGACGGCGTAAACGACCAGGACGATCCGGCCAATAATGATCCGTGTATTCCGAATACGACGGGCACCGGATGTACCGTTGACACCGACGGCGACGGCCTGACTGATCCGGACGAAGTGACGGTAGGTACAGACCCGAACAACCCTGACACCGACGGCGACGGCATTCCTGACGGCATTGAGACGGGTGGCGACACTACCATTGATGCAGGCGACACCGATCCGCTAGACGTAGACTCTGACGACGACGGTATTGCTGACGGCGACGAAGACGCCAACGGTAATGGCGTTGTGGATGCGGGTGAGACCGATCCGGCCAATCCGGACTCGGATAACGACGGTATCATTGACGGTGTCGAAGCCGGCGTTGAGAACGGTATTCCAGACCCAGACGGCGCAGGTCCCCTGATGGGAACTGATCCGGCGTTCGTTGGCGATGCCGACCCGTCCTCAACCACAGACCCGACCAATCCGGATACGGACGGTGATGGTCTGCCTGACGGCGTCGAAGACGCCAACGCAGACGGTGCAACGGTCAATACGATCGGCGGTACAGGCGATACCGGTTCTGGTGAAACAGATCCGGGCAACCCGGATACCGACAATGACGGTTTGACCGACGGCGACGAAGTTAACGGAACGGGCCCACTGGCCGCGTTTGGAGCGACTGATCCTCTTGATACAGACACCGATGACGGTGGCGCTCAGGATGGACCAGAGGCTGTATCCGACGGCACGAACCCAACGGCCGGCAACGAGCTTGACGACGCTATCGATACAGACGGCGACGGCATCTCGGATCCACTTGAAGCTGTTCTGGGTACAGATCCGAATAACCCGGATACCGACGGTGACGGCTTGACCGACGGCGAAGAAGTCGGTCCTAACGGTGTCCTCGACGCTGGCGAAACGAATCCTTTGGACGCCGACTCGGACGACGACGGCATTTCCGACGGTGACGAAGTAAATGGCACCGGACCGCTGGCTCCTTTCGGACCAAGCGATCCGTTGAATCCTGATACAGACGGTGACGGTATTACCGACGGTATTGAAGCCGGTGTAACAGCCGGTGTGCCTGACCCTGACGGTGCTGGTCCTTTAGAGGGAACCGATCCAGCATTTGTTGGTGATGCAGATCCTTCTACCACGTCCGACCCAACCAATCCGGATACGGACGGTGACGGTTTGCCTGACGGCGTTGAAGACGCTAACGGCGACGGTGCAACACCGAACACCATTGGTGATTCGACCACACCGGGTAGCGGTGAAACTGATCCTTCCAATCCCGATACCGACAACGACGGCTTGATCGACGGTGACGAAGTAAACGGTACAGGTCCGTTGGCACCGTTTGGGCCAACTGATCCTCTCGACACCGACACCGACGACGGTGGTTCTCAGGACGGTGCCGAGGCGCTGACTGACGGCACTGATCCAACGGCTGGAAATCCTCTGGATGATGCGGTTGATTCTGACGGCGACGGTATTTCCGATCCACTTGAAAACGCGTTGGGCACCGATCCAAACAATCCGGACACGGACGGCGACGGCATTCCTGACGGAGTCGAAGTAGGGCCGGACGGCGTGCTGGACCCGGGTGAAAGCAACCCGCTTGACGCTGATTCTGATGACGACGGTATTCCCGACGGAGAGGAAGACGCAAACGGCAACGGTATGGTTGATCCGGGTGAAACGGATCCATCGAATCCTGATTCGGACAACGATGGCATTGACGACGGTGTTGAATCCGGCGTAACGACTGGCGTTCCTGATCCTGATGGCGCAGGTCCTCTCGAAGGAACGGATCCGTCTTTTGTTGGCGACTTGGATCCTGCAACAACCACTGATCCGACCAACCCGGATACAGACGATGACGGTATTGAAGACGGCGTGGAAGACGCTAATGGTAACGGTCAGACACTGAACACCATTGGCGGTACTAACGGTGCGCCTGGTTCCGGCGAAACTGATCCGAATAATCCGGACACAGACGGCGACGGTTTGATTGACGGCGACGAAGTGAACGGAACAGGTCCGCAGGCACCATTTGGTCCTACCGATCCGCTCGACACGGACACCGATGACGGTGGCGCTCAGGATGGTACCGAGGTGAATACCGATGGTACCGACCCGACTGACGGAAACGGACTCGACGATGCGATTGACTCGGACGGCGACGGTATCTCCGACGGTCAGGAATCCATCCTCGGAACAGATCCTAACGATCCGGACAGTGATAACGACGGAATCCCTGACGGGGAAGAAGTCGGTCCCGACGGCGTGCTGGATCCTGCTACTGAAACGGATCCTCTGGATGCCGACAGCGACGACGACGGCATTTCCGACGGTGATGAGGTGAACGGTACAGGTCCTCTGGATCCGTACGGACCAACTGATCCTCTTAATCCGGATTCTGACGACGACGGCATAGACGACGGTATTGAAGCCGGCGTGTCGTTCGACGGAATTGATCCGGGTACGACTGACGATGTCGGTACGCCTTACGGTGGTACAGATCCAGGTTTCCCTGGTGATGCCGACGTCACCACTATGACCGATCCGACCAATCCCGACACCGACGGTGACGGGCTGCTCGACGGTGAGGAAGATGCTAACGGTGACGGAGCGACGCCAAACACCATTGGTGATTCGACCACACCAGGTAGCGGCGAAACCGATCCGGCTAATCCTGATACAGACGGTGACGGCCTCGACGACGGTGACGAAGTGAACGGTACCGGCCCGCAGGCTGGCGTTGGACCAACTGATCCTCTGGATGTCGACACCGATGACGGTGGTGCCTCAGACGGCACAGAAGTTCTGGCAGACGGTACGGATCCGACTGCTGGTAACGGTGCAGACGACGTCTCGGTTGATACCGATATGGACGGTCTGAGTGACGATCAGGAAATGACGCTGGGCACTGATCCTAACGATCCGGATACCGATAACGATGGCATTCCGGACGGACAGGAAGTCGGTGCAGACGGCGTGGTTGAGCCCGGTGTCGATACCGATCCGCTGGACGCTGATACCGACGACGACGGAGTCAGTGATGGTGACGAAGTAAACGGTGTTGACGGCATGCCGAATACCGGTGATGAAACGGATCCTCTGAATGGCGACAGCGACAACGACGGTATTCTGGACGGGACCGAGCTAGGTGTGGTTGCCGGCATTCCGGATGGCACGAGTGATGGCGACGGCGTACCGATCTTCGGAACGGATACGACTTCACCTAACTATTTGGTAGACGCAGATCCTGCGACGACAACCGATCCATCTGATCCCGATTCCGATAACGACGGGTTGATTGATGGTGACGAAGACGCCAATGGTGACGGTGAGACGACCAATACTCTGGGTGGTCCAGGCACGATGGGATCAGGTGAAACTGATCCGAACAACCCTGACACCGACGGTGACGGCTTGATCGACGGTGACGAAGCCAACGGAACAGGTCCTCTGGCTGTCGTTGGCGTAACGGATCCTCTGGATACCGATACCGATGACGGTGGCATTGAAGACGGTGCTGAAGTACTGGCCGACGGAACCGATCCGACGGCCGGTAATGGTGGCGACGACGCGGTGCCCGACTCCGACAACGACGGTCTGAACGATCTTCAGGAAGCGGCTTTGGGAACTGATCCAAACGATCCGGACAACGATGACGACGGCGTTGACGACGGTGACGAAGTCGGTAACGACGGGGTGATTAATCCGGGCGATACCGATCCGCTGGACGCTGACACCGACGACGACGGCCTGTCTGACGGCGACGAGTTGTTGGGTCCTGACGGAATCTTAAACAGCGGTGACGAAACCGATCCGCTTGACTTCGATTCAGACGACGACGGTTTGGGTGACGGTCTTGAGCTGGGTGTAACCGATCCGATTCCAGGTGGTATCAGCGAAGTTAGCGGACTGCCGTATCTGGGTACCGATCCGGCTGTGTTTGTTCCGGACAGTGATCCGATGACCATGACTGATCCAACTGATCAGGACACAGACGACGACGGTCTGCAGGACGGGCTCGAAGACGCTAACGGTGACGGCGCTACCGGTACTGTTGCCATTGGTGGCACGGGAACACCTGGCAGCGGTGAAACAGACCCGGCCAATCCTGACAGTGATATGGACGGGCTGACCGACGGTAACGAAGTCGTGGGACAAGGACCGCTTGCGGGCTTTGGTCCAACTGATCCACTTGATACCGATACAGATGACGGTGGAACGGAAGACGGCGTTGAGGCCAATACCGACATGACCAATCCGACGGCCGGTAACGGCGCAGACGATCTGTTGGATACCGATGGTGACGGCGTGCCAGACGGCATAGACCCTGAACCAGCTGACGCGTGTGCTCCGAACTTCGGCGGCATGGGTTGTCTTGATACGGACGGCGACGGAACACCGGATTTTGGCACCATTACACCTGATCCGGTTGAGCCAGACGTAGCGGCTAATACCGATCCGTGTGTTCCTGATAATACGGTCGCGGCTTGTGACACAGACATGGACGGCATTCCTGATGGTGAAGAAATCATTATCGGAACGGATCCTAATGTGAGCGACTCCGACGGCGACGGCATACCGGACGGACAAGAGAATATGGATACGGATGGCGATGGCATCATTGACGCCCTCGATCCTGATTCCGACAATGACGGTATTCCTGATTCAGTAGAAGCGGGACCTGATCCATTGAATCCGGTTGACAGCGACGGTGATGGTACGCCGGACATGCTCGATCCTGATTCAGACAACGACGGTATTCCGGATGTGTCTGAAGCCGGTGACGATCCAGCTAATCCGGTGGATACGGACGGCGACGGAACACCTGACTACATCGACACAGACAGTGACGAAGACGGTATTCCGGACACGGTTGAAGACGGCATAGCAATTGGTGCTGACACCGATGGCGATGGCATCGACGATGCCTACGATGTCGACAGCACCGGTGGTACGGACGCGAACGGTGACGGTATTGATGATGCGGCAACGCCAATCGATACCGACGGAGACGGCGCGCCGGACTTCCAGGATATCGACGCTGACAACGATGGTATTCCGGACACGGTTGAAACTGATCTGGATCCAATGGCTGACGGCGACGGAGACGGTATTAACGACTTGTACGACGTTGACGTAACGTTGGGAGCTGACACCAATGGTGACGGGGTAGACGACAGCGTTGAGCCTACGGATACCGACGGTGACATGGTCCCTGACTATCTTGACCTGGATACCGATAGCGACGGTATTCCGGACGTGGATGAAGCTGTGGGTCCTGATACGGATGGTGATGCCATCATTGATGACGTGCCGACTAACGAAGGCACCATTGATATGCCTGTCGATTCCGACAACGACGGCATCGGTGACTGGCGTGAACTGGACAGCGACGACGACGGCACGTTCGACAATGTCGCTGTTCCAGACGCGGCGGCGGCTGACACTGACAATGACGGTCTGATCGATGATCCGACAGACTCAGACGGTGACGGCCTGGCCGACATTATCGACAAGTCGGACGGTTTCGGAACGATTCCTGACGCCGACGGTGACGGTATACCCGATGACGTGGAAGGCACAGGCGATACCGACGGTGATGGAGTGCCTGATTTTCAGGATACCGACAGTGACAACGACGGAATTCCAGACTCTGTAGAAGCACAGGATCCGAATAATCCAGTTGACACTGACGGTGACGGTACGCCTGATTTCCAGGACAGCGACAGCGATAACGACGGACTATCGGATGAGCTTGAGGGAGTGGGTGACTTCAACAACAACGGTATTCCTGACTACATCGATGCCGGTACCGATGAAAGACTCGAAACAGCACTCGAAGGCTCTGGTAGCTTCGGCGTTCTGACTCTTCTGGTCGTATTGACGGTGGCGCTGCTGCGCCGCCGTCGATTCTTGTCGACTAACCAACAACATTCTGGAGAACTTGTGTTTATACCTGTTAATAGGGGGCGTTCAGTTCAAACGCATACCTCTCGCTGGCTGGCTCTTGCCGCCGTATTGGTCTTCCTGCCGTGGGCAGCTCCTGTCAGTCAGGCGCAGTCCGATCCGTGGGCTGACGGTGGTTGTGCAGTAGGGCAGAACCGCAATGCGGTTCGTCCGCTGGTAGGCCAGAAGTTTCGCTGGAAGGACTGTTGGTATGCCGGTATCGGTTACGGATACTCGTACGTCTCTCCTGACGAGCAGGCACAGGGCTTTTATCACGATACGGATGAAAATCATTCAGATGGTTTGCAGGTTTTTATCGGCAAACAGTTTACTGAACACTGGTTTGGTGAATTCAAATACGCCGATCTGGGCGAGGCGGGTATCATAAACAATAACCCGTCTATCGATGCGGCCTTTCCAAATGCGGCCATTACGTATCAGGTACCGTCTCTAATGGCAGGTTATCGCTGGCGCGTAAACAAGAGGCTTATGCCGTTTGCAAAAGTCGGCGTAAGCGTCATTCAAAACGATGCTGAAGGCGGCCCGGTTCCGTTTGAAGAACAAACCAGCGCTCAGCTTGCCTTTGGCTTCGGTGCCGACTACGACTTTGGAAACAATCCTTGGTTTGCTCGTGGCGATGTCGACTTTTACGACCGGGACGCATGGTATGCCGGCATTGCTTTCGGGCGCGCTTTTGGTTTGCCCAAAACAGCCGCCGCACCTGTTAAACGCGATCTCGATTCGGACTACGACGGCGTCTTCGATGATGTCGATGCGTGTCCTCGATCAGCACCCGGAGCAACGGTTGATTCCCGAGGCTGTGCCAAAGTACTCGACTCAGATGGCGACGGTGTAATTAACAGTATGGACCAGTGTCCGAATACGCTTCGAGGCATCGCGGTTAACAGTCGTGGCTGCAAGCTAGCCGTTGACTCGGACAATGACGGCGTCATGGACGCCAGCGACCAGTGCCCAACTACTCCGGCTGGAGAACGTGTCAACAGCGTTGGTTGCCCAATTGTAGTCATATCCGACGCACGAGACTGTGACCTGCGGGCAGTTCGTTTTGCCTATAAGTCTGATTACCTGACCGTCGAATCCGATGCCCGATTACGTGAAGCGGCGATTTGTCTGAACCGTAGTCCTGGCGTCATGGTCGAAGTGGCGGGCCATACCGATCCGATTGGTGGCCTGGGTTATAACGTTGGTTTGTCAGCACAGCGATCTAAGCAAGTGGTCGAGTTCCTGGTTCAAAACGGCGTTGATCGAAGCCGCTTGCAACCGGTGGCCTACGGCGAGGTGAGACCTATCGACGACAACAGCACCGACCGAGGTCGTGCCGTTAACCGTCGTGTTGAGCTGCACTTGATCGATGGTGGCATCAGCGATTCTGATTACGATGCGATACCAGACGGTGTTGATCGTTGTGCTAACACCGCGGCCAATGCCGTTGTCGATGCTTCAGGCTGCGATGTTTCAACCGAGATTCGTTTGCCAAGCATTCGCTTTGGCTACAAGTCAGATTCACTTACCGAGCAATCGGTTCGTGATTTGGACTTGATTGCGGCGATGCTTGCTGGTCGCTCTGATTTGACCGTTGAAGTAGGAGGCCACACCGACAACGTCGGCGGTGCTGATTACAACCGCGGTTTGTCAAAGCAGCGTGCCGATCAGGTGGTTGAGCATCTCGTTAATCGAGGTGTTGCTCGTGATCGATTGCAATCACGAGGTTACGGACAGAGCAAGCCGGCTCAGAGCAACTCGACGGCAGAAGGACGTGCAGCAAATCGTCGTGTGACGATGAACTTCATTCGTCGTTAAAGGGCGGTGTCACTTTGGTGACAGTGCTTTCATAAAATCAAAGCGCGTCGGGTAATCCGGCGCGCTTTTTTTAATCATGGCACTCAGTAACGTTTATTCGGACATGAATGTGGTTACACGAGACTCAGACAATGATTTGCGGGCTCATTCCAAGACGATTGGCGAACTGATAGACAGGCAGTCAAGCACACTCAAACAGTTCACAGAGAAGAGAATTCAAATTTGAAAAAGGTAATCATATTCGGTAACTCAGGCTCAGGAAAATCGACGCTTGCGAAGCGACTAAGCCATGAAGGACTGGCGCATCTTGACCTGGATACGCTTGCTTGGGTAGATGGTTCAGCCGAGCGCGCTCCAATAAACGAGTCGCGGGCTAAAATAGAATCGTTCATGGCTGAACACGCAAGCTGGGTTATTGAAGGCTGTTACGCTGACCTTCTTTCGGTTGCGCTTGCACACGCAACCGAGCTTGTTTTTATGAACCTGCCAATAGAACTGTGTATCGAGAACGCCCGAAATCGACCATGGGAACCGCATAAGTACGAGTCAAAAGCAGCTCAGGACGCCAATCTCGATATGTTAACCAGCTGGATTGCCCAATACGACGAACGAGAAGATGTCTTTTCAAGGGCGGCACACCATAAACTGTATTCCGAATACACGGGTACCAAACGCATGATCATTAAAAATGAAGCGTACGATAATTAGAATGGAACGTGTGTGGTACTTCTCGGGTTTTTAAACAAACGCTGTATTTATGAATCGGGCTCTGAACTGGAGCGAGTGGCATAACTAATATGAATATTTCAGGAATTGGCGAGCTTGCCAAAGATGAAGACTTTGACTTGCACTACAGCGACGAAGTAGATATCAACGTCCTCGGTGGATCCAAGTGCCGTATTGTTTTGGAAGGCTACGACGATGATGACAATCCCGATGATTTTCGTGCGGCCATCGCCAATTTTTTATCTATTGAACAATCGGTCCTGCAGGAGGCCGAGCATTACATTTACCTCTATTACGAGGACTGCATGCGTAACTGCGATGCCGAGGACGAGGAGTTCCTTCAGGTAAGTTCTGCCGAAGATATCTGGCAGTATATTCGTTTTGGTGATGAGGCCAGGTTTAAGCGGCGCGCCTATGGCGACAATGAAATATACGTTTCACTACAGTGCGGTTGCGATTGGGAATACGAACACGGGCTGCAAATCGTTTTCAGAAACGGTCTTGCCGTCAGCAAGGTAGGGCCTTTCGACGGTCATTTGACCAACGCCGATGCTTTTGCAGACGAAAGCCTTGAGAACGTGATTTACCGCTAGCTGTACAAACTACAGTCGTTGGTGCCAGATTGAGTGCGCAGAACGATCACCTACTGCAAAAAAAAATACACGCGTTAACAGCCGTTAACGCGTGTATTAAATGTTCAGTCGAATGGATTATTGTTTATCCGCTTATACGACTGATCTCACTGGCACACTCCCTGGCCGGGTCCTGGTATCTCCAGAAACTCCTGTGAAACAAAAACAAAATCTAGAAAGTTAACCGCGCCGTCACTATTGATGTCGTAATCGGCGTTACTGCCCAGAAACTCGTTTGAAAACGACGCGATGTCCAGAAAGTTCACTATGCAGTCGTTGTTAAAATCGGCGTCGCACGCGTTACCGTATCCATCACCGTCCGTATCAGTTTGAGCCGGGTTAGCCGTTACCGTGCAGTTATCAGCACCGTCTGCGACGCCGTCGTTGTCGGTATCCGTTGCACCAATTAAGACAGGTATTGAAACGCTGCTGTTAATGTCGTCAGGATCGGACTCGAGCGACTGCGCATTAGCCTGAATGTTGTACTCACCGTCGCCCGCTGCAGCTAGTGACACGTTAACTGACGAGGACTCGGCCAATTCCAGTTCGCCAAGTGAGCAGCTAATATTTTGTCCGTCAACGGTACACGCTCCGGTATCAGCAGCAATTGTTTCAAGGCTTAGCTCTGCGGGTAACGTAATCGCAACTTCCACTGCGTTGGCCGTGATTGGACCATTGGCCTGGACCGTCAGCGTGACACTAAAGGGTTGTCCTGCTGTGCCTGTGACCGATCCTGAATCGTTGTTTAGCTGCACGTCGGTTGAAAAGGTAATCTCCTGATAGCCAATGTCGTCGTAACCTACCAGTACGCGTCCTCGATCCAGCGGATCAGTTGTCATGCTGTTGGTGCGGCCGGTGGTCCCGTCATCAGGTGCCTGAGTCCAGCTAATGCCTCCGTTTACGGATCGGTAGAGTCCGTTATTCTCGCTCAGTGCGTACATCAACTGTGGGTTTTCGTGGTCGATTTCGATGGCAAGAACATTACCCGTTACACCGCTATCAGGAAACGTCCACGTGTCGCCGCCGTTTATTGATGTGTAGAGCCTGTTACTCCCTGCGAAAACGATGTTGGGGTTCTGGGGGTGTACTACTACAGAGAAGGTGCGACTGGGTCCCGATAGGCCGTCACCCGATTTGCGCGACCAGCCAACTCCGAAATCACCGCTTCGAAAAACACCGCCTCGTTGAAAGTTCGAACTTACGGCAAACAAAACGTTGTTATCGGTTTCGGCGGCGTCAATGCCCTCGAGTGATACGTTGTTGGTAAAAAACGGCTCTAGACCAACGGAGAGTTGAGTCCAGGTGCTACCTGCGTCAGTGGAACCAAATAAGCCCCGATTGAAATCTGAAAACAACAGCTGCTGAGCATTAGAAGCCGGAATATCAATGTCGGTTACCCATGTTGCCACGAGGCTTGGGAGCATAAGGTTGATTCGAGTCCATGTATTGCCACCGTCAAACGTTTCGTACAAACCACAACAGCTTGAACCCGCGTAGGCGTGGTCAGGGAGTAAAGGATCGGCCTCAATGGAAAATGTCTGAAGGTCGTAGTCACCGATGTTCGCCGTCCAGCTTTGGCCGTCGTCGTCACTCGTAGCGGTACCACCGGTTGTGCCGGCATAGATTCGACCGTCGTTGGCGTCAATGGCTATGGAGTCAACGCCGATATTGAAAAAGCCCTCTGTGCTGAGCGTCCAATTAGCACCTGAATCCTGTGACGCAAAAATCCCTTTGTTAGATGTTGCAATGAGCAGGCGCGACGGGTTTGAAGGGTCAAATTCTATGTCGTTTACGGTGTATTCACTTAGACCGGACAAGTCTGCGGAGCCCCAACTCAAGCCGTTGTCGTTAGAGACAATAAGGTCATTGTTGCCTGTCCCCATGAAGATACGAGAACTATTTGACGGGTCACGTATAACTTCAGTAAAAAAATCGTTGGGAATACCGGTACCGAACTGTTGCCAGGTAGCGCCCCCATCCAGCGTTCGCCAGTTTTCTTCGTTCGCTACGTTAATCAGTACGATATCGCTATTGTTCGGATCAAACGTACCGTACGTTGCAAATACGTATCCGTTGTCTGTCAAAGGCAAGAGATTCGCCATTTGCGCCCACGATTGACCACCGTCTGTTGATTTGAAAGGACCATCCCAGGTTAACGCCATAAACACTGAAGGCTCGCTGGGTGACTGAATGAGCGTTCTGCGACCCAAATCGTTTAGCCCGCTGGACGCGCTGGTCCAGGTGTCGCCGTTATCGGTAGAGCGAAACAACGTAGTGGAGTTATCAACAAAGAGTGTTCCGCTATTAGCCTTATCTACAGTGAGCGTTGTCAGTCCACCCAAAAGACCAGTGGTCGACGTTGTCCATGTCGCACCACGGTCGGTTGTACGGGCTACTTCACCGCCTGCGTCGACCACCCATAGCGTTGAAGGTGCGTTGGGATCGATCGCAAAGTCCGAAATGCCAAGTCGTAAAATATCAGGATGATCGACGTTAAACCGGGCCCAGGTGGAGCCTCCGTCGTCGCTAAAAAAGAGACCGTTACGGAAACCCAGCGCATAGACGCGCATGGCATCGGATGGATCAAATTGTATTTTCGTCGCGCGGCCCCCAAACGGGCCACTTCCACTGAAGTCGTTCTCAGCCGCTAAAATCGTTGACGGTGCGGCCAACAGCGCGGTGCAGAGTGTACCCAGCACCAGTCGCCACAAAGATAAATTGAGTTGTTTCATGTATCTAGCCCCTGTTTTTTTAAGTACGACCGCTAAGTGTAGAGATCGTCTAATAGGGTAAGCACGAACTGCATGGAAAAGCGGTCATATTAATCTGATTTGCTTTGATACGAGGGAAAGCGCTTCTCTATCGTTATGATTTTATGGTTATAAGCCTTTCCCCACGGGTGGCTCGCTAGCGGTAAATAGACGCGGTAAATAGAATTTAATTCGGCAGGCCAAGAGTATTGGGTTGCTTGACGACGATTAAGCTCGAACAGTGGTCGGACTACGAGAACTTTGCCAAACAAGAATTAGCCCGCCGAAATAGCCGCGGGGCACAAATCAGCCTAAGCTCGGTCCGTACCCGTTGCTGGTAAGGGCTCTGTCATATGAGGGGTAATTCCCTCGCGATTGGTGTGCCAGCTCAAGTGGCGCTGCTCTATGTATTTCTCGAGAAGCGGTCCCACTCGATGAACGGCTACATCGAAGCTGGGTGAGTCACCGCTTTTAAGCAATGCCCAACCGTTACGTCCGTTACTTTTCACTGCATACAGGGCTGCGTCAGCAAATTCGAGCAGGATCGCGAGTCGGTCGGCCAGCGGTTTGTCAGGCCACAGTGGATAGCGTACGGCACCTAGAGACGACGTAACAGGAAGTATTTCACCATCTGGCAGAGTGAAGCGGTGATCCCGTATGGCCGTCAGCAAACGATCCAGCATGGCGTTCGCGTCACCCTCACGGCACCGGCAAAGCATCATGAATTCCTCGCCGCCCCAGCGTGCTACCAAGTCACTTTGCCTTGTTACGCTGCGCATAACGTCAGCAAACTGACGAAGAATCTCGTCTCCGGCGGCATGACCATAGGTGTCGTTTACGTTCTTGAAGTGATCGATATCCAGCATGACTAACACGCCTTCTTCAGAGAGGCTGTAAGCCAGCTGAGGGTCCGAGTGGCGTGTGTCAAAATAGCGGCGGTTAGTTAGTCCGGTCAGGGCGTCGGTTTCGCTGGCCTGGCGTAAATCTGTGTTACGTGTTTCGAGCTCGTTGTTAATCTCATGCAGTTTAACGGTGCGTTCGCTTATGGCTTCTTCGAGTAGTCGGTGCCGACGACGGGTAGACGCATTGCGTAGCCACACGACGCCAAGCACTCCCAACACCGATACAGCCCAAACGCCAATCTTGAAGGTAGCCGTTTCTTTAAAGCCGGGGTGACGAAGAATCGGCAAGGATACCGTCTTGTCAGACCATAAACCGGGAATAGCTGAAGCCTGCAGTTCAAAGGTAAAAGACCCGGCTGGCAAGCCATTAAAATGAACGGTACGGGCACTGCCTGTTTCGATCCATTGGTCACCCATGCCGTTAAGACGATAGCGAAACGCAATTTTGGTGCCTCGTGCCAAATCCAGCGCGGAGTAGTGAATACTCACATGTTCGTGATCTGCATCCAGTTCAATAGGCTTTTCCGGTTGCAGCTCTATTTCCTCGTCTCCGATCGACACCGACTTCACGTAAGGTCGCGGCAGCTCTCCAATCGCATCGGCGGCATCAAGGTCAAAGGTAATCAGACCATCGTCTGTTGAAGCGACAAGCACTCCATTGGCCACCAGTGAGCTGTACTGATTGGCGCCGCGGCAGCAGTAGTCAGTGTGTAAACCGCGATAGCGCATTTGCGTAATAACCGGTTGAACAGACAGCGCCTGCGTTGTCCCGTACAGCGACTCGACGCCTGTACGAAAAATTCCGCCGCTTGTAATCATCCAAAGCGTATCGTTGTGAACTTCTATATCAATCAAGCTCTCTGGTGGGAGTCCCTGTGCTTCGGAGAAATGTAGCCACTCATCGTCTTGTCGAACAAGCAGGCCATCGGTAGCGGTGGCCGCTACCATATCGCCGTTGGGTAGCTGCGCCATGGAAACGATTTTTCCGGTCACATTGGCCAAGTCGGCAGCGTGATGCTGCATTTCACTGTTGCGAAAACTGGCAAGCCCATGTTCAGTGCCGAGCCACAGTGTTCCGGTGTTGTCGTAGAGCAAGCTTTCAATCGATATACCTTCGGCTTCTTTAATGCTGGTTCGAGAGTTTGGCATCACCAAATAAAGACCAAGATCAGTGCCGACCCACAAGGCGTCTTGCGTACCTTTAGCGATGGCCAACGCGTTTACAGGGAGGTTAAGAGCCGCTCCGTCAGATGTTTTAACCCAGGATTTTGCGTCCAGGTCGAAAGCACGCAGCCCATTGCTGCTACCCACCCAGAGCCTTCTTTGTTGATCAACCACTAACGTGTGTATGCGGCTTGAACGATCAAATTCTTCCTCCAGTAAAACTTCAACGCTGTCTTCGGTTAAGGCGCTAATACCCATGCTGGTGGCCAGATACACCTTGCCGGAGGGACCTTCAGTTACAGCCGAGATATCAGACGAAGGTAAGCCCTCCGTATAGGAAATATGGCGCACAGGCGTGTCGGTTAACGAGCCGATGCCAAAGTAGCGACTGGCGTGCCAGTGACGACCGGTGCTGTCCTCAAACAACTGAGTAAGTTGAGGAACCCATCCCGTTGATTCATCCTCGATACCGGGGATTTCGACAGTGCCGTTAGGGAAAAACCGGCCTAGGTGAAGGTCACTGCCAAACCACAGGTTGTTATCCCGGTCGGACAGCAACAGGTCAATCGACAGCCCGGCAGCTGGACCGGTATCGATTACTGAAACAGCACCGTCGCTGAGCGTAAACATGCCAGCGTGGGTTGCTCCGTATAGTTTACCCTGATGCGGTTCGAGATCGTAAACACGCTCGCTTGTGAGCGGACGGGGGAGTGGAATAGAGTTCAGTGCACCTTCGCGTAACGTATAAACCACTCCAGTAGACCCGACGTAAAGCTGGTCATCGTGCCAGGCTAACGACCGTACCTGGCGGACGGTTTCGGCGTGATGAACGAGAATATCGCGTCCGTCGTATTCGTAAAGGCCGTGCTCACTTCCAAGCCAAAGGTGGCCTTGATTATCCTCTGTAATGGCCTGTATGTGAGCCGCTATTTTGGTTCCGGTAATGACAGCGGTAAATTGTGAGCCGTCGTAGCGACTCATGCCGCCTTGTGAAAGAACGTAGAGTAGCCCTTTGCTATCGACAAAGAGTCCGGTCGGTTGATTCGACACCAATCCAGGATTTTGCGCGGTGCGATAAGTAACGACATCATAGCCGTCAAATCGAAGCAGGCCGCGTGTGCTGGCTATCCACAGAAAACCTTCTTTGTCCTGAACAACATCCAGAACACCGGTGTCCAGATGAGAGGTCTCGGACAGGGGGATGTAACCGTATTGATAGAAGCGTAAGTCCGGATTAAGTGCGACAGCACTATTGACAAAAAAAAGAAGCAAAGCGGCGAGTAAGCTCTTCGTGAATCTGGATATTGTCATTAAATACCGGGCCATAGCACAGAACGCCACGCTGGCATTCTTCATTAAAGTTAGCGGCAATTTAGCCATTTGCTTTAGCTGAGAATTACTCGTCTGGAGTCAGTGTTTTCACCTTTGACCAAAACTGTTCATTACGACTGTAAATACGTGACGACAAAGGGAAAAGCTATTATATTGATAGCTCAAAACAGGGCCTCCCACCTGTTCATAGCGCATGGAGAAACATTGTGGCCACTTCTTCCAGCAACACGCTCGCGCCTCCGCTCGTTTCCTCAGACCGGTTTTTACCGGAATTCACCGTCAAAGCATTCGCCCTCGGCGCCATGCTGTCCATGTTGCTAGCCGCGGCAAACGCCTATATTGGTCTGCTGGTCGGACTGACGGTGTCGGCGTCGATTCCGGCTGCAGCCGTTTCCATGGGGCTACTGAGGCTTTCGAAACGTTCCAATATTCTTGAAAACAATATGGTGCAAACCTCGGCGTCAGCGGGAGAGTCTTTGGTTGCAGGCATCATTTTCACCATTCCGGCTCTTGTCATGATGGGAGCCTGGAGTGGCTACGATTATGGCCCTATGGTCGCCATCGGCATCATCGGCGGCATTATGGGCGTGGCGTTTACTATCCCGCTGCGGCGCGCTTTGATTGTCGAGGCAAAACTCAAGTTTCCAGAAGGGGTGGCCACAGCGGAAGTGCTCAAAACAGGTGGCGTCGAAACGGGTGGAAAAACGACTCCCGAAGAAGCCACCGCCGCGTCGAGTGGGTTCAAGAAACTGTTGCAGGCAGCGGGCATCGGTGCCGCGTTTAAACTGCTGGAATCAGGTCTCGGCGTGTTTTCGGGAGCGGTTGCAGCAACCAAATCGTTTCTGAGCGGAAAATACCTGTTCACCGGCGATATCGCCCTCAGTCCCGCGCTGGTGGGAGTGGGTTACATCGTTGGAATTAACATAGCCATGCTCGTGTTTCTCGGCGGTGCGATTGGCACGTTGATAACGGTACCGCTCAACTGGTCGTTAAACCACGAAGCTCTAATGGTAGCGGCCAGTATTGACCCGGCAAAAGCGTGGAGTGATTTTACCGCTTCTGACTGGGGAGCCGTTGCCGGAGCTTCATGGCAACAGGCCCGACGTATTGGTGTGGGCGCCATGATGATTGGTGGCCTATGGTCTTTGATTTCGCTTGCGAAGCCTTTGATGAACGGAATCAAAGCGAGTCTAAGTGCCTATAGAGCAAGTCGTTCCGGAGCAGGGCAAGAGATACTGCGCACCGAATTTGATACGCCTATAAACATTGTTGGTATGGTTGTGCTGGTTATGGTCGTACCCATTTTTATGGTGTTTAGCTACGCACTCGGAGACTATCCGGACAAATTGATTATCGCGTCGATCATGACCGTGTTAATGGTCGTGTTCGGATTCATCTTCTCGTCGGTCGCGGGTTATATGGCCGGCCTCGTTGGCAGTTCCAATAACCCGATTTCAGGTGTGACCATTGCAACGGTCGTAGTCTCTGCACTCCTGTTGCTCCAACTCATGGGCAACGAGGGCATAGCGGCGACGCTTGGACCGATTGCCGTTATTTATTTAGCCGGACTCATTTGCTCAGCCGCGGCCATTGCCGGCGACAACATGCAAGACTTGAAATGCGGGCATGTTCTGGGTTCTACACCGTGGCGACAACAGGCTTTTCAGATTGTCGGGGTGGTGTCGGCCGCGCTGGTTATCCCCTTTATTTTGCAAGTGCTCGATACCGGATACGGCATTGGTCGACCAAGCCCGGTAAACCCTGACGCGACATATCTTGCCGCGCCCCAGGCGGGTCTAATGCAAGCACTGGCTAGCGGTATTTTTGGCGCAGGTATCGACTGGCTGTTTATTTATATCGGTTTTGCGTTGGCGGTTGTCCTGATCATTCTCGATAAAATTCAAGAGACGCGTGGCTCCGACTTTCGTTTTCCGGTACTGGCAGTAGCCGTTGGCGTTTACTTGCCGCTAGGTCTTTCTGTGCCTATCTTTATTGGTGGAGTCATCAACTGGTACATCAAACGCAAAGCGGTCGGTGAATCAAATTCGGTAAAACAAACTCAAGAGAACACAGGCATGCTGTTGGCATCGGGTTTGATAACCGGTGAAGCGCTAATGGGTGTTCTCATAGCGATTGTTGCGGCGTTTGTCATGCCACTTCCTTTAACGAAGAGTTTTGCGTTTGCAGGTGCTTTGGGTGTTCTGGCGCTCGTGGGAGTGATCTTGTATCAGCTTAAGGGTACTCTGTCAGCTGGCAAATAATAATCGATCTGTTTCGCTTTACCGCCTGACGGTTGGTTTTAAGTCCTCAGTAAGCTCTATACAGAGAGCGATATCGTGCTAATTCGTCGGGCGCTTTGTCACGTGAGGGTTATGGCTCTAAGACGTCGCTTTGTTATATAGGCGGGTGCATACGCCCGCATCAGTTGGCTGAGACAAGAAAAAGCGGTAACGACTGACGGTCAATGGGTGATACTCGACGTTCATGTGTCGAACCGTTTTAAAGAATATCGAATTCCGAATAAGGAGCAGTGCTGTGAAATTGTCATCATGTAGAGAGCTTAAACGTAAAGTTCAAAAGAATGCCTATAGCCTCGCGGCCGACGCCGTTAACACGCGCGAGTACCGCATGCGCAAGGCAGGCGGGCGGCGCAAGCGTGTCATTCAAACGCAAGAGACAACGCCCATTGCCGCTATTGGCGTAGCCCCCGGGAAACAGAAAGAGTATAAGCTCGCCGTACGTATTTTTCGTGGCATGGAGCATCAGCAAGACGCGCTGCTCAAGGGCCTTGACCGACATATGAGCGAAATTGACCTGGCCACAGGCGTTAACTACAAGCCAAGACTGACGCTCAAGCCAGGTGGCTCGATAGGACACTACAAAATAACAGCTGGTACGTTGGGCGGCTTTGTTGAGGACAGCGACCACTACTATTTGATGAGCAACAACCACGTGTTTGCCAATAGCAATCAGTGTTTCGACGGCGATCCTATTGTAGCTCCCGGACCTATGGACGCGGGCGGCAGTGCACCCGAAGTGGTCGCCAATCTCGACAAGTATTTTCCACTTAGTAAAACCAAGCGTGACGGTGTCGATGCAGCCATTGCCAGATTCAGTGACGCGGTAGATTTCTTTGAGCCGTGGAACTACACCGGCGTGGGACGTATCAAGAAAACACCCGTTAGCGATCGTTTTTCCGTTGGCCGCGTGATTAAGCGCGGTCGGACTACGGGGGTCACGCGCGGAGTCGTTACCGCATTTGAGCTGGACGGTATTCAAATTAACTACGGTACGCGCAGCGATCCGGCTGTTGTGACCTTTGACGACCAAATTGAAGTGATTGGTAATAACCCAAGCGTGGCATTCAGTGCGGGTGGAGACAGTGGGTCTTTCATTATTGATCGTGACAGCATGGAAGTGTACGCGCTGCTTTACGGCGGCGGCCCAGACAGCAATGGCATAGACCGCACGCTCGCCCACTTCATGCCGGACGTTTTCAAGAAAATGAAGGTCAAGCTTGTCCAGTAACGGTGAGGTAGTCCACTAATGTCAGCGAGCCCGGGATTACGACGCGCCAAACGCATGTTGCATAAACGCTGCGTGTCTCATGACTGGTACTCGGGGGTAGGTATCGTACCGGCTTCAAGTGGTCTTGGGCTGCGCGTAACGGTAAACCGTAAACCCGATGGAGGAGCAGTGCCCGAGACGTACTACGGCTACGATGTAGAAGTGGTGGTAATCGGCGGTTACACCGCTCGGGACGATTCGTAGAAACGTCATAGGGGTCAAGTCTGTCCATATCCCATTTCTGCAACTGATTGTTAGTCGTTTGGATTTTTCGATCTCACAGCTTCCAGGTTGCTTAAACCCTATATCGTAGTCAGGAGTAAAACAGGCTATTCTTCGGTCTTGTCTTCTTCCGGGGTGGCCTGAATGTCCTTTATTGTTAGTCGTCGTGATCTTGATTTCTATCTTTACGAATTTCTGCAAACCGAGCAGATGTTCAGAACGGAACGTTATTCGGACTATGACAGAGACACCGTCACGGCTATGCTGGACGCCGCGCAAGCTATTGCGGAGCAGGAGTTTTATCCTCTAGCCGCTCTGCTCGACGCGAATGAACCTGAATTTAAAAACGGTCAGGTCACGGTTATTCCTGAAGTCCGCAAGGCGTTGGATGCGTACAAAGAGTCGGGCTTTTTATCAGCCGGTTTCGATCACGATGTGGGCGGAATGCAGCTACCGTGGGTTGTGCATCAGGCAATCTGCGGATTGTTTCTGTGTGCCAATACGGCACTTGCCGGCTACCAGTTTCTAACCGCAGCCAACGCAAATCTGTTGAACACCTGTGGAAGCGATGAATTAAAACAGCGGTTTCTGCAGCCGCTTCTTGAAGGTCGCTGGTTCGGCACGATGTGCTTAAGCGAAACCCAGGCTGGATCATCGTTGGGTGACATTCGCACAAAAGCCGAGCCACTTGAAAACGGCACTTACAACGTGACTGGCTCAAAGATGTGGATTTCCGGGGGAGACCACGACCTCACCGAAAATATAGTTCACATGGTACTGGCCAGAATTCCCGGAGCTCCGGAAGGCGTTCGTGGCATTTCACTATTTCTGGTCCCGAAAGTCCGAGTTGAGGACGATGGCTCACTTGGTCAGCCAAATAACGTCGCCGCGGCCGGGCTCAATCACAAAATGGGCCATCGCGGTACGACCAATTGCTTGTTGAATTTTGGTGAGTCAGGAGTGTGCGAGGGCTTTCTCGTGGGCAAGGAGAACGAAGGGCTTGCCAACATGTTTCACATGATGAATGAAGCACGTATCGGAGTGGGTCTTGGCGCGGTCATGAGCGGACTTGGCGGGTATTTATACTCGCTGGATTACGCCCGAGAGCGTCGTCAGGGAAGGCTGCGCGGCAATAAAGATCCCAAGAGTCCTCAAGTCAGACTGATAGAACACGCCGACGTGCGACGTCTGTTGCTGAGCCAGAAGGCTTGGGTCGAGGGCGGGCAGGCGCTCATCTACTACTGCGCGTCGCTAATTGATCGTCAAAAGGTCGCCGTGGAGAAGCCTGAGCAGCAGGCACTTCACCTGCTTCTGGAGTTGCTCACCCCGGTGGCCAAGTCGTGGCCCTCCGAGTTTTGTCTTGAAGCGAACAAAAACGCGATTCAGGTTCTGGGCGGCTACGGTTATACGCGGGAATATCCGGTTGAGCGGTTCTACCGTGATAATCGTCTTAATCCGATCCACGAGGGCGCGCACGCCATACATGGTATCGATATTCTCGGTCGCAAGGTTCGAATGTATGACGGCGCTGCCGTCAAAGTGCTGATAAACGAAATGCAGCCAGCCCTGAATGACGCAGGCGCTTCGGCCAATTTCTCGGGGCTTGCCAAAGCGTTAACGCGTGCTCTTGAAATGACCCAGGAGTGTATTGCAGCCGTCGGGGACTGTCACGACCACGAACAAGGACTCGCAAACGCCACAATATTCCTCGATGCATTTGGCCACGTTGTCGTCGCCTGGCTGTGGTTACGTCAGGCATTGGTGTCAGATCAGACAAGTGCTGGTGTGGGCGCTGATTTCTACGCAGGAAAGATGGCTGCGTGTCATTACTTTTTCAACTACGAATTACCCAAGGCCATGGCCCAATTTGAGTTGGTAAACAAGCTTGACCGCACGACATTGGACGTACGCGAGGAGCACTTTTTGGGGCATTAGCTCGTCGGCCCAAGACCAGAGGCCGGAATGATATTCGTTTTAGCCAGGGTCGCAGATTGGCAGGAGAATGCTTCTTAAGAATTTACTTTAACTAAGGAAATCTATAATTTACAATTATTTATTATATATAATTAAGGTTAGTTATAGCTTTAGCTAACATGGTTTTTAATCAAGCTGGGTAACATTCAAGCCGTAAATCGAATCGAGCACCGAATGAGTAACCCCAGGAATTGCTGTAGCGATTTTGAAGCTCATGTTTCTTAACGCGACGCCGACCGGTTTCGACCGATGATACAGTTCTGCATTGTCACTCGAGCGCTTTTGCATTAGAGACGTTCGAGCCAGACGCTCACGCTGATAGACCTCCAGTGACTGGTCGAGGCTGAGGCGGGTGTCGTTCAGTCTCG
Organism: Gammaproteobacteria bacterium; assembly: GCA_045107075.1. Lineage (GTDB taxonomy): Bacteria > Pseudomonadota > Gammaproteobacteria > Steroidobacterales > SZUA-146 > SZUA-146. The sequence continues at coordinate 156,046 of JBGCFV010000005.1, forward strand.
TGCCCAGCACCCAGGCGTCTTCGATTGCCATGGCCGCTCCCTGAGCCATAAACGGGAGCATTGGGTGACAGGCATCGCCTAGCAGAACAACCCGCTCGTGATACCAGCAATCAAGCCTGGGTCGGTCAAACAAACCCCAGTAGTGGCATTCTCCGCACGCGTCAAGAAGCTGGGTGACCGCGCTGTCCCAACCCGAAAAAGAGCTTCGCAGCTCCTCTACGTCGCCTTTTTGATGCCAGCTTTCCTCGGTCCAGCTGTCTTTTTCGCGAACCGCAACGAAATTGATCAAAGTGCCACCACGAACATAATAGGCCACAAAATGCTTGCCCGGACCCAGCCACACATTGGCGTCCGGAGAGATCAGGCCTTTGGGCAGCCGGTGGGCCGGAACAAGACCTCGCCAGGCGGTTTGGCCGGTAAACAAGGCATTGGCGCTCAGCTGAGGGCCCGGTGTCGGCGAGCTTTGGTTAACGACCGACTCTCGAACCATTGAGTGAACACCGTCAGCGCCGGCTAAAACATCACCGATGAAAGACCCGCTCTCGCAATCCAGTCGAACGAGGCCGGGCTCTCGATGGATAGCGATTGTTTTTTGACCGAAGTGCAACCGGGCTTTGAAGGCGAGTGCAATCTCAAGCAAGGCAGCATGCAAGTCGGCTCTATGAACATGTAAGTAGGGCTGGCCGTATCGCTCTTGATGCAGAGGATTCAAACCGGTTTTGAGCAGCGGTTTGCCGGTATTAAATTGGCGGAGAATAGCGTCCTGAGGAGCAAATCCCAGTTCGGCCAGAGCAGGGCCTAAACCGAGAGCGCTGAGCACATGCATTGCATTGGGGCCAAGCTGAATTCCGGCACCTACGTCGCCTGGTTTAGCCGCTTGTTCAACGACATCCACAGACACACCCTGGCTCGAAAGCAGAGCGGCCAGCGTTAGTCCTCCGATCCCCGCACCGACGACAACAACTGATTCAGGTGTGTTTTCTAAAGCCATGCCGAACGGCCAGAACAATAATCAGGCTTAAAGTAGAACGGCGTCACTATTCTGGTTTTATCGAGACGGCGTATTGTGTCAGGGCGGCTCATTTTGTTATCTGTGCTCTCAGTTAATACGTATTGTCGACGTCGGTCACGGTGTAAATACTATAGTGAGTAGGTCTAAATAACGAGAGCGTAAGCTCTTGACCTGTCGTTGCTCTTAATCAGGGAGAAGCTTTAATTAAACTAATTCTGGAACCGGTGGCCGATAGACCCGAATGCAGTAGAGTCTCAAAAACGGCCTTCGATCTGGGTCAGAGACTGGGAGCCAGTGTGAGCGGATGTCATATTCGCCCGCACAGCGACTCGTAAGTCTCAATTCCGTCTGGTCTGGTCGACTAAGATGCAGCCCTTTCTCTCTGTGGCAAGAGCAAGAAGTCTGGAAAGGCGAGCAAGGCCGCTGGCATTCTGTTTGGCACAATTGCGCAGCAACAGGGTTATTCATTAGCCAAAAAGCCAAGCGCAAAACCGGAAGCCCTGTGGATAGAGACTAATTCTGATTTACTGGTCATGGGGGCGTATAGTCGTAGCCGACTACGACAGCGTATTTTTGGAGGAGTTACCGAGTATATGCTGACCCGGGCCAGCATACCGGTTCTTATGCTGCAAACCTGACTTAGCGGAGCCGTATGGATGTTCAATGGGTTGCCATAGCACTCGGTGACGTGGTGTGGATAGCAATGGCGTTTGGTCTTGGTTTTTTATCCAGAAGCGTCGGCTTGCCACCCATGGTCGGATTTCTGGCCGCCGGTTTCGTACTGAGCGGTCAGGGCATTGCAAGCGGTGAATCGCTTGGCAAGCTGTCCGATCTTGGTATTACGCTACTATTGTTTACGGTAGGTCTAAAGCTCAACTTGCAAACGTTAGCGCGACCGCACGTTTGGGCCGTGTCAGGGTTGCACGCAATTGTAATAGTGCTCGTATTCGGTTTTGCCCTTTACGGTATGGCGTTGACCGGGGCTTCGTTGTTCTCCGGCTTGAGCTTTGCCAACGCATTGCTAATCGCGTTTGCCCTGAGTTTCTCAAGCACCGTATTTGTGGTGAAAGTACTCGAGAGCAGAAGTGAAATGTCGTCGCTTCACGGACGAATTGCGATTGGCATCCTTATTATGCAGGACCTGGTTGCAGTGGTGTTTCTAGCGGTTTCGGCCGGAAAAATGCCGTCGCCATTAGCTGTGTCAGTTCTGCTGTTAATTCCACTTCGACCAGTGATGCTTCATCTCCTGTCTCGGGTAGGTCACGGCGAACTGCTTGTTCTTTACGGTTTCTTACTCGCGCTCGGTGGCGCCGAGCTGTTTGAGATGGTCGGTCTCAAGGGGGATCTCGGTGCTCTTGTTCTAGGCGTGGTGATCGCCAGTCACCCCAAAGCGGAAGAGCTGGCCAAAACAATGCTTGGTTTCAAAGACCTCTTCCTGCTGGGTTTTTTCTTGTCCGTCGGCATGTCAGGCAAACTAACGCTCGAAGCAATTGCCATTGCGGCGTTATTGACACCGTTTGTACTTCTTAAGTCCGCTCTCTTTTTCGCGCTGCTGACTCGTTTTAAGCTGCGTGCGCGAACGTCGTGGCTAGCCTCGTTAAATTTGTCGAACTACAGTGAATTTGGACTCATTGTGGCCTCTATCGGCGTCGCCAGCGGCTGGATTGAAAATGACTGGTTAATAGCTATTGCCGTTGCTTTGGCCCTGTCATTCGTAATGGCGGCGGGGCTGAATACCTTTTCTCATTCGCTGTACATCCGTTATCGCGAGACGTTGCAAAGAAGACAAAGTACGGACCGTCTTGCTGACGACCGGGTGGTCGATCTCGGTGAGGCGAGCGTTGCGGTAATTGGCATGGGAGCGCTTGGTACCGGTGCGTATGACAAGATGCGAGATCTGCGAGGTGACACGGTTGTCGGAATCGATTTCGATCCGGTTACCGTAGCCAGCCATAAGGAGAGCGGTCGCAACGTGCTCCACGGTGATCCGGGAGACGCGGACTTCTGGGACAGGGTGAAATCTACGTACTCTGTTGACCTTGTACTGCTTGCACTACCGAAACTGAACACTAATCTGGCCGTTTTGCACGAGCTCAAAGCGAGCTCGTTTACAGGGAAAGTCGCTGTAACCGCCAAGTTTGCGGATGAAGAAGAAGCGCTGAGACGGGCTGGTGCCACCACCGTCTTCAACATGTACACAGAGGCGGGTTCGGGCTTCGCTTCGCACGCAGTGGAATAGAAAAAACATTTAAAAGAGGCACATTACTCATGGTGCTTTTGGCCAGCCAGGCCAGCATTTCTTGTAACAATTCATATCGGAGCTCGCACAACACGCGTGTGGGCTATAATTTATCTTCTCGAAAGCACAATAGCACGGGCTACTAACGCTTTTGAAGCCGACAAAAGACACAGGGAAAATAGATAAATGAATGTATCAAGCGCTGTTAAATCTCGTCATTCGGTTCGCGCTTTTACCTCACAAAAGGTGACGCGTAATCAGCTTGAATCGATCCTGGAAAAGGCTAGGTGGACGCCGTCAGGCGGAAATTTGCAGCCCTGGTGGATACACGTTGTCGGCGGCGATAAGCTGCAGGAACTCATGAATGACGTAGCTACGAAACTACCCAAGTCGCCCATGGGCGAGGGAGGGGACTACAACGTGTATCCTCCCAAACTAAAAGAGCCCTATCGCACTCGGCGCTATCAGTGTGGCGAAGATCTGTACAGGTCAATTGGCATCGAACGTGAGGACAAAATGGGCCGAATGCATCAGTTCGCCAATAATTTTCGTTGCTTCGGTGCCTCGACTGCAATGTTCTTCACCATTGACCGGTCTATGGAGCAGGGACAGTGGTCCGACCTGGGTATGCTCATTCAGACCATCATGCTCCTGGCACGCGAGGAGGGTTTACACACCTGCGCTCAAGAGTCGTGGTCGACATGGTCACCTACACTGACCCGGTTCTTGAATATTCCGGAAGAGCAGATGGTTTTCTGCGGATTGGCCATTGGCTACAAAGACGAGGGGGCCGCTATTAACGACTGGCGGACGCAACGGGCGCCGCTTTCGGAAGTGGTTTCCTGGCAAGGTATTTGATTGCGAACTGCCACGGTGTTTTGGAAAAGAAACTCTCCATAGCGCACTTGAATAGTAATCGGTGCGAAAACACATTTAGTGATTAACCAGAGATCAAACTATGACTGACGAAACTAACTACACGCCTCCGACCGTCTGGAAGTGGGACAAAGCCAGTGGCGGAAAATTCGCCAATATTAATCGCCCGATTGCAGGATCAACGCACGACAAAGTGCTACCCATCGGTGAGCACCCACTGCAGCTATACTCTCTGGCAACACCAAATGGCGTTAAAGTCACGATTATGCTGGAGGAACTGTTGGCCTTGGGGCACGGCGACGCCGAGTACGACGCGTACATGATCAACATTCAGGAAGGCGATCAGTTCGGCAGCGGCTTTGTTGATATTAATCCCAATTCAAAAATTCCGGCTTTGCTTGATCGCAGCACGGAAACGCCCACGCGAGTGTTTGAGTCGGGTTCCATATTGCTGTACCTCGCTGAGCGATTTAATAGCCTGATCCCAACGTTTCCAGCGGCCAGAACCGAATGCCTCTCGTGGCTATTTTGGCAGATGGGTAGCGCTCCGTATTTGGGCGGTGGCTTTGGTCACTTTTACGCCTATGCACCGCTAAAAATTGAATACTGTATTGATCGATTTTCAATGGAAGCCAAACGTCAGCTGGACGTTTTGGATCGTCATTTAGCCAACAACACGTACATGAGTGGCGACAAGTACTCAATCGCCGATATAGCCATTTGGCCGTGGTACGGCGCCTTGGTTCTGGGGCGACTCTACGATGCAGCCGAGTTTTTGGATGTCACATCGTACAAGAACGTTTTACGATGGGCCGAATCGATTGATAAGCGTCCGGCTGTACAGCGTGGACGCATGGTCAATCGCGCGTGGGGCGAGGCCTCAGAGCAACTTCACGAGCGCCACGATGCCAGTGATTTTGAACTCAAAACTCAGGACAAGATCGAGTCAGAGAGCTAGTTGCTCGATACAGTGCATTCGGCGGTAGTGAGAGCCGTGCTGGGTCTTCGACCTAGCGCGACTGTTTAGTCTGCACACAAGCTGTCTAATTTGTAGAGCGCGGACAGCGTTGCTGAATTTTTAACCATCAACTCAAACTGGGAACGGTTGCAGAGGGTTTTCGTCATATGAATAACAAAATTCCACCACCTGTTTACATGATTGCGGCCGGTTTACTTATGTACCTGGTGGCAAGGTCGGGGTTCGACGTGGCCTTCAATATGCCGTTCGCTCGCTCCCTGTCCAGTGCGTGTTTTACAACGGGCGCTGCTATCGCGTTGATAGCGGTATGGCAGTTCCGAAGAGCACGCACGACGATCGATCCCTTAAATCCAAACGCAGCCAGTTCGCTCGTGGCTTCTGGTCTGTTTCAGTTTTCTCGTAACCCCATGTACCTCGGCATGGCACTGATTCTTTTCGGTGTTGTTATCAGGCTGGGCAGCCTGTCCGGGTTGGCTATTCTGGCCGTTTTTATCGGCTTGATTACTCAGTTTCAAATAAAGCCCGAGGAGCGAGCGCTTGAGTCAATTTTCGGTCAGGAGTTCGTTGAGTACTGCAGCCGAGTGCGCCGCTGGATTTGACTCGTCGGTGTGCCTGGTCTGGTGTAGCGCAGTCGCGCACCTTCGATACTTGTCACAATCATGTTCGCACGATACCCGTAGCAACACATTTAGAACTTGATATTCACGCCTCGCAGCTTCGCAGTATTCTGCTGTGACGAATTGGGTCGGAATGTGAGATTTGTTTCGGACTCGGTCGCGACAAGATGTCGCTCCAACCAGACCACGGCGGCTCTGGCGCAGAGGCATCCAGCCGCGATGAAGTACGCGATTGTGTTGAAGAGAAATTATTAGCTGGGGTCAGAGTCATTTGCGGTGCAGCACGAGCGCTCTTCAGACGCATCGAAAAAGTCATTTTCGATCATCGATTTATTGGAACAAAGGCGTTTAAATGGTTACTGTATAGTAACGATTCGGCAGCTCGGCCATTACGAGTACGGAGGCATTAGCCTTTCCTTTATTGAACACTGACAGCAAAGTGAGCCATGACTTCTAATTCGCGTAAAACCCCACAAGAAATGCTTCTTCACTGGGAGCAAACGGCTTCCGATCAAATTTGGTTGCATCAGCCGGCAAACCGCCAGTGGCGGCAGTTCAGCTGGCGCGAAGTAGGGGACGAGGCCCGTAGAATAACCGCAGCCCTCCAAGGTCTGGGCATCAAACCAGGTGATCGGGTTGGGATTTTTTCGAAGAACTGTGCTGAGTGGATTATCTCTGATCTGGCCATTATGCTCGGCGGCTTCATCAGTGTGCCTATCTACAATTCGGCCAACGCAGACACGCTCGGTTACGTGCTTAATCACGCTGAATGCAAAGCCGTGTTTGTCGGCAAACTGGACAAAGCCGAGGGCCTTGAAAAGGCGATTCCGGAGGGCTGCGTCAGTATTGCGTACCCATACGAAACGCTTCCGGCTACGCTTCAGTGGCAAGAACTTCTCAAGTCTAACGAGCCGGTCACCGATGTTGTCATTCCGGACATGGATGACGTAATGACCATTTTGTATACCTCGGGTAGTACCGGTAATCCGAAAGGTGCGGTGCACACGTATGCAAGCTACGAATTTGTCGGCTCGCAAATTGGTAAGGTATGGAACGGTGGCCCTCAGGAAAAAGTGCTGTCTTATCTACCGATGGCACATTGCACTGACCGTGCGTACGTTGAGGCCGCCAGCCTTTATCGTGGCACGCAGGTTGCGTTCACCGAATCGCTCGCTACTTTCTTTGAGGATTTGAGAACGGTTCGACCGACCATATTCGGTTCGGTACCGCGGCTTTGGAAGCGTTTCCAGCTCGGCGTGTTTGAGAGCACGCCTCCCGAAAAACTGGAGCGTTTAATCAAGCTGCCCATTGTGGGAAGCATGGTAAAAAAGAAAATTGCCAAAGGCCTCGGTATGGACCGGTCGACATGGAACGGCAGTGGCGCGGCTCCAATTGCTCCTTCACTACTTGAATGGTGGAGTCGAATTGGCATTCCGGTGTGTGAAGGCTGGGGCATGACCGAGACTCTTGCGTATGGAACCCAGTCTTACCCGGGACTGCCTATTCGCATCGGTTCCATTGGTAAGGCACTGCCCGGAGTTGAACTCAAACTCACCGATGAAGGAGAGCTATTAATCAAGTCGCCTTCACTCATGCGGGAGTACTACAAAGAGCCTGAAAAAACCGCCGAAGAATTTACCGCCGACGGTTTCTTTCGTACCGGGGACCGGGCCGAAATTGACAGCGATGGCTACGTTAAAATTACCGGTCGCGCGAAAGAGATATTCAAAACAGCCAAAGGTAAGTATGTCGCACCTGTGCCGATTGAAAGCTTGCTCGCACAAAATGACATGGTCGAACAGGTGTGCCTGGTTGGCTCGGGTTTGACCCAGCCGGTCGCCTTGGTGCAGCTCGCGCCTGAGCTTAAGCTCGATGCGAAAGAGGTTGCAAGCTCACTGGAAGCCACAAGAGAGCAGGTCAACTCGTCCCTTGAGTCCCATGCCCGTATTAGCCGTGTTGTCGTTATTAAAGACGCCTGGACGCCCGAGAACGGCATGCTGACTCCCACGCAGAAAATCAAACGACATGTTGTCGAGAAGAAGTTCGCTCCGATTACTTCGGCAGAGACGGGTCCGGGCGTAGAATTCGAATAGGTCGCTGGAGCCCTTTCAAACGGTGAACTAATGGCGAGGACAGCTCGGGAACCTGAGCTGTTTACCATTGCAAAAAGATTAAGGAAACTCAAATGGAACAGCTCAAGGCAGATTACCTTGTAGTTGGCTGTGGTGCAGTCAGCATGGCCTTTGTCGACACAATGTTGAGCGAAAGCGACGCTACGTTTGTCATTGTCGATGAGCGGCACATGCCGGGTGGTCACTGGAACGACGCGTATCCGTTTGTTCGCTTGCACCAACCATCCGCTTTCTACGGCGTAGCCTCTACGCCTCTCGGCTCGCAGCGTATTGATCAGGTCGGGTCGAACAAAGGTTTCTACGAGCTGGCTTCGGGCCCCGAAGTGCTAACGTATTTTGAAAAGGTCATGCGCGAACGATTTCTGACCTCTGGTCGGGTGCAATACTTTCCGATGTGTTCTTCTAAGGGCGAAAGGCGTTTCTACTCGCAGCTTTCCGACAAGGAATACCAAGTTGATGTGGGGCGGAGCGTTGTAGACGGTACGTTCTATCGAACGTCGATACCGGCGACTCATACCCGAAAGTATGAAGTCGAGGAGGGCGTCTCGTGTATTATTCCCAATGATTTGCCGCGTCGTGCGGCCTCACACAAACACTTTACTGTGCTGGGTGGTGGGAAGACTGGCATGGATGCGCTGATCTGGTTGCTCGATAACGGCGCGGAACCTGACTCTATTTCGTGGGTATGCCCAAGAGAATCCTGGCTTATAAACCGGAGCACAACGCAACCGGGACAGGCGTTCTTCAACGAAGCGGTTGGTGGATTTGCAGCTCAACTTGGCGCGATGAAAAAGGCCACGTCCGTGGAGGACCTTTTCGAGCGCTTGGAAGCGGCTGGCGCCATGTTTAGAATTAATGAGTCCGAAACTCCGACCATGTTCCACTACGCAACGATTTCAAAGACTGAGATAGACCAGTTGCGGCGGATTAAGAATGTTTTGCGTCAAGGTCGAATTGCATCGGTAGGCGCAACTGAAATGACCACCGTTTCGGGCGAGCGCATCGCGACTCAGCCAGAGACGCTGTACATTGACTGCACCGCGACGGCTGTGTTGTACGATATCGATGAAGCTAAACCTGTCTTTCAGGACGGGCTCATTACGCTTCAAGCACTGCGCGCACCGCTGGTTACCTTTAGCGCGGCTATTGCAGCCTACGTCGAGGCAAATTTCGAAACCAACCTGGAAAAGAACAAGCTTTGCACACCCGTTGTGCTGGCCGATACCCCAGCTGAATACATGAGCTCCCTCGTTGGCAACATGATGAACCAAAAAGAATGGTCGCAAAATCGCGATATTCGAAACTGGCTGAATAACTGCAGGCTCAATCCGCTTGGCGCCACGGTAAGCGAAGCGAACAAAGACGATGCCGATAAAATGAAAGTGCTGATGAGCATCAAGGAAAATTCGGTGCCGGCGGTCATGAATCTGTTTTCCTTAATAGCCAAGTCGCAAGCCTAGTCAACACAAGCTACGTCAGCTGGCTGTAGCTTTGACATAAGAAAGTCACTCTAATACCTGTTTCGGCATTCAAAGTCGAAGCATAGCGTCGCCTCAAATAAACATGTGCCAAGTATCTACCTTTAGCGTTGTTTTACCGGTCTCATGCGCCGTTCTAATTATTCGATCCAAGCCACCAAACGGGTCTTCTGACAGGTTTTGTAAAGCCGTCTAAATTCCAATTATTTAGCCCAGCAGAGGGTAATTCAGGATGGACTTGCACCCCGGCGAGTGTATAATTCTATTGCTTACTGAGTTTTCAGGAAAATGTGAAAATACTGTGAAATTAACAAGTTATCAACAGAATTTTGTGATGCACTTCGGAGAAATGGGCAGCCGTTGGGGTATAAACCGTACCGTCGGTCAGCTCTACGCGCTGCTGTTTATTTCTCAAGAGCCCATCAACGCCGACCAAATGGCGGAGAGTCTGGGCATGTCCAGGTCCAACGTGAGTATGGGGCTGAAAGAGCTTCAGTCCTGGCATCTTGTCCGACTGAAGCACTTTCCGGGCGACCGAAAAGAGTATTTCTCAGCACCGGAAGACATATGGGCCATTTTCCAAACACTGGCCGAGCAACGGCGTCAGCGCGAAATTGACCCAACCATAACAATGCTGCGGGATGCGCTTTTGGAGCCCGTGTCCGAGAGCCACTCTGAGGACCCCGATCACTACGCTCGTCAGCGCATGGGTGAAATGCTCGAGTTGATCGAAATGTTAACCGACTGGTTTGCCGAGGTGCAGCGCCTCGATCGCGCCACTCTTGAAAAGCTGATGCGCTTGGGAGGAGGGGTACGTCGAGTTCTTGAAGTAGGAGACCGGTTCAAGCGCAAGAGACCGTCATCTGAAGCCGTAGAAGGAGGAAGCTAGATATGTCAGCCCTTGATCCATTGATGTTGTCCAGAATTCAGTTTGCAGCCAACATCAGCTTTCACATTCTGTTCCCAATGATCACAATTGCTTTGGGTTGGGTGTTGTTGTTTTTTAAGCTGCGCTTCAATGCGACGCGAGATGACAAATGGATGGCAGCCTATCGGCTGTGGGTAAAAGTATTCGCTCTCACCTTCGCGCTAGGCGTTGTCAGCGGCATTACGATGAGCTTCCAGTTCGGTACCAATTGGCCCGGGTTCATGGAGAGCGTCGGTAATATCGCAGGGCCTCTGCTGGCCTACGAGGTGCTGACCGCGTTTTTCCTGGAGGCCTCATTTCTTGGCATTATGCTGTTTGGTTATAAACGCGTAAGTAATCGAGTGCATACGCTTGCTACTGTGCTAGTGGCTGGTGGTACAACCGTATCAGCCTTTTGGATAATTGCGCTTAACTCGTGGATGCATACTCCAGCCGGCTTCGAAATGATTGACGGACAGGCATTCGCAACCGACTGGGCGGCGATTATTTTCAATCCATCGTTACCATTTCGTTTGGCTCACGTTCTGATTGCGTCCGGGTTAACCGCTGCGTTTCTGATTACCGGGGTCAGCGCTTACCGTTGGTTGCGCGACGACCGCTCAGCTTCTGTCAGAGCGTCTTTGCGTACAGGACTCGTTCTGGCCGCCGTGCTTACACCGCTTCAGGTTGTGGTGGGTGATTTGCACGGGCTGAATACGCTCGAGCACCAGCCTGCTAAAGTCGCGGCTATGGAAGGCCTGTGGGAAACACAGGAAGGCGCACCGCTGGTGCTGTTCGGTATTCCGGATGCCGAGGAAAAACGCAACAAGTTTGCGCTTGAAATTCCCGGCATGGCGTCGTTTGTGTTGACTCACGACTGGGCCGGTGAGGTGAAGGGTATCGATGCGTTTCCCGATGCGCATCCGCCGGTTGCTCCTGTGTTCTATGCCTTTCGTATCATGGTCGGTATCGGCTTCCTGATGCTGTTCATGTCGTGGTTAGGCGTTTGGAAAACACGTCAGGACAAGCCGCTGCCAACCTGGCTCGCGCGAGTACTATTCGGCATGACATTCTCAGGTTGGGTGGCCGTCCTGGCAGGGTGGTACGTAACAGAGATTGGACGACAGCCGTTTCTGGTGGCAGGTGTTCTGCGCACAAGCGAAGCCGTTACCACGACGCCCGGAACGATGATTGCCGCAACGCTGGTAATGTACTTATTGATTTATGCGTTTCTGATTTTTTCTTACTGCGCTGTGATTTTCTATCTCGCGCGAGGAGCTATAGACGCCGAAACAGCTACCCTGACCGATCCAATGCGTCCACCAAGCGCCGCGGGACCCGGAGTCATTCCATTTGTGGGTCGCGCCACAAAAGTAGGGGATGCCGGTGTTTGACGCACTCATTCCCGATCTAGCACAGCCTGCTGGCTGGCTGCCTCTCGTGTTCATGGTGCTGATGGGCGTATCAATATTGGCCTACGTGATTCTGGATGGATACGACTTGGGCGTTGGTATTTTGATTGCCACGGCGACTGACGACGAAAAAGACATCATGATTTCTTCCATCGGTCCGTTTTGGGATGCAAACGAAACATGGCTTGTAATGGGCGTCGGATTATTACTCGTCGCTTTTCCACACGCTCACGGAGCGATCATGCAGGCGCTTTATATGCCCGTAACGGTCATGCTTATCGCGTTAATTCTTAGGGGCGTTGCGTTCGACTTTCGGGTAAAAGCGAGAGCCGATCACAAGGGATTGTGGAACACCGCTTTTCTTGTTGGCTCGGCTGGCGCAGCGCTCGCTCAGGGATACATGCTCGGCATGTTGGTGGTCGGATTCGAGCGGAACGCAGGGACAGTTCTGTTCGCGTTGGGCATTAGTGTTTGTATGGCGTTCAGCTACGTGCTCCTGGGCGCCGGTTGGTTGCTGATGAAAACTTCAGGCGAGCTCCAGCGCAAAGCAATCGGTTGGGCAAAAAGAAGTCTCGTTTTTTTCGCCGCCGGACTGCTGGCGGTATCGGTTGTAACCCCTCTGATGAACCCCAGAGTGTTCGAGCGCTGGTTCACGCTACAAAGCGTCCTGGGCTCTTGGCCGCTACCCCTAATGGCAACTATTCTTATCGGGGTTACCTACAGGGCTCTGGGGCGTCTGCCACTTCGCCTCGACAATGACAATGAATACGGAGTGTGGGTGCCATTTGGCTGTGCGGTGGGGCTGTTCATGCTGGCTTTTCACGGCTTGGCTTACAGTCTGTTCCCGTGGCTTATCTTGGACCAAATGACCATTTGGCAGGCGGCTGCGGCCCCCGAATCGCTGAGGGTAATCTTGGTTGGGGTTGTCATGGTGCTCCCGATCATCATTCTTTACACTATTTTCGCATATCGGGTTTTTCACGGGAAAACAACGCCTTTAGAGTACTATTAGGTTATAAGTAGCTGGTTTTTAGGCGAAAGCCTCGGTAAAACCTTTGTTTGGTAGTCAAGCTTTGTGCAATTATAGGCTCCGCTTGAGACCACTGACCATTTACAACCCAAATAATCGGGTTAGACATTTTTTAATGCAATTTGAGAGGATCTTATGAGTAACGATATTTCACGTAGACAGTTTCTTCGTGGCAGTTGTGCTTCTGCCTTAGCGCTTGGCGGTCTGTCAGTCTCCACGGCAGCCAATGCTGAGGGAGCGAAGCTTACAGAAGACGATCCGACAGCCATGGCGCTCGGCTATAAGCACGACGCGACTACTGTCGACGTTGAGAAGCACCCGAAGAGAGCCGGCGACGCGGGTAAGGACCAGTTCTGTAAGAACTGCGTATTATTCGGCAAGGAAGGCGATGGCGAGTGGGCACCTTGCTCCTTGTTTCAGGGCCGCCTGGTTGCAGGCAAAGGCTGGTGCAACGCATGGGTTAGCGCCGGCTAGCGCACAGATTATACGAGTACGATTAGCGGCCCGCCTTGATCCAAGCGCGGGCCGTTTTTGTGTTTACGGCTGTTTTAATCAGACTAATCATGCGTTGGGTGTCTACGGGTTTGTGCATTATCTGGCAATTTGACATCTCGATATCGGACAGCCCGGTGGTGGTTGTATCTCCTGTCATGATTACGGCGGGGACGTCGTGCTGCAAAAGGCTTCGGGCTTGCGCCAGAAATTCGAGGCCGTTCATACCGGGTAACCAGTAGTCTAAAATGATCACAGAAGGTCTCGCCCCAGCACGAAGTATCGCAATGCCTTTCTCTCCATCGAGCCCGGTGCTGACTTCTAGTCCCAGGGAATCCAGCAGCATGAACATCGAATCACGTACGTCGTTGTCATCGTCTATCAGAAGCACAAGCGGCTTTTCGTCGGACAATGGGATACTTTGCTGAACGTCTGGATCCTCTGATTTGCTTGCAAGATGACTTACAAGTGGCACACGAATACTGAATGTCGATCCGGTGCCAATTTCAGATTCTACTTGTATCGAGTTACCCAGAAGGCGGGCGATGTTCCTCACGATTGAAAGACCAAGGCCAAGGCCCCGAGTCCGGTTTCGCATTGGATTACCCAGTTGATAGTACGCCTCGAATATTTGTTCAAGGTGCTCTGCGTCAATACCGATTCCGGTGTCGTTAACACTTATATCCAGATCATTGCCACGTTCTGAACAGTCGATTGTTATGCTGCCTTCGTCAGTATAACGAATGGCATTGGTCACAAAATTCTCGATTACACGCTTGAGCAGAGCGGAGTCGGAATACACTATTGCTGATGTATCTTCAGCGACCAGAGAAAGACCTTTCTCGTCAGCTTGCTGGGTGCATCCAGCCATAATTTCATCAAGGATATCGGCAACAACGACATTAGTCTTATCCGGAACAACGGCTCCGCTTTCAAATTTTGACACATCAAGCAACGCGCCAAGCATGCTGTTAATGTTGTCCAGTGACAGCTGTATTTTGGCGCTTATGTCCTCGCGTTGCTTGGAGTCCTGTGTACGTCCAAGGACGGAAAGGTAGAGCGTGATGGCCTGAAGAGGCTGTCGCAAGTCATGACTTGCCGCGTTCAGAAAGCGCGACTTTTCGGTGGTCGCACGTTCAGCTACGTCGCGAGCATCTTCGAGTTCCTGGGCGGCTCTTACACGATCTTCTACATTTCGCACGCTAGCCGACACGTATTCTTTACCCTGGCTAAAAATAGGACCCAGTCGAATCTCGACAGGAAGTTCTTGTCCATCCTTGGTCAGTGCGACAATAGATGCGCCTGCACCCATGCCTCGAACCGCAGGGGCTCTACTAAATCTTTCCCGGTGAGCAACGTGTTGTTTTCGGTACCCTTCGGGCATCAACTCTTCGATGGTTTTGGACGTAAGCTCGTCTCTTGTGTATCCGAACAGCGTTTCCGCTTCACGATTAGTCAGGATCATTTTGCCGTTGGCATCGAAAATAAAGGTGGCGTCCGGGGCTGATTCCATGAACAAATGCGCCTCAGCAAGCTGCTGCTCACTAACAGGCTGGACGGGGCGGCTGACAATCGACACGAGCAAGTGAATCAGCTCACCACCACCATTAAAAAGAGGGGATACGGTGATTTGAGAGGAGAGCGCAGTCTTTTTCCCTTCCGAGTATTTTACGATAAAGGTAGCTTCTTCAGCTTTAATCAAAGCCGCACACAAATTGTCAACTGTCGCAGAATCAACCTGAGCCTGTAACAGCTCAATGATGGACTGCCCTACAACATGGGTTTTCGCTTCGCCGAATAGATAATCCGGTGACTGATTGCAGTAGACCACCGGAAAGCCTTTTTGCAGTGGGTCAACCAGAGCCTTGACGTCAAGGCACTCCAGATTTGCCTTTCGATTGACTGCTTTCATGGATTGATCAGGAGTTCCGTAGTTTAGTTACGCTATAATACGTTAAGAATAGCGTGTTGCGCTAAATCTGACGAATAACCTGAACTGCTAAATGGGCCCGAACAGGCCAAAGACTCCAAAGCTAATAAGGGGAATGACTTGAGGATCCAGATTGCGAATCTTGGGAGTTAGTCATATGGCCCTTATTCCTGCGCGGGCTTTATAATAAATAATGCTTTCTTTTACTCATTTGCTGCAAATTGCAGGTGTACTGGTTCTGCTCGCCTCTTTGGGCGCTGCGGGCCATGCTCTGTTGAATAAACGCGATCCTCGATCTGCATTGGGCTGGGTGGCTATCATTTTGTTTTCCCCGGTTCTGGGCATGGGCGCCTATCTCATTTTCGGAATCAACCGCATCCGTCGCCGTGCGCAGCGTATTCGAGAAGAAAGAGGGAGATTTGACGAACAAAGTTCTTTTATACCGGGCTCCATTGACTCGCTGAAACGAGGCTTTACCAGTGGCAATCACGTGGAATGTTTACTGGAAGGAAGTGCTACTCTGGGCGCGGTAAGTAGACTGGTGCGTAACGCTGAATCGAGCATTTTTTTGTCAGTCTATATATTTGAGTCCAAAGGAGTGGGCGAGTGGCTGATTACTGAACTTGGAGAGGCCGTTACGCGAGGGGTGGACGTTCGCGTTCTGCTCGACGGTGTAGGTGCGCTGTACTCATGGGGAGGAACACGCAAGAAACTGGAGGCTGTCGGTGTCAAAGTGGGGGTTTTCCTAAAACCGCGTTTGATTCCACCTGCTTGGCATATCAACATTCGTAATCACCGCAAGCTGCTGGTAGCTGATCAAAGAGAGGCCATTGTCGGTGGAACAAACGTGCGCAATGCCTATGTTCCCAAGCCGGGGAGAAAAGAAGCCGAGGCCAAGGATGTTAATTTTACGATTAGTGGTCCTGTTGTAGCCGATATCGTGCTGGTTTTTGCCGATGACTGGCTTACGGCGACAGCTGAAACGTTGACGCCATTGGACCTGTCTGCTTCGGCTTCGAGCCTGCAGGTGGCTAACGCCGAGTGCCGTGTTACCGTTGACGGACCAGACAATGATATAGATCTGTTGAGTTTGATTTACCAAGCCGCCATAAGCGGTGCAAATAGGAAAGTTCGTATTGTTACGCCGTACTTTTTACCGCCTCCGGAGTTGATTGCGGCGCTTCAGGTTGCTTCCATACGCGGCGTCACTGTGGAAATCATTCTCCCTCGCGTCAGTAATTTGCCTTTCGTACATTGGGCCACACGTAATATGCTCCTTCAGTTACTTCGATATGGGGTGAACGTTTACTATCAAAATGGGGCGTTCGATCACAGCAAGCTCTTTGTTGTTGATGAAAGTTACGGGCTTGTGGGTTCGGCCAACGTCGATGCCCGAAGTCTGATTCTGAATTTCGAGATTGGCGTAGAAGTACAGTCACAGATTGTTGTCGAAAAACTCAATGAGTATGTCGACGGCTGCGTTACCCGATCCGAGTTGCTCAAGGCCAGCGAGCTGGAAAGCAGATCGCTTGCGATCAAACTACGCGATGCAGCGTGCTGGCTTCTGACCCCTTATCTTTGAATTGAGAGCCACTGAGCAGCTCCGGGTGGAGAGGAATGAGCAGGCCGAACGGCACAGCATGCGCGGCGCACGGTGACCTTACAACAGCTTCAGTATTTACACTGGTTGACAAGCATTTAGCTTTAAAAGTGAAAATAGTGTGTTGAGGAAGATGAGCCTATCTTTTGCGGCTGCGTAGTATATTGGCCCGGCTGGCCAAATCACATACGTAGTTATCGCATATGTGCACGCCTCGGTTACGTGGATAATTGGTCCCGTCGAGTGCCTCTCGAAGCTGGAGACAACTGTTTTATGGTCGGTTGTTATGGTCTGGAAAGGGGCCCTCAATAATTTGCTTAGATGTTTTTCAGCCGTCAAACGCGCTTGCGGATTGTCTGTGGACCGGGATTCAACAAGCACGCCTAAATCGGATTGAAAAGCTATACCGGTTCAGAGAGAAGAGACTATGACCCAATACGCATTCGATCACCCTGATTACAACTACAAGGTCGTTAGACAGTTTGCCATTATGACCGTGGTTTGGGGAATCGTCGGCATGACAGTAGGTGTGTTGATTGCTGCGCAACTTGCATTTCCCGCACTCAATTTCGATACCTCCTGGTTGTCATATGGGCGCCTAAGGCCGCTGCACACGAATGCGGTGATTTTTGCTTTCGGTGGCTGTGCGCTGATGGGAACGGGACTGTACGTAGTTCAGCGTACGTCTCAGGCCAGAGTCATTTCAGACGGGCTTGCTGCATTTGTGTTCTGGGGTTGGCAGCTGGTTATTTTATCGGCTGCTATAACGCTGCCTCTTGGAATCACAACAAGTAAAGAGTACGCGGAGCTCGAATGGCCGATTGATATCCTGATTACTTTGGTGTGGGCTGCATTTGCGATCGTATTCTTTGGCACCATAGCCAAACGCAAAATGAAACATATTTTTGTCGCTAACTGGTTCTACGGTGCCTTGATTATAGGGGTTGCCATACTTCATGTTTTTAACAGTCTCGCAATTCCTGTCACGGCATTCAAAAGCTACTCAATCTTTTCCGGTTCGGTAGACGCCATGGTGCAGTGGTGGTACGGCCACAACGCGGTTGGATTTTTCCTGACTGCCGGCTTTTTGGGAATAATGTATTACTTCGTACCGAAACAGGCTAATCGTCCTATTTACTCCTACAGACTGTCAATCGTGCACTTTTGGGCGTTGATTGCGATTTATGTTTGGGCGGGCCCTCATCACTTGATGTACACGTCGTTACCGGATTGGGCGCAAAGCGTAGGAATGGCCATGTCACTCATCTTGCTAGCACCTTCCTGGGGCGGAATGATCAACGGTATGATGACGCTATCCGGGGCATGGGACAAATTACGTACCGACCCGATTATCAAGTTCCTGGTCGTTGCCCTATCGTTCTACGGTATGTCCACGTTCGAGGGGCCAATGATGTCTATCAAAACCGTCAACGCACTGTCGCACAACACGGACTGGACCATCGGACACGTCCACTCAGGCGCTTTGGGATGGGTCGCTATGGTGAGTATTGGTGCCATGTACCATCTTATCCCCATACTTTACGGTAGAAAGCAGGGGCAAATGTACAGCACCAAATTGATTAATATCCACTTCTGGCTGTCAACCATCGGCACCGTGATGTACATCGCTTCTATGTGGGTCAATGGGCTTATGCAAGGCCTGATGTGGCGAGCTACCAATGTGGACGGCACGTTAACCTACAGCTTTGCTGAAACTGTCGCGGCAAGTTACCCCGGATACTATGTCCGTGCGCTGGGCGGTTTCGTCTTCCTGTCTGGCATGTTCATCATGGCTTTTAACGTCTGGAAAACCACGTCGACTTCTGAGATCAAGGATGAAGCGGATGTTGCCGCTACACCTATGCTAACGGGCGAGGTTGGAAACGCATGAGTTTACAAAAAACGGAAAGTAATGTTCTTTGGCTTATTGTTCTAACGCTGGTAGCTGTTTCCATCGGTGGAGCGGCCGAAATATTTCCGATGGTTTTTGAGAAACATAAAACAAAAGCTATCGAAGGATTGAAACCATATAGTGCTGTCGACCTCGAAGGGCGAGATATTTACATTCGCGAAGGTTGCCACGTTTGTCATACGCAAATGGTACGAACTTTGCGGTCGGAGACAGCTCGTTACGGTCCGTATTCAGTGGCTGGAGAGGACGTCTATGAGCACCCGTTTTTGTGGGGTTCCAAACGAACCGGGCCGGACCTGGCGCGCGTTGGCGGCAGGTACAGTGACGAATGGCATCAGGTTCACTTGATGGACCCGCGCAGTGTCGTTCCTGTTTCGAATATGCCAGCGTATCCCTGGTTGTTTGAAAACACCTTGAGTGGCGAAACTACAGGGCGAAAAATGGCAGCGCTGAGAAAACTCGGCGTGCCTTACACCGATGAACAAATCGAAGGTGCCAAAGACGAGATTGAAGGGATAACAGAAGCGGCCGCCCTGATTAGCTATCTGCAGACGCTCGGGCTGGACAGAAAAATGGAAGGAGGTCGCTGATGTTCTGGAAACTGGCTTCACTTATAAGCGTAAGCGTAGCGTTCTTGTCGCTCGTTGTGTGGGTGTACTTGCCTCGAAATAAATCAAGATTGAATGACTACGGCTCTATTCCGCTACGGGAAGACCTACACTCCCGACAACCGGTATCCGAAGGAGGCCAGCAATGAGTTCAGGCTGGAGCATGTTTGTAGCGCTAGTAACGCTTGTATCGATTGCTGGGATTTCCTGGTTACTGGTTTCAAATCGGAACAAGATTGCCGATGGGTCCGAGCTTGATCATGAGTTTGATGGCATCAAGGAACTCGACAATCCATTGCCTGCCTGGTGGGTAGGCATGTTTGTAATAAGCATCATATTTGGTTTGGGGTACGTTGCGTACTATCCGGCACTCGGTAATATGAAGGGCGCCAGCGGATGGACGTCGCAAAAAGAATGGCTGGCCAGGTCAGACGGGCACGAACAGCGCTTTGAACCGCTATTTGCACAATATGCTGCTATGTCAGTAGATGAACTGATAACCAATCGCAAGGCCATGCAAACGGGCCGGCGTCTCTTTCTAAACTATTGTTCTACCTGCCACGGGGTGGCTGCAAAGGGAGGCAATGCATTTCCTAACTTGACTGACTCGGAGTGGCTTTGGGGTGGTAGTTTTGAGACGGTTAAGCACACCATTACAAACGGGCGAAACGGACTGATGCCTGCTTGGGAGTCGGTTTTGCAACCTGACCAGATTGCGGACGTCACTCAGTATGTGCTTTCGCTTTCGGGAGCCGAGCACGAGGCCACTAAAATCACGGCGGGCAAAACTTCCTACGAGTCATATTGCTTGGCGTGCCACGGCGTAAACGGTGAAGGCAATGCGGCGTTAGGAGCCCCCAATTTGTCCAACGATATTTGGCTCTACGGTGGTACAGCAGCAGATATTTCCTATTCCGTGACCAAAGGCCGTGGCGGTTTAATGCCAGCCAAGGGCCCCATACTTGGTGACGATAAAATACACCTGTTGTCCGCCTATGTGTTGTCATTGACAGCAGGCGACGCACAAAGCGTCACGAAGTATTCCCCGGCTTCAGATGTAACAAACGGCGGTGACTAGTCCGCCCGCTAATGGCGTGCCGGACGGAGGGGGCGGGGTAGCCAAAGTCAGCCTTTACAAGAGAAGAGAGAAGCTTTTCGTACATTATGTGGGAGGCTACTTTCAGAACATTCGCTTGTACACCGGCTGGCCACTTTTGCTTGGTTACTTTCTGCTCCCGTGGATAAACTGGCACGGTCGGCAGGCCGTTTTGTTCGATTTGCCCGCCCGCAAGTTTTATATATTCGGTCTCACTTTGTGGCCGCAAGATTTCATCTTACTTGCGTGGCTACTGATTATCGCGGCGTTTGCACTCTTCCTGGTTACCTCGCTGGTGGGACGACTTTGGTGCGGCTACACATGCCCGCAAACGGTCTGGACCTCAATTTTTCTTTGGATTGAAAAGAAAACCGAAGGATCCCGGAATCAAAGAAAGAAACTGGAAAAGCAGGCAATGAGCGCTGACAAGTTTGCTCGTCGCTCGGCCAAGCACGGACTTTGGATTGGCGTAGCCCTGTTAACGGGCTTCACATTTGTCGCGTATTTTAGCCCAGCAAGGCAATTACTGGGCGACCTTGTCCAGTTTAGGGCGTCGCTTTGGGCCTATGCGTGGATCCTTTTTTTTAGTGCAGCTACCTACATCAACGCCGGATGGCTACGAGAACAGGTTTGCATATACATGTGCCCGTACGCCCGGTTTCAATCAGCAATGATTGATCGCGATACTTTGGTCGTAACGTATGATGAGCCACGCGGTGAACCTCGCGGAGCGCGTAAACGGGCGGCTGAGAAAACCGGGCTGGGCGACTGCGTAGACTGCCAGCTATGTGTGCAGGTCTGTCCTACAGGAATTGATATTCGACAAGGTCTTCAGATTGAATGCATTCAGTGCGCCCACTGCATTGACGCCTGTAATCAGGTTATGGACAAAATGGAGTATCCACGGGGACTTATTCGCTACGATAGCGAAGCAAACGTACATGACAGACAACAACAAACAAAACCTCGGTATCTTAGACCCCGAACACTGGGGTATATGGCCGTACTCGTCATTATGATCGGGCTGTTCACGGTCAAACTGGGGACACGCGTACCGTTCGGGATTGACGTTCTCCGGGAACGTGGTGAATTGTACCATTTGGAAGCAGGTAAAATTCGCAACGACTATACGTTAAAAATCTCCAACAAATCTCAGTCGCCCATGAAGTTTGCGGTGACCGCTACTGCGAACGGCGAAGAGCTGGAACATAACGGCGAAGCCTTAATGCTCGTACCGGTAGGTGATGTTTCTTCGATCGCTTTTAGCGTATATCGAAAGTCAGAGGCCATTGAATCTACGTTTAGCTCCCTGACTATTGCGCTCTGCGAACAAACCCGCAAACAGTGCCAGTCTGCCGAAACACGTTTTCTGGCGCCGAGTCCGTGAAGAAGGCCTCTCGCAAAACGAATAAGATGCTTTGGCTGGTTGTGGGCATTCCGGCCACGAGCATTTTGGTTGGCATTGTCACTCTCTTTCTTGCTCTTAGAGTCGATGACAGTGCAACAACACTTGATGAAAAGCCGCTTTCCAAGACGAGTTGGAGAAGCTCCCTGTGACAACGAGCATGTTTCATGTTACCGATATGCATTGCGCTTCGTGTGAAGCGCGGATATCGCATGCGTTAAAAGCAGTGCCGGGTATTCATGCTGTCCGTACTAACCCAACAAGACGCGAGCTTTTTGTTGAGCATGACAATAACAAGGTTCCGGTTCTTGATCTGTTTGGTCGTTTGGAACAGCTTGGTTTTACGCCCATGCTGGAGGCCGAAAATGACATGGCCTCACAGCGTAAAGATATTAAGCGATTGGGCATCGCCGCCATTGGCATGATGCAGGTAGTGATGCAGGCAATAGCACTATACGTAGGTGATGTGCAAAACATGGCCTACGAACATGTACGTCTGTTCCAGCTCGCCAGTTTTGTCATCACTTTACCGGTTATTTTCTATAGCGCCCAGCCGTTCTTTTTCAATGCATGGTCGTCAATCATACAAATCAGACTTCCCCGTGATTTACTGGCTGGTCTCTCTATGGATGTGCCGGTGTCTTTGGCGCTGATTCTCGCGTTTAGTGCCAGTACATTTACGATTATTCGTGGATTTGGAGACGTCTATTTTGACTCTGTAGTCATGTTCACCTTTCTACTACTGACAGCACGGTTGATCAGCAATGGACTTAGCCGCAAGAGTGCCGGAGTTAGCATTCTATCGCTGTTACCGGAGCGCTGTACGGTGGTTAGAGAGGCGAGTGATGTAGAAATCGATGTCAGCGCCCTTGTTGTAGGGGATCGGGTCCTGGTCAGACCAGGCGAACGCATTGTTGCTGACGGCGTGGTAGTTGAAGGTACTGCTCATGTCGACGAATCGCTACTTACCGGTGAAGCCCATACCGTTGTCAGACTCGCGGGTGACGTCGTGACAGCCGGCACGTCAAATTCGTTTCAGTCTTTCGAGTTTCGCGTCCAAGCTACTCCATCTGAATCAAGGCTAGCCACAATTGAACGACTCACCAAAACAGCCATGAGTCGACGAAACGGCCTTCCAGACAAAGCAAGCCGCATTGCCAGTTACTTCGTTTGTACCATGTTGCTAGTCGCTACGTGTACGGCGGGCTACTGGATTTTCCATGACTCAGCTCAAGCTTTGTCAGCGACGATCTCTGTTTTAGTGGTGTCATGCCCATGTGCTTTGGCGCTCGCTACACCCGCGGCTATTACAGCGGCGCTGTCTCGCCTCCAGGGATTTGGTGTGGTTGTCAGAGACGGAGACGTTCTGCGCCTGGCTTCAGATGTCACCACAATCGCTGTAGACAAAACGGGTACGTTAACAACGGGTCGTATAAATGTCAGTCAATTTGAACCATTGGGTAAATGGTCGAAGGCTGAGTGCTTCAAACTCGGAGCGGGGCTTGAGCGGAGTTCTAACCATCCGATCGCCCGAGCTTTTCACGGTATCGATGCGACTACCATGCAGCAAGTACGTATTGATCCTTACGGCGTCACAGGCGAGTGTGAGGCAGGATTAGTGCGCATAGGGACTCTTGAGTATTGCAGTCCCCGAGCAGACGCTCCGGCCACAACAAGTGTTAAACGCTCCGTATGGCTTAGTGTCAACGAACAGCTGGCTGCACGCTTCGAGCTTGAGGAAGAACTGCGTTCCGACGCACACTCCACGTTGGAGGCGTTTAATTTGGAAGGCTTGGAACTCGTTTTATTAAGCGGAGATCAGGCAACTAATTGTTCCGATTTTAGTGATTACTTACCGGTTCACTCTGATCTTACGCCGGAGGCAAAGCGTGAACTCGTTGCTCAATTTAAAGCTGATTCAATCGCTGGTAAAGCTAACATTCTGATGCTTGGTGACGGTATAAATGATTTGCCGGCACTAGCCGAGGCAGACGTATCGGCGGTCGTGTTGGAAGCGCCTGATGTTGTGCAGTCTCGCAGCAATGTTCTTTTATTGTCGCGGCAGCTCCGTCCAATTTACGAGCTCATACTTACGGCCCGAAAAGCCATGCTAATTATAAAACAGAATATGTCATGGGCCGTTGGGTACAATATTACGATGATTCCACTTGCGGCGAGTGGCTATCTCGCCCCCTGGATGGCAGCTCTCGGCATGTCACTGAGCTCGATATTAGTTGTTGCAAACTCTGCAAGACTACAAAGCAGAGAACTCTAATGGAAATATTATTTGTATTGGTTCCTGCATCGGTTGTGCTTATGGGCATTGCCATGTGGGTGTTTGTAAGAGCGGTAGATTCGGGACAGTTCGACCATCTCGATCGGCACGCACTTGATATGTTTGACAACGATGAGGTTCACGATAATGAACACATTGGTAAATAGTTTAGCTATTGTTTTTTCGCCCAAAAAAGGCTGGAGTCGAATCGGAGAAAATCCGGGCACGCTAGCCGGATTGATTGCTCTTCATACCATTCCGCTCGCGCTAATACCCGCGGTATGCTGGTACTTTGGTGTCTCACATTTCGGCTGGAGCGTAGCTGGAGAAAACGTAAGGCTCACCGCGGAGAGCGCGCTACCAGTGTGTGTACTGTTTTTTCTGGCGCTAATTTATGCCGTTTTGTTTCTCGGCTACATGGTCCACTGGATGGCAAAGTCGTACAAGAGTGATTCAACCGTCACGCAGGGTGTTGCTCTCATAACATACGCTGGCACACCGTTTTTTATTGCTGGCGTGCTTGGTCTGATGCCCATCTTGTGGCTTGACATTATCGTAGGCATTGCGGTGAGCTGCTACTGTATTTACCTGCTATACCTTGGCACTCCTCATGTGATGAAGGTAACGTCCGAGCGTGGCTTTCTCTACTCAAGCGCTGTCTTTGGAATAGCACTAGTTGTATTTGTCGGACTTCTGGGTGCAACAGCCATTTTGTGGAGTTTTGGAGCAGCTCCTGAGTACGTCTACGCTGGCTGAGCAGAGAATAAAATTGTGTCGTAATTAACGGAAACAAGATTATCCGTGCATAAACTACAGCCTGATTACCAGTACATCTGTGTTCACACCATGAAGTACTGAATTGGCGGTGGATCCCATTATGAGACCCATGCCGTGTCTGCCATGTGTGCCAATAACAATCAGTTCAGCTTTAATGTTGGTGGCGGCCTCGCGAATTTGCGACGCGGTTGAACCAAGTAAGACATGGTTGTTATCTTTAGGCAGGTTATACGTATCACACACCTCGGCCAGACGGATTTTAGATTGCCCGATTATCGACTCTTCGATGGATTGCGTGTCGCTCGCTACAGGTGACCACACCATGTTTCCGTATATATTTGATAGCGGTTGAACAACGGTGACCAGATGGAATTCGGCTTCCGGATGGGACGCATCAATTGCCGCTTCGATCACCTTGTGCGCCTCGTCAGAATTGTCAATTGCTATCATTATTCTGCGGTATTTCATGAGCCTTCCTCTAAATTTGTGTGGTTAAAATTAGTCTCAACGGTGACAGCCTTAAACTGTGGATTACCCGTAGAGTTGAGATACGATAAATTCAGACCGTTGAGCTTCAGGTCTGGTAACTCCGAGGGTGGAAACCCAGTGCTGAGACAGGTCGATTTTACAGACCGGCAGAACTACGTACTTTCCGAACTGAATCGCGGTCAATGCGAATAGGGCCTGATTCGGCCAGGTGGCAACATGGTCTTGATCCGGTCTTTCCCTGATACAGACGTGCAGCAATCCACCAAACTAAGGTACTAACCGCTATGGTGCTTACTACCCAACAGCCGAACTTGCCAAAGGCGAAACACACAGAAAGTGATGAGCTTCTTCGTTCGACTATGAATGCTGCCATCGACGGTATCATAGCGATCTGTGCGAAGGGTACGGTGCGCTTGTTTAGTCAAGGTGCCGAAAGGATGTTTGGCTATTCTTCCAGTGACATCTTGGGAAAGAACGTTCGCCTGCTCATACCGGATTCTCTTGGTCCATCACATGACGACAGCGTTCAGCACTACATTTCGACAGGTGAGAGGAGGGCATTGGGTATCGCGCGTCGTCTACTGGCCCAAAGTAAAAGTGGTGAAGTGTTTTCCATTCACTTGTCGCTGGGCGAGTTCGCATACGGTTCAGAAAAAATGTTTGTTGGCATAGCTCGGGACTTGAGGAAACTACCTCATTTGAAATCTGATCTGGATATTGAGCGTCAGAAAAATCGATCTTTGCTGCAAAGGTTGCACGAAGTACATCAGGCGAGCATGTTCAACGAGTTAGTAACAGCGATGTCGCACGAAATCAACCAGCCACTTACGGCCATTACCACATACGCTGACGTAACCAGGCGGATTCTTGCTAATCCTGACAAGGCCGCTGACGCTCTGGAAGACAATCTGGAGAAGATTTCCATACAGGCACTCAGCGCATCTGAAGTGATCAAAAAGATGCGAAGAATGGCGCCCAAGTCTATGCTTACTAGTGGCACATCCGACATTAGTGACCTGATCATCGAAATAAAAGATGTGATTGAAGCAGAATCAGAAGTTGCCGGTTGTTTAATTCGATGGAGCTTGGAAGACCGACTACCACTGGTCCGAGCTGAATCGTCACAGGTACAGCACGTGCTCATCATGCTATTGAGAAACTGCTTTACGTCATTCTCACGCGATTCATCCAATCGACTCGCTACCGTAAACGCTACGCGGCCGTCGGACGAGTTTGTCCAGATTGCCGTTGAAGACAATGGACAGTATAACGATGATCTCAGTTTTGATACGCGGTATCATTCTTTGTCATCGAATGAAACTAACGAAATGCGTCTCAAGCTATCCATGTGTAACACGATAATCGTAAATCACGGAGGGCGTATCTGGCATGAACCGGTTGAGGAGGGTGGAACCCGTTACGTCTTTACGTTACCAGTCAACAGTCCAAGGAAAATAAATGAAGTCTGACAGCGTAGAGGAACTAATACAGACAATATTCGTTGTTGACGACGATGAGGCCATTCGCGATTCACTGAGCATGCTGATTACATCAGTTGGACTCAGAGTTTTGGCCTTCTCGTCAGCCAATGAATTTTTAGAGAGTTACTCTGGAGACACGGGTGTTCTGATTCTAGACGTGCGAATGCCAGGAATGAGTGGTCTTGAACTCCAATCAGAACTGTTGGCTCGTAACATAGGCGGACTCGCCATCCTATTCATGTCAGGCCATGCGGACATTCCTATGGCTGTTGAAGCTCTTAAGCGAGGTGCGACGGACTTCTTGCAGAAACCGTTCAGAGACCAGGATCTTCTTGACCGTATTCATACTGCACTTGAACTAAATACAGTCGGTCTGAAGCGGCTTCGTGAACGTCAGGAGATCGCTGCTAAACTTAAAGCACTGACGCCAAGAGAACAACAGATAATGGAAATGGTCGCAGATGGGAAGGCAAATAAGGTAATAGCCATGGATCTGGATATTTCTCAACGCACCGTAGAGCTACACCGGTCTCACATGATGGAAAAGATGGGAGTACGCTCTCTGGCGCAGCTCGTTCGCACGCTGGAGCGTGCCAAAGCTGGCGGTTCTTGCTAGCTATCACGGCGGGTTTTAAAACGACTCGTATAGCGTAGCCTGCGAGTACTTTCTCGACCGTCTATCTAAATCGTAAGAGCGCTCCGGGAGGACCCTTTACGGCGAGGGTGTTCTCGCTTTACTTACATGTAAAACAGCTTCTACTAACTGTGTTTTAATCCGGTGCTCGCTCAACCAGCGTGAGAATGTTGTACAAAGCCACCGGCAGCTCATGTTGATTGGTAATTTCTACATCCCAAATGACTACGCCGGAAAAGTACTTGTCGTCGTCGCGTTTGTCTTTTTTGTTCTTCTGCTTAACGGTAAGTCTGACCTGAATGGTATCGCCAATTCCAACCGGCTCGATAAACCGGAGATTATCGAGGCCGTAGTTGGCCAGAACGGGCCCCTTGGCAGGATCAACAAACATTCCTGCCGCTGCTGATATGACGAAGTAGCCGTGCGCAACCCGTTTACCGAACAGCGAGTCTTCAACCGCTGTCTCGTCGAAATGAGCGTAGAAATGGTCGCCGGACAGACAGCCGAAGTTCACGATATCCGCTTCGGTCACCGTACGCTTGTGGGTAATTAACGTTTCGCCAATCTCGAGATCTTCGAACTTCTTGCGAAACGGATGAATCGTTGAAGGAATTTGTCGAGAGCCTGGATTAAAGTCTTGCGTTATCGCCGTCAGCATACTGGGTGAGCCCTGAACGGCAGTCCGTTGCATGTAATGTTTTATCGCACGCGAACCACCCAGTTCCTCACCGCCACCAGCACGACCCGGCCCACCGTGCACTAGCTGGGCCAGAGGAGAACCGTGTCCGGTAGACTCTTTGGCACACTCGTTGTTTAACACCAGCATGCGACCGTGCCAGGCAGCGGCACCCAGTACGAGCTCAGTCACTTCGGCTTCGTCATCGCTAATAACAGAGCCAACCAGGCTACCGCGACCTAGGCTTGCGATTCTAATCGCCTCATCGTTGTTGTCATAGGGCATTAACGTTGTGACGGGTCCGAAAGCTTCGACTGCATGAACTTCCTCGCTGCTCAAAGGCTGGTTACAGTGAAGTAGCGTTGGTGGAAAAAAAGCGCCTTTTTGTGCATCGGCATCACTGAGTTTCATATCATCGGGGTGGCCACCGTAAATCAGTTCGCTACTCGTCTGCAGTTTGGCCAATTGAGTCGCAACATCGTCACGCTGGCTCATACCAGCTAATGCACCCATGCGTACGCCTTCGGCGTTTGGATCACCAATTGTCACTTTGTCCAGTCGTTCCTTAAGTGCGTCTGCGACTTCGTCAAGGCGTTCGCGGGGCACGATTGCGCGTCGTATAGCCGTACACTTTTGCCCGGCTTTCGTGGTGATTTCATTGGCAACCTCACGAATGAACAAAGCAAACTCGGGATCGTTGGAACTCACGCTTTTGCCAAGGATTGAACAGTTCAGTGAGTCGGCTTCCATATTAAACGGAATGCTGTTCGCGATAATGTTAGGTCGCACCTTCAGCATTTGCCCGGTGGCGGCAGACCCTGTGAACGTCACGACGTCTTGCTCGTCCAGCAAATCGAGCAGGTTGCCGGTGCTACCACACAGAAGCTGGATGGAACCACGCGGTAAAATTCCGGACTCGATAATAAGACGCACCATGGCTTCCGTTAAAAAACAGGTGACGGTAGCCGGTTTTACAATGACCGGCATGCCGGCGAGAAGGCTGGGGGCTATTTTTTCCAACATGCCCCAGCACGGAAAATTGTACGCGTTAATGTGAACAGCAACACCAGGCTTGGGCGTTAAAATGTGACGACCAATAAACGTGCCGTTAGCAGAGAGACGCTCCGCATTTCCCTCAACGTGGAAGCACTGATTCGGGAATTCTCGACGAGTAATGCCCGAGTAGCTAAAGACTGTTCCTATGCCGCCCTCAATGTCGACCCAACTGTCGGCCCGGGTTGCCCCAGTCATAGTGGAAATTTTATAGAGGCTTTCTTTGTGTGCGAGCAGATATTTGGCTACAGCTTTAAGCTGGTTTGCACGCTCGTGAAACGTAAGTTTACGCAAAGCAGGGCCGCCGTGTTCACGCGCAAACTTCACTACCTCTGCAAAGTCGATGCCGCTGGTACTCGCGGTTCCGATGAGTTCTGAATTAACAGCGTTGAATAGTTCGACACCGTTGCCGGCGCCGGTCACCCACTGATCTTGGACGAAGCTTTGAATGCTCATAGGACAGTCTCTGCAAGGTAGCTGAGGGAAGGAGACTTATGATACAAAGTTGTAACAGATAGTCAAATTCGTGTGTTACATTCGTTCGCAGCAACGCGCTGTCACCTGGAGAATTAAGCGATGAGTCATGCCGGTCTGGATGCCATTGAAACCGCCAGTCAAGATGAGCTTCAGGCACTGCAGCTCAAACGTCTGAAAGAAACCTTACAGCACGTCTATACGAATTCCCCCGTATACAGAAAGAAGTTCGACGATTCTAATGTTCATCCCGATAGCGTGAGTTCGCTCTCTGATTTGGCTAAATTTCCGTTTACTGAAAAAGCCGATCTGCGTGACAACTATCCGTTTGGTATGTTCTGTGTTCCTCAAAAAGACATCGTCCGTATTCACGCATCGAGTGGCACGACCGGAAAGCCCACTGTGGTGGGTTATACCCAGTCCGATATTAATGACTGGGCACACGTTGTTGCCCGATCTATTCATGCCGCAGGCGGCAAACCCGAAGACACAATACACGTGTCGTACGGCTACGGATTATTCACCGGAGGGTTAGGGGCGCACTACGGGGCAGAGCGTTTAGGCTGCACCGTCATACCCATGTCGGGTGGTCAGACTGAAAAACAGGTTCAGCTGATTAACGACTTCCAACCCGATATCATTATGGTTACGCCTTCCTACATGCTGAACATCGCTGATGAACTTGATCGTCAGGGTATAGACCCTCATAAATTAAAGCTTCGCTGCGGTATTTTCGGTGCCGAACCCTGGACCGATTCAATGCGTCATGAACTGGAACAGCGCCTGGGGATTGACGCCGTGGATATTTACGGATTGTCAGAGGTCATGGGTCCAGGAGTGGCGCAGGAGTGCCTCGAATCGAAGGACGGCCCGACCGTTTGGGAAGACTATTTTTACCCGGAAATTATCGATCCGGTTACGGGAGAAGTGCTACCAGATGGCACAGAAGGAGAACTGGTGTTCACCTCTTTAACCAAACAGGCTATGCCAATAATTCGCTATCGCACGCGTGACCTGACCAGACTGCTTCCTGGCACGAGCCGTACAATGCGTCGTATGGAAAAAGTTACCGGCCGTAGCGACGACATGCTGATTATTCGTGGCGTTAATGTGTTTCCGACTCAGGTAGAAGAACAAATACTTACCTTTAGTGAGCTGGCACCGCACTATCAAATTGAAGTGGAGCGCGTTAGTAATATGGATCAGGTAAAGGTCCTGGTAGAGCGTAAGTCGCCGGGCGTTAATGTGGATGACATTGGCAAATCGTTACAACAAAAAATTAAGTCTTTTATCGGTATTTCGGTGACAGTTGACGTAGCGCAGGTTGGCGGCTTGCCCCGATCAGAGGGAAAAGCGCAGCGCGTGATCGACAAGAGATAGAAAAGTAACAACGAGAGGAAGCGCGCAACAGGGCGTCGCACTCTACACTCATCCCGATGTCAAAGATTGCTTGTGCTTTTCAAGGTTACCGCAGACGAAGGCTATACATCGACAACATCGGCACGATCTCGACCGATAATTTTCAGGGCAAATACGCTGTTCGGCAGCGCATCGAAAACAGCTTGAATTTCAGCGTCAAGGCAATCCATTACGTCACGGTATTCTCCGAAAACCTGCGTACTCAGACTATTGCGTTTGACGACTATTTTACGATTGGCTTCCAACATGTCGATAAACGCCAAAATTGGTTTTTCATAGCCTTCGGTTAACGGGTAGAGACTGATATCGACTGATATACGCATGTAAAGTCCAACTTATATTTATTGATTGTAGTTTGTTTTTTGCAAAGCATTCTTCAGCGAACGCTTCAACGCCAGTGATAATAGAAGTTTATACTAATTGTTACAAACTCAAGTCCGCTGACGTCAAGTTGTAAGCGTGAAGACAGCAATATCAATCAGTACCTACATTGAGTGCTACTGTAATTTGAAACTTGCACTTTAGGACGTTGCTATTTGTCGTGTAAGTTCGAAGAGTAGGGGAGATGTTGTGCTTCCGCTAGTAGTTTCGTTACCTGTTCGTTACGCCGGTCATAACGCAGAGTGGTTGCGGGACTTGAGTGCCCTGCCAGAGTCTGTGCGAGCAGCACATCCACATTTTTGTCGAGCAGATTAGTTACAAATGACCGGCGAAAATCTTGAGGTGAGCACGGGCGTACTCCCGCTTGCTTCCAGCGCTTGGTAATCATGCTGTAAACAGACTGGTCGGTCATAGGGCGACTAACTATTTTTCCACTCTTGCGAATGGGTGTGAACATAGGTGTCTGACTATCCAGCATGGCGGCGTTGCACTGTTTAAACCAGTCGAGCAGGGCGTGTCGGGTGCCCAAGTCTGGCCAACATACTCTTGCTTTATCGCTCTTGGAACCAACCGTAATCGAGTTGTTTTCTAAATCGAAATCGCCCAACACCAGCTGCGAGATTTCGGTGCGACGCAAACCACACACGTACATAAGGCCAATAATGGCTATGTCGCGACGACCTGAAGTTCCTTCGTCGTTTTCGCATACTTGAACTAATGCAGAAATGTCCCGGGTTGGTATGTGTCGCCCTGACGGTAATTTGGAGCCGCGTTCAAATTTCAAATGCAGTATACGAGCGAGATCGTCACCTGAAAGCTGACGTAAGTTAAAGGCTTCACGGGCAACAGAGCGGAGCGCCGCAAGCGTAGTGTTGATGGTTGTGTAAGCCAAACCTCGACTGCGGAACACTTGAACCATGTAGTTGACGTGTTCAAACCGAAGTAGATTCCAGGGCACTTCTTTGTAGCTATTGAAGCTGAAAAGTCGAGCTACCTGATTAAGCCTGCTGATATATGTTCGACGGCCATGCTCCGATTTTCCGGCCAAAGCATAATGAGCCGGGTTAGCTTCAATGTAGACAGATTGCTCGCCGATGAGACGAGGTAACGTATCTATACCGGGCAAACTTGAGGTTCTTGATAGCACTTGGTTTTAACTGTCAGCTTTAATTGTATTGTAATATAACATTTGATAATAAATATTATCATAATTAAATAAATATTCTACTATAGAAATAAAACATGCACTTAGCTGCTAATGTTTAATTTTTAATCAATTTACTCCGTTTGACTCATTTGGGTCCGACACTGACTCGGTAATACGTTCGCCAGCCTTAATTAAGCCAGTAAACCTTGGTTTAAGTAGCTTTATCTGACCTAACTCGGTGTCACCGGATCTTTTTAATTAAGAGTCAGTAATCCTTCGTTGGCTACTTTTGAGCAAACCAAACTGCGATAGGAAAACGTTGTTTATATCGTTTAAATATAAGGCGTCAAACTTTTCAGCTTAAGCCTGGCAACAGACACACGTGGCGTTGGAATCTGTGTGTTAGGACTCACAAACTGACATAGAAAGTGGTTCTCGTGCGCCTTTGAATATGAGAGCAACTCCACAGCGTAAGATTTACGGGTAAACGATATTTTCTGAATAACGTGAATAAGGGCTTAGTGGCCATTCGTGTTGCTTGGCTAACGTTCAGGAAATATCGCACTAACTCAGAAATCACCAAGGT
Organism: Gammaproteobacteria bacterium; assembly: GCA_045107075.1. Classification (GTDB taxonomy): domain Bacteria; phylum Pseudomonadota; class Gammaproteobacteria; order Steroidobacterales; family SZUA-146; genus SZUA-146. The sequence continues at coordinate 189,163 of JBGCFV010000005.1, forward strand.
CTCGATTTAGACGTTGCTGCATTTCATATCTGTGGGTAATGAGCCTCGAAACGCCTCAGATTCGTGTTGTCGTGTGTGTTTAGATATAGCCTGCAGTCGTTACGGCCAATTCTTGAGATCCATACATCGGAAGGAATCTGAAATAGGGGCTTAGCCTGATAAATAGCAATATCTATAATTTAACATAATATATATTATGCGCAGTAGGATAGTGAGCTTGAGAGGGTGCTTCTTTGTGATTACGCAGCCCTACAACGACAAGCTGTTGGAATGTCCTTGGAAATAAATTCGAGTACAAACCTATCGAATATGGCCCGTTCAGGAAGTATTTTCGAGTACTTAGACTCTTGTCATGAAACAATTTCGAGAACAAATGGTACGTATCGATCTATACAAATGTGAACCCAACTTTATTGATTTCTCAGGCACTTAAATGCTAATTGTATACAGGTGCTCCCATACTATTCTGGAATTCAAATGCAGATATTAGCGTAAAGAACCAGTTTTACCGGGACGACGTAGCCGCCGGACCCGGTGGGCTTAAGAAACTGTTACCCATAATGACATAGTCCAGGAAATTGACCGTACCATCGCCATTTAAGTCAGCGTCGGCATCATTAGTAAGAAAGCGGCGACTGAACAGGCTGATATCGATAAAATTGACAATGTTGTCGTTGTTCAGGTCTGCGTCGCAGACGTTGCCAAATCCATCATTATTGGTATCAAGCTGAGAAACGTTTTGCGCCAAGGTGCAGTTGTCACACGAATCAGGTACCGAATCTCCATCGGTATCGGCCGTCTGCGACAAGGGCTCGCCAACTACAGCGACTCCACCTCGACCACCTTGCAAGAAAAATCGAACGGCTACTTCACCATCGTTATTTACACCGACTATTTGTGCAAATCTCGAACCAGCTACATTGACACCCGTCACTTGTGACCCGTCAATGACCGTATCAGTGCTAATTAACTCTTCTAGCTCATCGTTAATGTATCTATAGACGGCGCGTTCTTCGCCTATTCGCGCATTGAACGCGACAATGCCGGAAGAGCTAATAGTGAAGTTACCAATATCCGTAAAATCCCCCCGATTGTTTGGGGCGGGTTGACCAACGGCTGCTATCAGAGTGGTTGAAGTGCCGTCTCCTAAAAACAAGCCTTCTTCTGTCAGGGTAGATGAGGAAGTAAAAAGGACCCTGCCAGATGCGTCTTGCTTGATACCGGAGTTTACTCTGAAATATATTCCGCCGCCGGGTGCTGCTGCGCCATTTGCTGCAATTCTTACGACTTCACTGCCATTCGATCTGAATATCGCATCGACGGTAGTTGAGGTAAACGCATAATTGACGACTACCGCCAGATCACCGTTTTCGTTGAAGTCGTAACTGCCTCCAGTGCCATACTCGAAAGTGGTCGAAGGCAATGGATCCCGATAACGGAAGTAGTCAATAGTTGTTGTGCCGTCGCTTACAAATATTCCGGTGTCGCGAAATACGCTGCCATCTACGTCTGCGTAAAACGCCACCCGACCATCTCTACTTATATAGGGTGAAGAAAAAACCTCGCTGGCTTGAGACTGCGTGCCCGTGTATGTCCCTGGTCCCAACGGTACGCTATCCCCTTTTCTGACTATTTCTGTTCGAGTGCCGGTATTCGCATCGTAAACGAACACGCCTTCATCATCGTTAGCACCGCCGCTCGTATTGAACAGACTTCCTGAAAAGGCGATAAGACCGAATTCGTTAATTGCCGGCGCTATAAATGAGGAAACACTGAATTGACCATTGCCATCAGGAACGGACCCACCTGAAGGCGCAACCATGCCCAGAATTCCGGCTCGCGACCCTGAAAACATATCTGTTCTTGCCGCATTTGGATTGCTTGCCAAATAGGTTTGAGCAGGGGTAGCAATCAAACCTGAACTGTTCAAGATCGGGCCTCCGAGCCCTCTCAGCACATTTATTCGATTCGAATTAGGTAGAAAATCCGCTTCAAAGGCAACAACACTTACGGTATCGCTGCAGTCGGAAATCAATAATATCTGAGGATCATCCATTCCTGTTGGCCCCTGCAAGCTCGTGGCAATGGCAACATACTTTCCTTGCATCGCGACACTTGCCCCGCCGCTCCCCACGTAGTTTCCCTGGCCATTTGGTGCCGCTTCCCCGTCAAGGACAAGTACCCGAACATCAGCCGAAGATTGGGCTGTTGCCAATAGAATCGCTGCAAAAATGTATTTTTTAAACATGAACATTCCTTTGTTATGTTGTCTTGATAGAAAACTCTAAGCGCCTAAAAGCTGAAAATTCGGGACTTAGAAGACGAATAATAAGCTGTGAAACAGACCTGATCTGAATGTGACAGTTTTTTAGGGGTGTCAGTAAGGGTTTAGAGCCGAGCTAAATACTTCTCAGCCTCGATCGATTTTCTATCAAGCGAGATAGACACAGGTGCTGGCCTACAACACACTTTACACTTATACGTTCGCTTATTATTGTAGAAACTAGCCCACTCGTCCAGATATTTCGACGCGTTTCCAGCGTCCTGTAATGATCAGTTTAGAAGATAAGACAGCAGAACTCACGTCTTCAAGCTCATAAGCGCACACTAAGCTCGTAGTAAAGCTGCGTGTCAAAAAGCGCCAGTTCCAGCTGACAACCGATTGCAAGCATACGTTACTGATGGCTGCCAATTTATATAAGATTTTTTCTCAGGGCAGCGTTCCACAACGCTCCTGCATTGCACAACTACAATGCAGGAGCCTGTGACTCACCCGGTCCTAGTGTTGCTGAAGCCGAATCTTTTCAATATTGGAAACGGTACCGAACCCGTAAGTAAACAGAACAGTATTGTTGATAGCGTCATACGCCATACCGTTCGGGAAGCGCCCTTCCTCAAGTCGTCTCCCACGCTCGCGAACAGTACCGTTGGCGCGAATAACAATAATTTTTTGTGCAGCGATTGACGTGGCGAATAATCGATTATTCGCAAACGCCATGTGGCCGATTGCAAAACCATCAGGTGCGTCTACCTTGGCCAGGAGCTCTTGCTCTCCGTGGGGTGATACTTTAATGACACTGCCTTCATTGAAGTTTGCTACGTAGACATTGTCATGACTATCAATGGCCGTTGCGACCGGTGCTAGCAGGAAGCCACCGCCTGTCAACGCACTGACGGTACCATCAGGCGAGATCTTCGTGATAGCGGTTCCATCGCCGCCGCCAACGCCGTACTGCGACACGATGACATTGTCATGTGAGTCGACAACAATTCCGGCGGGCCCTGGCAACACATCTGCAAACTTTGTGACCTCCCCTTCCGGCGTAATTTTGCTTACGGTTGCGTCGTTGAAATTGCTGACATATAAATTGCCAAGACTGTCTGTGGCAATATCAATAGGTCCGGCTAAACCGGATGCCACGATTAACACTTGTCCCTCTGGTGTTATCGAAAAAACTCTGTTTCCTGTGAACCCTTCTGCCGCGTAGATCGAGCCATCATCTGCAACATGTACTCCGTCTATATTAAATACCTTTAGCGGTAGAGAATTTGAGGCACAAGCGGTGACACTCCCAACCGTTATGGCAAATACGCTTAGTGCGGTTGCTAACCATTTTCTTAATTTCATGTTTAATCCTCTTGTTAACAAGTAAAATGTGCTTTCGCACTTAATGTGCAATAAAGCGGAGCACAAACACTGAGAATGTGACGAAAGGGTTGTTTGGTGGTGTCGAACGCATACACTTTTACGGACTAAACACGATAAAATTAAAGTTGTTTACTTGATGAGCGAGAAAATCCGTGCCCAAAAGAGCTTTGAAATGAAGCACAAGACGACTGCACTGATTATTCTAATGTGGGTTTCGATTGGTGCCGTACACGCCCTGTCCCGGTACACGGATATCGTCAAATACAATATTGACGTTGCGTTTTCGATGAGCGATGTCGGTTACTATGCTCTGTCATATGCGTCCTGGACCGTGCTAACCCTGGCGTTAATACGCGTTCTGAGTGTCGCCAAGTCGTCGCTTTCTTATCGGCGTTTGGCAGCGCTTTTCATAGTAGGTCTAGTTGTGTGGCTACCGTCTTATTTCGCCTACGATTACGCTATTGCCACCTGGGTCGCCAATGGCGGGTGGGCAGAATGGGTAGACCGGTTTCGTGCGACTAGCGGTTCAGTCATGTTTTTTTATGGCGTGGTCTATGCACTGACGTTTGCGTTATGCGTTAGCTTTGTATTCTCAGCTCGTGCCCGAGAGGCACAATTGGTCAATATCGCTCTGGAGCGGCAGACAGCTCGAGCGACACTCGAACTTGCAGAACAGCAAATGCAGTTGATGCAGTCTCAGCTCAGTCCACATTTTTTGTTCAACGCCTTGGGTGCAATCAGCTATCTGGCTAGACGCGGTGAGCGAGACGCGTTGAATAGTGCGGTTGCAAAGCTTGGGGGACTATTGCGTTTTACCATTCAGAATGCGTCACAAAGCACCATTCCGGTTTTGGACGAGCTGCAATTTTCAAAAGACTATATATCGCTACAAAGCTTACGTTTCGGGGAGCGCTTCGATTGTGTTTTCGAGCACGACCCAAATCTTGAATCAATGCAGTGCCTGCCATTTTCGCTTCAACCGATGCTCGAAAACGTGTTCCAACATGTAGTCGAGCAATTCACGGAGCTCCCAGACGGAAAAACGCAGAGCAAAATTTCGATCCGAGTATCAGTCAAATTGCACAACGACCGAGTCTTCATGCGCGTTCAAAATACCAGGCCCGCCACTCAACTCAGCAGCACGCCTTCAATGGGCCACGGCACCGGTATGAAAAACCTGGAGACGCGTCTAACACATGTTTTCGGGTCCGACTTCTCCTTGTCAAATGCCGAATCACCGGCCGATTTTCAAGTTGAACTGTCATTTCCGTCTGCTCTGGTGGTTGAACATGTTTAGCGCCTTTGTCGTAGACGACGAGTCGATGGCGCGTGGTAATCTCATCGATGCCCTGCAACAACACAACCGTTGGACGAACGTCCAATCGTTTTCATCCGGTAAGAACCTGATCAAGGCCGTTTTGGCAGGCAATCCAGCTGTTGTGTTTCTCGATATTCAGATGCCCGGCGAGGATGGTCTTGTCATTGCCAGAGCTTTGCTTAAACTCCGCGCGCCTCCGCTCGTCGTATTTGTCACCGCACATTCAGATTATGCCGTTACGGCATTCGAATTGTACGCAGTCGACTACCTGCTAAAACCATTTAGCGATGAACGACTGGCACAGTGTATTTCCAAGTTGGAGCATGCACTGGATCACCGCCTGAGTTACGAAAACAAGCGCGCAGCGCAAGATGCATGGGCGCTGACCAAACCACTTGATCGCCTGACCATCAAGACCAGCACGTCAATTCGGGTTATTAATATCGAGCAAGTACGCTGGATCGCGGCCAATGGGAACTACGTCGATATTCACCACACAGATGGAAAACATCTGCTACGCGCATCGCTCAAACAAGTATTGTCGACGTTACCAAAACCTGACTTTATCCAGGTGCATCGCGGCTTTGCAGTGCGCTATGACCAAATTAGTGAAGTAAAAACGACTGACAGAGAGCGAAGTATCGCCGTGTTGTCTTGCGGCGACTCGATACCCGTTGGGAAATCGTATCGACAGGAATTGCTCAGGCGTTTATGTGGGTAGATTCAAATTAGAACGACTGATGCTAGTCGTGGATATCCTATCCTGATATCGATGTTGTTTCGACTCTATACGCCATCCAAAAAAACGCCATCAAAGCCCCGAAAAAGCCAGCTCTATCGCCGTCGTTCCTACGACATTGCGTATTGGCGAGTTCGACCCTCCCTGCTGTTGCCCAAATTTTTCTGTACCCATCAGCTTTTGTGTGAGGGCATTTTCATCAGAACGTCGCCTTTATATATAAGAAGAACCAGAACAGAACCGTTTTTGTTATTAACAACCAAATTGACGGTCAGACTAAGTTCATCAGACTGAGTCTGTGTTGAACGGCTTTAGCCAACCTCGGCCAATTGTTTGTCAACCGAAAGAGTGAAAACTATGAAAATTATAACATCGCTTAAAACTCTCATGCTGTTGATCAGCATAACGCTTACCCACCAGCTGTATGCGTCTTCAGTCACTGTGTATGACACTTTTGGGGTTAACGATTTTTACCAAACAGGTTGGGCTGCAGACGTGGGCTATCACTTAAATACAGACCATGTAATGGTCGCCAATGGTTTTTCTGTAGGGGCAAATCTTTCCAATGTGTTTCTCGACACTATTGAAGTCGCTCTAATGAACCCATTCAATAATGACGGTGGCAGTGTGATGACCATGGCGCTCTATACGGACTTAAATGGCGAGCCTGGCTCAATTTTGGAGACTTTCAATATAACTCTGGCACCGCAATTTTCCGCGCAAATCTACACGTTAAACTCGGTGCTGGCACCAGAGTTATTTGCTGGCCAAAACTACTGGTTGGTCGCTTCAGCCCCCGACCCACTGTCTGAACTAGCGTGGTACTGGAACGGGCTGGCTCCCTATGGTGCTTACACCGGAGCAGCGTTAACCAATAGCGATTTAAATAACCAATGGCTTGACGCCAGCGGTTCCGGGCAGCAGGCTTTTAGAATAACGGCTTCCGTCTCAGAGGTGCCCTTACCCGGAGCTTTCGCTTTGTTCTTGTCATGTATTCTTGGTGTATCCGGGTTTAGAGCCAAAACAACGGTACTCGAGCATTTTAGGATGCAGTCAACGTAAAGCGGCTTCCCGACGGCCGTAGCAAGTTTGGATACGAACGCCGATATATCGAGGAAGTTAATAACGCAGTCTTTGTTACGTCCGCCTCGCACCGGTTACCAAAGCCGTCACCGTTTGTGTCGATCTGATCCGATTAGTGAAGTTAGTTCGGTATCGCCAAAGTTTATTTTCAATCCGTTGGCCAACGTCGAGGGGTCCTTCATAAACGAAGCTGTTCCATAAAAAGGCGTTTAGCAAGTCTCAACACAATTAGTCAGAATCTGTCTTAACCAATTAGAACGAACGAACGAACGAACGATCGGGCAAGCTTATTGAGTGAGATGCATAAATGTCGTAGTCTGATCGAACAACCAGACGTTTTATTTGGATCAAACATTGAAAATGCACAAGTTCATGGCCGTCGCACTACTCTTAATCACCGCACACCAGTCACATGCGGCCCTGGAGTATTTGAGAATATCCGGCGTCGCAACTGAATATTGTATAAATATGATCGATGGGCCGTGCGAGTTAGCATTAGCTGAATACGGCCTTGTTGATGGACAGTTTGTTTATTTCGATGTGGTCATTGACACCGACGTAGACGACCCAATCAACCCTGACCAGTCGTTTATAGATTATTTCAGTGCTTTCATCATCGCGGGCACGGAGATTTCGGGGGTAGACTATGCGTCGCTGCCCACCGCTGCAACGAACAGCTATCCCGAAGGTTCTGATACCCTGGTTTTTTTCGACCCCAATTTGGCCTTTGGGGTACGCCTGTACAATCTGGGCACCACTTTTACAGACGTGAGCATCGACACGTGGGTAGTTGGCACAGAAATGGAACTGCTTCTTACCAATTCCATGGCCTTCGCGGATCGAGCCGGTGGCTCAATTGCTGATTTGCACTTGGTTTATCGTTCAGACGTGCCTTCACCCGCTATCGTGCCATTACCTGTTTCACTATGGCTTTTGCTTTCAGCTTTTGGCGGGTTAACGCTATTTACAAGTAACACTAAATCAATCCAGGTTTAGTGGGCCTCAGTGCCTGACCGTCATAGCCCATCTCTCACGGCCTATCCCTCATGGTCCGCCCCTAAATCAGGTCACATTGCTATTATGGGTGTGATTGAAATTAGATTGATGGCTTACGAAACAACTGAACGAGGCGAAGAATGAAAATCAAACCTACGCGTCCCTGCACATGGTATCAAGCCGCACTCGAGAGTTCATTTGGATGTGAATTAAGAATTACGATTCAGAATTGGTTTTCGCAATGAACTAGGCAATGTCCGATAGATCTAATACTGCGCGACAGGAAAAAAACTTACGACCAAAATTAGCTGGGTAATCGGAGCTTTCAGTCACCTCTGCCCTGGTTAATAATTGCAGGTTCGATTTGGGTGCCTTCTCTAGTCCCTGATAAGCGCAGGCCGTTAGCAAGGTTACCGTCGTGACAGTCATAGCCCTGCCTTATGCAGGTTGCCACCAAAAGCTCCATTATTTCCGGGTGCCAACCGTTGAACCAGTCGCCATGAAGTGACAACCCACCAGCTGTGGTGTCGTTTACTTCGTACATGTCTGCGGCGAGTCGCCAGCCTTTTGAGCTGCGGGCAACGGGATCGTAGACTTCGGGTCTAACTCCAAAGGCGTAGTGGTAGCTTGGCCTCGCTATTGCCACAGGGTGCGACTCGGGACAAACGGTTCTATTGGTGACAGGGTCTTCCGTTGGATAAGCCATATGGTTTTTATGATTTTCCGAATCCAGATTAATGCCGTCCCAGCAACTCGGGAAAAATAGATCCATGCGTACGCGGTCAGGCGCAACACATTCGGGTATTGAAGCGCTAAATTGTGGGTTTGTCGTATCGTCTGACCCCCACGACTGGCAATGCCACCTGGCAATTTCTGTGCTTTGTTCTTCGCCTGGCATAGTTGAGTGAGTACCCGCGATCATACGTAATCCGGCAGGCACAGGTTGAATGTCATCTAGGATGTCAATACCAGCTGAGTAATAGAACACTTCATGTGCTTCATCATCATTTCCAACTACGGCAGGCACTACTATCCAGGCGGGGTCACCATCGGTATCTTGCTCTCTCTCGCCTGTCGTTGCGTTGTAATACGGCGCTAACAGTGCGGGAATCCAGTAAGCCGATAAATTCAGTTTATTCCCCTGACAGGTTGAGTCACCTTGAGTGTATAGCGATTCGAGTGTCGTATTGTGGTCCAAGAGAGTGTTACCGTAAAAACGATGCAAATGCGCTGCACCTTCCTGACCGGGAAATACGATGGGATCGTTATAGCTACTGTGAGCGAAGTCGCAATTGATTCGGATAATACCCTTCCAGCTATTGGGTTCGACAAATTCCGGTACAATGTTGGTAATTATAAGATCGTCGTTGGTGCTACGGAACAGGCTCTCCACCTGCCATTGATGCATCTCGGGTGATCCAACTGAGGAACCGGGTCCTACGGCCCTCACTTCGAAAGTGTGCTGTGCGGTTCCGACATCTTCAAAGAAAATGCCAGACTCACAGAGTGTGAAATCAGATGAGTCCAAACGGCACTCGTAAGCCGAAGCATCTGGTGCCGAGAATTCGAAACGTGCATATCGCAGGTCAGTATTAACATCAGGAGAGACAGTGAAAGCCACTTTCAAGTCAGCGTTAGTTAATGGCTGAGTAGCTAATGCGTCGGTCTCCGTGGTTATTGGTGCCGTTGGGTTGGAGTTCGATCCACCGCAACCCGCAAGCTGCAGTAGAATGATTATGACAACTGTAGCAGTGTTTCTTCTGATGTCGATTTTTCTATTCCTTGGGCTATCTAGAGCATAAGAATTTCGCCACAAAGCGTATCAAGAAGGCTACTTCTGTTGACGTGACTCGGTTCACAGATCTAATTTGGCAAGCGCTTTGTTGCAAGAGCGTTATTGAGCATTAATGGCGTTACATCGAGTAAGACGATGTCTTGAACTAATCGTGCCGTACTACCATCTAAAGAACTCGTAAGTTTTATCAAGCTTCGGTATATTTGTTCGGGGGACAGTTTGAAGCTCCCCTACTAAACCAGATACAGAGCGGCATCCTGCCGCGATTGACGTTGCTGCGAAATCCTATCGCGGCAGGATGCCGCTCCTACGCATTTCTTACCTTGTTATTTAACTGCGTTTTCGACACTACCCCACTGATGGGCCAGCGGCTCCCCGCGTGGATCATTAATGTCTTGCACCACGTACAAGCAATCCTGTCCGTTAACGTCTCGCGTATCCTTCCACTTTATTAAAAAGTACTCAGGGTCGTCTAATGGCGCGACGCAGAGCGTAGACCGGTTCTCAGACAATAGAAGCTTGCACATGATTCACACCTGTGCAAACCCAATACCAGTGACAGTGAATGCTACTTGGGGCCCAACATTAAGATATTTACGGCTTAAGGCTGTGACACGAATGTAACAATCTTGCTCTTCCAACGTCTTATAGAGAGAGGTGCTTTAACAATCCAGAAAGGGTGTTGAACACTCAGACGGTACTACTGAACTGAGACCGCTAAATTAGGGGCTACAAACAGGATGCACTCCATGCAATCAAGAACAATAGCCGTGGCCTTACTTGGGTTATTACTAAGTGCCGGCTGTGAAGAAACACCCTCAGATGAGCATTCTGAGGGAGAGTTGATTTCTTATTTCAGCACGATGCCTGTTGTTGACGGACAGTTGGATAAGCACCTTGCACGTTTGCCCAAAAGACATTTTGGGCATAAATTCACCTTCGATAACCCGGATGTTCCTCCTGTAAACGTCACCTACCGTATGGCTTACAGCTCCAACCACCTGTACCTGTATATCGAAACTGATACTGACAAAATCAGTTATCACAGACGCGGGTACTTATGGGGAGATGGATACAGCCTACTGTTGGGTATTCCACAAACAGATAGGGGTACGAACGAGTATTATGAGATTGGCTACTCCCCTACGCTCGAACCGGATTACGAATGGGATCGACAACGCATAGCCGTTTATAATTTCCAAACGCCAACTACAAAACTGTCTGCATCCTCATCCTCTCAAGAGGCCGCCTTCAACGGAAAAACCGGCTTTGAAGCGCTGATTGCATGGGACGACCTACTCCCCTACCACCCGTGGATGTTAGAGGAAATCGGGTTCAATTTGTACTTCGCAAAGGGCTTCGACACGCAAGAGAACGGATATTTGACCAATGGGTATGCCGTTGTTGAAGACGAAGGCATCTGGGATGAAGAAATCGAGTTTAGAGCAATGAGAAAAATGCGGTTTGAAGTACCGCAGAGTCTAGACAATGATCTGATACAGATAGCGCCAGTAAGAAACAATGTATCGGCAGGACAAATAGTAGAAGTGCGCGTCGTATCAGGAGGAAAAGAGCAATCTACGGAAACGGTTAAACTGAACGTTACCGACTCGGATGAGCACCTGGTATCAAACAAAATACTTTCAATCGATTACACCCAGAAACTAACGGAGCAAAGATTTAAGTTACAGACTTCTGAGCTGAAGCCTGGGCTATATTCGATAGAACTGATGCTTGTCGATCAAAAGACAGCTGTTCACACTATTGGAATTTTGCCAAAAATTGACTTCAAATCGATATCAGAACACTTAAGCGCAGGTAAGCCTAATGTCAGTCTCGGCGCGGTTCAGACCCTTCAGTTTCACTTGCAAGAGCTAAATACTCAGCTCGTCAATCTAAAGCGCTACGAAGATGGGCGCCATATATTTACAGCGTGGCGAAAATTTTCAGCCGATTATGAGCAGTTCCTGGAAGACATTGATCCGTACGCAAACAAAACAGGTCCTTACCGTCGCGGTTTCAAATCTGATTTAGATGGTACTTATCAGCCGTACACCATCCGGTTGCCTGAAAATTATAACCCCGATAAATCCTACCCTCTTTTGGTTTTCCTTCATGGCAGCGGTCAAGACGAGCAAAAGCTGTTAAACAAGAAAAGAAGTAATGGAAACTTCATAGAGCTCGCGCCTTACGGGCGAGATAGGTTTCAGGCCTATGCTAGCCCGGAGTCTCAAATAGATATTGTTGAGGCTATTAATAATGTCGCTGCCTTTTTTCCAGTCGACAAAGACAAGGTTGTAATAGGTGGGTTTTCCATGGGCGGCTACGGTGCTATGAGGGCGTTTTACGAAAACCCAACTCTGTACCAAGGCATCGCTGTTTTCGCAGGTCACCCAAACCTTGCATCAGAATGGCTGGGAGAAGAGCACCCGAATTTCCGTGACGCTAAATACCTCCTGGAGTTTTCAGGGCAGCCAGTTTTTATTTATCACGGAATAAAAGACGCCGCTTTGGATGTGAAATTAATGCAGGAAACAGCTGTTGAGCTTGAGTCAGCAGGAGCAATGGTAACTACGAGCTGGCCTGAAGACAAAGGTCACGAATACCAAGATGATCTCACCAATGCTCTGTATGCCGATTGGTTGGATCAAATAGTGATTGAATAACACTACGAGCACAGTGGAACCATGACAATTGAAAACTCCGTCTGATGTGTCCACGGCGCTATTAAATAAAGAACCCATACCATTAGAGTTACGTGACTGTTTTCTTATTGCGGCTTGCTCCGCTTATAAAAAGGATAGCTCGAATTACAATGGGTCAGCTTACCAGGGTGCCTTTTATGGAGCGCTTGCACAGCTTCCGGGAGTCCTGAGTTAACACACGTTTAGAGCGATAACCGAAACCCTTAAACGGTGGTTAAGGACTAGCAGTGGATTTTGCCAGAAGTTCCTCACAGGATTTATGGGCAGAACCTGCCGCGTATAAATTCCGACACAGTGACAAGGCATCCCTCAAGTCGCCAGAGGCTGCAAGAATATGTGCGAGGCCTGCGGTGGCCTCGGGCTGATAAGGTGACAATCTGAGAATACGTCGGTACCACACTTCCGCATCCTGCAGATCACCCTGCTCAGTGTGTAACCGAGCAATTAGAACACCGGTAGGCGCGTGCCACGGTCCTATCCGCTGTGGTTCGCTATCGTAGCGCCTCTGCATGGCTTCATAGCCCCGACTGAAATAGTCGATTGCGGCGTCATCGTTACCCTCGATTTGAGCCAGTTCGCCAAGGTTAATCAGCGACTCCCATGCGTCTTTGTCCAGCGCGGTTGCCTCCTCATACTGTTCGCGAGCGAGCTGCAACTGACCGGAACTTGATAGCACTAACCCGAGAGCTTTACGTGTTCGAGGATTGTTTGGTGCAAGCTGAACGCCCCGTTCGGCTAGTTGCTGCGCTCGTGCCAACAACTCCCTTGCGCGTGTCGTTTTGTTAAGTCCCCTCTCAAGTGCTGCGCTCACGCTACTGGCGCCCTCGGCTCCATTTGAATAACGGATTACTCGCTGAACCAGTGTATTCGCTAAACCTGCATGAGCTTTGGCATTGTTGGGTTGTTCAGCAATAACGCGCTCATAGAGACTGCTTGCTGCCGCGTTGTCGGTCTGATTGAAGCGCATGTAGAAGTCATTGGCACGGTTCAACAACAAGTTGCTCTCTGATTGCATGCGATCCTGGAAGCCGAAGTTAACCAGAATCGCCGCAGAAACGGCTACCAGCACGCATGTAAGAGCAATTGACTTCAGCCTGAACTTGCTCGCCTCTGTGCTTTTAGCGGCCATCGTCTTTACGTCAGCAATCAGCCGATACCCCCGTTTGGGAACGGTCTCAATATAAGCAGGTCGCTTCGCACTGTCATTCAAAACACTACGCAATTTGGAGACTGTGCGCGCGAGCGTATCTTCGCCGACGATCACGTCCGGCCACAACTCAGCCAGCAATATTTCACGAGTCACAACCTCGCCCTTGCGGCCGGCCAGAACCATTAACAGGTCCATAACTTTCGGCTCGAGGCTCTGACTTGTGTCGTCGCACTCAATACGACACCCAGATACGTCGACCCGCCAGTCGCCGATGTGCAATTGTTTGGTTAACATTATGAAACCGAGCAGAAATAGATAAGCCAAATGTTAGCGGGAATTTGGAAGAAAATCAGCAATTTATGGGCTCGTCAGGTTTTCGGGAGGAATACAGGCGGCGTTGGTCATGGCCATTGGCGGCTTAATCGGCTGTAGTAGCGCTCGACACTTTGTACAGAGGCTCGATATGTTAACTCTTCGACTAATTCGTTCAGTCATGGCCATCGCGGCGTCGCTACTGTTGACGGCAGCGGCCAGCGCGGAACAACCGCTTTCGTTTTCTACCAAGCAGCTAACCGAAGACTTCAACGCACTGTACCTGGGATTGGCGAACGCACACTATGACCTGTACGCCAATCGCTCGAAAAGCGAATACGATGCGTTATTCGAAAAAACCAAGGAATGCCTCAAGGCGCCAATGACTCGACATGAAGCAGGTGTACTGTTTCAAGAGTTTGTGGCCTTCGGCAACGTAGCCCACGCACGCATTGAATACGACCGTGCTCCGTATGAAGACTACCGCTCTGCGGATGGTGAAACCTTTCCGGTCTATCTGCGAATTGTTGAAGGGCGAGCGTACGTAGCCAGAGACCTTTCAAAGAACAAAGAGCTCTCACCCGGAAGCGAAATTCTGTCCATAAACGGTAAGTCTATGACGTTTTGGCTTGAGCGCACGGCACGCCACGTTTCAGCCGACACGCCCTACATTGCTCACTCCTTGCTTGAGTACTGGTTTCCAATGTATTTGTGGCACGAGCTTGGAGCGGTTGATCAATTCAGTCTTGTTGTTGCACAGAACGACACTGAGCCGGTAACAATTCAAATCGAAGCGCAAACATCTGATGCAATGCAGGCGGCCTCCAAGGCGTTGAACGAATCCTTCGAACTCGACAGCACTACGCGTATCGCGAAGCTTTTGGATGACGATGTGGCCTACCTGCGACCGGGGCCCTTTTACAATGTAGAGGAGCCCGAAAAACCTTGGGACAATAGTGCATTCGTCAGCTTTATTGACGATGCCTTTGAATCTTTCATTGAACGAAAAACCACGAAGCTTATTATTGATCTTCGCCAAAACCCAGGCGGTGACAACTCGTTTAGCGATGTATTGGTTGCGTGGTTCGCAGATTCCCCCTTCCGGTTCTCATCCAGATTCCACATTCGCTCGAGTGCTCATGCCCGAGCGTCCAACCAGCTGCGTCTCGACAGTAATCCGGGAATGACCGAAGGTCCCTCTGTGTTTTTTGCCGAACGCTATGCAAAAGTGCCCTACGGTGAAACCTTTGAATACCCTATTCCGGAGACTGAGCCACGCGACGGAACGCGCTTCAGGGGCAGAGTATTTGTGCTCATTGACCGGCATAGCTATTCCAACGCAGTAAGCGTGGCAGCTCTTGTTCAGGACTATGATTTTGGTGTCATTCTGGGAGAAAAAACGTCAGACATGGCTACGACCTATGGTGCGATGGAAACCTTCTCGTTACCGAACACCGAGCTTGTAGTTGGATTTCCAAAAGCACATATTATTCGGCCCTCAGGTGACGCGCATCCGGATGGCGTCACTCCAGACGTGCTCATTCGATCGCCGATTATACCGTCCGAAACAGATATCGTATTGGAAGAGGCACTAGATCACATAAAGCAGTTTTAAACGGTTTGTCTTTCGGATCAGTGCGAACTTGCTCGCATTTGAGCGTTTTGGACTCTGCAACCGGATTTCAAATGGGTGAATACGGGTTCGACAATCTTGACAGCACCGTTAATCGAACTGTCAAACCTTGCGCTCGAACCTGAGAAGAGCTAATAAGCCGCTCAACAAGAACCAAACTGATGCAGGTAACGGGACTACCACGCTGGCATTGAGACCCTCTTCGTTTGCAAAAATGGCGTCCGTAACATTTTGCCCCGCCACGCTGACCATTGGGTCAATTGGTAAATTAGGCGTCAAACACAATGCGGCCCCATTCAGACAACCATTGAAAGAGCCGTCTCCACTGCCGGTGACAATAAAAACGAACACTCCCATTGAGCCTGCATCGGTAATACCAAGAAAGCTCTTCCCTGCACCGATACCGAAACCTTGATAGAACCCAGGTTCAATGAGCGCGCCGTTCGGGGAAAAAGCCGGCTGGGCGTTCGAGCCGCCGAAATCATCTTGAGTAAAGCTGACAAACTCAAGCGCACTGGCATCGTATAGCAAACTCACTCCGCCTCCGAACATAGCGTAAGAAGTGAAATCGTATAAAACGTTGATGGAAATTTGCCCATTTGAGTCGGGCGCATAAGCACCGCTGTCGAACGAAACACTATTGGCACTTACGTTTACCGCCGTTGAGCTTAACAGTAGAACCATTAAGCACCTGACTATCTTGAGTTCTTTTATCACATCACTCCTTTGCGAGTTGTCCATTGCCTAAGGATACCACTTATCGGTCAGACCCGATTCACGATACTCTGCGGTGACCTGGATAACGTTATCTTCGAATTTAACAGCTGTGCCGAACAAGAGCTCAAACACTTCAGATATGGGACTCACTGAACCCTGGTTTATGTGCCACGGGCTTCATAGAAAGCCTCAACTGAAGCCTTAGCATCCGCTACATCTTTATGATCCGGCTTCAAATGCGTTTTCAGAATATCGAGTCCTTCTATCAACAAAGCCTCTGCTTCTTCATCTTGCCCGAACTGACCAAGACAAGCACCCAGTCGGTACTTGGCCTCTCCCACTACGGAATGATCAGGTAGACGCTCTGCAAAAATAGCCAGTGCTTTTCTAAACACCGGTATGGCCAACTCACATTGGCCGCTCAGCTGATAAATTCTAGCTTTGTATAACATTCCTTTGCCGATAATCGGGCTCTCCGGCATATATTTGTGTGACATTCTGAGCATTTCGTTTTGTAGCTCGAGAGCTTGGGGAAAGTCGTTTTTCGCCAACGCGACCGCACTCATTCCGTTGACTATGTATAAATTATAAATGTAGTCCTTTCCGTAAAGGCGCTCATTGGCATCGAAAGTTTGTTGGTAAATCTTGAGCGCGTCGTCATATCGTTCGAGGCCTGCCAGCGACCGTGCCATACCCAGATACAAGTCGGTTTGGATAACTTCTTTATCTTTCTTGACTCGTTTGTGCGTTTGCTCTACATCGAGAAACATTGCATAGGCCGCCTCGGGGTCCTGCATATGGTTGAGCAGCGTGCCCAAATCCAGTTTAGCTGCGGCGGTGCGCATGTCGTCGTTACCAAAGGCCGCTTGAAACAACTGCAGTGAGTTCCGATATTCAATATCGGCGCCTTCATAGTTGCCTTTCAAGTGATAAATTCGCCCCAGCCGTCCGCGCGCGATTCCTTCGTTAGCCGGATTCCCCAACACTTCGCTGATGGCAATGAGCTCATTAGCAATTTTCTCTACTGCATCGTACCGGCCAAGCTGATCTTCAACTTTGGCAAGTTCAAACATCATGTCGAAATAGGCCTGACTCTGTTCGCCATCGAGCTTTGCGACCAGTTCTTTTTGCTCGTAAAGCAACTCACTCCATTTGTCGTTGACGCCCATAGTGGAATAGACAAAGGCAATTGTGCCTAACATATCGGCCTGTAGACGCGGTTGATCGGACAGCTCTTCTTTAACTCGAATTCTTCCGGCCTCAAGAATTTGCGTCGCCGTTAGTGTTTCTCCACCGGACTTTGGACCAGCGCTATCGAATATACTGACCAAAAAGTTTTTAGTCGCTTCAGCACGATCTCGCTCAGCGGCGATGGTCAGTGCTTGTTGTTCGCTTCGGGCTGCAGAATACGTCGCTATAGCCGCAAACCCGGCGAGACTAACAACGGCGATAGAAGCTAACGACACAGCTGCGAGGTTTCTGCGAACAAATTTTCCGGCCCGATATAACGCAGATGGGGCTTTCGCCGTGACCGGAAGTCCGCTACGCCAATTGCCTAAGTCTTGTACGAGGCTTTCAACTGACTCGTAGCGTTCAGAGGGAAACTTTGCCAGTGCTTTGGCAATTATGGCATCCAGGTCGCTGTCTATTTCCGAGTTACGTTTACTGGCGGCCACGGGAACCGTTTTACCGACATACGCATGAAGCTCCGCCAGAGTTAAACCGTCGACTGCTAACGGTAGCGAGCCGGTAAGCAGCTGATAGAGCACCGCTCCTAGAGAATAAACGTCGGTTGTCACGTCAACCGGTTCACCGCGCAGCATCTCGGGACTGGCATAGGCCGGAGTTACGGGTCTCTGCGCCATTTGAGTCAAGTCTTCACCACCGGCCGTCGGCTCCAACACTTTGGCAATACCAAAGTCCAAAAGGCGCGGCTGACCTGACTCATTAACCAGAATATTGGAAGGCTTAAGGTCGCGATGAATAATCAGATTACGATGAGCAAACTGAACGCCGCGGGCAACGTCAATTAACAAGTCGACTCTTTTCTTGAGACTCAGGTTCTTTTGTTGACTGTAAGAATCAATTCGTTCCCCGACAACGTAGTCCATTACAAAATACGGTGTGCCGTCTTCGCTCACACCGCCGTCAAGCAACCGCGCAATGTTGTCGTGAACTAATTGGGCTAATATTTGACGCTCGTTGAGGAAACGCGTGTGGGCTAGTTCGTTGTCCAGACCAATAGGCAGCGTTTTCAACGCGACTTGCTTTTCAAACTGGCCGTCGGCCCGTTCGGCCAAATAAACGGCGCCCATGCCGCCACGACCCAGCAGACTCACGAGCTTCCATTGACCCAGAATTTTTCCTGCTATGGCCGCCTCATCGGCATTTGCCAAAGCAGACAGTCCTACCTGATCGGAAAGGTTGTCGAAATACGCCTCCGACTCTTTCGCCGCAGTCAGCAATGAACTCACTTCATTAAAGAGCTCAGGGTTGTTCTGGCAGGCCTTCTTTAAGTACGCTTCACGGGCATCGGGAGCGAGAGTCAATGCCTCATTAAACAGTTTCTCGGCTTCCGGAGTTATCAGCATTTCGATCCCTTAAACATGGTGACTATTTATCGGTCGAGTATAGCGTCGTCGCCATAGTTAATGCGCCAACAGTCTTAGCTCACAGTTTCCTGGCATTTGTTGCAGATGCTTAAGTATAACTTTTACTATCCCTCAGAATTCTGGGCGTCCCATTCTGTTTTAGTGATTTGGTAAAAATAATGTGGGTCACCTTCAAAATCAAATTCCGTAACAAATTTCATGCCCATTTTCTGCAGAATTCGATTGGACGCAGCATTTCGCACATCTGCAGCACCGTAGACGGGATCATAATTCAGGTTTTCGAAAGCGTACTTCAGGCAGGCAAAGCCAGTCTCGCTGGCGTAACCCTTGCCCCAGGCAGATTCTATAAAACGATATCCGAGGTCAAACAGGTTCTTGAGCCCATTAATTTCAATATCTGTATTGACCTTGAATCCGGTCCAGCCTACAAACTGCCCGCTTGACTTCTCTTCTACGGCCCAGCGACCAATGCCTTGTGTTCTGTACTGTTGGCGAATCGATCGAATGGTTTCCCGGCTCTCTGCCAAGGTTTTCACAGGCTGATTACCCAGGTACAAATGCACGTTGGGACTCGAATCGAGTTCGAACATGCCTTCTACGTCTGAAGGTAGCAGCTCTCGAATAAGCAGGCGGTCTGTTTCTATGGTGGGTTGAATCATCATGATTTACTTATCTACGGCTACCGTCATGCCATCAATAAGACTTCCTCCTGCTACCACATAAATCCCGATGTCTTTAGCTAATCATACTTCGAAAAATCGCTACGGTGTTAAAACGTGTCTATGTGCGCCTCTAGTTGGATTTATTACATCGCTCTACCCGAAAGGATTCTTTGTCTTTGCAAGGAGCGGAATTCCTGCCCTTCGCAAGAGAAATTCTGGCACAGGAAGATGCAGCACGCGCGGCGCTTGGACACGCTGATAACGAAGTCAGCGGCACGCTTCGTTTCGCCGCGTCCAGTACCTTTACGCAGCTCTACATTGTCCCAATACTGCCAGAGTTTCTGCAGCGACATCCCGGCGTCAACCTCGAGCTAAAACTATCAGATACCCAAATGAATCTGATCGAAGGCGGGTTCGACCTTGCTTTGCGAAACTATGCCATTGAAGACAGCAGTCTCAGGGCGAGAAAACTGGCGGACGATACGCGAGTTTTATGCGCCTCCCCGGACTACGTCGCACATAATCGAATTCCGAAAGGCCCTGACGATTTGGCAGCCCATGAGATTCTGATTTTTATGGATGGGCCAGCATAAAAACTGACCTCCTCCAGCGACGGGCGTGCCTGTACTTTTCCGCCGCCCGGCGCTCACAAAAGAGTGGTTTGCGATGACGGTTCTAGCATGAGAATTGCGACTAAAGCCGGGGTTGGAATCTCAATGAATTCTCTTTGGAGTGTCCAGCAGGACCTTATAGACAGCTCGCTTGTTCGTGAGCTCTCCGACTACGAAGTTGACAACAAATCGGCCATTTGGCTGGTGTATCCGAAATCGAACGTGCTGACAGCCAAGGTTCGCGTTTTCATTGACTTTCTCGTGGAGAAAATAGGCGAGCCACCCATTTGGACCCAGTAGTCATAAATCGTTTGCCGGCTCAATGGTGCAGACGTGTATGCGGCGGGTAGAGGCGATTCCCAGCTCGAAGCGATTAAACGATTTGGTGCGACAGGCATCGATTTTGTGGCGCAAAAGGTTTCTGACTACGTCGACACTCACACCGGCGGCGCCGGATTCGACGTTGTCTTCGACTCTGTCGGCGGCGCGAACATGACAAATTCGTTTGAGGCGGCCGCGTTGAACGCTCACGTTGCCACAACCGTTTCCATGGTCGAAATCGACTTAACTCCCGCTCACTTCAAAGGGCTTTCGCTACATGTCGTTTTCATGCTGATTCCAATGCTGCACGACCACAAGCGAGAGGAACACGGAAACATTCTGGCTCAACTGAGCCAAATAGTTGAAGCCGGTGCTTTGACTCCCATGGTAGACGAGCAGCAATTCAAACTTGAGGAAATCGGACTGGCCCACGACAAACTGACCAGCGGCCAGGCGACAGGAAAGGTTGTTGTAGAGGTTTGAACTTTGAATTAAGTTCTTGCTCAGCGCTACCTGCTCTTCTGGTACGGCGACGCCCAATCAAATAGACAGAAAAGCATTTTTGATATTTATTCAGGCTTGCGTCTAAAGATACCCAGAACACCCAATGCCATCATCATCAAAGGCAGGGCTGCTGGCACAGGTACCGGAGCGATACTCTCGAATCCAAACGTAAAACCGTGCCAGTTTTCTCCTGTCGGAACCTCCCACGAGATCGAAGAGTAGACGCCAGAGAACTGTATGACACCGTGTCCTTCTACACCGGTCAAAACGCTGGGAGTGAGTTGGAATAGCGATTCATTTGCATCGCCTCCCCAAAAACCTGTTCCAGAGCTCAATATGGTGAAAACTTCATCAATGAACTCATAGGTAACCGTAGTATTCGGTCGCCCAAGACTGACGATGGCCATTACCGGATTTACGACCGGTTCAGAAAACACCACAGTATGCGTTAACGAGGCCGGGCCACCAACAATTGAAATCATTTCTGCGGGCGGCGGACGATTGTCTATAGTGTCGTTGTCCGTATAGGGTGAGCTCGGAGCGTAGTAGTCCGTGCCCGAACCCAATTGAACAAAATTGATATTGCCAGTATAGGTGACGTCGATGGTTTCGCCTTCCGACGTACTGTTGCCGGAAACGACTGCAGCACCGCTTGCAGACGTCGTAGTCGTCCAGTCAACCCAGTTATACGTCAGTGCAGAAACAGGGCCAGCGGTTAACAGAGTTAGACTAAATAAAGCAATGCGGATAGCGATGATCTTCATAAGTATTCCTTGACTTGTTAGATGCATTAACCGATGTATTTTTTTAACAATCACTTGGGTCAGCGTGGGGCAAAGCTTGTCGCCTCATCCTCTGAGAGTATGCCGTTCAACCTGTCGCGGTTGCAAATACGCCCCAACTCGTTGTTTAAAATATAAAAAGTAAATCTGATTTCGGCGGTAAGGGAAAAGTTCACTGATACAGGCGTAACTTCAAGTGGCGTTCGATAGCGTGCAGCGCTGATTAAAACCAAACCAGATCAACGTATTTGCTCACCAAGTTTAACAGTGCTTTCGTTTCTGCAGATTAGATACAAAAGTAAAGTGATTAAAACGGTCGTCCCATAAAAAAGTACAGAGAGTCTTCACCTCCTTCTGCCCGACCATAGGCGAAGTAGATTGGACCCAGGAGCGTCTCGGTTCGCAACCAAACAGAACCGGTCGACAGGCTGTCACCGAGCGAAATATCACCACGGCTACTCCAGGCATTGCCTTGTTCGAATGTTATGCCGGTGTAAATCGGGAACAGTGCATGATCCATCATTTGTCGATACAGAATTGCATTGAAGATCGCCGAGTGTTGCCCGCCAATCTGGTTTGCAGTCAGTCCTGACAAACGACCAAATCCACCCAAACGGAACACGTTTTGTTCCGGTGCTGTGCCATTAGTCGTAACGTTGTAATTAACGTTGAGCACGACAGATGTTCGGCCACGGGTCGCGGCAACGCCGGCGTTAAGCATAACCTGATCGAATTCAGTGTCTGCACCCAATGACCCTCGAGAAGTTAGCCATTCGGCACTTGCGATAGTGCCTCTTTTTGGAAAGTTGAGACTGTCCCATTCATCAATGCTGAAGCGCACAAACGCCTCTCCCCGTCGAAAATCAAAGTCGGATAATTCCGGGTCGCCAATCTGTCGCTCAACCTTGCCGTCACCGTAGCGAACCCCGATGCGCGCCTCGCCCCACTGCCCAAACTCCCGGCCAAAACCGACTTGGGCAAAGCTGTCCCGACCGTCAAATGCCGCGATCACATCATCGTTCTGAATCAATGCAATCGATTGCTCCTCATAGCCCAGAGAGGGATTGACGAAGAACATTGAATGGTTTGGTAGCGGCTGATGGACTTCAGTGAAAAACGCAGATTCGCTGCCAAGTTGAAACCCCGTTCGCCATTCGCCTCCGCTAGGATTTAAGGCGGTTTTAATATAGCTAAAACCTACGTTGAAAAGAGTCTCTCCCGCACCATTTGAATCGTATTCGGCACCGAACTGAAAGTAACCTGGCCCCCAGCTGCGCTCTTCCACCGACAAATTCAGAATCGTCTCACCCTCTTCCTCCGTAACTCGATATCGGACGTTCTGAAACAATTCCAATCCGTAAACGTTCGCAATGTCTTGTTCCAGCGCAGCCGTATTAAGGATTGCGCCTGCAGTAGTGCTTGGCAGGCGACTCAAGATAAATTGATCAGACAAACCGGAGCGATTATTGAGTCGAATTCGATCGATACGCTTGCCCTGACTCGCAGCTTGTGGTCTGGATCCGTATAAATTGGCGTACTCGACTTCCGTCACGGCAAACTTGCGCAATTCATCAAGTCTTGCATGCGCTGCTTTTCGTCCCGGTTCAATCGCTTTGGCAAAGTCTTGAAAGTCGGTCGTTGATACACCCCCAAGATCAGGGACTATCAATACGTCGTTCTCAGTTAGCGTCGCAATTTGTGCTTCTACATTTCTTCTCGTCACAAGCCCCTTGGTAACGTTAGTTGATCTCGGTTGTAACCGGCTTTGAACTTGGCCAGATACAAATCGTCGTCTCTTTTACGCCTAAATGAGCGTGCGAGTCGTTCGGACCGGTCATCGAAAACGCCGTCCCAATCAATCGCGCCAAGTGCCGCCTCTATTTCATTTGTTGTAAGGCCCGAGCTGTATAAACCACCAACAATCGCCCCCATGCTGGTACCGGCTATGTAATCTATCGGGACATGATTGGCCTCGAGTACCCGGATAATACCCAAGTGCGCCGCGTGCACCACCACCGCTGAGCACCAAACCGACTTTGGGCCTGTCGGCACTACCCGCTAGCGATTCAGCTGCATGAACAAAAATGGCGATAGCAGTGCAACCGCCAAGAATAGCTGCATTATCTGACTCGGGAATCTTTAGCACCATTGAAGAGGTCATTGGTCCTTCCCTGCTTTATACCCCATAACGTACTCCTATTTGATAATGCTATCTAACTGATATCGAAAGAAGAGGCATGAGATCCGTTTTACTCTGTCAAAAAGTGACACGCCTACGACCGACGCCAGTGCTTTTAAAACATATGCTAATAAAAAAAAGCCAGTCGTTACCGACTGGCCAGTGTGCTTCACTCGTTCTTGTACCTGGGCTAAACGTAAGCCAGTCTTGCTATTGCGCAACCCCGCTTGGGCCCGGTTCTCCCAGAAATCCGTAGCTAATAATAGTGAAATCCAGAAAGTTGACCGCACTGTCACCGTTAAAATCAGCATCCTGGTCGTCAGTTAGAAAGACTTCATAGAACAGTCCGAAGTCAATAAAATTGATTACACCATCGTTATTTAAATCGGCGTCACACACGTTTCCGTAACCGTCTCCGTTACTGTCACGTTGATCCGGGTTGTCGACGTTAGTGCAGTTATCAAAATCGTCCGAGACGCCATCCTGGTCTACATCGTTAGCTGGTTTTTCACCTGTTATGACTTGCACCCGAACACCCGTATTCGTATAGGGACCAACGACAACTCGTATTTGATTCTCAACATCCTCAAAGGTCTCACCCTCTCGCCACATAACACCTTCGTTATCGGAGAAAGTAGCTGGTGGCTCGTCGGCATCTATCACCCACGCAGGCTGGCTTCTGTTTTGTATCACCCGGTGAATAATGACAAGACGATCTCCTTCGCCGTTACCGGGCAGAGCGGCTTCGTACAATCCACCTACTTCTCTTACTTCGATCGTGTAGAAATCACTGGAACTGCCGTCTACCGGAATCTTTACGAGACGATAGTTTTGAATTGGGTCGCGATCCATGGGATCGATTACGACGCTAACGCTTTCGTTGTCACCCACCGTCAGCCGCTGGCTTTCATCTATCCAGCCGAGCCGGTCCTTGTGGTAACTGTTCAGGTGCTTGCCCAGGCTACCGTAAACAGGATCAGCCACGCCGTTTCTTCTGGCAGCGCTCATGACGTCCCAGGGACTGTCATATGGACTATTGTCATTGTCTGAATTATTAGCATGAGGCAGACCAAATCCGTGCCCCATCTCATGCGCTATGATTCCTGCGTTGAGATAAGAAAAAGGCGGGTTCCAGGTCGTTCTCCATGACTTGCTAATACCGTCAAGAGTGGCAAATCGACTGCCGCCCCAGGCACAACAATCCAGTGACGAATTAAACATCAGGTTGATACCTTCGTAGCCACCGGTGCCGCCATTTGAAAAATCCACCACGTCATCAACAGCGGCCACGCAGTCATTGAAAAGCCGGTTGAGGTCGGCACTCTGTCCACTGCCGGGAGTCGGGACGTATGTGCTCTGCGGGCTAGGCAATTCAACCCAGTCGATCGCAAGACTTCCTTCAATGTCGATATTATTGTGCGACACCTCGCGCCAGTAGTCGTCCAAACGGCCCGGCAAGTTGTCGTACATCTCTTGAAAGTAGTTCACATCTCGGGGTTGGTCCGCAATATCAGGGAACTGGCAGGTCACGGTAATCCACGGCTTGGATCCGCTTAGCATTCGATCTATATTGCCGACGTTTGTGTACAACGCGTCAGCGGGAGCGTTTATCTCGACTAATCCAAGTGTGTTTGGAATGTCCGGAATATCACGACTACCTTTCCCACTCAAAACGACTTTTACGTACCGCCCATTTAGCCTGTCTATTCCACCGCTTTGAGCCAAAATCGAGGACGAAATAGAAATCGGCTGTCCGTTTCCTCGCGCGTCAACCAGTGTGTAAACGTGCCTCACCGACTCACCGCTTTCGGCTGGTGGGTCACCCCAGAGCACCGCAAGCCACCCTTCTTTCGTTTCGGTTTGCGACGCTTTCAAAACTGGTTGAGCATTGGTAGCCGTGCTTTCCTTACTCTGAGCACTGGTTGCAAAAAGTAAAAGCGCAGCGATAGCTGCAGTCAGATATATCCGTATCATTATGTTCCCCAAGAGAAGTTAGGCGGCGCCTCTTATCGTTCGGGCAGAATGCTCCGAAAGTTCCGAACGCTTATGCGCACCCAATTTCCCCGGACCAACTTAAGCTGATCGGTGGTGGGAGAACCAGTGCAATATTGAGAGGTGTAACACGTTGATGGGTCGAGCGTAAATTGTCGCAATTCGCAGACAATTGCATTTACACATATCCGGCCGTTTCTCTCTACCGTCGCGGCTCTCTTAAAAGGATAATGAACATGCTAACGATATCCTGGCTGTTGCCTACTTGGGAAACGGAAGCCGACATATCCCTGAACTCGAACTACGTTTGATTGTAAATGTCCGCAGTTTCGTTAACCCAAATTTGATTGGCGTTTTCGGAATAGCCAATACCTTGAATTTCGCAACCAATGTTCCGACACTCAATAATCGGAAACGTAAACACGGATAAATTGGCTTTGTGACCAAGATAGTCCCTCAGCTGCGCTTCCATGTACGGTGACCAAGAGTCATCACGACCCGATTCTTCAAGCTGCCTGTGTAGCTCAGCTGGCTCGCCTTTACCTAGCGTTTTTTGAGCTTCTTCGCTAATCGGTATTTTTCTGACCAAAGATGAATCGACCGTTCTGCTGTTTGCACCCAATGCGTCGCCGGGATTTCTTGCTGCCGGCACATCAGAACCTACACCCATTTGATTCGAATCTGCTGAAGCACTTTTCCGAGCAAATGTCTCTGTCGCTTGATTCGAAGAGGCTGAAAATTGCTCTATTGCTGCTGGGGTCACACTAGCACTGTCGCCTGGTTCGTTACTTTTTTCTTTTTGAATGGAGCTGCGAAACTCAGCCTCGGGCACTGCTTTCTGGCTCGCCTCGCCCCATAATAAACCCATTCCGACCAACGCGGATGCAATCAAACCAGTGAAAAGAGCTTTCATAGCAGTCATCTTTAAGGCCTAATCATTATCTAAAGAGACTATACGTTCCTCAGCCTGCGCTTAAAATCTTAGTAAATTAAACTACCGTTCCGCTGACTTTGAACCTGTTAGTTCAATCGATCGCGTTATTCTGACTCTTTGTATTTTTCGATATGAAGGTTTGAATATCGGCAGCCGATTCGTCCAGAAAGGTAAGAGGTGGTGCGAGCGCCACCACGGTTTTAACATGCCCTGCCCCGTCGTATATTTTTAACTCAACCTCGGCGCCGGCTTTCACAAGCTTGTCAGCAAGCGTCTGGCTGTTCTTGGCGCGTACCGTAGTGTCCTCGTTACCATGAATAAGCAGAACCGGCGGAACCTCGGCCGATGCATAGTTTACGGGTTGACTAGCTTCGCGAAGGTCTTCGGGAAACACCTCCACCAGGTAGCTTGTGTTAATGGGTAGGAAATCATACGGACCAGACAGACCGATGAATCCGGTTATCGAGCTTAAATCGAAACCCCGTTCCTCAAGGTAATCCGGATTCAACGACAATAGAGCCCCAATATGAGCACCCGCTGAATGGCCGATGACGAACAGGTTGTCTGTATCGCCTCCGTAGCGATTTGCATTACGTAAGGCCCAGGCTACGGCGTCAGCTCCGTCGTTAACGAATTCCGGGAACACCACCGCCGGATACAAACGGTAATCAGGTATTACCACTACGTATCCTGCTTTGGCCAGCGAAGAGGCCACGAATTCGTATTTCGATTTCTCGCCGTCTTTCCAACCGCCTCCGTATAAAAATACGACGACCGGTACGTGGTCGGAAACGACAGTAGGTTGATACACGTCCAGCTTCAAACGCTCTTCCGAGCCGTATCTGATGTCCTGAACAAGAGTGTAATGCCTGTCCGGACTGACTGCGTTCAATAAGGCGGTTCCGCTGCAACCAAAGAGCCCTGCCAGCGCTAGCAGAGTTATAACAGGCTTGAAACAAGACTGGCTGACGCGGTCTCGCGTAATCGTAAATATTGGCTGCAAACTTAAATTCTCCGGCAAGAGTCTGTCGTTGGACACACTTCGTGATGGGCTCTTTGTAGAGCCAGGCGCGGACAATAATATAGGTGTAATGAAGAGCGTGTCAGTAAACAGAGCACAATCTGGAGGCATGTGAGCCAAATATCAGGCATTTATGCTTCTTTAGGGTAAGACAATAAGAAAAAACCTCCTTTTGCTAAACTCGACCGACACGACGAATCCGTCTACAGCCGGGCATCAAGTCTCCGCACTCCAACCGAGCCAGTCAAGCAGTTCGAGATCAGCACTCGAACTGCTTAACTATCTCTTCCACTACAAGCACTGAGTCACGGTTTCTCGGGCCCTAATGGTAGCGATAACCGAATACCTCCTTTTTAATTTACTTTATGTAATGTCAAGAACATGGCTTTATCCAGCGACGTGAAAAAGTCTTGATAGGCTTTTGCATCCTCTATGGGCCGCTCGTTAAAACGGGCGTTTGCACGTACAGCCAACTGCTTCTCTCCACGATTCCTCACGGTCACCGTCATTCGAATTTCGTAGTCCTGAAGCTTGGTCGCACTGATCGTCGCGAGATCGTAATCGGCCTTATCAATAACAAAGCCCAGATCTTGCATGGTTGCGATAACGGAACGCAAGGTCGTGCGCTTTTCCAACGTGTCGTAAAAACGCGTTTGAATTTGACGCAGTTCAACCTGACTACCGCCGGCTGTAATGGCGTCGTTATGAACCGCGCAACCGCCCAGAATGAAAAGCAGTCCGAGCAAAGTAAGTCTGACCAACATTAGCTACCCTCCTTTTCGAGAAAAACGGATTTATCCAGCCGCTCAAAGAACTTTTGATACACCACCGGATCCGAGACGGTCGCCTGCTGAGCTATGCGCCCTTCCCGGTCTCGAATAATTCGCTGCATGGTTACCCGTACATCGTGAGAGGAGTCGACACTTTGTTCAGGCAAGACCACTACGGTTAGCCGAATATCTTGTTCTTTTTTGGACTTTTTGTAGTTTTCGTTATCACAGGCGAAAAGAAACGATACGGCACAGCTCAAAATATCAAGCGCCGCACGACCGATCATTTCATTACTGCTACTCGCGTCTGCTCGTTTTGACGCAGACAAGACACCGAGGTTTTTGTCCAACTCGTCAATTGAGTAGCCAAGATCCTGAAGCACGCCGACCGACGCCGATAGTATTTGTGCATCGGCCACATCATCAAATTGGCGCGTTTGCATTTGACGAATTTCAAGTGTCATTTCGGACAGGCGAAACGCGTCGCTTGGCAACGAGCTACATCCTGCAGTGAAGAAGACGAGCGCCGCCACGAAGCCCAATCGGCTAGAGAAAGTCATCGGATTAAAACCTGGATGTATGGTAGGCGAAATCGCGGACCAGACTGTCAGAGTCAAATTTAATCACAACAGTTAACGTACGCTGGCTGGTTTCACCATTAGACTGCTTACCACTTACCGAGGGCAGACCAATCACGTCCGAACCACCCCCGATCGCGAGAATTCCGGCTTTCATATCTGTATGAATGTAGCGAGTAGAAATTTTGTCATATATCCACACCTCATTTCGGTTTTCGTCAGTCGATACAATATTGGGTGATCCGAGCACGCTTGCCACGTCTCCACCTGGCATGCCAATACGCACTTCCTTTTGAACCTTACCCACAGTGAGGTTCTCATCAGCTTGGGGCCCATAACTTGATGCAGTGCAACCTGCGAGACCCACAACGGCCATCATTACAATCGTCAGCGTTTTCACAATAAAACCTCCAGTTAGTCA